>CAVUSZ010000048.1:0-83014 GCA_963744255.1 uncultured beta proteobacterium
CTCCGGTGTCGGCAACGCTGAGCACGACCTTGCGGCCGGCGAGCGTGTTATTGCGCTCGCGCAGGTACATGACGAGCGCGCGCTCCATGTCGAGCCCGCCCGACGCGAGCGGCCCGGTCTTGACGGTGAGCAGGCCGACGCGGATCGCGTCGCTCTGCGCGGCTGCCCAGGGTGCGTTGAGCGCGGCGACGCCCGCGCCTACCCCTTGCAGGAACCTACGACGGCTGATGCTCATGGTGGTCTCCTCCTTCGGTCGTTATGGACATGTCGGCCGGAGCGTCCGCTCGAGCCATGACGAGACGATCGTCGCGACCGCGTCCTCGCGGCCGACGTAGAAATGGTCGCAGTCCGGCACGGTCGCGACCGTGCACGGACCGCCGGCGCGGCGCGCGAACGTCTCCGCCGGATAGATCTCCTCGGGTTCCTGGTCGCCGCGCAGGAACAGCACCGGGCAGGCGATCCGCGGCGCGAGCTCGAGGATGTCCGGCAGCTCGGTCAGGAGGTCGAGGAAGCTCTCGGCGCTCGCGACGTACCACCAGCCGGGCAGCAGCATGAGCTCGCGCCCGCGCCCCGCCGCGACGAGCGCACGCGCCTTGGCGGTGATCTCCTCCAGGCGGTCGCCGGCCAGGAGCCCGGCGCGGCTCGCGCGCGGGACGAGCTCCCGGCCGCCGCAATGCGCCGAAAGCAGCACCAGCGCCGCAGTCTCCGGATGATCCGCGACGTGGCGCACGGCGAGCATTCCGCCGTTCGAGTGCCCGATCACCACCGGGCGCGGGAAGCCGCGCGCGGCGAGCCACGCGTGCGCGACCCGGTTGTCGACGATCGCCTCGCGCGTGAGCTGGAACGCAGCGCCTTCCGCCGCCCGGCTGTCGCGGATGCCGAGGATGTCGTGGCCGCGGCGGTTGAATGCCAGGCAGGCGAGCTCGAGGCGCGTCAGCGCCGGCGGCAGGAACCGCGGCGCGCCGACGTAGAAGTTCATCGTGTTGCCGTGGAGCAGCAGCGCGGCGTTCGCGGCTGCGCCGCTTTCCGGCTCGTGGAAGGCGCCGTCGAGCGGCGTCGTGTCGGTCGGGAGCGTGACCAGGGTGGTGCGCATGGACCGACACGCTGTCCTCGGGCCTTCAGTGCTTCTGCTGCGCGCCTGGCTGCTTGAGCGGATGCGCGCGGGCGAACGCATCGATCCTGAGGCAGTCGTCGACGATCCGATGCAGTGTCGGGAACGGCGCGGGGTCGCAGTCGAACAGTTTCGCGCCGACCGCATGCGACACGACGCAGACGTCGGCGAGCGTGACCTCGTCCCGGTGGCAGAACCGCCCGGACTCCCCATCGCCCGCGAGATGCGTCTCGATCGCGCGCGAGCCCTCGTTGAACCAGTGCCGGATCCACTTGAGCCGCTGCGGCTCGTCCAGCTTCAGCTCGTTGCCGAGGTAGTTGCGCACGCGGGGCACGATAAGCGGGTGCACATCGCACGCGGTGATCATCGCCAGGCCGCGCACGCGAGCCCGGGCGCGCGGCTCCCGCGGCAGCAGCGGCGTCGCCGGATGCGTCTCGTCGAGGTATTCGAGGATCGCGAGGGACTGGAACAGCGGCGACCCGCCGCCGTCGAGCAGCGCGGGGACGACCGCCTGCGGGTTCACGCCGCGGTAGCCGTCCGCGAACTGCTGGCCGGCGAGCAGATCCACCGACGACTCCTCGAACGCGATGCCTTTCAGGTTGAGCGCGATGCGCACGCGGAAGCTCGCGAGCGAGCGCCAGAAACCGTAGAGCTTCATTGTTGCCCTCACTTCGCCGGGATGATCGGCACCAGCACGTAGGCCGGCCGGTCGGGTCCGACGTGCAGCGTGGTCCGGCCGCCGAACACGGCGGCGGGCCGGTCGCGCGGATCGTCGTGCAGGAACGGACCGCAGCCACGCAGCTCGTTCTTGAAGTTCGAGAGGCGCGCACCGGTCGACTTCTGCCATTCGTAGTCGCGGCCGCGGACGCTGAGCGCGATGCGATGCCCGGAGGGCACCACGATCGACGTCGGCCACAGCTCGACGTCGAGCGCGACCGGCTCGCCGGGTATGAGCGGCTGCACCTCGTCGTGGATGTGGAACGGCCGGTACTCGGTCGAGAGCTTCGGATCGAGCTTGCGGTGCGACGCGCGCAGCCAGCCCTGCGCGATCGGCGTGTGCGGGTCGATCGCGCCCATGAAGGTCACCTCGCGCAGGTCCGGCGTGAAGACGCGAAAGACGAGGAAAAGATCGGCGTCGTGCGTCGTCGACGAGACGGAGAGCCGCGCCGCGAGCGGCCCGGTGATCTCGGTTTCGCGTTCGAACGGCGACGAGACGAACGTCAGTCCGTCGCCGAGCGCGTCGAACGCGAGGCTCGCCGCGGACCGTGGCACCTCGCGGCGCAAGCTCTGGTCCGCCGGGTCGAGGTGGAACTTCGTCCACTGCGTGCGCGCGATCGGCCACTCGCTTTCGTGGCGCTCGACGAACCTGTCGGGGTGGCGGACCTGCAGCTGGACGCGCGGCTGTTTGTCCCACGCGTTCTTCTCGCCCTTGAGGAAGCAGTCGAAGAAACGCTTCTGCAGCCCTCGCCCGTAGTCGGTGTAGAAGTGCGTCCAGTGCTCGATGCCATGCGCCTCGAGCCACTTCTCCTTCGATGCGGCACGCACGAAGCCCTCGAAGTTGCCGCGCGGATGCAGTCCCTGCCCGCCCCAGTTCGCGGCGGTGAGGAGCGGCGCGGTGACCTTCTCCCAGACCGGCGAGCGGGCCTTGTGATACTCGTCGTCGAGCGGATGGGCGAGGATCTCGTCGCCGAAGTCGGAGCGGTTGGCGTAGAGCTGCTTCTCCGACAGGGTCTCGTCGCCGCACACCAGCTCGCCGGTGACGCGGCTCCGCGGGCCGCGCAGCCCGAGACCGTGCTGCACCGTCTTCACCTGCATGTCGTACCAGTTGGCCGAGAACGTGCAGAGAATGCCGCCGTGGTGGGTCATGTCGCGGTACCAGTCGGCGGCGCCCTCCCATACGCACATCGCCGCGAGATGGGGCGGCTGGAGCGAGGCGACGTGCCACTGGTTGATGCCGTAGTAGGAGATGCCGTTCAGGCCGACCTTGCCGTTCGACCAGGGCTGGACGCCCGCCCACTCGATGCAGTCGTAGAAGTCTTTCGTCTCGCGCGGCGAGAAATGATCGACGAAGCCGGGCGAGCGGCCGGCGCCGCGCGAGTCGACCCGCACGCAGGCGTAGCCGTCGGGCACCCACTTCTCCGGGTCGACGACCTCCCAGTTCTGGTACTTGTTCGACGAGCCGTGCGGGACGTCGGGGTGCTCGGCCGCCATCCGCTGCCACGCGCTCGGATAGCCGTCCTGGAACGCGAGGCCCTTGGCGTAGGGCCCGTAGGTGAGGATGACCGGTTGGCGCCCCTCGGCGGGCGGTCGAAACACGTCCGCACGGAGAACGAGGCCGTCGTCCATCGCGATCGGGACGTCCCACTCGATGCGCATCCCGTCGCGGATCTCGCTCCGCGGTTCGCCCATCCTCGCCTCCTCCGCCACCCGAGTCGTTGTCGTGCGCTGCTTTCTGCCGGGCTGGCGCCGAGTGTAGCGCAGTCCGCGCAGCGCGCGGCCGATGCCTTTTCGGCATGGACGGCATGACGGCGACGAATGGTCTCTCGCTTGCGCTAGCATTCGCCGCTCGCTACGGACAAAGGAGAGTCTCGTGAACGTCGGAATCGCCGGGACCGGCCGCATGGGTGCGGCCATCGCCGGTCGCTTGCTCGGACAGGGGCACACGGTCACCGTTTGGAACCGCACGCCGGCGAAGACTGCGCCGCTCGTCGCCGTCGGCGCGAAGGCCGCGGAGTCGCCGACGGCGCTCGCCGCTGCGTCGGAGGCGATCATCACGATCCTCACCGACGCCGGTGCGATCGACGCGACCTACCACGGGGCCTCCGGACTGCTCTCCGGCGACGTGAAGGGGAAGGTGTTCATCGAGATGAGCACGGTGCGGCCCGAAACCGAGCAGGCGCTCGCGGAGAAGGTGCGTGCGAAGGACGCGGCGATGGTCGAATGTCCGGTGGGCGGAACGACCGGTCCGGCCCGTGACGGCAGGCTCTTCGGGTTCGTGGGCGCCACCGCCGCCGATTTCGCGCGCGCGAAGCCGTTGCTGGGCGAGATGTGCCGTCGCATCGAGCACGTCGGTCCGGTCGGCGCCGGCGCTCGCATGAAACTCGCGATCAACCTGCCTCTCCTCGTGTTCTGGCAGGCGTTCGGCGAGGCGCTTGCCCTGGTGCAGCCGCTCGGGCTCGATCCGAAGCGGGTGATAGACATCTTCGCCGACACCTCCGGCGGGCCGAATGTGCTGAAGCTCCGCGGCTCGGTCGTCGCGCTGGCGCTCGAAGGCAAGGACACCGGTCCGGTGGGTTTCGATGTCGACTCGATCCGCAAGGACCTGCGGACGATGGTCGCCGCGGGCGAAGCGCTCGGCGTCGGCATGCCGGTGACGGCGCAGGCGCTCGAGTGCTTCGAGCAGGCGACCGCCGCCGGATTCGGCAAGCGTGACGGGACCACATGGCCGGCGCACTGGGCGCTGCACGGGAAAGCGCGCTGATTTGATCAAGCAACGGGCGCGGCCTACCATCCCGGGCCATGACCACCTGGGTTGAAGTCGCCAAAGCCGACGAAGTGCCGGAAGACGGCACGTTCCGCACCTTCCTCGGCGACGAGCCGGTGTGCCTCTACAACGTCGGCGGGAAGATCTACGCCACCGACGATACCTGTACCCACGGCCAGGCGAGCCTCGCCGACGGCTTCATCGACGGCGAGAAGATCGAGTGCCCGCTGCACCAGGGGCTGTTCGAGATCGCGACCGGCAAGGCGGTCGGCGCGCCGTGCACAGTCGACATCCGGGTCTACCCGGTGAAGGTCGAGAACGGCGCGGTGCTGTTGCAGGCACCCGAATGAGAATCTGCCGCTACGACGACGACCGCCTCGGCCTGGTGAAAGGCGACGAGGTCCTGGACGTCACTCCCGCGCTCGAGGTGATCCCGCAGCAGCGCTGGCCGCTCGCGCCCGGCGATCCGCTGATCGCGAATCTCGAGCGCGTGCTCGAACGGGCGCGCGCATTAGCGGCCGCGGCCCCGCGGCGCAAGTTCGACGAGGTGAAGCTCAAGTCGCCGGTCGCCAATCCCACCAAGATCGTGAACGCGCCAATCAATTACCAGAAGCACATCGACGAGGCCAAGGCCGACCCGAAGCTCGGCGGCGGACGCAAGCTCGACCACATCACCGACTGGGGGCTGTTCCTCAAGGCGACGAGCGCACTCATCGGTCCGGGCGAGCCGATTCGCCTCCGCATGCCGGAGCGGCGGAACGACCACGAGGTCGAGCTCGCGGTGGTGATCGGGCGCGAGTGCCGGAAGGCGACGCTCGATGAACGCGCTCGACTTCGTCGCCGGCTATGCGATCGGGCTCGACATGACGATCCGCGGCCCGGAGATGCCGTCGTGGCGGAAGTCGGTGGACACGTACGCGGTGTGCGGACCGTGGCTGACGACGAAGGACGAGGTGCCGGATCCGAATAACCTGCGGCTATCGCTCAAGGTGAACGGCGAGACGCGCCAGGACAGCACGACCGCGCGGATGGTCTACAACGTGCACCGGCTGATCGAGTACGCGACCAGCATGTACACGCTCTACCCGGGGGACCTCATCTTCTCGGGGACGCCGGAAGGGGTCGGGCCGGTGAAGCCGGGCGACACGATCACGGCGGAGATCGAGCGGGTCGGGCGGTTCGAGGTGCGGGTGGCGGCGGATTACGCCGTTTAAGCGCGGCAGCAGCGAACCGCGTGTCTATGCTACCGCCGCTATCACGCGCCAGCAGGCGTCGTCGCCGCCGGGAAGGACGCCGCCGCGGCGGTTGACCGCGCACACTGCTTGCGTGCGGTTTATCACTCCGAGCGCCCGATAGATCGCCGCGGCGAGCGTTGCGACCGTCCCTTGGGCAAGATTGAAGGTTCGGCCGATCAACTTCGGCGTCCCCTGAACGAGCACGGCGAGCACGCTCGACCTGGCGTGGCAACTTGAGCGGCGCGAAAGTGAGGGCGTCCGGGGTGGAGCCACCCCCCTTGTCGGGCTCGCGATTCCGGCGGCGGTTCGCGTGCAGCGCCCGTGGTGGAACATGCGGGCCCCCGAGGAGCACTACGCGGAGCGCTTCGGTCAGCACCCGGGTCGGAGAGCGCTTTGAGACGAAACCGATCGCACCCGCGTCGATCACGGCACGGGCGCTGCCAGGGTCGTCCTCCGCGGAGAACACGAGCACCGGCACGTTTGGACGCGATTTGAGGAGCCGCACAAGGCCTTGAATGCCAGCAGAGTCCGGCAATGCCACGTCGAGCACGGTCAGTGCAATATCTGGATGCAAGGCTAGGCAGTCCTGTGCAGCCCCGACGGTATCGGCCTCGAGCACCGCGGTCCCGAGTTCGAGCTCCGCGACGAGTCGCGCCAGCGCTTCGCGGATCAGCGGGTGATCGTCTACCGCCAGGATTTTCTTCGGTTTCCGGCCATCCATCGCTGATGCGCTCATGCTATCCCCGGTTCCTTATTGGCGGCCGGAGACTCCGGCTAGGTTGGTGCGAGCGTAGATCGACCGCCCGGGCTCAAAGTGGGAGTAGTAACCTGAGTTCTGTGACTTATTCACGTGCTGGCCCCGGCAACCAGCCCCGCAAAAAGGGCGAAGCAACCTAGTGGTTGCCCCCATCGGAGCGGCCGGAGACCCCTTTTGAGGGTTAGACGCACCTCTTCGCCCGCGGACGGGGCACGTAAACGGCTGGGGCGAAAACACGGCACGACGCCCCGAGCAAGTCGCGTAACACGGCGATCGGCGGATCAGCAGAACGGATTAGTGCCCAAGCGCCGAGGGCGCTCTATGATGTGCCGGTCCGACGCACGTGAGCGTCCCCTGCCGGGAGATTCCGATGAAACGGAAAGAGCCAAAGCGACAAGCGTCGTCAAAACGGAAGGAGCCTTCTCGTCGCAAGCCGGCCAGGCCTTCCCGCTCCAAACCGGGCGTTGCGGCGCAAGTTTCGGGTCCCTCCACCTGGAGCGCGGATGATCCGGGGGTATGGATCAAGTGCGAGCTCGGAACCAACAGGATCTCGATGGTCCGGCATCCGGCGCATCCGTTTCTCTCCGAGCATGTCGACCCTCCGCCGGATATCCAGTGGAAGGATCCGAAGGATCTAAGCGAGGAGGAGTTGAAGGAGTTGCAAAGGGCTGCCTTCCAGTACGTCGAGGCCGTGAACAAGACGCATGCGTTTCTCAGGCCCGAATGGCTCGCCGGCCTGGATCCGAGTAAGACGCTCTTACCACCCCGTCTGAAGTGGTTTCCGCTCCAGCCGCAAAAGAACCGCCGGACGCCCCCCGGGGTGCTCTGGCTGGATCGTTACGAAAACGCGGGATCGGCCAACCCGCAAGTGTGTATCGATCGCACGGCGTTGCTCCTCGCGGGGTTCTTTCTGGACGAGAAGGACGAATTCAAGCAGGACATACCGCTCCTCGGCGGACAAGGACTGAGCGTCATCGTGCACCTGGACAAGCTTGAATCCGGGCGTGCAAGAGTTCGGATCACGGGACTGTTCAACACGGTGCCCATGGCTCTGGATGAGGACGTTACCGCCCGAGTCTTCGCCGACCTTCAACGGCTCGTCAAATGGGAGCGCATCACGGACAATTTCGCGAAAGATGCGTTGCACGAGTTTGGGCTCGATGCGGAGGCGATGCAGATTGCGCAAGCGGGCGTGCGCATCCCGCAAGAGCTGTTTGTCAAGCCGTCGTCCGGAGCAAAGCCGCCCAGGACATACTTTGACTACATAGCAAGAACAACGCCGCTGCGGAAGCCGGAGGCTCCTCCGCCGCCGGAAGGGGCCGCGCTTGCGCTGAGAGGCCGGATCTGGGATTGGCCACAAAACGACCCCGACTACCAGTTCGAGGCGATCCTCAAGCACCCGCTGAGCGCGCACGTCTTCGCGGAGGTATACGAACGCGACCCGATCTCGAACAAGGGTCCGAGCGCGCACCGGGGTCTGCGGCCGAACCGGAGCTGGCTCGTCTGGACCCGGAACGGCAAACGCGGCAGTTTCCTGAGCTCGTCCCGGTCGGCGGCAAGGTGACGCTCGCGATGAATGATGCGACCGGCGCCCCCCTATTCGTGGTGACGCGATCGCCGTTGGTGGATCGCGTCGCCCTGAATGACCGGGATAAGCCGGAGGAACTCGACGTTACGATAAAGAACGGGCAGACGGTGATCGACGAGCACGTCCGCAGCAACGAGTTCGCCGCGATCAATGCCTACTTGCGCGCGCGTGATTTCTTCGAGCGGCTCGTGAACTACGGGCTCCCGCCGCGCCAGTACTTCAGGTCTGCAGCGCTCCCGTTGCTCGTCCGCTACCGCGCAGGAATCACACCGGGCGCAACCGATGGCAGGACCATAAACGCCCAGGTCGTCTTCATGCCAAGGCCGGAGCTAAGCAACATTCAGCCTGTCGTGAACGAGCCCGCCGGTCTGGAGGTCCGTTTCGCGCTCGGCGACCTCGACTGCTCCGCAGACAGCCAGCTGAGGCCTTCGACGATGCCGCGCACGCCGCTCGGAATCGCGAGTGACCCGCGTTGGAGTTGGCACGAGTTCTGTCACGTGATGCTCGCGGCGGCAACCGGTGAGCTCGAGTTTCCGTTTGCACACAGTGCGGGCGACGCTATCGCTGCGATTCTTTGTGACCCCTCCTCGCAACTCGCGTCGCATGCGGACTGGCGGCACGCGACGTTCCCATGGGTGGAGGAGCCTCGGCGACACGATCGCGATCCGAGGCGTGGATGGAGCTGGCGCGGCTCGCTGTTTCGGCACGAAAAGTTCTTCGCGGAGCCGCTCTCCGATCGGCGGGGCTACTGGGCCGAGCAGATCCTGTCGACCACCCTGTTCCGTCTCTACCGCGCGATCGGCGGGGATACCGAAGCAGTCGTGGGCGGAAAGCACGTTCCCGACGTAACCGCAAGGACGGCAGCGGCGAACTACGCCGTTTACCTCGTCTTCCAGGCGCTCCGCATATCGGGACCCGCGAATGTCGTCTCGCTCGAGAGCCCGGAGCATCTCCTGTTTGCCATGCAGGCTGCGGATCTCGGAACGTCGGCAGTGCCGGCCGGATGGGTCACGTACCCCGGTGGGAGCGCGCACAAAGTCGTGCAATGGGCGTTCGAGCGTCAGGGCTTATACGGTAAGGACCTTGAAAGCCCGAATGACACCGACAGGGACGGGATATATCTCGAAGACCTTCGTGACAGGCAGAAGGACGGAACGTACACCCCGATCAACTTTTTACCGGATACCCAGGGCGACGAGCTTTGGCACGCCAGGCCCAGCACGATCTGGGTGCAAGGCAACGGCGTTTACGTCAAGGTCCAAAACAAACGGATGAAGGACGCAACAAGCGTGAAAGTGGACGTGTGGGTTGCGGCGCTGGTTGCTGGGAAGCCGCCGGCGTTTCGCGACGGAAACAAGTGGACGTTGCTCGGTTCCAAGTCAGCGAACGTACCGAAAGCGCAGGCAACGCACGGTCAGAAAACGTTCGGGCCTTTCAGTTGGCCGAATCCGCCGGCCGGCTCGTACGCATTGCTTGCGTCCGCAAGCTGGTCAGGCGATCGGTCCAATCTCGACCCGCTCGGCGGAGCACCTTGCGCAACCTCGGCTGCCCCTTTGAACCTGACGCACGTCGTCGCTTGCGACGACAACCTGGGCCTGAGGATCGTAAAGGTCCCCTAGGGTGAACGGAGCGCTGCGCCGCGGACCGCGGGGCAGCGCGCTCTCAAGCCGACGATTCGACCGGGGCTGCGGCGACCCGTTACTTCTTCCATTCTTCGATTGCCAGATCGAGGAGCCCGTTCTTAGCCGAATTGGTAAAGCCGTCGCACTTGAGGGAGACCGGCTGAGAGGGGTACACGAAGTTTCGGAACAGGTTATCGGGATCCGTCGTCGTCGGCTCGCACACGCCGTCGCGAAGGTTCTGTTCGCTCGGTGAAGCCCATCAAACCCTGAATCACCCCAAGCGCGAGGTGCATTCCCGCGGTGCTGTCGGACCGGTAATGCAGACCGGCGCGCTCACGGTTGATCGCGATGCGACGCGCCAGCCAGACGAGTTCGCTTTTCACCCCCTGGCCGAACCGCTCCTTCAGTACCGGGATCTGTAGTAGGACATAGCTGAGGAGATGCGCCTGCGTCGAGTGACCGCTGGGAAATGATGCGTGGCGTGGTGGTCCGAAGGGTACGAGCAGTCCGGGACACAAGGCCGACGGCCGTACGCGCTTGTACTCGCGCTTGAAATGCATCGCCACGAAATCGCCCGCCTGGAGAGCGAACGCCATGAGCGCGCGCGTCCGCGGTTTCGTAGTCGGGATCATGTCAATCAAGCTCATGTAGTAAAACAGAACGCCATCCGCCTGGGGAAGTATCTCCGGCAGGTATCGGTCCCGGTCGTCCTGCATCAGAGCTTGCATGTTCGTGATCTCCTCTTTGATGCCTTGATCCCGACCGGGCTGAGGCAGGGTGTTCCACTCCAAGTCTTAGGGGTCAACCACTTCTCGAGGTCGTCCCACTTGGGGAAAACTTTTCCCGCAAACTCGATTACCGCCTCCGTTGCAAGCAGCGGAGGATCCCAGTTTGCCTCCGCGTACGTCCGGAGCTTTGTTCCTCATAAGTGCTTTGGATGTGTTGCGGCAGGTCGGGATGGCCGTCCTTGTCCGGCGTGTAATCGAGCGCCCACGGCTTGTACCCCAGCTCGACCGGGGTGTTGCCCATCGCGTTCCCCGCGCCCGCACCGGCTCCAGCCCCTGCACCCGCCCCTGCACCTGCCCCCGCACCCGCGCCTGCACCTGCACCCGCACCTGCACCCGCACCTGCACCCGCACCTGCACCCATGATCAGACTCCCCCTCTGCTGTCAGCACCGGACCCCGGTGCTGGTTCGCGATGAATAGATGGTGACCGCTACCCTGCGACGCTGTGCGCCCCAATTGCACTCAATCCGGCAGGCCCGCCGCGCGCAAGCCGGACACGTACCGATCCAGGTTCTCCTGCGGCCGAAGCGGATACCAACTCGCCAGCGTCGAGACCGAGAAGCCCGGTTCAAGGGTCAGAAGCTCCTTGCCAGCCTCCCGCGCCTCGCCGAGCCGGCCAGCGTTCGCGAGTGCCGCCACGAGGTGCCGATGGCCGGGTAGGAACCGGGGATTGACGCGGAGCGTCTTGCGCAACCAAACGACCGCCTCGTTGTAGCGGTGCAACACGAACTCGGCCATTCCTGCGCCCACCAGGAAGAAGTAGCTGAAAGGATCGAAGGGGCTCAGGCGCCAGGCGCGGCGAAACCGCTGCAGCGCTTCCTCGCCCTCGCCAAGGTAGCCATACGTGATGCCGCTCATCCCCCACGCAAAGGCCGAGTTCTCGTTGAGCTCTAGCGCGCGGTCGTAGAGCTGCACGGCCAGCTCGAGCTCCTTGTGTAGGAACGCATGGACGTGCGCGGCTACCGCGAGCACGAACGCGTCCTTCAGATCCGCGTCCATCGCCCTCTTGACGTTAGCGCGCGCCTCGGTGGCGTCCCCCAAGACGTTCTTGGAATCCCCCTCGCCGACGCTCAGGACATAGAGCCATGCCTTGTACGCGTAGGCCCGCGCATAGTTGGCGTCGAGCTCGATGGCACGATCGATATAGGCCGCCGCTTCCAGTCGGGTCTCCGCATGGAACGCATGAATGGCGGGCAAGGCGCGCATCAAGCAGTCGTACGCGTCGAGGCTTTCGGTCGGCTTGGTGCGCACGCGCTCCGACTCCGCTTCGTACACTTGCGGCTCGATCGTTGCGACGACGTTCGACGCGATCCGGTCCTGGAACTCGAATAGATCGTCTGTTGCGCCGTCGTACCTCTCGGCCCAGATGGTCCGCATCCGTGGCGCATCGATCAGCTCGGCGGATATCCGCAGCCGCGAGTCCACGCGGCGCACACTGCCTTCGACGATGTAGCGGACTCCGAGCTGCGCGGCGATTTCGCGCGGGTTCGATCGCTCGTCGCGGTAGCGCAGGGTCGAGTCGCGTGCGATGACGTACAGGGAACGGCCGCGTGACAGTGCCGTGATGATGTCCTCCGTCATGCCTTCGCCGAAATAGTCGTCCTTAGGCTCGCCACTGAGATTCCGGAACGGCAGCACCGCGATCCAGGGACGGTTGCTCCATCCGAGATACGGCGCAGGAGCGGTTCCAGTTCGGCCGCCGGCCTCGACCCGGCCCAGACGATACACGCGCACCGGGCGGCGGATGTTCTTTAGTTCGTGCTCGCCCAGATCGACGAACTCGATCGAGACCTTGTTCCAGACGAACCCGTACACCGCCCCGGTCAACAGCGTATCGCCGGGCTTCCCAAGCTGCTGGATGCGTGCGGCGATGTTCACGCCGTCGCCGTGCAGCTCGTTCCCGTCCACGATGACATCTTCGACGTTGATGCCGATGCGCAGCTGCAAGGGTGGCGAGTGATCGTGCGCTGTCCTGGGACTCGGCTATGCCGCGCTGCACGTCGTGAGCCCAGCGAATCGCGGCGACCGCGCTGCTGAACTCCACGAACAGCTCGTCGCCTTTCTCGCGCACTAGGCGCCCGCAGTATTCCGCGATCTTCGGCTCAAGGAAATCGCGCCGAAGGGACTTCCATCTGATCGTCGTCTGGACGTCATCGCGCCCGACCAGCGCGGAGAAGCCCGCGACATCGGCGAAGGCTACGGCGGCCAGCCGGCGCTCGACGTTCGGCGCTGCGAGCCGCTCCGTATTCGGGTTACCGTCGGGCGCGCCCACCAAGGATCGTCCGTAGTGCCGTGCGGGGGTTCGCTCGGCATTACCGTACGATAGCACCTCGTTGTGAATCCCTGCTGCTGTTGAACACGCAGACAGTCGTGGAAGGACGTCGGCGAATGCGGCCTCGAGCATGGCTTCGGTGCCCCGCGCGACGATGTACGCTTGAGGCCCCGCCGGACGACTATGCCCACCGTCGGACGTTGTGGGAATCGGCCCGATGGATTAGAGAGCAGCTCTAAGGCGCGGCGTGGACAGCGTCCAATTCGCGACGGTCGGTATCGGCGCCGGAGCCCGTGAGATACCTTTCGCTCTAAGGAATCGCGCGCGCTGCCTCTATCGCCGCCCGTACCCGCCCCGCGTCCCCGCCCTCTTTCATCAGCAGCAGCGCCAGCCGCGCGAGGAAAAGCGGCTGCTTCGCCTCGCCGAGCTCGGTCATCGCGTCGCAGGCGCGTGTGTAGACGTCGTCTAATTCCTGGTCAGTAAGCATCAGGTAAGCCCCATTCCAGTGCGCGCTGCACCGCGCCGCGGATCGAATCCGCCCGTGCTTCGCGCCAGCGCCCGGCGACGTGGCCGTCGGGACGTACGACATAGCATGCCCCTAGGGCGGCGCCGTAGAGAGGGAAGAGCCGGCCGGTGGCATCCCACGCGTCTGCGCCGGCGGTTCTTTGCGGCGCGATCCATAGCACCGATAGCGGCAGTTCGCGGAGTCCGGCAAGCGCCGGCCGAGGTTCGTCCGGGGTGAGGCACAGCGCGGTGTAGCCGGGACCTAGCAGCTCGGTAACGTATCGCGGGCCTGTCGAAGTCTCGATCGGACATTCCGCGAGCACGGCGCCCGGTACCGGCCCCGCCGGAAGCGTGTCCGAATCGGCCGCGTTGAGCGGCGAGTCGGCGAAGGTAATCGCGCTCGTCTGCCGCGGGTTGATCAGCGTCGCGAAGAACGGATCCTTCGTCGCGAGCCCCAGCGCGGCCTCGCGCATCAGCTGGAACGCGCGCGACGGCGGCGCCATGAACTCGGTCGACTTCGACGCGTGGCGGATGTTCTCGCGCGCGGCGAACACGCGCTCGCTCGAATAGGAGTCAAGCAGCGTCACAGGCGAGCGGCCCTGCGCCACCCACGCGAGCTTCCAGGCGAGGTTGTGCGTATCGTCGATCCCGGAGTTCATACCGCGCACGCCGAAGATCGGCACGAGATGCGCGGCGTCGCCGGCGAACAGCACGCGGCCGTGGTTGTAGCGCTCGAGCGTCAGGCAGTTCGCGCGGTAGGCGCTGATCCACACCGGCGTCCAGTCGTCGCGCTCGCCGATCCATTCGAGGTGGCTGCGCACGCGCGGCAGCACGTTCTCCGGCTTCACCGCCTCGTCCGGATCCTCGTCGTCGCGCAGCTGGTAGTCCACCCGCCAAATGTCACGCGGCTGGCGGTGCATGAGGATGGTCGATCCGGGGTTCGACGGCGGATCGAACCAGGCGCGGCGCTCGGTCGGGTAGTCGGACTTCAGGTGGATGTCGACGATGATGTAGGTGCCGTCGTAGGTCGAGCCGGAGAAGCTGAGCCCAGCGCCTGGCGCACCGCCGAGCGGGCGCCGTCGCAGGCGACCAGCCAGTCGGCGCGCAGCCGGTAGGGCCCCTGCGGCGTCTCGAGAGCGAGCTCCATGCTGTCGTCGCCGCGCTCTAGGTCCGGGAGCGTCGTCTGCCAGCGGATCTCGACGAGCTCGGACGCTCGGCGCGGTCGGCGAGGAGCTGCTCGCACATGCACTGCTCGAGGTTCACC
Organism: uncultured beta proteobacterium; assembly: GCA_963744255.1. Lineage (GTDB taxonomy): Bacteria > Pseudomonadota > Gammaproteobacteria > Burkholderiales > SG8-39 > DATEDA01. Next base: position 14,625 of record CAVUSZ010000048.1, read on the forward strand.
ATCGGCGCGAACCGCTGGTTCTCGTCCATCGGCATCTGCAGCCGGTATACCGGCACGTCGCGGTAGTAGCTCGTCCCCGCGGTCCACGGCAGCGCCTCGCCGAGGACGTCCCGCGCCACGCCGAGCTGGTCGAAGATCTCCAAGCTGCGGCGCGAGATGCAGGCGGCGCGGCTGCCGTAGGAGACGGCGTCGTCGGCCTCGATCACCACCGAGCGCACGCCGTGACGCGCGAGGCCGAGCGCGAGCGAGAGCCCGATCGGCCCGCCGCCGACGATCGCGACCGGATGGCGAACCGGGTCGGCGCCGTCGTCGAGCTGCGGGCCGCCGGAGCGGGTAGCGCCGGTACTCGAAATACTCGTGGTAGTCCGGCGACGCGCTCACTCGTGAATCCGGATGCCGCGGTACAGCCAGTCGGCTTCCCACAGGTCGTCCGGCGAGCGCTTCGCAAGCAGCTCGTTGCGCAGCATTCGCGCGCCGCCGCCCGCATGGATGTACGCGCCGAAGAACCGCGCCGAGAGCACCACCCGCGCGGTCCGGTTCATGCGCTGCGCCTGGTAGGCGAGGAACGCGGCGCTGAAGTCGTCGCCGTGGCGGTCGACCTCGGCAGCGAGGACGAAGGCGTCCTCGATCGCCATGCACGCGCCCTGCGCGAGATATTGCAGCGTCGGGTGCGCCGCGTCGCCGAGCAGCGTGACGCGGCCCTTCGTCCAGTTGGTGACTGGATCGCGGTCGTGGAGCACCCAGTTCCGCTCGCGCGAGACGTAGCGGAGCATCTCGCGCACGCGCGGTGTGCATTGGGCGAAGATCTCTTCCAGCTCCGCGGGGTCACCCGGGTTCGGTTCGCCGCGCTTGAAGCGCGCGCTCTCGATCGTCGCCACGTTGTTCATCACCGTCCCGCCGCGCAGGCGATACTGCACGAGGTGCAGGTTGTGGCCGATGTAGATCACCATCGAGTCGAGGTGGCTGCGATCGATGATCTCGTCGATCGGCACGAGACCGCGGTAGACGAAGTGGCCGGCGAGACGCGGCACGCCGTCGCCGATCACCGCGCTCCGGGTCGGGGACCAGAGGCCGTCGGCGCCGACGAGCGCCGCGCCCTCGTACTCCGACCCGTCCTCGCAGGCGACGAGGACGCGGTCGCCGTGCTGCTCGAAACGCGCGAGGCCCTTGGACGCCTCGAGAGCGATCTCCTCGCGCTGGCGGCAGGCCTCGAGGATGGAGCCGTGCAGGTCGCGGCGGTGCACGACGAAATACGGGTACCTGAACCGCGCCCGGAAACTGGGGCCGAGGTTGATCCGCGAGAGCTCGTCTCCGGTGATCGCGTCGGCGAGCACGAGCGCGTCGGGGTAGACGACATGCGGCGCCATGCGCGCGAAGACGCCAAGGCGCTCGAGGATCGGATACACGTTCGGCCCCATCTGGATGCCGTAGCCGATCTCGCCGAACTCGGACGCCTTCTCGAGCACCCGCACCCGGCGGCCCTTGAGCGCCAGGGCGAGCGCGACCGAGAGCCCGCCGATACCGCCGCCCGCAACGAGGATCTCCGGTTGCGCAGCCATCGCCTACGTTACATCCTGAGGACCGCGGGCAGCCAGGATGCGAGCTGGGGCACCGCGATCAGCAGCCCGACCAGCAGGAAGTCCGCGGCGAGGAACGGCAGCGTGCCGCGGTAGATGCGCGCGACGGGGATGTCCGGATTCTGCGCCTGGATCACGAACACGGTCATGCCGGTCGGCGGGCTGATCAGGCCGATCGTGCACATCACGGTCACGAAGATCCCGAACCAGATCCCGTCGTAGCCGATGCCGAGAACGAGCGGCAGCGTGACCGGGACGGTGATCAGGATCGTGCTCACCTCGTCGAGGAATGTTCCGAGCAGAAGGTAGAGGGCCATGACGGCGAGCAGTATCCAGACGGGCGCGAGGCCGGCCGCCTGCACCCAGCTCGCGAGCTCGTTCGGGAATCGGGTGAGGACGATGAACCGCGAGAAGATGAAGGCTCCGACCACGATGAAAAAGATCGCCGCCGTGGTGTACACCGTCTCCAGGACCGCTTCGACCAAACCTCGCCAGCGCATCGCGCCGCTGCCGAAGGCGATGACGATCGCCGCGAACGCCGCAACGGCCGCAGCCTCCGTGGGCGAGAACCAGCCGAGGTAGATCCCGAACACGGCGAAGAAAAACAGCACCGCAAGCTTCCACATTCCGATCGCAGCGGCGAGACGCTCCGTGAGCTTCATCGCCGCCACCTTTGGCACCCAAGCCGGTCGCACCCAGGCGACGCCGAAGACGGCAAGTACGTAGAGCGCGGCGAGCACGAAGCCGGGGATGAACGCGGCGGCATAGAGCTTTGGCAGTGACTGCTCGGCCGCAATGGCGTAGATCGCGAGCAGGACGGACGGCGGGATGAGCACGTCGAGCGTGCCGGCCGACGCGACTGCGCCCGCCGCGAAGGCGGAGTCGTATCCGTGCCGGCGCATCTCCGGAATCGCCACCTTCGAAAAGGTCGCTGCGGTCGCGATCGACGAACCGCAGATCGCGCCGAAGAGCGCGCAGGAACCGATCGTCGCGTTGGCGAGCGCCCCGCGAACGCCGGAGAACAGTCCGTTTGCCGCCTCGAAGAGCTCCTTCGCCATGTTGGCCCGCGACGCGACCGCGCCCATCAGAATGAAAAGCGGGATCACCGAGAGCGAATAGGCGCTCGCCAGCGTGAACGGGACCGTGCCGAACATCTTCAGCGCGGTCGACCAGCCGTCGATCGCAGCGTAGCCGGCGAGGCCGGTCGTCGCGAGCGCGAGCCCGATCGGCACGCGCAGAAAGATGAGCGCGAGCAGGCCCAGGACGCCGAGGATCCCGATCGCGCCGACGCTCATGGGCTCCGGTCCCGGGGCGGCACCATCACGAGCGCCGCGACGCCCGAGCCGATAACACCGGCGAGCACCGGGATCCAGTAGAGGATCCTCGGCAGCGCAAGATCGGAGGTGACGTCGCCGAATGCGAGCGAGTCCTCGGCGACGAGCCACGACTGCCAGCCCATCACCGCCAGCACGACGACGGCGAGCACGGCGGCTGCGCACTTGAGCAGCGGCACCCGCAGCGGCGCAAAGCCGTCGATGATGTCGACGACCAGGTGCTCGTTGCGCAGGAAGCTCGCGGGCAGAGCGAGGAAGAAAGTGCACGTCAGCGCGAGCTCGACGAGCTCGACGACGCCGCGGATCGGCGTGTTCAGCAACGTTCGCAAGACCACGTCCGCGACCGTGAGCAGCATCATCGCCACGAGGAATCCGGCCGCGACCCAGCCGCAGAGCTTCGCTGCCGTGCCGCGCCAGTCGCGCGGATCCGCCCCGCTCTCGTGCCAGTCTTTCATCCGCCTGACGTGACAGGCGGCCTCAGCGGCCGCCTGTCATGGGGAATTCGTACCCAGCACTCCCTACTGCCAGAAGTTCTTCGACGTCTTCGCGTGCTTGTCGGCGAGCGAGCGCATCCGCTCGTACACTGCCCGCGCCGGAAGCCCCTTGTCGTCGAGCTCCTTGATCCGCGTGAACGTGACCTGGCTCCCGATGCGGCGGAACTTCGCGTCCTCCTCCGGCGAGAGCTTGAACGCCTCTGCGCCGCCCTCCACGATCGCTTTCTTGCCGGTCACGTCGAGCGCGTCCCAGGCTTCGCCGATTTCCTTCTCCTTGCCGGTCGTCGTATCGGTGACGAGCTTCTGGAGATCGGGCGGCAGCTTCGCGTAGAAGTCCGGGTTCATCGCCAGACCGAAGCTCGCGACGTAGGAGTACATCTCGGTCGAGTACTTCAGGATGCCGCCCATCTTGAAGGCGATACCGGCCCCGCCGTAGTCGATGAACACGCCGTCGATCGTGCCCTTCTGCAGCTGCTCGACCTGCTCGGTCGGCTGCACGCCCACCGGCGTTCCGCCCAGCGCCGCGACGAACTCGCGGATGGTGGGCGTAGCGAAGCGAATGCGCATGCCCTTCATGTCATCGGCCGTGCGGATCGGCTTCTTGGTGGTGTGCACGTTGCCCGGCTGGTGGGTGAACAGGATCAGCACTTTCACGCCCCGGTGTTCGGCGTCGAGGTACTTCGCGCGCAGCTCGGCATCATTGAGGACCTTGGTGCCGATCTCCGCGCTGCCGAGGAGATACGGCAGGTTGCTCAGCTCGGTGAGGGGAAACCGTCCCGGCGTTCCCCCGTGGAGGAACCAGGCGGCATCCGCCTGGCCGGTGCGGGCGAAGTCGTAGTGCTGCGGCGTCGGCCCCATCTGCGCGCCGGGAAAGCGCTTGACGACGATGCGGCCGTTCGACCGCTTCTCCAGGTTCTCCGACCACGCGATCAGCCACTTCGACATCGCGTGCTGGTCGCCGACGAAGTAGGCGAGCTTCATCTCGTACTTCTGCTGCGCCTGGGCGACGGCGGCGAGGCCTGCGGCAAGTGCCGCGCCGGCGAGCCAACGGAGCAACTGGGATTTCATCGCTTCCTCCTCGTGCAGCGCCGATCATAGGCGGGCGCCGGCGGCATTCCTTACGCGGTCGCGGGCGTTTCTTTCCTGAGCGGCATGCTTGCGAGCCACTTCTCGAGCTCTTGCGGGTCGTCGAACAGCGTCGCGAGCTCGGCGCGCGCCTCCTCTTCGGTCTGCAGCACGGACGCGACGACGCCGAGGCCGGCCGGCGCGCGGCTGGTAGCGAGCTCCAGACGGATGCCGTTCGGGTCGAAGAAATAGGCCGACCAGAAGCGCCCGCCGAGCGACACGGGGCCGATCACGTTCACGCCGTGCGAGCGCACCCGTTCGACGAGCGCGTCGAAGCGCTCCTGCGGAACGTGGAACGCGACGTGCTGCATGCCGCCGGGGAGATCCCGGTTCTGCCGCGCGAGCCCCTTCGGGTACTCGAAGAAAGCGAGCAGCGAATCGCCGCCCATGTCGAAGAAGTAGTGCCGCAGGTTGTCGTAGGGGGGCTGCCCGCGGTCGCGCTCGAACGGCACGCGCCGCACGTGCACGAGCTGCATGCCGACGACGCGCGTGTAGAAGTCCATCGTCCCCGGCAGGTCGTCGGTGACGAAGGCGAGATGGTCGATGCCACGGGTGGCGACGGGTGCGGGCGTCATGCCCTGTCCTCCAGCGCCGCGAGGAACGGACGGATCGCGGCGAGGAACCCCGGCAGATTGTCGCCGGCGATGTCATGACCGCCCGCGACTTCCACCACGCGGATCCGCGGATTCGCCGCCTTCACCCTGGCTACGGTCTCCGGCGCGAAGAGGTCGGATTGCGCACCGCGTATCACGAGCGTGGGGCAGGCAAGCTCGCCGAGCGCCTGCCACATGTCCACGCCCTGCTTCGGGCGCTCGCCGGTTTGCTTCGCGCGCCTGAACTGGTCGCGAAAATGCAGATCGCGCTTGACCTGCACCCCGCCCGGGACCGGACGCAGGTACGCCTCGAACCGCGCGCGCTTCGGCGAGTCCGGAGGCGTGCCGAAGTGGCGCATCGCCGCATCGACGCTCTCGAACACGTCCGGCTGCCCCGCCACGGTGTCCGTCACGCGCTTCGAGCCCGCCGGCGCGGTCTCCGGCGAGTAGTCGACGAGCACGAGGCCGGCGACGCGCGCCGGGTTGCGGGCCGCGCAGTAGCTCGAGTTCCGCCCGCCCATCGAGTGGCCGACGAGGATCGCGCGTCGCCAGCCGAGGTGGTCGAGGAGCGCTACGATGTCCTGCGCCATCGTCGGGACCGCGTAATCGCGCGCCGCACTCCAGGTCGAATCGCCGAATCCCCGCATGTCCATCGCGACGACCTCGCGATCGGCGGCGAGCTCGGCCGCCACGCCGATCCAGTCGTACGAGAAATACGAGAGCCCGTGCGCGATGACGACCGGCGCACTGCCGGGCGCGCCGAACCGGCGGTAGAACAGCGTGACATCGCCCGACGGGCAGCTGCCGTTCCGATGTGCGCTCGACATGCGGGTCTCCGGGGGCGGGCGCTCAACAATCTAGTCCCGGGCGCGGCGCCTGTCCACCGTCGCGCGTCCCGCCGGGCGCACCCGAGCGCGGGTTTGACGCAGCGCGCCAATCCCTCCTAGAATCACTCGGTTTTGCGGGCGGCGGGAGGCGCATCTTTTGCGCGCGCAACTCGGCCGGATTGTCGGCCTCCAGGTCGCGGTGAGCGTGGCAATCGCCCTGGCGTGCCTCGTATTCCACGGGGCGAATGCCGCGATGTCGGCATTCCTCGGCGGTGCGATCGGGTTCCTCGGCAGCCTCGCCTACGCGTGGAAGATCGCCGGCCCGCAGAGCCGCCGTACGAATGCGGATCCCGCGGCGCTGCTGCGCACGCACCTTGTCGGCGAGGTGCAGAAGCTCGCGCTGACCGTGGTCCTCTTCGCGGCCGTGCTGGTCCTCTACGAGGACGTGGCCACGCTGCCGTTGCTGCTGACGTTTATCGCGACGCTGGTCGTCTACTGGGCCGCACTATTGATCGTTTTCTGAGCGTGAGTAGCGATGAGACTCGGCAGGGAAGCCCGCGCACGACAGGGGACCGGGAAAGAGCCGGGACCGTTTGGTTCTCACCCGGTGCCCTCATGTATTCTCCATGGTGGAACGCGAGGGCGAACGCCCTCGTAGCCCCGCCGCAGGTGTCGACGTCAGCTGAGTTTCGCCAACCAGATCGTTGAGAGCCGCCATGGCATCCGGAAGCGCCCCCACCGCGAACGAGTACATCTCCCACCACCTCGTCAACTTCCACGTCGGCCACGGCTTCTGGACCCTCCATCTCGACACGCTGATCATGTCGGGCCTGGTGGGGATCGTCGTCTTCGGGCTGATGGCCCGGGCCGCGCGCAACGCCACGCCGGGCGTTCCGGGCAAGTTCCAGGCGTTCGTCGAGATCGTGATCGGCATGGTGGACCAGCAGGTCCGCGACACCTTCCACGCCAGGAGCGGGCTCGTCACGCCGCTCGCGATCACGGTGTTCGTATGGGTGTTCTGCATGAACGCCCTCGACCTGATCCCGGTCGATTTCATCCCGAAGATCATGGCGACGCTCTTTCACGTCGAGCACTGGAAGGCGGTGCCGACCACCGATCCGAACGCGACCTTCGCGATGTCGCTCACGGTGTTCGCGCTGATCATCATCTTCAACCTCAAGTTCAAGGGGCTCGGCGGGTTCCTGCACGAGATCTTCACCGCGCCGTTCCATACCGACAACATCGCGCTGCAGATCCTGCTCGCGCCGGTCAACCTGGTGCTGCGATTCGTCGAGGAGCTGGCGAAGCCGGTCTCGCTCGCGCTGCGTCTCTTCGGCAACATGTTCGCCGGCGAGGTGCTGTTCATCCTGATGGTGCTGCTCGCCGGCGCATGGACGTGGTCGAGCATCGGCACGAGCACCCTGTCGATGATCGGCCACGTCGTGCTCTCGCTCGGCTGGGGCATCTTCCACATCCTGATCATCACGCTGCAGGCGTTCATTTTCATGATGCTCACCATCGTCTACATGTCGCTGGCGAGCGAGTCGCACTAGATTGACGTTTCGAAACCGTCCCACTGGGAGAAAAAATGGAACTCGCGATCTTTTACGGCAACACGCAGCTCGCCGCGGCGATCCTGATCGGCATGGGCGCGCTCGGCACCGCCATCGGCTTCGGCATCCTCGGCGGCCGCTTTCTCGAGGGCTCGGCGCGGCAGCCCGAGATGATCCCGACGCTGCAGGTGAAGATGTTCATCGTCGCCGGCCTGCTCGACGCGTTCACCGCGATCGCGACCGCCATCGCGGTGCTGCTGCTCTACGCCAACCCGCTCGCCGGCCTGGTCAAGTAAACGACGCGCCGGGCGGGCCCGGCGCTTCCTCCAAGGAGGACGCACTTGAACATCAATGCCACCCTGATCGGCCAGGTGATCTGGTTCCTGCTCTTCATCTGGTTCGTGATGAAGTTCGTCTGGCCGTACTTCCAGCGGATCATCGCCGAGCGCCAGAAGACGATCGCCGACGGGCTCGCCGCGGCCGAGCGCGGCCGCATGGAGCTCGCGGAGGCGGCGAAGAAGGCCGAGGCCGCGCTCGCGGAGGCGCGCGCCCGGGCGCAGGAAATCATCGCCTCCGCCGAGAAGCGCGCGGCGCAGATGATCGACGAGGCGAAGAACGCGGCCAGGTCGGAGGGCGATCGCCTCGTCGCCGGCGCGAAGGCCGAGATCACGCAGGAAGTCGCGCGCGCCAAGGAATCCCTGCGCGAGCAGCTCGCCGGGCTCGCCGTCGCGGGCGCGGAGAAGATCCTGCGCCGCGAGGTCGACGCCAACGTGCACGCGGAGATGCTCGCGGGCCTCAAGAGCGAGCTGAAGTAGCGATGGCCGAGACCGCGACGATCGCACGCCCTTACGCCGAGGCCGTGTTCAAGGTGGCGGACGGCGAGGGCAAGCTCGCCGAGTGGGCCGAGGTGCTCGACCGGCTCGCCGCCGTCGCGGCCGATCCCGCGGTGAGCGCGCTCGTCGGCGACCCCAACGTGACGCCCGACCAGCTCTATGGCGTGATCGCCGGCGCGACAGGCGATCTGCCGGTCGAGGCGCAGAACCTGCTGCGCGTGCTGATCGAGAACGCCCGGGTCGCCGTGTTGCCCGAGCTGCGCCAGAGCTTCGAGGTGCTCAAGAACGAGCGCGAGGGCGTCGTCGATGCCGAGATCGCGAGCGCCTTCCCGCTCGACGACAGGCAGCTCGCCGCGCTGGTGCAGGAGCTCGAAGCGCGGTTCAAGCGCAAGGTGAATCCGCAGGTGGCCGTCGATCGCGGGCTGATCGGCGGCGTCAAGGTCGCCGTCGGCGACGAGGTCATCGACGGGTCGGTGCGCGGCAAGCTGGCGGCTATGGCCGCCGCGCTCGCCAAGGTTTGACGATCCAGCAGATGGAACGCGAAGCGCGAAGAGGACCCGAAGGACCGCAGAAAGGGAAGGAACTCTCTGCGACCTCCGCGCTCTGTGCGGTCTCTGCGTCAGGATTTTTCAGGAGCCAACCATGCAGCAGCTGAGCCCGTCCGAGATCAGCGATCTCATCAAGAGCAAGATCCAGAGCCTCGCGCTCGGTGCGGACGTCCGTACCCAGGGCACGATCGTCTCGGTGACCGACGGCATCTGCCGTATCCACGGCCTGTCGGACGCGATGCAGGGCGAGATGCTCGAGTTCCCGGGCAATACGTTCGGCCTCGCGCTCAACCTCGAGCGCGACTCGGTCGGCTCGGTGGTCATGGGCGCGTACGAGCACATCTCCGAGGGCGACACGGTCAAGTGCACCGGCAAGATCCTGTCGGTGCCGGTCGGCGAGGCGCTGATCGGGCGTGTGGTGAACGCGCTCGGCGAGCCGATCGACGGCAAGGGACCGATCAACGCCAAGGAGACCGACGTCATCGAGAAGGTAGCGCCGGGCGTGATCTGGCGCCAGTCGGTGTCGCAGCCGGTGCAGACCGGCCTCAAGGCGATCGACGCGATGGTGCCGATCGGCCGCGGGCAGCGGGAGCTGATCATCGGCGACCGGCAGACCGGCAAGACGGCGGTCGCGGTCGACACGATCATCAACCAGAAGGGCAAGAACCTGTTCTGCGTCTACGTCGCGATCGGGCAGAAGGCCTCCACGATCGCGAACGTCGTGCGCAAGCTCGAGGAGCACGGAGCGATGGCGTACACGATCGTCGTCGCTGCGACCGCCTCCGAGTCGGCCGCGATGCAGTACATCGCGCCCTACTCCGGCTGCACGATGGGCGAGTACTTCCGCGACCGCGGCCAGGACGCGCTGATCATCTACGACGATCTGACCAAGCAGGCGTGGGCATACCGGCAGATCTCGCTGCTGCTCCGCCGCCCGCCGGGCCGCGAGGCGTACCCGGGCGACGTGTTCTACCTCCACTCGCGCCTGCTCGAGCGCGCCGCGCGCGTGAACCCGGAGTACGTCGAGCGGGAGACCAAAGGCAAGGTCAAGGGCAAGACCGGCTCGCTCACCGCGCTGCCGATCATCGAGACCCAGGCCGGCGACGTGACCGCGTTCGTGCCGACCAACGTGATCTCGATCACCGACGGCCAGATCTTCCTCGAGACCGACCTCTTCAACGCCGGCATCCGGCCGGCAATCAACGCCGGTATCTCGGTGTCGCGGGTCGGCGGCGCCGCGCAGACCAAGGTCATCAAGAAGCTCGGCGGCGGCGTGCGCCTTGCGCTCGCTCAGTACCGCGAGCTCGCGGCGTTCGCGCAGTTTGCCTCCGATCTCGACGAGGCCACCCGCAAGCAGCTCGACCGCGGGCGCCTCGTGACCGAGCTGATGAAGCAGCCCCAGTACGCGCCGCTCTCGGTCGCCGATCAGGCGGTGACGCTCTTCGCGGTGAACCGCGGCTATCTCGACGACGTCGACGTGAAGAAGGCGCTCGCCTTCGAGGCCGCGCTCAAGGCGTTCCTGCACCAGAAGCAGAAGGCGATCATGGACCGCATCGAGACCACGCAGGACCTGACCGCCGACGACGAGAAGGCGCTCGCCGCCGCGATCGAAGAGTTCAAGAAATCGGGAGCGTATTGAGGCGCGGAGGCTCCGATGGCTGGTACCAAAGAGATCCGCAACAAGATCAAGAGCGTGCAGAGCACGCGCAAGATCACCAAGGCCATGGAGATGGTCGCGGCGTCGAAGATGAAGAAGGCGCAGGAGCGGATGCGCCAGACGCGGCCGTATGTTTCGCGCATCTGGCAGATCGCCGGCCACCTCTCCAAGGCGAACCCCGAGTACAAGCACCCGTTCATCGTCAAGCGCGACACGGTGAAGAACGTCGGCCTGATCGTGATCACGACCGACAAGGGCCTGTGCGGCGGGCTCAACACCAACGCCCTGCGGGTCGCGTTGAACCGCATGCGCGATTGGCAGGGCGAAGGCAAGGGCGTGCTCGTCACCGCGATCGGCACCAAGGGCTTGGGCTTCATGCAGCGGCTGGGCGCGAACGTGGTTTCGCACATTGTGCAGCTCGGCGACCGGCCGCAGATCGACAAGCTGGTCGGGCCGGTGAAGGTGCAGCTCGACGCCTATCGCGACGGCAAGATCGACCAGCTCTTCGTGCTGACGACGCGGTTCGTCAACACGATGAAGCAGGAGCCGTTGCCCGATCCAGGCGCTGCCGCTCCACTTCGCGCAGAACCCGGCGCAGACGGTCATCGACACCTCGATCGGCGAGAACCAGTCCTGGGACTACATCTACGAGCCGGACGCGAAAGAAGTGCTCGACGGGCTGCTTACGCGCTACATCGAAGCGCTGATCTACCAGGCGCTGGTCGAGAACATGGCCTCGGAGCAGTCGGCGCGGATGGTGGCGATGAAGGCCGCTTCCGACAACGCAGCCGACATCATCAACGAGCTGACGCTCGTCCTGAACAAGACGCGCCAGGCGGCGATCACCAAGGAGCTGGCCGAGATCGTGGGCGGCGCAGCGGCGGTTTGACCGAAGAAACGGCTAAAGGCTAGGGACTAGGGACTGACATATGGCACAAGCACAGCAGGCACAGGGAACCATCGTCCAGTGCATCGGCGCGGTGACCGACATCGAGTTCCCGCGCGAGCAGATGCCGCGGATTTACGACGCGCTCGTGCTCGAGTCGACCGGTGACGGCGGGCTCGCGGAGAAGGGCCTCACGTTCGAGGTCGAGCAGCAGCTCGGGGACGGCGTCGTGCGCTGCATCGCGCTCGGCTCCTCCGACGGCCTGCGGCGCGGCATGACGGTGAAGAACACCGGCAGCCCGATCTCGGTGCCGGTCGGCGAGGCGACGCTCGGCCGGATCATGGACGTGCTCGGGCGCCCGATCGACGAGGCCGGCCCGATCAAGACCGACGAGCGCCGCGCGATCCACCAGCTCGCGCCGAAATTCGACGAGCTCTCGCCCTCGGTCGAGCCGCTCGAGACCGGCATCAAGGTGATCGACCTCATCTGCCCGTTCGCCAAGGGCGGGAAGATCGGCCTCTTCGGCGGCGCCGGCGTCGGCAAGACGGTCAACATGATGGAGCTGATCAACAACATCGCCAAGCAGCACTCGGGGCTCTCGGTGTTCGCGGGCGTCGGCGAGCGCACGCGCGAGGGCAACGACTTCTATCACGAGATGAAGGATTCGAAAGTACTCGACAAGGTGGCGATGGTGTTCGGGCAGATGAACGAGCCGCCGGGCAACCGCCTCCGCGTCGGCCTCACCGGCCTCACCATGGCCGAGCGCTTCCGCGACGACGGCCGCGACATCCTGCTCTTCATCGACAACATCTACCGCTTCACGCTCGCGGGCACGGAAGTGTCGGCCCTGCTCGGGCGGATGCCCTCGGCGGTCGGCTACCAGCCGACGCTCGCCGAGGAGATGGGCCGGCTCCAGGAGCGAATCACCTCGACCAAGGTCGGCTCGATCACGTCGGTGCAGGCGGTGTACGTGCCGGCGGACGACCTGACCGATCCGTCGCCGGCGACGACCTTCGGCCACCTCGACGCGACGCTCGTGCTCTCGCGCGACATTGCCTCGCTCGGCATCTATCCTGCGGTCGACCCGCTCGATTCGACTTCGCGCCAGGTGGACCCGAACGTCATCGGCGAGGAGCACTACACGACGACGCGCTCGGTACAGGCGATCCTGCAGCGCTACAAGGAGCTGCGCGACATCATCGCGATCCTCGGCATGGACGAGCTCGCGCCGGAGGACAAGCTGGCGGTCGCGCGCGCCCGCAAGATCCAGCGCTTCCTGTCGCAGCCGTTCCATGTCGCCGAGGTGTTCACCGGCTCGCCCGGCAAGTTCGTGCCGCTCAAGGAGACGATCAAGGGCTTCAAGATGATCATCAACGGCGAGTGCGACAACCTCCCCGAGCAGGCGTTCTACATGGTCGGCCCGATCGAGGAAGCCATCGAAAAGGCGAAGCAACTGCAATAAAGGCAACGTAAAGACCGTCAAATGCGAATTTCCCGACCCGCGTGCCGCGGGTCTTCAGGCGGACAGAAATGGCCCACACAATTCATGTAGACGTCGTCAGCGCAGAAGAGTCGATCTACTCCGGCGAGGCGGAGTTCGTAGTGCTGCCGGGCGTCGCGGGCGAGCTCGGGATCTACCCCAAGCACACGCCGCTGCTCACGCAGATCAAGCCCGGCGCGGTGCGGATCAAGGTTCCCAACGAAGCCGAGGAGACGCTCGTCTTCGTGCAGGGCGGCTTCCTCGAGGTGCAGCCGAACGTGGTGACGGTGCTCGCCGACACCGCGATCCGCGCGCACGACCTCGACGAGGCGAAGGCGCTGGAAGCGAAGTCGAAGGCCGAGGACGCCATGCGGAGCAAGCTCTCCGCGGCGGAGATCGCGAAGGCCCAGGCCGAGCTCGCCGCGGCAGCGGCGCAGCTCCAGGCGATACAGCGCCTGCGGCGGCGCAAGTAAGACCGGCCGACGGCGCGGGCCGGCCACGCCGCTCCCCGCACTATCGTGGCCGGTAATCGGCCACGCCTGTTGCAAATCCGCGGCGGTCCGGCTCCATACCCGCCGCCCGGCGCGATTCCTCGCTCTTTTCGTCTGGCGCATTGCAGCGGGCTGCCTATACTTTGCGGAGCCGTCGGCGAAGTGGCGGCAACCACAAACGGAGGCAACGTGAACAAGCTGTTGTCGATCCTGGCCTGGGGTGCGATCGCCGTCATCGGCGGCTTTGCGTTCGCTGCGATCGCGCTGAACCGCGGCGAGTCGGTCAATGCCGTCTGGCTCGTGACGGCCGCCCTGTCGGTCTACTTTCTCGCCTACCGCTTCTACAGTCTCTACCTCGTCAATCGCGTGCTGCAGGTCGACCCGCGCCGCGCGACGCCGGCCGTACGTCACAACGACGGGATGGATTACGTCCCGACCAACAAGTGGGTCCTCTACGGTCACCACTTCGCGGCGATCGCCGGCGCGGGACCGCTCGTGGGCCCGGTGCTCGCGGCGCAGATGGGTTTTCTGCCGGGGACGCTGTGGATCCTCGCCGGGGTCGTGATCGCCGGCGCCGTGCAGGACATGATCGTGCTGTTCGTCTCGGTGCGGCACGACGGCCGGTCGCTCGGCGAGATGGTCAAGATGGAGCTCGGCGCGGTGCCGGGCACGCTTGCGCTCATCGGGGTGCTCGCGATCATGATCATCATCCTTGCGGTGCTGTCGCTCGTCGTCGTGAAGGCGCTCGCCGAGAGCCCGTGGGGCACGTTCACCATCGCCGCGACCATCCCGATCGCGCTGCTGATGGGTGTCTACATGCGCTTCATCCGCCCTGGGCGGGTCGGGGAGGCGTCGGTGTTCGGCGTGGTCCTGCTGCTCGGCTCGATCTGGCTCGGCCGCGAGGTCGCCGAGCACGCGAGCTGGGGGCCGGCGTTCACGCTCGGCGGCACGGAAATCGCCTGGTCCATCATCATCTACGGCGCGGTGGCCTCCAGCCTGCCGGTCTGGCTGATGCTCGCCCCGCGCGACTACCTCTCGACGTTCCTGAAGATCGGTACGATTGTCGCGCTCGCGCTGGGGATCTACGTCGTCGCGCCGGAACTGCGCATGCCCGACGTGACGAGGTTCATCGACGGCACCGGACCGGTGTTCTCCGGCAATCTGTTCCCATTCCTCTTCATCACCATCGCGTGCGGCGCGGTCTCGGGTTTCCACTCGCTCATCTCGTCGGGCACGACGCCGAAGATGATCGAGAGCGAGTCGCACATCCGCATGATCGGCTACGGCGGCATGCTCACCGAGTCGTTCGTGGCGATCATGGCGCTCACTGCCGCGTGCGTGCTCGACCCGGGCATCTACTTCGTGATGAACAGCCCCGCGGCGGTGATCGGCACGACCGCGGAAAAGGCTGCCGAGGTCGTGTCGAGCTGGGGGTTCGTCATTACGCCCGACGTGATCAACCAGACGGCGAAGGACATCGGCGAGACGACGATCCTCTCGCGCGCGGGCGGCGCCCCCACGCTCGCCGTCGGCATGGCGCAGATCCTGGCGCAGGCGCTCGGCGGCAAATCGATGGAAGCGTTCTGGTACCACTTCGCGATCCTGTTCGAGGCGCTGTTCATCCTGACGGCCGTAGACGCGGGTACGCGCGTTGGCCGGTTCATGATCCAGGACATGCTCGGGCACGTGTGGGCGCCGCTGGGGAACACCGAGTTCCTGCCCGCGAACCTGCTCTGCACGGGTCTCTGCGTGACGCTCTGGGGCTACTTCCTCTACCAGGGCGTCGTCGACCCGCTCGGCGGCATCAACACCCTCTGGCCGCTGTTCGGCATCGGCAACCAGATGCTCGCCGGGATAGCGCTGCTCCTGTGCACGGTCGTGCTCATGAAGATGAAGCGCGAGCGCTACGTGTGGGTGACGCTCGTGCCGACGGCGTGGCTGTTGGTGACGACGCTCACGGCCGGCTGGCAGAAGATCTTCCACCCGACCCCGGCGATCGGCTTCCTCGCCCAGGCGCGCCGGTTCAGCGAAGCGGCGGCGAACGGGACGCTCCTCGCCCCGGCGAAGAGCATCGAGGAGATGCAGCGCGTCGCGTTCAACAACTACCTCGACGCGGCCGTCTGCGGCTTCTTCGTGCTGCTCGTGGTCGCGATGTGCATCTACGCGATCCTGATGTCGATCAAGGCGCTGCGCGCGTCGCAGCCCACGGTCCAGGAGACGGCGCGCGAGGAGGGCACCGCCTATGCGTGAGCAGGCGGACGGCGGGACGGGGGTGTTCGCCCGCTTCCGCGGGCTCGGCGAGCGCGGGCGCGAGGCCTGGCGCGGCGTGTTCGGCATCCCGGACTACGACGCCTACCTCGCGCACATGCGCGCGACGCATCCCGGCGAGTCCCCGCTCGGGCGCGGCGAGTTCCTCGCCTGGGCGCTCGAGCGGCGCCACGCCGGGCGCGGTCCGCGCTGCTGCTAGAACGACGGGCGACGCGCGGGCGCGTCACCCGCACCCGGAGACAAGGCGGCCTAGGCCGCCTTTTTCCTATAATGCCCGGACGATGGGGGCGCTCTCCTACAGCAAGTACCTCAAGCTGAAGGAGCTCCTTGCCTGCCAGGTGCTCGAGAGCGCAAAGGCCGGCCGGCCGGCGCACGACGAGCTGCTCTTCGTCGTCACTCACCAGGCCTACGAGCTCTGGTTCAAGCAGTGCCTGCACGAGCTCGATGCCGTGATCGCGATCATGGGCGCGGAATTTGTGAACGAGCGCGACGTCGGCCGGGCGCTCCACTATCTGGAGCGGCTGATCCGCATCCAGGGCGTGCTCCTCGACCAGATCGACATCCTGGAGACGATGACGCCGCTCGACTTCCTCGATTTCCGCAACCTGCTGACGCCCTCCTCCGGCTTTCAGAGCGCGCAGTTCCGGAGCCTCGAGAACCGCCTCGGCCTCGAGCGCACGCAGCGGCTGCGCTACAACGAGGCCGACTACGCGGCGGCGCTCGACACCCCGGATCGCACGTCCGTGGGCGCCGCGGAGCGCGAGCCCAACCTCTTCGACGTCGTTGCGGCGTGGCTTGCGCGCATGCCGTTCGTCCGCTCGCCCGATTTCGACTTCTGGCGCGAGTACCGCGCGAACGTCACGCGCATGCTGGACGAGGACCGGGAGACCATCGAGCGCAAGGCGCAGCTCCCCGAGGCCGCCCGCCGGTTGCAGCTTGCCGAGCTCGACCGCACGCGCGAGACGTTCGAGGCGGTGTTCGAGCCGGCGAAATACGAGCGGCTCCGGGCTGCGGGCGAGCGTCGGCTCGCGTATCCGGCGTTCCTGGCCGCGCTGATGATCATGCTCTACCGGGACGAGCCGATCCTCCAGAATCCGTTCCGGCTCCTCACTGCGCTGATCGAGATCGACGAGAACCTGTCGCTCTGGCGCTACCGCCACGCGCTGATGGTCCATCGGATGATCGGGGCCAAGATCGGCACCGGCGGATCGAGCGGACAGGACTATCTGCGTCGCACGGTCGAGGCGCACCGCGTCTTCCTCGACTTCTTCAACCTCTCGACCTACCTCATCCCGCGCTCGATGCTGCCGCCGCTGCCCGCGGAGGTGCGGGACCAGCTCGGGTTCCGCTGGAATGCCTAGGCACGGGTAGGTTCCGCCGAGCCAGAATGCTCAAAGGACACTACCAAACCTTCCTCGCCGCCATCGGCGACGAGCTGCACGTGACGGCGCATAGCCATCACCCGTGGCCGGACGTGACGCGGGCGGCGCAGCTCCGGTACTGGGAGGACTCGGCCCGGCTCACCAACCGCAAGTGGCAGGAGCGGATTTTCGGCCAGGCGGTACCCGAAGCCCAGGAGCACGTCGCGCGGCTGCTGTGCCTCCCCGACCCGCGGCTGATCGCGTTCGCCCCCAACACGCACGAGTTCGTCGCGCGGCTCTACTCCTGCCTCGACTGGTCGCGGACGCCGCACGTGCTGACGACGGCCAACGAGTTCCACAGCTTCAGCCGCCAGACGCGCCGGCTCGAGGAGACCGGGCGGCTCGCGGTCACGCGCGTCCCGGTCGAGCCGTATGCGACCTTCCGCGAGCGCTTTCACGCGACGCCCACGCATCGCTACGACATGGTGTTCGTGTCGCAGGTGTTCTTCGACTCCGGTTTCGTCGTCGAGGGAATGGAAGAGCTGCTGTCGCGCGCCTCGCCCGACGCGGTCGTCGCGATAGACGGCTATCACGCGTTCATGGCGATCCCGGTCGACCTCGCGCGTCTCGGCCCGCGGATCTTCTATACGGCAGGCGGTTACAAGTACGCCCAGGCCGGCGAGGGCGCCTGCTTCCTGTCGATCCCGGTGGACTGCGAGCTGCGCCCCGTGTACACGGGCTGGTTCTCCGACTTCGGGGGATTGAGCAGAGCGCAAGGCGCCACGGGGGAACCGAAGGGGTCCCCCGTTCCTTCGATCGTGGGTTACGGCGCGGGCGCAATGCGTTTCTGGGGCTCGACGTTCGATGCGTCGGGCCTCTATCGCTTCAACGCGGTGATGCGCTGGCTGCACGACCTTGGCGTGACACCGCGCGAGATCCATGCGCATGTCGCGGGGCTCGAGCGCAGGTTTCTCGCCGGGCTCGCGGATGCGAATCTCGCCCGGCTCCCGATCGATGCGCTCACGCCGCCCGCGCGCTTTCCGCGCGGCAACTTCCTTGCGTTCGACGTCGACGAAGCCGAGACCGCCGAGCGGCGGCTCGCCGCGCAAGGTATCCACGTCGACCGGCGCGGGCGCCGGATCCGGTTCGGCTTCGGCATCTACCACGACGACTCCTTCATCGACCTGCTCCTCGAACGGACGAAGGCCGCGCTTGGCTGAGGTCTTCGACCTCGCCGTCGTCGGCGGCGGGATCAACGGCGTCGGCATCGCGCGCGATGCCGCCGGCCGCGGCCTGAACGTGGTGCTCGCCGAGCAGGGCGATCTCGGCGGCGCGACCTCGTCGGCGAGCACCAAGCTGATCCACGGGGGGGTGCGCTATCTCGAGCAGCTCGAGTTCCGGCTCGTATCCGAGGCGCTCGCCGAGCGGGAAGTCCTGCTCCGGATCGCCCCCCACGTCGTTTCGCCGCTCGAGTTCGTGCTTCCGCACGAGCCGCACCTGCGCCCGCGATGGATGATCCGCGCCGGGCTCTTTCTCTATGACCGGCTCGGCGGCCGGACGTCTCTCGCGCGCTCCCGCGGCGTGGCGCTCCGCGCGGACGGCTATGGCGCCGGACTGAAGGCGGCGTTCCGGCACGGCTTCGTGTACTCGGATTGCTGGGTCGACGACGCCCGCCTCGTGGTCCTGAACGCGCGCGGCGCCGCCGAAAAGGGGGCGCGCATCCTGCCGCGCACGCGCTGCATCGCCGCGCGCCGCGAGGGTGACCTGTGGCGCGTGAGCCTGCGCGACCATGCCTCGGGTGCGACAACCGAAGTCGAAGCGCGCGCGCTGGTGAATGCCGCCGGGCCCTGGGTGCGCAGCTTCCTCGACCGGGAGCTACGCGTGCGGACGCCCGGGGCGGTGCGGCTCGTCAAGGGCAGTCACATCGTCGTGCCGCGCCTCCACGACGGGGCGCACGCCCACATCCTGCAGAACCCGGACCAGCGCGTCGTCTTCATGATTCCGTACGAGGAGCGCTACACCGCGATCGGCACCACCGACGTCGTCGTCGCCGACCCCGATGAGCCGCCGCGGATCTCGCGCGACGAGACCGAGTATCTCTGCGCCGCGGCGAGCCGCTACGCGTCGCGGCCGGTCGCGCCCGCCGACGTCGTGTGGAGCTGGAGCGGCGTGCGGCCGCTCTACGACGACGGCTCGGCCGACCCGTCCGACATCACGCGCGACTATCACTTCGTGCTCGACCAGGAGGGTCCGCCACTCCTCTCGATCTTCGGCGGCAAGCTGACGACGTACCGCAAGCTGGCCGAACATGCGCTCGAGCGGCTCGAGCGTTGGTTTCCGGATCGCGCACCGTGGACTGCAAAAGCACCGCTGCCCGGCGGGGACTTCGGCGACGGGAGCTTCGCCGACGTCGCCGCCGCGTACCGCGCCCGCTACCCGAAGCTCGATGCGCACTGGCTCGAGCGCCTGCTGCGGCGGCACGGCGTCTGCGCGGCGGAGATCCTCGGCGACGTGCGCGAGACCGCCGACCTGGGCGAATATTTCGGCGGGGGCCTGTACGAGCGCGAGCTCGCGTACCTCGTCGAGCGCGAATGGGCGCGCGAGCCCGAGGACGTCCTCTGGCGGCGGACGAAGTGCGGGCTGCACATGACTGCGGCCGAGCGCGAGCGGGTTGCACAATTCATGGGCGCGATGGCCTGAACGCACGCCCCGTCGGAGGGCGATCTCGCAGTGCAGCAATCGCCGCTGCTGCAGCGAACGCTTGTGTTCACCAACCGGTGAATTATCATCGCCGCATCCGCGCGATAGATGCGGGCCCCAGCGATGCTCGGGCGAACGGTTCGACCCGGGTTGACAACGCCAACGGTCGAGGAGGATTCATGCAAGTTGCTCAGTCCAGGCTGGCGGTCGCCGCTTTTGCGGCCGCCCTCGTCGCAGTCGCCACCTGCGCGTCCGCGCAGGAGCTGCCCAAAGTGAACTGGAAGATGCAGAGCGCGTTCGGCAGCCAGCTCACGCACCTCGGGCCGTCCGGGCAGCGTTTCGCCAAGGACATCGAGGAGATGACCGACGGCCGGTTCGTCATCCGGTTCTACGAGCCGGGCGCGCTGGTGCCGTCGCTCGAGTGCTTCGACGCCGCCTCCAAGGGCTCGGTCGAAGCGTGCTGGACCACGCCGGGCTTCCACGCCGGCAAGTACCCGGCGCTCGCGTTCTTCACCACCGTGCCGTTCGGGCCGCAGTACGGCGAGTTCTTCGCCTGGAAGATCTTCGGCAACGGCAACAAGCTGCGCAACGAGATCTACGAGAAGCACGGCCTGATCTCGGTCGACGGGTTCGCGATCGGACCGGAGACCTCGGGCTGGTTCCGCAAGGAGATCACGTCGCTCGACCAGCTGAAGGGCCTGAAGATGCGCTTCTTCGGCCTCGGCGCCAAGGTGATGCAGAAGTACGGCGTGGCGACGCAGCTCCTCGCCCCCGCCGACATCTTCCCGGCGCTCGAGCGCGGCGTGATCGACGCGACCGAGTTTTCGATGCCCACCATGGACATCAAGCAGGGCTTCCACCAGGTCGCGAAGTTCAACTACTTCCCGGGCTGGCACCAGCTCGTGTCGGTGAGCGAGGTGCTGATGAACAAGAAGGCCTACGACGCGCTGCCGAAGTCCTACAAGAAGATGATCGAGGTCTCGGGCGGCAACCAGGTCCACTACACCTACGCCGAGAGCGAGGCGATGCAGTTCGACGCCATGGCCGAGATGCGCGACAAGCACAAGGTGCAGATCAAGCGCTGGAAGGACTCGGAGATCGCCGCGTTCGAGAAGGCGTGGCTCGAGGTGATCCAGGAGGAGTCGGCCAAGGACCCGCTGTTCAAGAAGGTCTCCGACGACTATCTCGCGTTCCGCAAGAAGTACGCCGTCTGGGGTGACGCCCAGGCGATGAAGCCCACGTATCTGGACAACAAGTAGCGCGCAGCCGCCGCACGCCGGTTGCGGGCCTCCCGCCCGCAGCCGGCCGAGCGCGGCCGGTCCGTTTTTCGTTCCCAGCAGTCTCGCGCCGGCCGTGGCGCTCGTCGAGGCCACGGCCGTCAGCGCGTGCACGCTGACGCTCGAGGTGCCGACCCCGTGAGAACGCTCGTGAAGATCGCCGAAGGCATCCGCCGTTTCCTCGAGCGCATCGCGTTCGCCGGCGGGTGGCTGATGATCGCCCTCATGGCGGTGACCTGCTTCGACGTCGTCGCGCGCAAGTTCGGTCTGCCGGTGCAGCTCACGAGGTTCCAGGAGTTCGAGTGGCACCTGCACGCGGCGATCTTTTCGTGCTGGCTCGGCTACTGCTACACGATCAACGCTCACCCGCGCGTCGATTCGTACACCGAGGCGCTCGAGTTCAGGACCCGGGCGTGGATCGAATTCTGGGGCTGCCTCGTGTTCGCGCTGCCCTACACGGCGTTCGTCGCCTGGTACAGCATCGATTTCGTCTATCAGTCCTACGCGATGGGCGAGCAGTCCGAAAGCGCGGTGGGGCTCGGCCACCGCTGGATCATCAAGACCGTCTACGCCGTCGGGCTGTGGCTGATCGTGCTAGCGATCGTGAGCGTCCTGCTCCGGCTCATCGCGTACCTTTTCGGCAAGCTGCCGCGGTCGCAGGTCCAGCTGCAGATCGGCCACGTGGAAGCCGACGTGTAGGGAGCGCGCATGGTTACCCAGTGGCTGGCGGCCAATCTCGCCCTGATCATGTTCGCGACGATGTTCGTCGTGATTTTCTGCGGCTACCCCGTCGCGTTCGTGATGGGCGGGTTGGCCATGGTCTTCGCCGTCATCGGCTGGGCGCTCGACGTCTTCCCGATGCTCGGACTGTCGAACGTGGTCCTCAGGATGTGGGGCGGCGTCGCCGTCGACGCGATCCTGGTGTCGATCCCGATGTTCATCCTGATGGGCTCGATCCTCGAGCGCTCCGGCTCGGCGAAGGACATGCTGCTCGCCACCGAGGTGCTTCTCAGGCGCGTTCCCGGTGCGCTCGCGGTGGCGGTCATGGTGATGGGAACCATCCTCGCGGCGCCGATGGGCGTGGTCGGTGCGGCGGTGGTCACCCTGTCGGTGATCGCACTCCCGCAGATGCTCGCCTCGGGCTACGACAAGCGGCTCTCGGTCGGCACGATCTCGTCCGCCGGGACGCTCGGCATCCTGCTGCCGCCGGCGATCATGCTCGTGGTCATGGCCGAAATGCTCGCAACGTCGGCCGGAACGCTGTTCGCGGCCGCCGTGATGCCGGGGTTGCTGCTCTCCGGCCTCTACACCCTGTACATCATCGCCGTCGCGATCTTCCAGCCGAGGAAGGCGCCCAAGCTGCCGCCCGACTACGGGCCGCAGAACTGGCGCGAGCTGTGGATCGCGCTATGGAAGGGACTCTTTCCGATGACCGCGCTGCTGGTCATCGTCCTCGGCTCGATCTTCGCCGGCTGGGCAACGCCGACCGAAAGTGCCGGCGTCGGCGTGGCCGGCGCGTTCTTCATTGCGGCGCTGAACGGCCAGTTCACCAAGGTGATGGTGACCGATTCCATCCGCTCGGCGTGCCGCGCCAACGGGCTCGTGTTCATGATCTTCCTGGGGGCCACCGGCTTCGCGTACGTCTTCCGGGTGCTCGGCGGCGACGACCTCATGATCTCGACCCTGGCGAAGTTCGGCATCGACACCAAATGGGAGATGCTCACCTTCGTGATGGTGCTCATTTTCCTGCTCGGGTTCCCGTTCGAGTGGATCGAGATCTGCCTGATCGTCCTGCCGATCTTCGGCCCGATCCTGGGGAAGTACGATTTCTCCGACCACCTCGGCGAGCAGTACTACTTCATGGCCTGGTTCGGGACCCTGGTGGCGGTCAACCTGCAAACCTCGTTCATGACACCGCCGTTCGGCGCGACGCTCTTCTACATGAAAGGTACCGCGCCGCCGGGCGTGACCATGTCCGATATCTACCGCGGCATGTATCCGTTCGTCGCCCTGCAGGTTCTCGGGCTGCTGCTCTGCATCCGGTTTCCCGAGATCGCGCTCTGGCTGCCGCGAGCGATCGGGTTCCTCTAGCCGGCATCGAGGCGCTCGCTTGCCGCAACCCGCCCGGTGCGCCGCGCGGCTACCATTTGCGGGTGATGCAGCCACTCGACCGCCTGCCCGACGCCGCGCTTGGCGCGCGTGCGCGGCGTGTTCGCCGACATCGACGACACGATCACCACCGACGGCGGCCTGAGCCCGACAGCCTACGCCGCGATCGGGGCTCTCCGCGACGCGGGGATCGCGGTCGTGCCGATCACCGGCCGGCCGGCCGGCTGGTGCGACCACATCGCGCGCATGTGGCCGGTGGACGCGGTCGTGGGCGAGAACGGCGCGTTCTACTTCGCCTACGACCGTGCCGCCCGCAGGCTGACGAAGCGCTTTCGCGACGACGACGCGACGCGCGCGGCGAACCGCGCCCGGCTCGCCGCGGTAGGCGACCGCATCCTTGGGGAGGTGCCGGGCGCCGCGCTCGCCTCCGATCAGTCCTACCGCGAGGCCGATCTCGCGATCGACTACTGCGAGGACGTGCCGCGGCTCGACGAGGAGGCCGTCGACCGCATCGTCGCGATCATGCAGGCGGCGGGGATGACGGCGAAGGTCAGCTCGATCCACGTCAACGGCTGGTTCGGCGACTACGACAAGCTCGGCATGACGCGGACGTTGATGCGCGAGCGATTCGGGGTCGACCTCGACGCCGAGCGCGACCGCTACGTGTTCGCCGGCGACTCGCCGAACGACGCGCCGATGTTCGCCTACTTTCCGCTCTCGGTCGGCGTCGCGAACGTGCGCCGCTTCGCCGCGCGGCTCGAGCACGTGCCCGGCTACCTCACCGCGGCGGAGTCCGGCGCGGGCTTCGCCGAGCTTGCAGTACGCCTGCTCGCGGCGCGGCGCGGCTAGCGCCGATGCCGACGCCTGGGCTACGTCTAACCTGCCGGCGCTCGCCGGGGTCACCGTGGCGAGCATGTCGCTCGCGCCGGTCGGGGCCATGGTCGCGCACCGCCTGCCGACCAGGCTCCTGCGCCGAGTCTTCGCGGTGCTGATGTTCAGCCTCGCGACCCGGATGCTGGTGATGCTTTGGTGACGTTCACACGGCGCCGTCGGCGCGCAGCTTCGCGATCTCGTCGTCCTTCTTTCCCAGCACACCACGCAGGATCTCGTCGGTGTGCTCGCCAAGGAGCGGCGGCGGCCGCTCGTGCTCGACCGCGGTGGCCGAGAACCGCATCGGGCTGCGCACGAGCGACACCTTGCCGGCAGTGGAATGCGCGAGCTCGAGCCGCAGGCCGCGCGCGATCGCCTGCGGTTCGGCGAACACCTGCTCGAGCGTGTTGATCGGGCCGTTCGGCACGCCGGCGGCCTCGAGCGCATCGACCCAGTCGCGGGTCGTGCGCCGGGCGAAGATCTCGTCGAGGATCCTGGTCAGCGCGACGCGATTCTCGACCCGGTCGCCGTTCGTCGCGTAGCGCGGGTCGTCGGCGAGATGCGGCGCGGCTGCGACCTCGCAGAACTTCCGGAACAGATTGTCATTGCCGCAGGCGAGGATCACCGCGCCATCGGCGGTCTTGAACGTCTGGTAGGGGACGATGTTGGGATGGGCGTTGCCGAGCCGCCCCGGCGATTGCCCGGTCGCGAGATAGTTCGCGGCCTGGTTGGCCATCACCGCCAGCAGCGAGTCGAACAGCGCGAGGTCGAGATGCTGGCCGACGCCGGTCTCGGCGCGATGCGCAAGCGCCGCGCACACCGCGATCGTGGCGTACATGCCGGTCATGATGTCGGCGATCGGGATGCCGGCCTTCTGCGGCCCGCCGCCCGGCAGGTCGTCGCGCTCGCCGGTGACGCTCATCAACCCGGCCATCCCCTGGATCATGAAGTCGTAGCCGGGACGCTCGCGGTACGGGCCGGTCTGGCCGAAGCCGGTCACCGAGCAGTAGATGAGCCGCGGGTTCACCTTCCTGAGGTCGTCGTAGCCGAGTCCGTAGCGGGCGAGATCGCCGAACTTGTAGTTCTCGAGCAGGACGTCGCAGCGCGCAGCGAGCTCGCGGACGACCTTCTGGCCGGCGGGCTTCGAGAGGTCGACGGTGATCGACTTCTTGCCGCGGTTCGCGCAGGCGAAATACGCCGACTCGGTGGTCTCCTTGCCGCTCGCGTCTTTCAGCCACGGCGGGCCGAAGGCGCGCGAGTCGTCGCCTTTCTTCGGACGCTCGACCTTGATCACCTCCGCGCCGAGGTCGGCGAGATTCTGCGCGGTCCACGGCGCGGCGAGCACGCGCGAGAGATCGAGGACGCGGATATGCGAGAGCGGACCGGCCATGGCTCTACCCTTTCCCTACAGATCGATCTTGATGTTGGCGTCCTTCACGACTTTGCCCCAGCGGGCGATTTCCTGCTTGACGAGCGCGGCGAACTCCGCCGGCGGCATGCCGCCGAGCGCGGCGCCCTGGCCATCCCACACGAGCTTGATCTCGGGCGACTGCAGCGCCTTCGCGATCTCCTGATACATCCTGTCGACGATCGGTTGCGGCGTTCCCCTGACCGCCCACACCGCGTACCAGGTCGTCAGCTCGTAGCCCTTGACTCCGGCTTCCGCCGCCGTCGGCACGTCGGGCAGCAGTGCGGAACGTGTCGCAGTCGTCACCGCGAGTGGGCGGAGCCGCCCGCTCTTGATGTGCGACGCCGAGCTGCCCAGACCGTCGAACGCGAGGTCGACCTGGCCCGCGAGCAGATCCTGCGTCAGCGGACCCGCGCCCTTGTACGGCACGTGAGTCAGTTCCGTGCCGGTGACCTGCTTGAACAACTCGCCCGCGAGATGGTGCGTCGTGCCGTTGCCCGCCGAGCCGTAGTTGAGCTTGCCCGGGTTCTTCTTCGCGAACGCGATCAGCTCGCCGAGGCTCTTGAAGTTGTGCTTCGGGTTCACGACGATCACGTTCGGCACGGTGGCAATGACCGTGATCGGGACGAAGTCCCGCTCCAGGTGATATGGGAGCTTGGTGTACAGCGTCTCGGCGATCGTGTGATGGACCGCGCCGATCAGGAACGTGTAACCGTCCGGGGCTTCCTTCGCGGCACGCGCGGCCCCGAGCGTCCCGCCCGCACCGCCGAGGTTCTCGACGATGAACTGCTGCCCCATCGCTTGCGACAGGCGCGCGGCGAGCGGTCGCGCGAAGGTGTCGGTGCCGCCCCCGGGCGGGAACGGGTTGATCAGGCGAACCGGTTTCTGCGGCCAGCTCTGCGCGGCTGCCGCCACGCTCACGGCCAGGGCGAGGATTCCGGCGAGGAATGCGGTGAACGTTCTCATGACTTGTGCCTCCTTGGGAATCGAGCCGGCGCCGGCGGGCGGCGCGTGCTGTCAGAGCAATTGAGTGACCTCGCGCGCCGCGGCGACGCGGCCGCGCACGAAGCTCTCGTGGTTGCGCTCGATGTGGCGCAGGTCGTACAGGTAATTGACCATCAGCCCGAACGACTCTCGCAAGCCCCGTGGCGACGGGTTGGCGAGGAAGTTGAGGCGCGCGAGCTGGGCGCCGTTGTGGAGGTGGAACTTCGCGACCGGATCGCTCCCACCGTCGTTCTCCAGCGTGCCGTGCAGATACGCCGCGCCGAGCCGCAGCAGCGCTTCGCGCTGCGCGGGGGTGGCGCCTTCGAGCGCGGCGCCGAGACTCGAGGCGGCCTCGGCGAGCAGCGGCTGCGCGCGCTCGAGCGCCTGTTCCAGCCGCCCCGATGCACCCGCAGGCAGCCGCTCCGCGGGGAGCTGTGCGCCGCGCTGCAGCCATTTCGCAAAGCCCGGGATCGGCGACAGCGTGCAGAACGTGCGCAGCCGCGGGAATTCTTCCTTGAGCACTTCGCACACCCGCTTGATCAGGAAGTTGCCGAGCGAGACGCCGCGCAGACCCGGCTGGCAGTTCGAGATGGAGTAGAACACCGCACACGTCGACCGGGCCGCTTCCGCGTCGACCTGCTCGTCGTCGAGCAGCGGCCCGATCGCCGCCGGTATCCGGTGGACGAGGGCGACCTCGACGAAGATCAACGGGTCGTCGGGCAGCGCCGGGTGGAAGAACGCGAAGCAGCGCCGGTCGGGCTCGAGCCGCCGCCGCAGCGCGTTCCAGCTCCCGATCTCGTGCACCGCTTCGTAGCGGATGATCTTCTCGAGCAGGAGCGCCGGCGCGCGCCAGTCGACGCGTTCCAGCCGCAGGAACCCGGGGTTGAACCACGACGAGAGCAGGTGCTGAAGGTCGGCTTCCACCGCGGCGAGACGCGGCCTCGACTTCATTTCCTGCAGCAGCTCCCGGCGCATCTCGAGGATGGTCGCGGTGCCTTCGGGCGCCCGGTTCAGCCTGCGGAGGAGCTCCTGTCGGGGTGGCTCCGCGGCGCGGATCAGATCGACGAGCGAATCGGGCGACCGGGTCTCCGCGTAGCGCTGCGCGGCGGCGACGACGCCGGCGGGATCCGGCGCGAAATCCTCCGCGAGCACGTCGAAGAAGGCGGTCCGGCCTTCCTTGCCGAGCGCGCGGTATTGCGAGACTGCAGCTTGCGCGAACTTCACGCTGTTCGCTTCGCCGCGCTCGCTCATGAGCGTGATGCAGGACCGCCGCAGTCCGGCTAGCGACGTATCGCTGTGGCTCCGTCCGCGCGCTTCGCGCATGCGCTCAAACACGCTTTCTTCCTCCTCTGCGGGCATGCAGGGCCGTGGCCCGCCGCAAAGAGCGTCGCGACCGACTGGTCCTGCGCGTGCAGAGACGGTCCTTCATCGACCGTCCGACG
This sequence comes from uncultured beta proteobacterium, assembly GCA_963744255.1. Lineage (GTDB taxonomy): Bacteria > Pseudomonadota > Gammaproteobacteria > Burkholderiales > SG8-39 > DATEDA01. Next base: position 42,442 of record CAVUSZ010000048.1, read on the forward strand.
CGCAGCCCGCTGCGCGCCTCGATCTCGGAATGCGGTGCCCCGCGAACGTGCCCCTACGCCGGGCAGCCGCCCGCGCAAGGAGCCGCAATACATGGTGGCCGGGAGCCTGTCAAGGGTTGACCGGCAAGAACAAAAGCCCCGCATCGGCGGGGCTTTTCAGCGCGGGACTGCGGCTTACAGGTCGATCTTGATGCCGGCGTCCTTGACGACCTTGGCCCACTTCGCGATCTCCGATTGGACGAACGCCCCGAACTCCGCTGGAGGCATGCCGCCCGCGTCCGCGCCCTGGCTCGCCCAGATCTCCTTGATGTCGGGCATCTGCAGCACCTTCACCGTCTCCGTGTACATCCGGTCGATGATCGGCTGCGGCGTGCCCTTGATGCCCCACAGCGCGTACCAGGTCGTCGAGATCGCGAAATCGACGCCCGCCTCTTTCATGGTCGGCACGTCCGGGATCACCGGGTTGCGCGTCCCCGTGGTCACCGCCAGCGGTCGGAGTTTGCCCGCCTTGATCTGGGTTGCGGACGTGCCCATCCCGTCGAAGGCCATGTCGACTTGCCCGGCGAGCAGGTCCTGCATCATCGGACCGGCACCCTTGTACGGGACATGCGTAAGTTCGACCTTCGCGGTCTGCTTGAAGAGCTCGCCGATCATGTGGTGGCTCGTGCCGCTCCCCGCCGAGCCGAAGTTGAGTTTCCCGGGGTTCGCCTTGGCGTAGGCGATGAGCTCCTGCAGCGTCTTGAAGTTGTTCTTGGGATGGATGACGACCACGTTCGGGACAGCGGCGAGGAGCGTCACGGGCGTGAAGTCCCGCTCCAGGCTGTAGGGCAGCCTGGTGTACAGCGACTCGCCGATCGTGTGGTGGATCGCGCCGATGAACCAGGTATAGCCGTCGGGCGCTTCCTTCGCGGCGCGCCCGGCGCCGACGGTGCCCCCGGCGCCGCCCATGTTCTCAATGAGGACCTGCTGGCCGAGGAGCTGCGTCATCTTCGCCGCCCAGGGGCGCGCGAAGGTGTCGGTTCCGCCGCCGGCCGGGAACGGGTTGATCGCGCGGATCGGCTTTGCGGGCCAGGTCTGGGCGGGAACGTCTGCCGCGCCGGCGAAGAGCGCGACCGCGCACACTGCTAGCGCGAGGCCGCGGAAGGGATTCTTCATGACTGCTCCTCCGATAGTGGATCGCCGACTATGTTTGTATCGCTGTCGGCTCGCGTGAGCGCTAGTCTGCCACGGCCGGGTTGGCCGTCAACCTTGCAGCGCGAGAGGAAAGATCGGGGCATGACGAGGACTTGGCGGTCGGCGGCGCGCTGCTCATTGCCGCCGACGCCGCGGGCGCAAGCCCGTGGCGCGAGCTTGCCGATCTATACGCGCGACCCGCTCCGCCCTTCGGTCACCTGCCGCGGAACCGGGGTGGCCTCGACGACGCGGCCGTACTCGCGCGCCTGCGCGGCATCCGCGCGCTCGGTCTCGAACTCGGCGATGTCGGCGCCCGCGGCGAAGGCCTTGTCGCCCGCCCCGCGCAGGATCACGCAGCGGAGCGACTCGTCGCGGCGTCGAGCGCCGTGAAGATCTCGCCGAGCGCGCGCCACATGCCTTCGTCGAGGGCGTTGAGCCGCTCCGGCTTGTTGAGGGTGAGTGTCGCGATATCGCCGTCGCGGGCGAGGAGTACCGACGCCCCGCTAGTCGAGGCGGACATTCGCGTCCTTGACGAGCTTCGCGTACTTCGCGACCTCGGCCTTCATGAACTCCTCGAACTCCTCGGGGCGAGTCTCGCGCAACTGCGTGCCGACCTGCTCGAGGCGCGCGCGCACGTCGGGCTCGCGCATCGCCTTGTTTATGTCGGCGTTGAGCTTCGCGACGACGTCCTTCGGCGTGCCGGCAGGCGCCATCACCCCGTACCAGTTGGTCACGTCGAACCCGAGCATTCCTTCTTCCTCGAACGTCGGCACGTCGGGTAGTTGCCCGACGCGGCGCGGAGTGGAGATCGCGAGTGCACGCAGCCGTCCGCCCTTGATGTGGTCGATCACCGGCGGCATCGTGTCGAAGTTCATCGCCACCACGCCGGCCAGCAGGTCGCCGATCGCCTGACCGCTGCCCTTGTAGGGAATGTGCACGATATCGACGCCCGCGATGAGCTTGAACATCTCGCCGGCGAGGTGCTGGGTGCTGCCGGTGCCCGACGAGGCGTAGTTGAGCCCGCCCGGCTTCGATTTCGCGAGCGCGATCAGCTCCTTCATCGAGTGCGCCGGGACCGACGGATGGACGACCAGGACGTTCGGCACGTACCCGACGTACGAGACCGGCGCGAAATCCTTCAGCGCGTCGTACGGCAGCTTCCTGAAGAGATTCGGCGCGATCGCATGCGAGTTCACGTGGCCCATGAGCAGCGTGTAGCCGTCGGGCGGCGCCTTCGCGACGACGTCGGCGCCGATCGTCCCGGTCGCGCCGGCGCGATTCTCCACCACGACGCCCTGGCCCCAGTACTCGCCAACTTTCTGCCCGATGACGCGCGCGACGACGTCGGTGCCGCCACCGGGGGCGAAGCCGACGATGATGCGCACCGGCTTCGACGGGTACTGTTGCGCGGCGACGGGTGCGGCGACGAGCGCCACGCCCGCCAACGCGAGCGCGAGCAGCGCCTGCATCGGAGATGGTCCGGTCATCGTCCCCCCTACGCCGCCTTGCGCGCGGGCCTGCGCGCGCACTCGACGAGATAGTCCATCGCCGCCTGCGCGCCGCCCTTCCTGTGCGGCACGCCCGCGAGCTCGAGCCCCATCTCCACGCCGGCGAGCGTGCCGGCCAGCGTCAGGTCGTTGAAGTCGCCGAGATGGCCGATGCGGAACACCTTCCCCGCGAGCTTGCCGAGGCCGGTGCCGAGCGACATGTCGAACGCCTCCAGGATCGTCTTGCGCAGATGGTCGGCGTCGTGCCCGGCGGGGGTCATCAGCGCGGTCAGCGAGCCCGAGTACTCTTCGGGCACCGCGCACAGGATCTCCAGTCCCCACCCGCGCGCCGCGCGCCGCGTGGCCTCGGCATGGCGATCGTGGCGGGCGAACACGTTTTCGAGCCCCTCCTCGCGCAGCATCCTGAGCGCTTCGCGCAGACCGTAGAGCAGGTTGGTGGCCGGGGTGTAGGGGAAATAGCCGGTCTTGTTGTTGGCGATGATTTCGTCCCACCCCCAGTACGACTTCGGGAGCTTGGACGACTGCGAAGCCTTCCGCGCCTTCTCGCTGATCGCGTTGAACGAGAGGCCGGGCGGGAGCATCAGGCCCTTCTGTGAGCCCGCGACGGTCACGTCCACCCCCCATTCGTCGTGGCGGTAGTCGATCGAGGCGAGCGAGCTGATCGTATCGACGAGAAAGAGCGCGGGGTGGTTCGCGGCATCGATCGCCTTCCGGATTGCGCCGATCCGGCTCGTCACGCCGGTCGAGGTCTCGTTGTGGACGACGCACACAGCCTTGATGGCGTGCTCCTTGTCCTCCCTCAGCTTCCCCTCGACGAGTGCGGGGTCGGCCCCGCGGCGCCAGTCGGTCGCGACGAACTCGGGCGCGAGCCCGAGCTTCGTCGCCATCTTGTGCCACAGCGTCGCGAAGTGTCCGGTCTCGAACATCAGCACCTTGTCGCCCGGGGAGAGCGTGTTGACGAGCGCCGCTTCCCACGCGCCGGTGCCCGACGCGGGATAGATCACCACTGGCTGCTTCGTCTGGAAGACGTGCTTCAGCCCGTCGAGCACCTCGAAGCCGAGCGCGGCGAAGTCGGGGCCGCGATGGTCCATCGTGGGCATGTCGATCGCGCGCAATACGCGATCGGGGACGTTGGTCGGTCCGGGGATCTGCAGGTAATGGCGGCCGGCGCGATGAGCCATGGGGCACCTCGAGAGGCGGGTGACAGGCGTCCGATGGTAGGCTAACGGTCCACCCGCCGCAATGAGGCGGGTCACCCTCGCGAGGTGCTCCCATGAGCCTCTCCATCGACATCGTATCGGACGTGGTGTGCCCATGGTGCTTCATCGGCAAACGCCGCCTCGAGGGAGCGCTCGCGCTCTACGCAAACGAGAATCCCGACGCCCCGGCGCCCGCGGTTGCCTGGCGCCCGTTCCAGCTCAACCCGGGCATGCCCGCGGAGGGCATGGCGCGGGCGGACTACGTGGCGCGCAAGTTCGGGCCACGCGGCAGAGCGGTCTACGACCGCGTTGCGGCAATGGGGCGCGAGGTCGGCATCGACTTCGCCTTCGACCGGATCACCCGCCAGCCGAACACGCTGGCCGCACACAGCCTCATCCAGCTGGCCGGCGCCCGGGGCCGCCAGGACGCGATGGCCGAAGCGCTTTTCCGCGCGTACTTCCTCGACGGGGTCGACCTGACGTCGCGCGACAACCTGCTCGAGATCGCGGCTTCGGCCGGCCTCGATCGCGCGGCGGCCGCGGAGTGGCTCGACAACACCGAGGCGCGCGAGGCGGCGGCAGCCGAGGACGCCCGCGCGCGCGAAAACGGAATCGAGGGCGTGCCATTCTTCGTCTTCAACCGGCGGCTCGCGGTCTCGGGTGCGCAACCCGCCGAGGTCCTGCTCGATGCAATGAAGCAGGCGCAAGCCACGGCGACCGCATGAACGTCTACAAGCTCGAATTCGAGCCCGGCGCGGGCGGCTCCAGCCTCGCCGCGCGGCTGCGGCGCGAGGTCCGGGGCGACGTCCTCTTCGACCGCGCGAGCCGCGGTCGCTATTCGACCGACGCTTCCATCTACCAGGTCGAGCCGGTCGGCGTCGTCGTGCCGAAGACCGAAGACGACGCGCTCCGCGCGATGCGGATCGCCGTCGAAGCCGGTGTCCCGATTCTCCCGCGCGGCGCGGGCAGCTCGCAGTGCGGGCAGACGGTCGGCGCCGCGCTCGTGATCGACAACTCGAAGCATCTCGCCGCGGTCATCGAGCTCGATGCCGCCGCCGCGACGGTCACGGTGCAGCCCGGCATCGCGCTCGACAAGCTGAATGCGCTCCTGCGGCCGCACGGCCTGTGGTTTCCGGTCGACGTCTCGACCTCGGCCCAGGCGACGATCGGCGGCATGGCGGGGAACAACTCCTGCGGCTCGCGCTCGATCCGGTACGGCAACATGGTGCACAACGTGCTCGCGATCGAGGCGGTGCTCGCCGACGGGTCGGAGTACCGCTTCGGGAATAGCGACGAGGTCGCGGGCGGGCCTCCCGGCTACCGTGCGCTCGTCGAGAAGGTCCATGCGATCGTCCGGCAGGAGGTCGAAGAGATCGCCGCGCGCTGGCCGAAGGTGTTGCGGCGGGTGCAGGGCTACAACGTCGACATGGTGCAGCCCCACCTGGCGCATAACCTCGCCAGCCTCCTCGTCGGCTCGGAAGGGACGCTCGCCTACTCGCGGCGGCTGACGCTGAAGCTCTCGCCGATCCCGCGCCACAAGGCGCTCGGCGTGTGCCACTTCCCGACGTTCCGCCAGGCGATGGCATCGGCGCAGCACATCGTGAAGCTCGATCCGGACGCGGTCGAACTGGTGGACCGGACGATGATCGAGCTCGCCCGCGCGAACGAGGCGTTCGCCCCGATCGTCGCGCGCTTCATCCGCGGCGCGCCGGAGGCGATCCTCCTGGTCGAGTTCGCCGGCGACGACCGCGCGGCACAGCTCGCGAAGCTCGCCGGTCTCGTCGAGTTGATGGGCGACCTCGGTCTGCCGGGCAGCGTCGTCGAGGCGACCGACGCGAAGCTCCAGAAGGACATCTGGGAGGTTCGCAAGGCCGGCCTCAACATCATGATGTCGATGAAAGGCGACGGGAAGCCGGTGTCGTTCATCGAGGACTGCGCGGTCCCGCTCGAGCATCTTGCCGACTACACCGAGCGGTTGACGAGGGTGTTCGAGAAGCACGGCACCCGCGGCACCTGGTATGCACACGCCTCGGTGGGCACCCTGCACGTGCGTCCGGTGCTGAACATGAAGACCGACGGCGCGAAGAAGATGCGCGCCATCGCCGAGGAAGCCTGTGCGATGGTGCGCGAGTACAAGGGCGCCGCCTTCTCGGGCGAGCACGGCGACGGACTGGTGCGCTCGGAGTGGATCGAGCCGATCGTCGGCCAGCGCCTCACCCGTGCGCTGGCGGAGATCAAGGACCTCTTCGACCCGAAAGGCCTGATGAATCCCGGCAAGATCGTGCGACCGTCGAAGATGGACGACCGCTCGCTCTTCCGGTTCAAGCCGGGGTACGAGACGCCGCGGCTCGACACCGCGCTCGACTGGTCGGAGTGGAACGTGCCGGGCGCCGCGAGCCAGGGCTTCGCGGCGGCGGTCGAGATGTGCAACAACAACGGGCATTGCCGCAAGTTCGACGCCGGGACGATGTGCCCATCGTTTCGCGCGACCGGGGACGAGCAGCATCTCACCCGCGGCCGCGCGAACACGCTGCGGCTAGCGGTGTCGGGGCAGCTGGGGCCCGACGCGCTCGCCTCCGACGCGGTCTACGACGCCCTGGACCTCTGCGTCGGGTGCAAAGGCTGCAGGCGCGAGTGTCCGACCGGCATCGACATGGCGCGGATGAAGATCGAGTTCCTGCATCACTACCACGGCCGCCACGGCTGGGGATTGAGGGAGCGGATGATCGCGTTCCTGCCGCGGTACGCGCCGGTTGCGGCGCGCCTCGCGCCGCTCGCGAACCTGCGCGACCGCGTGCCGCTGCTGGCGAAGGCCAGCGAGAAGCTCCTCGGGCTGTCGGCGAAGCGCAGCCTGCCGCAGTGGCAGGCGCGTCCGTTCCTGCAATCGGCGGCCGGACGGTACCAGGTCCGCGCGCCCGAAGACTGCGATGCCGTGCTGCTCGCCGACACGTTCAACAACTACTTCGAGCCCGAAAACGCGGTCGCGGCGCTGCGGGTGCTCGAGGCCGCCGGATACCGGGTACACGTCGCGCGAGCGCCGGACGGCGGACGGCCGCTCTGCTGCGGCCGCACGTTCCTCGCGGTCGGCATGGTGAACAAGGCGCGACACGAGGCGCGCCGGATGCTCGATGCGCTCGCGCCCTACGTTGCGCGCGGCGTGCCGGTCGTCGGCCTCGAGCCGTCCTGTCTGCTGACGCTGCGCGACGAACTGGGTGCGATGTTCCCGGGCGAGGAGGCGGCGAAGCTCGGCTCGAACGCGCTGCTCTTCGAGGAGTTCCTCGCGCGCGAGGCCGATGCCGGGCGGCTCGAGCTCCCGCTTGGCGCGCTCCCCGGTGTGAAGGCGCTGCTGCACGGCCATTGCCACCAGAAGGCGTTCGGCGCGATGCCGGCGGTCGAGCGCACGCTCAGGCTCGTGCCGGGGCTGGAGGTGGAAACGATCGAGTCGAGCTGCTGCGGCATGGCCGGCGCGTTTGGTTACGAGGCGCGGCATTACGACGTCTCGATGAAGATGGCCGAAGCTGCGCTGCTGCCGAAGGTGCGCGGCGCGGACGCGGCGACGCTCGTCGTCGCCGACGGCACGAGCTGCCGGCACCAGATCGCCGACGGCGCGGGCCGCGAAGCGGTCCACGTCGTGCGAGTCCTGGAGCGGGCGCTCGGCTGACCGCACGACCCGCTAGACTTGCGGGATGAACGTGCCCAAGCCCACCCTTTTCAACCGCCTCGCCGGCTTCCTGCGCTTCGTCTTCTGGGGGCTGCTCATCCTCATCCTGGCGCTGACCTTCCTCGGCCGGGGCTCGGTCGAAGGGGAGCGGACCGAAGCGCTCGCCAAGCTCCAGGAATCGCGCAAGTCGCGGGTGATCGCGCTGATCCATCGCCAGGACCGGCTCAGCTTCCTCGGCCTGCCCGTAGCGAGCTTCATCAACATCGAGGACTCCGAGGCGGTGCTGCGCGCGATCCGGCTCACGCCCGACGACCAGCCGATCGATCTCATCCTGCACACACCCGGCGGGCTGGTGCTCGCCTCGGAGCAGATCGCCCGCGCGCTCGTCGAGCACAAGGGCAAGGTCACGGTATTCGTGCCGCACTACGCGATGAGCGGCGGCACGATGATCGCGCTCGCCGCCGACGAGATCGTGATGGACCCGAACGCGGTGCTCGGGCCGGTGGATCCGCAGATCGGCGGCGCGCCGGCGGCGTCGATCATCAAGGCGGTCGAGCAGAAGCCGGTCGAGCGGGTGGCCGACACGACCTTGATCCTCGCCGACATCTCGCGCAAGGCACAGGTGCAGGTCCAGGCGTTCCTCACCGAGCTGCTGACCGAGTCCGGTCAGATGCCGCCGGACAAGGCGGCCCAGACGGCGAAGACGCTGAGCGAGGGCCGCTGGACGCACGACTTTCCCATCACCGCGAAGGCCGCGCGCGAGCTCGGGCTGAAGGTCAACACCGACATGCCGAAGGACGTCTATTCCCTGATGGACCTCTACCCGCAGGCGCCGGGCAAGCGCCCGACGGTCCTTTACGTGGAGCCGCCGGGGGGCATGCGCGACACCGGCTCCAGCGACGGTCCCGCGCCGGCGCGGCCAGGGGCGCAGCCCGCGAAGTGAGCCCGGCGCCCTGACCGACGACTACGGCACGTTCGCCGCCCTCGCGCTGATCGCGTTCGCCGGCGCGGTCGTCTACGGCATCACCGGATTCGGCTCGGCGCTCATCACGATCCCGCTCGCGACGCACCTCGTCCCGCTCACGTTCGCGCTGGCGATGTTCTCGGTGGTCGATCTCGTGAACGCGCTCCGCGTCGGCCTCGAGAACCCGCGCCATGCCGTCAAGAGCGAGGTGCTGCGCATGGCGCCGATGGTCGTGATCGGCCTCGCCATCGGTGTCACGCTGCTCGTCAACCTCCCGCGGAGGGCCGGCATGCTGGCGCTCGGCGTCTTCATCGCGCTGTACGCCGTGTACTCGCTCGCGCGCCGCGCGAGCATGCGAACGGTCAGCCAGCGCTGGGCCTACGTCGCCGGGGCGGCGGGCGGTCTCACCGGGGCACTGTTCGGCGCCGGCGGACCGCCGTACGCGATCTACCTCTCCCACCGGCCGCTCACGAAGGAGCAGTTCCGGGCGACGCTTACGTTCACCTCGGTGTTCAGCATCTCGCTGCGGGTGCTCGCCTTCATGCTCGCCGGCTTGCTCCTCGACCCGAAAGCGTGGATCGCCGCCGCCCTCGCCATCCCGGCCGCGCTCGCCGGCATCGCGGTTGCCACCCGGATCTTCCGGCTCATCTCGCGCGAGGCGCTCGCGCGGCTCGTCGCGCTGATGCTGCTCGCGACCGGCGTTTCGCTCGTAGCGCGAGGGCTCGCCTGATCAGCGAAACAGCGGTCCTGCCATCCGCGTGAAGCTGGCGCGGGGTGGCGCTGGCGCTACGCGGGGATGTCCGGATCGACCTGCCGCTCGAGCCAGGCGATCTGGTCCTTGAGGAGGAGCTTGCGTCGCTTGAGGCGCTGAAGCTGGACCTGGTCGTAGCCGAACTGCTCGGCGAGGCGCTTGATCACGTCGTCAAGATCGCGGTGCTCGATCTTGAGCTGCAGAATGCGCTGCTCGAGCATCGCGCGCTCGACGTCGTCCATGCGGCTCGTCCCCTTCCATGCCCGGCGATTCTAGTCCCGGCGCCGGCTCGAGGCATAAAGGGCGACTCCCGCCAGGATCATTGGCAGCGACAACCACTGGCCCATGCTGAGGTTGAGCGCAAGCAGCCCGAGGAAATCGTCCGGCTCGCGAAAGAACTCGGCCGCGAACCTGAATACTCCGTAGCCGATCAGGAACACCCCGCTGACCGCGCCGGTCGGCCGCGGCTTCGCCGAGTAGAGCCACAGGATCACGAACAGCAACACGCCTTCCAGCGCAAACTGGTAGAGCTGCGACGGATGCCGCGGTGCGGAACCGGCGGCCGGGTGCTGAAACACCATGCCCCAGGGCACGTCGGTCACGCGACCCCACAGCTCGCCGTTGATGAAGTTGCCCAGCCGGCCCGCGGCGAATGCGAGCGGGGCGAGCGGGGCGAGGAAGTCGGTGACCTCGAGCCAGCGCAGCTGGTGTTTGCGCGCGATCCACCATACCGCGGCGAGCACGCCGAGGAAGCCGCCGTGGAACGCCATCCCCCCTTGCCACACGGCGAGGATCTCGAGCGGATGCTGCAGGTAATAGCCGGGCTTGTAGAAGAGGACGTAGCCGAGCCGGCCGCCGAGGATCACGCCGAGCACACCATAGAACAGCAGGTCGTCGAGCAGTGCGAGCGTGATCCGCCCGGCACGGCCGCGGGCGATGCGCCACCGGCCGAGAAAATAGGCGGTCGCGAACCCGACGAGATACATCAGCCCGTACCAGCGGATCGCGAGCGGGCCGATCTGGATCGCGACCGGATCGAAGTCGGGATGGACGAGCATGCGGGGCGAGGATGCCCGAAGCGGCGCACGCGGTCGAGCGGATAGAATCCGCCGCCCGTGCTCTCCTCGGTCCGATCCCGCGCCGACTGGCTCGCCCTGTTCCGCCTGCGGGACTACCGGCTGTATTCGACGATGAACCTCGCCGCCGCATTGGTCGAGCGGTCGCAGGGCGTCGCCATCGGGTGGGATCTGTACGAGCGAACCGGGTCGGCGCTTGCGCTCGGCTGGGTCGGGCTTGCGCAGTTCCTCCCGGTGATCCTCCTCTTTCTCCCCGCCGGACATCTCGCCGACCGGTTCGACCGCCGCCGGGTGATGGTGGTTGGCTTCGCCGTGTGGGCCGCGGCCGCCGGCATCCTCGCCGCGTCCGCGCTATCGGGTGCGGCCGTGGGGTGGGTCTACCTCGCCGCGGCGGGGCTCGGTACGGCCCAGGTGCTCAATCGGCCCTCGCGGGACGCACTGCTTCCGCAACTGCTCGAGCGCGAGTATCTGAGCCGCGCCGTCACGTGGAACTCGAGCTTTCACCAGTTCGCGTCCATCGCGGCGCCGGTTGCCGCGGGCGCGCTCATCGCCGCGACCGGCGGGGCCGCGGTTGTCTATGCGGTCGACCTCGTTCTGATCGCGGTCGCCGCGACTGCGGCGCTCCTCATCCGGCGCCGGGCGATCGAGCGATCGGACCGGCCGCGCTCGTCCCGCGCGCTGCTCGCGGGGCTCGAGCACGTGTGGCGCACGAAGACGATCCTCGGCGTGATCACGCTCGACCTCTTTGCGGTGCTCTTCGGCGGTGCGGTGGCGCTGCTGCCGATCTTCGCAAAGGACATCCTGCACGCAGGCCCGACGGGCCTCGGCTGGCTCACCGCGGCGCCCGCGATCGGTGCGCTCGCGATGGCGGTGGCGCAGGGATTGCTGCCGCCGTTCCGCCGCGCGGGGCTCGTGTTCGTCTGGGCGGTCGCGGGGTTCGGTCTGGCGATCATCGTGTTCGGGCTATCGACCTCCCTCTGGCTGTCGCTCGCGGCGCTCGTCGTGGCCGGTGCGTGCGACAACGTGAGCGTGGTGATCCGCGGGACGATCGTGCAGCTCCACACCCCCGACGAGCTGCGCGGCCGGGTGTCGGCGGTGAACCGGGTGTTCATCAGCTCGTCGAACGAGCTGGGCGCGTTCGAGTCCGGGCTCGTCGCCGCCCTGATCGGCCCGGTGCCGACGGTCGTGCTCGGCGGCGTCGCGACGATCGCGCTCGTGCTGGGTGCGCTGCGGCTGTTCCCCGAGCTGCGTGGGCTGGGGCGGCTCGGACGATGAACGATCCGTCACTCCGGCGTACGCCGGAGTCCAGGATGCGCCGTACTGGATCCCGTATATGGACGCCCCCGGCTTTCGCCGGGATGACGCCGCTCGCGACGGTCAGTTCACCGTCGCCCCGGTGTCGCGCACGACCTTGCCCCACTTCTCGTGCTCGGACCGGATGAACGCGCCGAGCGCCTCCGGGTCGAGCACGCTCGGCTCGACGCCCGCGGCGCGGAAGCCCTGCTGCACTTCCGGGTCCTGCAGCACTTTCGCGGTCTCCGCGTACATCCGCTGCACGATCTCGGGCGGTGTGCCGGCGGGCGCGGCGATATTGAGCCACAGCGTCGCCTCGTAGCCGGGAACGCCCGCCTCGGCGACCGTCGGCACGTCGGGCAGGTCGGGCGAGCGCTGCGGGGTCGTGACCGCGAGCGCGCGCAGGCGCCCCGCCTTGACGTGCGGCATGACGTTCGGGATCCCCGCGAAGGACACTTTCACCTGTCCCGACAACAGGTCCTGCATCGCGGGGCCGCTGCCCTTGTAGGGCACATGGTTGAGGTCGATGCCCGCCATCGTGTTGAAGAGCGCGCCGACCAGGTGCTGCGCGCTGCCGTTGCCCGAGCTGGCGAAGTCGATCTTGCCGGGCTGCGCTTTCGCGGCCGCCACGAGCTCCGGCACTGAACCGACCTGAAGCAGGGGATTCACCACCACCACGTAGGGACCCGAAGCGACCAGCGAAACGGGCGCGAAGTCCTTGACCGAGTCGTAGGGCAGGCTCTTGTACAGCCACGCACTGATCACGTGCGGTGTGCCGGTGAAGAGCAGCGTGTAGCCGTCGGGCTTCGACTTGGCGACGAAGTCCGCGCCGATCGTCCCGCCGGCGCCGGGCTTGTTCTCGACGAACACCTGGTGCCCGAGCGCCGTGGAGAGCCGCGGCGCGATGATCCGCGCCGGCACGTCCGCGAACCCGCCCGGCGACAGCGGGACGACCATGCGGACGGGTCGGCTCGGCCAGGCCTGCGGGAACGCTGCCGAGGCGCAGGCGAGCGACGCCGCGGCGAGCGCGCTCGAGAAGATCCAGCGACGCATGAGTCCCCCCTTTCACCCGCCCCGGTACACCGGCTCGGGCTGAGAGAAGAACGCGTGCAGGATGTGGTAGGGGATGCGGTAGTTCTTCTGCTGGAAGCTCGCGTGCGAGATGCCGGGCATCACCGCGAACTGCTTGTCCGGATTCGGCAGGCGCTTGTAGAACTCGAGCAGGTCGTCGAAGCCGGCGATGCCGTCCCATTGGCCGCGCATCACGATGGTCGGAACCGGAATCCTCTCCGGATCCACGAGCGGCAGCTTCGAGCACATGTCGACGTAGGTGCCGGTCGGCACCGAGTCGTCGAGCGCGAGGATCGCATCCGCGAAGGCGTTGATCGTCGCGTCGTCGGCGCTGCCAGGATGGTCGCGGCTGAAGATGCTGTGCACGAACGCGCGATCGATCGGCCGGCGGTTCTTCGACGCGTACTCGGGCAGTTTCTTCCGCCGCTCGGCGAGCGTCGGACTGCCTTCGCCGGTCCATACGAACGCATCGAGCGCAAGCCGCGCCACGCGCTCGGGATGGCGCTGCGCGAAAAGCGCCGCCTTCAGCGCGCCGGACGAGATGCCGTACATCAGCAACTGCTTCGCGCCGGTCGTCTCGAGGATGTAGCGCGTGCCCGCCTCGAGGTCGTCGGCGCCGTTCGAGATGCCGGCGTTGATCGGGCGGCGCTTGTCGGAGCGCCCGTAGCCCTCGTTGTCCATGCACCAGGCGTCGAAGCCGCGCGCGGCGAACCAGTCCATGACCGACGAGTCGGGCCGCCCGGGCACCTGCAGGTCGAAGGTCGGCTGCGAGCCCATCGACGAGCCGTGCACGAAGAGCACCGTACCCTGCTTCGGCGTCCCGGCGGGTTGCGGCTTTTGCCAGAGGAAGAGCTCGACGTCGCCCTTGCGCGTCCAGTGCTCCTTGCCGGTCGTGTGCTGCACTGCGGAGGTCTGCGGCATCGTGTGCGTCTCCTGGGGTTGCCGCAAAGTTTACCGCCGCCGGCCGCGCTCGCGCGCGACGCTGCCCTCGCGTTCATTACCCGGCTAGACTTCCGTACCCGAAGGAGGCACCGATGGCAGAAAACTGGCGTTCCAAATCCATCACCGGTGGCGTCGCCCGCTCGCCGAACCGTGCCATGCTGCGCGCCGTCGGGTTCACCGACGGCGACTTCGAGAAGCCGATCGTCGGCGTCGCGAACGGCCACTCGACGATGAATCCGTGCAACGCCGGCATCCAGCCGCTCGTCGACCGCGCGCTGGCGGCGCTCAAGGAGGCCGGTGCCATGCCGCAGGTGTTCGGCGTGCCCACCATCACCGACGGCATCGGCATGGGCACCGAGGCGATGAAGTACTCGCTCGTGTCGCGCGAGGTCATTGCGGACACGATCGAGACGAGCGTGAACGGCCAGGCGATGGACGGGGTGCTCGTCGTCGGCGGCTGCGACAAGAACATGCCGGGCGGCATGATGGCGATCGCCCGGATGAACGTGCCGGGGATCTACGTTTACGCCGGCACGATCAAGCCCGGCAAGTGGAAGGGGCAGGACCTCACCGTCGTCTCCGCGTTCGAGGCGGTCGGCGCGTACGCCGCCGGCAAGATGAGCGACGAGGACTTCGTCGGCATCGAGAAGAACGCCTGCCCGTCGGTCGGCGCGTGCGGCGGCATGTTCACCGCCAATACGATGTCGTCGTCGTTCGAGGCGCTCGGCATGAGCGTGCTCGGCTCGTCGCAGATGGCCTCGCCCGATCCGGAGAAGGCCGATTCGGCCGCCGCCTCGGCCCGGGTGCTGGTGAACGCGATCAGGAACCGCATCCGCTCGCGCGACATCATCACCCGGAGGTCGATCGAGAACGCGATCACGCTCGTCATGGCGACCGGGGGCTCGACCAACGCGGTGCTGCATTACCTCGCGATCGCCGCGGCGGCCGGCGTGAAGTGGACGATCGACGATTTCGAGCGCGTGCGGCGCAAGGTCCCGGTGATCTGCGATCTCAAGCCCTCGGGCCGTTACGTCGCGACCGATTTCCACAGGGCAGGCGGGGTTCCGCAGGTGCTCAAGATGCTGCTCGTTCACGGCCTGCTGCACGGCGATTGCAGGACCGTCACCGGGCGTACTATGGCCGAGGAGCTGCAGGACATCGCGGACTCACCGCGCGCGGACCAGGACGTGATCCGCCCGTGGGACAAGCCGATGTATGCGCACGGTCATCTCGCGATCCTGAAGGGCAACCTCGCGCCAGAGGGCTGCGTCGCGAAGATCACCGGCCTCAAGAACCCGTCGATCACGGGGCGGGCGCGCGTCTTCGACTCCGAGCCCGAGTGCATGAAGGCGATCATGGCGCGGAAGATCAAGGCCGGCGACGTAATCGTGATCCGCTACGAAGGTCCCAAGGGCGGGCCCGGGATGCAGGAGATGCTCGCGCCGACCGCGGCGCTCATCGGCCAGGGACTGGGCGAATCGGTCGGCCTGATCACCGACGGCCGGTTCTCGGGCGGCACCTGGGGCATGGTCGTCGGCCACGTCGCCCCGGAGGCCTACGTCGGCGGCCCGATCGCGCTCGTGAAGGAAGGCGACTCGATCACGATCGACGCGAAGAAACGACTCATCCAGCTGAGCGTCCCGGCGAAAGAGCTCGCCGCGCGCCGCAAGAAGTGGCAGCAGCCGAAGCCGCGCTACACCACGGGCCTCATGGCGAAGTACATGAAACTCGT
Organism: uncultured beta proteobacterium; assembly: GCA_963744255.1. Classification (GTDB taxonomy): domain Bacteria; phylum Pseudomonadota; class Gammaproteobacteria; order Burkholderiales; family SG8-39; genus DATEDA01. The sequence continues at coordinate 57,812 of CAVUSZ010000048.1, forward strand.
CTCGACCGCGAGCAAGGGCGCCATCACCGACGGCGCGTAACGCCGCAAGCGGACCTCCCCTCCTCTCAGGAGGAGGGGAGAGTCTCTGTTACGGCGCCACCGCCATCCCGCGGAGCGCCTCGCCCGACCCGACGATGCCGATCATCTTCGCGGCGCCGCTGCGCAGATCGATCTCGTAGAACGTGGTCTTGCCGCTGGGCGGCACGAGCGCGGCGAATGCCGCATTGGTCGCCGGCGCGATGTCGAACGCGACCGGGCCGACGATCTTCACGCCGAGCGATCCAACCGTGAAGAGCTGGCCGGTATTCGGCGAGACCGGGTTCGGCGTGCCTTCCCGCGTGCCCTGGGTGACGAGCAGGACGAGGTTCGAGTCGATCGCGAAGTTGGTCGTGGTCTTCGCGCCGGCGAAGCTGTTCGTGTATGCGGCGCCATTGACGTGGGGCTTGCGGCCTGCGTTCAGGTCGCCCGCAGCATACGCGAGCCCGCCGTCGATCTGGACGCCCTCCTGGTTGGGGTTCGAGTCGACCACCGTGCCGGTATCCGGGTGCAGCCGCATGTTTTCGCCGGCGCTGCCGACGAACCGGATCCGGTCCACCGTCGGATTGAAGTCGAGGCCGAACTCGGCGCCCTTGATCATCGCGCCGGCATCGGTCGTGCCGACGCGCGTCGCGGCGCCCGAGGCGGTATCGACCATGTAAAGCCGGCCGGCGTTCGTGATCGCGTAGAGCTTGCCGTTCGCCGGACGGAAGTCGATGGCGGCGACGGTCTCGCCGGCGGCGAGACCGGTGAGCCTGGCCGACGACTTCAGCGTGCCGGGTGCGCCGGCGTTGAAGCTGACCAGGTTGTTCGCGGCGGTGACGGCATACACCATCTCGGGCCGTTGGGACTGGGACATCGGGGCGTTGGTCGCGCAGCCGGTGGCAATTGCGAGCGGCGCGAGCGCGAGAGTGATGCGGGAAAGCCGGGACGGGAGCATGTCTCCTCCTGTGGCAGATGACAATGGGCGCTTCCCGGTCTCGCGCGCCGGGTCTTTCCCCTCTGGGTGCGATTACGTGTGAAGCGGCCGGTCGGATGCCGGAAGCCACGCCGGGCGTGACTATCGTCACACCACGAAAGCTGAAACAATCCCCGCGTCGACCGGTCGACGCGCCACCGGTACGCAGCGGGGAGGGGGCATGCGGTCGGTATTGATCGCCAATCCGAAGGGCGGCAGCGGAAAGACGACGCTCTCGACGAATCTCGCAGCCGCGCTCGCGCACGCGGGCGACACGGCGTGCCTGTGGGACCTCGACCGCCAGCATTCCGCACTCGAGTGGCTGAAGCTCCGGCCCGACCATCTCCCGCGCATCGTCCGTCTCGACGAGCGCGACGCGGCACCGCGGCGGGCGGACTGGCTCGTGCTCGACTCGCCCGCGGGGCTGCACGGCAAGCGGCTCGGCGAGCTCGTCAAGGAAGCGAACCGGGTGCTGGTGCCGATCATGCCCTCGGTGTTCGACATCGCCGCGACCCGCGACTTTCTCGCCGAGCTTGCCCAGGAGAAGGCGGTCCGCAAGCACCGGACCTTCGTCGGCGTGATCGGGATGCGGGTGGATCCGCGCACGCGCGCCGCGACGCAGCTCATCGCCTACGTCCGCGAGCACGACATGCCGCTCGTCGGCTGGCTACGGGACACCCAGCTCTACGCCAACGCCGCGTTCATGGGCATGTCGATCTTCGACCTGCCCGACTGGCAGTCGGCGCGGGAGACCTCGTTCTGGCAGCCGATCGTCGACTGGGTGCGCGCGGAGTGACGCTGGAACCGCTGGCCAATTTGCCGGAACCGGCGCGCCGCAAGCTCGCCGAGATCCCCCTACAGGGCGAGCAGGTGCTTCTTTTCGGCTCCGCGAATAGCGCTGACAGCGATCGCGCGATCGAATGTGACGAAGCGCCCGCCGTGACGGACGGCGAGCGCGAGCAGATAGAGGTCGGTCACCTGGCGCGGACCGTGGATGCGCGTCGCGTCGGCGACGCGCTCATCAAGTAGGCTCAGATCGTCGGCCCAGAACGCGTGGTGGGTGCTGACCACGGCCTCGCGCAGGCGCTCCATCACGCGTGGCACCGGTAGCGCGTTCGGATAGCCGTGGTGCGACATGATGCGGACGCAGCCGTTCTGGGTGAGGGGGCAGGATGCCCAGCCGCCGGGGGCGCTGTCGTTGAACCACTCCCGGGCACGGGCGTGCGATGCGTGGTCGGCGTCCAACAGTGCGATGAGCACGTTGACGTCGAGCAGCGCACGCATCAGTACACGTCGTCCTCGCGCAACGAATCGATCAGCTCGTTGGTCACGATCCCGCCACGGGGGGAAACGGGCGGAAGCCGTACACGGCGCTCGGCTCGCGGACGGCCCCCGTGGCCCGCGGCGCGGCGAGCGCGCTGCGTGCGAGCGCCGAGATCACCTGACCAGCGGTTTTCTTCTCTCGTCCGGCGATTTCCTTGGCGGCCTGCAAGACGTCGTCGTCGATGTCCAGGGTGGTGCGCATGCATCAGATGCTAGCGCATCACGCACTTTCGGTCAACTCCGTAGAACGCCTTGCCGATGCCGGCGAATGGGTGGCTCTCGGCGTGCTTAGACACGGACCGCGGGAACAAACTCGTCACCCTCAGACCGGCCGAGTCGAGGAGGCGCGCGAACCCCACAGCCGCCGCGTAGCTATCGCCGCCCCCTCCGCCATCGCCGCTAGCTTCGCGAAGCAGATCTCCGGGTCGACCGGCCCGTCGCCGGCGAAGGTCGAGAATCCGCAGTCCGAACCCGCCATCACGCGCTCGCGCCCGACGATATCGGCGATGCGGCACAGCCGTTCGGCGACGAGGTCCGGGTGCTCGACGTAGTTCGACGTCGACTGGATCACGCCGGGCACGAGGATCTTGTCGTCGGGGATCTCGGCTCTCCGTTCGGCGAACACCGTCCACTCGTGCGCGTGGCGCGGGTTCGCGGCCTCGAACAGGAGCGCCTGCGCCTTCACCTTCATCACCACGCCGAAGATCTTCGCGAGCGGGATGTCGCGATGATGCGGCCCCTCGTAGTTGCCCCAGCAGAGATGCATCCGCACGCGGTCGGCGGGAATGCCCTCGAGCGCGTGGTTGAGCGCTTCGATCTGCGCTTCGGCGTGGCGTACGAAGTCGTCTTCGCTCTCGCCCTTGTAGGTCACGTGCCGGCCCATCGCGAGATCCGGGCAGTCGACCTGGAGCAGCAAGCCCGCGTCCACGATCGCGCGGTACTCGTCGCGCATCACCCCCGCGAGCGCCTCCAGATAGGCGGCATGCGATGGGTAGTAGTGGTTTGCCTGGAAGACTGCGAGCACGCCGGGGGAGGCGGCATTCATGAATCCCTCGACCGCGCCGCTCGTCCCCAGCGCCCGCTTGAAGTTCGCGACGTCCAGCTCGACCGGGCGGGAATCCTTGACCGAGATCGGCCCGGTGCAGCGCGGTCGGCGGAGCTTGATCGCGCCGGCACGCCGGCCCATGAGTTTGCCGAGATAGCCGGGGAAGTCTTCGAGATCCGCGCCGCGCACCGGCGCGCTTTGACCCGAAAAGCCGTTCAGTCGGTGGTGGATGTAGTTCGCATATCCGACCTTGCTCTGCTCGCCGTCGCTGACGACGTCGATCCCGGCCGCGCGCTGCCTGCGCACGATCTCTGCCACCGCGTCGCCCATCGCGGCGTAGAAGTCCTCGAGCCGCTCGAGCGCGCCCGACTCGAGCTTCATCAGCCAGTCGAGGGTCGCTTGCGTGCGCGGCAGCGAGCCGACGTGGGTGGTGAGAATCCGGTCGGTGCTCGCCCTCACGGGTGGGCGGGCTCCGGTCGCGGCAGCGTCTGGCATTCCTCGAAGATGCGCGCGCTGCAGCGCCCGCAGGTGCCGCGGTCGAGGCGCTCGAAGATCGTCTTGATCGCCTGGTACTTCGTCTCGAAGACGTTCTCCGCGCCGATCTCGGCGAGCTGGCCGGTGCGCACGAGCCGCTCGAGGATAGGCGGCCGCAGGCCGTGTAGGTAGAGCCCGCCGCCCGCCGCGCGCCGTCGGCGCGCTTCCCCGGCGAGCACCTCGCCGCCGGCGAGGTCGATGTAGTTGACTCCCTTGCACAGCAGGAGCAGATGCTTCTGCTCCGGACGTTCGGCACGGAGCTCGTCGAACGTCTGCTCCGCATGATCGACGGCGCCGAAGTAGAGCCCGCCTTCCAGACGCACCATTTTCAGTTGCGGGCATTCGTCGAGACCCGGCTCGAGCTCCATCCATTTTCGCGTCTCGGCACGCGGGTTCGGCACCACCGGCACTAACCGCGGCTGCGAGGTCTTGTAGACGTAGATGCCGAGCGACAACAGCACGCCGAAGAGGATCGCGAGGTCGAGGTTCATCAGCAGCGTCGCGGCGACGGTCACGCCAAGCACCGCGGCCTCGCCGCCACCGGCGTGCACGATGTGCTGCATCTGTCTGAGGTCCACGAGCCGCCACGCGATGAGGAGCAGCACGCCGGCCATCGCCGCGTAGGGGAGGTACGCGACGAGCGGCGCCACGGCGAGCACGATCAGGGCCAGGAATCCCGCCGCGGCAACCGCGGCGAGCGGCGTCCGCGCCCCGGCCTCGTAGTTCGCCATCGAGCGGTTGAACGAACCGCACGACGGGAAGCCGGAAAAGAAGCTCGCCGCGATGTTGGAGAGCCCCTGGCCGACGAACTCGCGGTTGGAGTCGAGCCGTTGTCCGGAGCGCAGCGCGATCGACCGCGCGACCGAGATCGATTCGATCAGGCACAGCGCGGTGACCGCGACCGCGACGCCGACGATCGGCTGCACGAGGTCGAGCTGGAAGGTGGGATAGGAGAACGGCGGCAGCGCGCCCGGCAGCGGACCAAGCGCCCGGATGCCGGTGACGTCGGCGCCGACCGCGGCGTTGAACCCGTACGCCGCCAGGCCGCCCGCCACGACGGCGATCAGCGGATAGGGAACGCGCTTCACGAACCGCTGGGACGCGAGGCCGACTGCGATGGTGATCGCGGCGACGAGCGTCGGGTACACGTTGATCTCGGCGAGATGGGTCAGGAAGTACCGCCAGGTGCTCAGGAACGCGCCGCGCGGAATCGACATCCCGAAGAGCTCGCCGAGCTGGGTGGTCGCGATCAGGATCCCCACTCCGGTCGAGAACGCGACGACGACGGTGTGGGAGATGAAGTTCGCCACCGCGCCCAGCCGGAACAGCCCGACGGCGGCGAGCGCGACGCCGACGATGAACGCCAGCGTGAGTACCGCCTGCACGTACTCCGGGGAACCGGGCGCGACGATCGGCGACAGCGTCGCGAATACCACGAGGGAGATCGCGTTGGTGGGCCCGGAGATCGAGTGCCACGACGACCCGAACAGCGCGGCGACCGCGGTCGGCACCATGGCGCAATAGAGGCCGTACTCCGGCGGCAGTCCCAGAAGCGTCGCGTACGCGATGCCTTGCGGCAGCACCACGATCGCGCCGATCAGCCCGGCGAGCAGGTCGGCGCGCAGGGTCTCGGCTGTGACCTTCGGCCACGAGCGCGCGAACCGGAGAAGGGGGTTCCACGCGGCCAAGCCGCGCTCCTAACCCGCGTATTTCGCGCGCAGCTCCGCCACCTGCTCCGGCGTGAGCAGGCGCACCCTCTCGCCGCGCAACGCGAGGAAGAGCCTCGCCGTCGCTTCGAGCTCCTCGACCGCGTCGGCCGCGGCCGCGAGCGTGCTGCCGGCGACGACCGGGCCGTGGTTCGCGAGCAGCACCGCGTGGTGCTTCCCGGCGAAGGCGCGCACCGCGTCGGCGAGCTCGAGGTCGCCGGGCGCGTAGTAGGGCACGAGCGGCAGGCGGCCGATCCGCATCACGTAGTACGCGGTGAGCGGAGGAAGCACGTCGGTCGCATCGACGTCGGCAAGCACCGACACCGCGACCGAGTGCGTCGAGTGCAGATGCACTACGGCGCCGTTCTGCTTGCGCTCCTGGTACATCGCGAGGTGCAGGAAGTTCTCCTTCGAGGGCGCGTCGCCCGCCAGGAGCTTGCCGTTCCAGTCGAGCTTCGAAAGTCGCGCCGGGTCGAGCCGGCCGAGATTCGAGCCGGTGGGCGTCAGCAGCCACCCGTCATCGAGTTTGGCGCTGATATTGCCGGTCGAGCCGTGTGTCAGGCCGCGGTCGTAGATCGACCGGCCGAGGAGGGCGATCTCGTCGCGGAGCTGCGCTTCGCTCATGACGACTGTGCGAGCGCTTTCTCGAAGAAGTCCTCGGCGCCGAAGTTCCCGCTCTTCAGCGCGAGCGCGAGACGCGGCTCGCTGCCGACGCTCGCTGTCCAGGGCACGCCCGGATCGATCTGCGCGCCGATCGCGAGCGCCTTGACGCCGAGCGCCTTCACCACCGCGCCCGAGGTCTCGCCGCCGGCCACGACGAGGCGTCGCACGCCGCTCGCGACAATCCGTTGCGCTAGGAGCGCGAGCGCGTCTTCGACCAGCGCCGCCGCCTGCTCCTGCCCGAGCTTGGCCTGCACCGCGGCAATCTGCGACGGCTCGGCGGTCGAGTACACGAGGAACGGTTGGCCTGCTTCGAGCGCCGAAGCGATTGCCTCGAGCGCCTTCCGCGCGAGCCGTTCGGGATCGGGGTCGGCGACCGGGTCCAGTGCGTGGGCTGGATGGCGCTCGGCCATTCGTGCGACCTGCTGGCGGGTGGCCGCCGAGCAGCTTCCCGCGAGCACGGCCGGCTTGCCGCCGGCCACCGGAAGCTCGGCCGCGTCGGTCCGCGGTTGCATCAACCCCGCGGCGAAGTAGTTCTGCGGCAACCCGAGCGCGACGCCGGAGCCGGCGGTGACGAGCGCGTGGCTCGCGCACGCCGCGCCGATCGCCATCAGATCCTCGTCGGCGAGCGCGTCGACGATCGCGTACGCTGTCCCTGCGGCGCGGAGTTCGTCGAAGCGCGCAGCGATCGCCGCGGCGCCGCTGTGCACGGTCTTGTGCTCGACGAGGCCGACCTTCCGCTTGGTCTGCCGCGCGAGCACGCGGACCAGGTTCGCGTCGGTCATCGGCGTGAGCGGATGATCCTTCATCGGCGAATCGGACAACAGCAGGTCGCCGACGAAGAGATGGCCCTTGTAGATCGTGCGGCCGTTCTCGGGGAACGCCGGGCAGGCGATCGCGAAGTCGCTGCCGAGGGCGTCGAGCAGGGCGTCGGCCACGGGGCCGATGTTCCCGGCGGGGGTGGAGTCGAAGGTCGAGCAGTACTTGAAATAGATCTGCCGGGCACCGGCGGCGCGCAGCCAGCCGAGCGCGGCGAGCGACTGCGACACCGCATCGCGCACGGGGATCGTGCGCGACTTGAGCGCGACGACGACGGCGTCCGCGCCGGCGGCGAGCCGCGCGTCCTCCGGCACCCCGATCGTCTGCACGGTGCGCATCCCCGCGCGCACCAGCATGCTGGCGAGATCGGTCGCGCCGGTGAAGTCGTCCGCGATGCAGCCGAGGAGGACGCTCATTTCCCCGGGCCCCCCGGCAGCTCGATCCCGGTCAGTGCCTGGAACATCTTGATCACCGCCGAGTCGTCCTCGGCTCCGTGCCCGTGCGCGCTGGTGGCGAGGAACATCTGGTGCGCGGCGGCGGTGAGCGGGAGCGGGAACGTCAGCCGGCGCGCCGAGTCGAGCACGATCCCGAGGTCTTTGACGAAGATGTTCACCGCCGAGAGCGGCGTGTAGTCGCCGGCGAGGATGTGCGGCGCGCGGTTCTGGAACATCCACGAGCCGCCGGCGGAGTTCGAGATCACTTCGTAAACCACGTTCGGGTCGCAGCCCGCGCGTAGCCCAAGCGCCATCGCCTCCGCCATCGCGGCGATGTGCACGCCGGCGAGGAGCTGGTTGATCATCTTGATCTTCGAGCCCTGCCCCGGCCGGTCCCCGAGGCGGTAGACCTTGGTCGCGATCGCCGCGAGCACGCGTTCGCAAGCGGCGAACGCCGCCGGGGTGCCGGAAGCCATGATCGTCATCTCGCCCGCCGCCGCCTTCGCGGCACCGCCGGACACCGGCGCGTCGAGCATCAGGAGCCCGCGCTCGGCGAGCCGCTCCCCGAGGCGCTCGGCGTAGTCCGGCGCCGCGGTGACGCTCAGGATCACGACGCTGCCCGGCGCCATCGCGGCCGCCGCGCCGTCCGCGCCGAAGAGCACCGTCTCGGCCTGCTCGGCGTTGACGACGAAGATCGCGACGATCCCCGACTTCGCTCCGAGCTCGGCCGGGGTGGCGCACGGCGTCCCGCCCGCGGCGGCGAATGCATCGAGCGTTTCGCGGCGCACGTCGCACGCCAAGGTCGCGAAGCCGGCGCGCATCAGCGAGCGCGCCGCGCCCATGCCCATCGAGCCGAGTCCGATCACTCCGACGGATCCTGCCGCCATCTCTGCCCCTCCTCGCGCCGGTCTCCAGACCGAGCAGGTTATCCTACAACCAGACATCCGAGGAGGCACGGGCAGCGAGCATGGGCGAATTCGGCATCGGTCAACCGGTCCCTCGGTTCGAGGACCCGCGCCTCCTGCGCGGGCAGGGACGCTTCATCGACGACGTGAACCTTCCCGGGCAGGCGTACATGGTGGTGGTGCGCTCGCCGCACGCCGCCGCGCGCATCCGCTCGATCGACGTCGCCGCTGCCGCGCAGGCGCCCGGCGCCGTCGCGGTGCTGACCGGCGACGACCTTGCCGCCGACGGCCTCGGGACGACCGCGGTGTCCTTCAAGCGCCAGCGCCCCGACGGCTCGCCGATGTTCGCCCGGCCCCACCCGGGGCTCGCGCGCGGGCGAGTGCGCTACGTCGGCGACCCGGTGGCGGTGGTGATCGCCGAGACGCTCGCGGAGGCGCGGGACGCCGCCGAGCAGGTGGCGATCGACTACGAGCCGCTGCCGGCGGTTGCTTCGACCGCGGACGCCGCCCGTCCCGGCGCGCCTGCCGTCTGGGACGAGTGTCCCGACAACGTCTCCCACGTGTTCGAGATGGGCGACCGCGCCGCGAGCGATGCCGCCTTCGCGCGCGCGGCGCACGTGGTGCGCCGGCGCTACGTCGTGAGCCGCGTCCACGCGCAGTACATGGAGCCGCGCGGCGCGATCGGGCACTTCGACGAAGGCGAGGGCCGCTACACGCTGCACGCGGGCTCGCAGTATGCGCACCGCACGCGCGGCGTGCTCGCGACCGATGTCTTCCGCGTCCCCGAGCCGGCGATCCGCGTCGTCGTCGGCGACGTCGGCGGCAGCTTCGGCGTCAAGGGGCCGCAGTACGTCGAGGACCGCCTCGTTTTGTGGGCGGCGCGCAAGCTCCGCCGGCCGGTGAAGTGGCTCTGCGAGCGCAGCGAAACGATCCTCGCGGACGAGCACGCGCGCGACCGCATCGCGGACGCCGAGCTCGCCCTCGACCGCGACGGGAAGTTCCTCGCGCTGCGGGTGCGGACGACCGCGAACGTCGGCGCCTACATCTCGTCGGACCGCAACCTGCTCGGCACCTTCAACCATCTCGGCACGATGGCGGGCACGTACGCGATCGGCGCCGCGTACGCGCACCTGACCTGCGTGATGACGAACCAGAGCCCGCACGGTCCGTACCGCGGCAACGGCCGGCCGGAAGCGACCTACGTGATCGAGCGCCTGATCGATGACGCGGCGCGCGAGCTACGCGCTCGACCCGGTCGACCTTCGGCGCCGGAATCTCGTCCCGGCGGCGGCGATGCCGTACAGCAACGCGTTCGGCTGGGTCTACGATTCCGGCGACTACGCGCGGTCGATGGATCTCGCGCTCGCCGCGGCCGATCACGCCGGCTTCGCCGCGCGGCGGGAGGCGGCGGGCGGCCGCGGGCGCCTGCGCGGGCGCGGCGTCGTCAACGCGATCGAGCGCGCCGCCGCGCCCGGCCTCGAGTACGCCGAGATCCGGTTCGACCCGTCCGGCACCGCGACCGTGCTGACCGGCGCGATGAGCCAGGGGCAGGCGCACGAGACGACGTTCAAGCAGATCCTGCACGACCGGCTCGGCCTCGATCCGGGCGCGATCCGCTACCTGCAGGGCGACACCGACAAGGTGGCGTTCGGCATCGGCAGCTTCGGCTCGCGAACGGCGGCGACCGCCGGCAGCGCGCTCGTCGTCGCCGCCGACAAGCTGATCGCCAAGGGCAAGCGGATCGCGGCGCACGTCCTTGAGGCGGCGGAAGCCGACATGGAGTTCGCCGCCGGCCGGTTCTCGGTCGCCGGCACCGACCGGTCGCTCGAGCTGCGGGCGGTCGCGAAAGCGGCGTTCGCGCCGGAGCGCCTGCCGGCGGGCCTCGAGCCGGGGTTCTTCGAGAGCGGCACGTTCTCGCCGGAAGCGATCACATACCCGAACGGCTGCCACGTCTGCGAAGTCGAAGTGGATCCCGAGACGGGCGCGACGGCGATCGTCGGATATACGGTGGTGGACGACGTCGGCACGGTCGTCAACCCGCTCACGCTCAAAGGCCAGATCCACGGCGGCGTCGCGCAGGGGGCCGGGCAGGCGCTCATGGAGCAGGTGGTCTACGACCCGGATTCGGGGCAGCTCCTCTCCGCGTCGTTCATGGATTACTGCATGCCGCGCGCGGAGGACTTCTGCCCGATCGAGGTGGAGAGCAATCCCGCGCCGACGCCGCTCAACCCCCTCGGCATCAAGGGCGCCGGCGAGGCCGGGGCGGTCGGCGCACTGCCGGCGGTGATGAACGCGGTCATCGACGCGCTCGCGCAGGCCGGTGCGCCCGCGATCGACATGCCCGCGAGCCCGGAGCGGGTGTGGCGCGCGCTCGCGCGTCGGGCGGGATGAATCTGGGGTGCGGCGAGTTGGGGCCGGATCGGTTGCGCTGAAGGGCTGCGTTCGACCCACACCAGCCGCTGGATGTTCTGAGAAGCGGACGTTCAACGTTCACAGTAAGGGGCGCGCGCCGCTCTTGCGCGCGTCCATCTCGACTGTGTTGTTAGCTGATTCCCTTATCAGCGACACACGATTCATATGCTTCCCGATTCTCAGAAAGACAATGAATACTGCGCCAGCGGAAGCAAACGTGCGAACTACGTCGTATGCGCGCGAGGATGTAAGCCACGGAAACGTTCCGCTTAGCAGCGCAAAGACAGGTTCCGTAAGAATGTAGAAGCCGCCCCATACAAGGGTGAGCGTAGTAAGCGAGACGGGTGCGTTGAGACAGGAGAAATCCACCAGAAAATGCCTCGTTGGGTCAACGCGGCACTTCCCAAGGCAGAATCCAATTCCCACCACGCAAAACAGAATCAGAAAGGCCAGCTCGATAAGCCATACCAACCAGAAAAATTGGGGATCATCTGTTCGTGGAGTCGGAAAGAGAAACAAATAGGCCGGGATTATCCAAATAAGAAAGCTCGCTATGAGATACAGCGATTGTTCCTGCGCTGTAATGCGACCGGCTGCCAGATCGTCGGCCACACCTTTTGCGCTGATTAGTCGGATGGCCATTTGGAGTCAGCTAATGACCGACATAGGTGTCGGTTCAATTCCCAGATGTCGGTATAAACGCGGTCCGTGTCTATCAATTGGCGCCCGTTGTCGGTAGAAACTATTACTTGGACATGCAGGCTCAGCCTGTGAGCCTAGGATAGGCGAATACTCCGGGCCGTCGAGACTCACCTCAGGTGAATCCTACCCCACCGGGAGGGTTAGCAAATGCACGTCGAGACCACCATGACCTACACCCACGTGATGAACAATAGCTTGGCTGCGGTTAGGAGCCCGGCCGACATGCTACCGAGGTAGCTTCCGCTCAGGTCGCCAGACGTTCGCGCGCTTCGTCCGAGGTGACAGCGAACGTCCGCAATGAAGGAAGTACTTCACTGTTTCCTCCTGGCCGGTCAGAGACCGTCAGGCTAAGGGCTCAAGTCGACCCGAAGGAGACGTTCGTGGTCGTCCGCGGAGGACCGGCTGCGATAGAACTCCAAGTTCGTCGCCGAGTGCCCCTGGCGTCCTGAAGGCGCGCCATCAGGCGGCCTGGGTAACGATGCTCTTCATGCGCTCCAGCTTCGGAGACACCACGGGCACCGTAAGCATGGTGCTCGCAACGGCCATCAGCAACAGTGCCGTGAACGTCTCGCTGGTGATGACGCCCTTGTCCAGGAGGATGTTGGCGAAGATGATCATGATCAGCGCCTTCGTCTGCAGCAGCCAACCGATGATCGAAGCCTCGCCCGGCTCCCACTTGAGCACCTTCCCTGCGATCTGAACGCCGAGCAATTTGCCCGCTACCGAAGCGAAGAGCAACACGGCCGCGGCGATGAACACCGCCTCGCCGCCCACACTCCAATTGGTCCTCAAACCTGTGCTCAGGAAATAAACCGGCATCACGACCAACAGCACATGGTGACGCAGCAGGTCCATCTGCTTCTGGTCGAACCAATCGCCGTCCATGACGGCCCCTGCGAGGAACGCCCCGACCATGAAGTGCAGCCCGGACCAATCCGCGCCGAAGGCGCACACGGCGAGCCAGATCAGACCCACATACCAGCGGTCCCTCTCCGGCAGTCGCACCATCAGTTTGCGGAATCCGTAACTGCAAACTGCGAAGGCGAGCAGAAACGCGCCCTGCATGCTCACCCGCTGCCAGTCCATCAGGATCAGGGCCAGCACGCCCCAGATGGCGATGTCATCCAGGCTCGCATAGCGCAGGATGCGCTGTCCGATGGCTTGTCGCAGGATCTCCAGCTTCTCCATCAACAGAATCAGGATGGGAAGCGCGGTGACGGCACAGGCCATGCCCACTCCGAGGACGAATTGCCAGGCCATCGCATCGGGACCGACCCAGCCGTCGTGCATCAACATGCCCGCGGCCGCGATGCCGCCCAACACCAGCGGCGTGGCGAGGGCGAGCCCGGCGGTGATGGTGCTCTCCCGGCGATGTGCCCAGGCCTTCTTCAGGTCCAGCTCGATGCCGGCGATCCACACGAAAATCATCACCGCCCACCAGGCGATGCCGTTCAACGATTGGACGACCGGCTGGTTAAAAACGAAGGCGTAGTAGTCCGGAAAAATCCTTCCCAGGATGCCGGGGCCCAGCAAGATCCCGGTGATGATTTGCACGACTACGAGGGGGGCGTAGTAGTCGGTCTTGCCCACGCGCCAGATCAGATACGGGACGGTGAAGATGATCCCGATGGCGATCAGGAATATCTCCGTCGTGCTCAAAATAGTCGTCGCCCGGATGCGACGACAAGCGAACGCCCCCGTCAACGAGCGCGGCGACTGCACCGGCCGGCAGATTCCCGGGAAGACCGGAGATCGAGATAAGTGGTGAATTCGCGCTAGACCGACCCTCGAGTGCCATGGCATCGCTCCTTCGCCGACGTAAATGGGGCTACCACCGACGTGCACTGGCCAACGCGTTCGACGTTCAAGGACGCCGAGGCCGCGACCGATCGTCGTTGTGATGGTGGCGCCCGGCCGCGCAGGAGGTCAAGTACGTCGTTCAAACCGCGCGGACCAACGCGTGTCCGAGACAAGCTGCCAAAGGCCCTCCGGGTATGCGATTGGGCAAGGCAGCGAGCCTGGAATAGAGACGAGAGGCCCCCAGTTGTCGATCTTGGCGCGCGCAGTGTGCTGCCGCGCCGGGGTTGTTGTCTACAAGAAGTCTTGTCACATAACGAGGAAAGGTTGGAAGCGCGCGCATGGAGACGCCCAAACGGAATGACGGTGACGCTGGTTCGAAAGTCCGGTCTGCTGAATTTCTTGGGGCCGCTCGAAGGACAGCAATTGGCCGGAAGCCGCCTGACGAGCCAGCGTTTCACCCGCGACCTCGAGCGCAGGCACGCAAAGCCCCCACCTCAGGTCAAGCCCCGCGGCACCGGGCCACAGCGGCAGCACTAAGACTCAGCACGACCCCGCGCGAACGATCCGGGGACGGCTGCGCGCCGTACACCCGGCACATGCACGACGTCTTCGTCACCGGCGGCACCGGCTACATCGGCTCGCGCTTGATCGCGGCGCTCGCGGCGCGCGGGCACCGCGTGCGCGCACTCGCGCGCTCCGGCTCGGTCGAGCGACTCCCGCCGGGCTGCGAGCCGATCGTGGGCGACGCGCTGGACGCGGCGAGCTACGCCGCAGACGTCCCGCCCGCCGACACTTTCGTCCAGCTGGTCGGCGTCCCACATCCGAGCCCGGCGAAGGCGGCGCAGTTCCGCTCGATCGATCTCCCCTCGGCGTTGGCGGGCATGAGCGCCGCAAGCCAGGCGGGCGTCCGGCACTTCGTCTACGTGAGCGTCGCCCAGCCGGCGCCGGTGTGCGCGCGTACGTCGCTGCCCGAGCAGCGGCCGAGGCGGCGCTCCGCGCGAGCGGCCTCGACGCCACGATCCTCCGGCCGTGGTACGTGCTCGGCCCGGGCCACTGGTGGCCGTACGCGCTCATGCCCGGATATTGGCTCGCCGAAGCTTTCCCGCCGACCCGTGAGCTCGCGCGCCGGCTCGGCCTCGTCACCGTCGCGCAAATGGTCGGCGTGCTCGTGCGGGCGGTCGAGAATCCCGCGTCAGGCGTAAGGGTTGTGGACGTCCCCGCGATCCGCGCGGGGCGCGGATAATCGTCGGATGCCGAACCGCCTCGCGCAGGAAACGAGCCCTTACCTCCGACAGCACGCCGACAACCCGGTCGACTGGTACGCCTGGGGAGAGGAAGCGCTCGCCCGCGCGCGCGCCGAGGACAAGCCGATCCTGCTCTCGGTCGGCTACTCCGCCTGCCATTGGTGCCACGTGATGGCGCACGAGTCCTTCGAGGACCCGGAGGTGGCGGCGATCATGAACGCGCTCTTCGTCAACGTGAAGGTCGACCGCGAGGAGCGCCCGGACCTCGATCAGATCTACCAGGCGGCGCATCAGATGTTCAACCAGCGCGGCGGCGGTTGGCCGCTCACCGCCTTCCTGACGCCGCGCGAGCACATGCCGTTCTTCGTGGGCACCTATTTCCCGAAGACCGGCCGCTACGGCATGCCCGCCTTCCCGCAGCTCCTCGAGCGAGTCGAGCGCTACTACCGCGACCACAAGACCGACATCGCGCGCCAGAACCAGTCGATTGCCGCGGCCTTCGAGCGCATGCGCCAGGACGGGGGGTCGAGCGACGACGAATTTTCGGGCGAGGTCGTCGCGGAAGGGATCGGCGCGCTCAAGCAGAGCTTCGACGCGGAGCACGGCGGCTTCGGCGCAGCGCCGAAGTTCCCGCACCCGACCGACCTCGAGCTCCTGCTGCGACGCTACGCCGCGACCGGGGACAAGCACGCGCTGCACGTCGCAACGTACACGCTCGAACGCATGGCCGAGGGCGGAATCTACGACCAGCTCGGCGGCGGGTTCTGCCGCTACTCGGTCGACGCGACGTGGACCATCCCGCACTTCGAGAAGATGCTGTACGACAACGGTCCCCTCCTGCGGCTTTGTGCCGAAGCGTGGGCCGCGACCGGCAGGCCGCTCTTCGCCCGCGCCGCCGAGGAGACCGCGGGCTGGACGATGCGCGAAATGCAGTCGCCGGAGGGCGGTTACTACTCGTCGCTCGACGCCGACTCGGAGCACGAGGAGGGCAAGTTCTACGTCTGGACCACGCGCGAGGTGCAGTCGGTGCTGACGCCGGAGGAGTACGCGGTGGTCGCGCCGCACTACGGCCTCGACCGCCAGGCGAACTTCGAGGGCAAGCACTGGCACCTCGCCGTCGTGCAGCCGCTGCAGGCGATTGCGTCCGCGCTCGGGCGCAGCGAGGAGGAGTGCGCCGATCTCCTGGAGACGGCGCGCCGGAAGCTCCTCGCCGCGCGCGCGCCGCGGGTGCGGCCCGGCTGCGACGACAAGGTGCTGGTGAGCTGGAACGCGCTGATGATCCGCGGCATGGCGCGCGCGAGCGCGGTGTTCGGCCGCGACGACTGGCTCGCCTCGGCGCGGCGCGCGCTCGATTTCATCCGCGGGACGATGTGGAAAGGCGGCGTGCTCGCGGCTACCTACAAGGACGGGCGCGCGCATGTCAACGCCTATCTTGACGACTACGCGTTCCTGCTCGACGCGGTGATCGAGATGCTGCAGGTGGACTTCCGCGGCGCGGATCTCGCGTTCGCGCTCGAGCTGGCCGAGGCGATCCTGGCACGCTTCGAGGATCCGGCCGGCGGCTTCTTCTTCACCAGCCACGATCACGAGCGGCTGATTCACCGGCCGAAGCCGGGGCACGACAACGCAACCCCGTC
Organism: uncultured beta proteobacterium; assembly: GCA_963744255.1. Lineage (GTDB taxonomy): Bacteria > Pseudomonadota > Gammaproteobacteria > Burkholderiales > SG8-39 > DATEDA01. The sequence goes on from CAVUSZ010000048.1 coordinate 74,027, forward strand.
GGGGAACGGCGTCGCCGCGTTCGCGCTGGGGCGGCTGGGGCATCTCACCGGCGAGACGCGCTACCTCGACGCGGCACGGCGCGCGGTCGCGGCGTTTTATCCGGCGATGCAGCGCTATCCGGGCGGCTTCGGCGCGCTCACGATCGCGCTCGAGGAGTGCCTCGCGCCGCCGCAGATCATCGTGCTCCGCGGACCCATGCCGCAGTTGCGGCCGTGGCTCGAGGAGCTCGCGCCCGACTTCCGGCCCCAGAGCGTGATCGTGGGCGTCGATAGCGCGGAGAGCGGACTTCCGCCCGCCCTGGACAAGCCGGCAACCCCCGGACGGGTCAACGCCTACGTCTGCCGGGGCGTTACTTGCCTCGAGCCGGTCTCACAGGTCGATGCGCTGCGCCGGCTGCTCGACGGGGCCGGAATAAAGTAGCATCGCGGCTCCGTCAGCTTTTCGCCTACCAGGAGAACGAATGAAGGCATTGTTTCCGATTGTTGCGGCGGCCGCGGTGGCGGCGCTCGCGGCGCCGCCCGCGCGGGCGCAGAACGTCGACGAGCTGCTGAAGAAGCACGCCTGTCTCTCGTGCCACGCCCTGGACAAGAAGCTCGTCGGGCCGTCCTACAAGGAAGTCGCGACGAAGTACCGGGGCCAGGCCGGTGCCGATAAGATCCTCGCCGAGAAGGTCAAGAAGGGCGGCGTCGGCAACTGGGGCCAGATCCCGATGCCGCCGAACGCGACCGTACCCGATGGCGACCTGAACGCGATGGTGAAGTGGGTCCTTTCGCAGAAGTAGCGTCATACCGTCATCGTCGATGACGTCATGACCAGGGCTACGAGCGTCGCCAGCCTCCGAGGCTTGTAGTTCCGGTCTCCGCGACCCCCGGCAGCCCGGGGGATTCCCAAGCAGAATTGACAAGGCGACGAGCCTGTCACGATAATTTCCTGTTTCACTTCCCATTACCCCAGTTTGGAGGACAACATGAACACCAGGATTGCTCCGCTTGCGCTCGCCGTCGCCGCGGCGCTCGGCCTCGTTGCGTGCGGACAGGAAGAGCCCAAGAAAGCCGCCGAGGCGCCGAAGGCCGCCGCGCCGCCATCCGGGATCACGATCATGATCGGCCACGTGGGGCCGCTCACCGGGGGCATCGCGCATCTCGGCAAGGACAACGAGAACGGCGCGCGGCTCGCGATCGAGCAGGCGAACGAGGCGAAGATCCAGATCGACGGCAAGGAAGCGAAGTTCGTGCTGGTTGCCGAAGACGACCAGGCCGATCCGAAGGTCGGCGCGACGGTGGCGCAGAAGCTCGTCGACGCGAAGGTCGCAGGCGTCGTCGGCCATCTCAACTCGGGCACCTCGATCCCGGCCTCGCCGATCTACAACCAGGCCGGGATTCCGGTGATCTCGGGCTCGGCGACCAATCCGAAGCTCACCGAGCAGGGCTTCAAGCAGCAGTTCCGGGTCGTTGCGCGCGACGACCAGCAGGGCCCCGCGATCGCGAACTATCTCGCCACGACTGCCAAGCCGAAGACGGTGGCGGTGATCGACGATGCGACCGCGTACGGCGCCGGTCTCGCCGACGAGGTCGAGAAGACGCTGAAAGCGGCGGGCGTGAAGGTGCTCGCGCGCGAGAAAGGCACCGACAAGACGACCGACTGGAAGGCGGTGCTCACGAAGCTCAAGGGCCGCAACCCCGACGCGGTGTTCTACGGCGGTATGGATGCGACCGGGGGTCCGCTGCTGAAGCAGGGCCGCGAGCTCGGCATCAAGGCGGTGTTCGCGTTCGGCGACGGCGCGTGCACCGACGAGATGCGCAAGCTCGCCGGCGATGCCGCGGCCGAGCGGCTGCTTTGCTCGCAGGCCGGCATCCCGCCGCAGGCGGCGAGCAAGAAGTTCCTCGACGCGTACAAGGCGAAGTTCAACGTCGATCCGATCATCTACGCGCCGTTCACCTACGACGCCGCGAACCTGCTGATCGACGCGATGAAGAAGGCGAACTCCCCCGACCCGGCGAAGTACTTGCCGGAGCTCGCGAAGATCAGCTTCGGCGGCGCGACCGGCCCGATCGCCTTCGACGAGAAGGGTGACCGCAAGGACGCCGAGATCACGATCTTCACGGTCAAGGGCGGCAAGCTCGAGCCGATCGCGATCGTCAAGGGCGGCAAGACGGTCGGCTACAACGAGTTCCTGCAGATGCTGAGCGGTGCGGTCACCGCGGCCGGAGACGCCGCCAAGGCGGCGGTCGACGCGGCGGCGAAGAAGTGACCTCGCGCTAGCGAGGTCATCCCGGCGTAAGCCGGGATCCAGTACTCGCGTCGCCCCGGCGTAAGCCGGGGTCGAGGCCGGCCGTTCATGCCGGCCTTTCCTTTTCCCCCCGCGCCCGTGTTACCTTCCCGCGGCCCGGCGGAGGGGAGCGGTTTGGACGTTTTCATCCAGCAGATCATCAACGGCCTGACGCTGGGGGCGGTGTACGCCGTCGTCGCGCTCGGCTACACGATGGTTTACGGGATCATCCAGCTGATCAACTTTGCCCACGGCGAGGTGGTGATGATCGGTGCGATGGTCGCCTTCAGCCTGATCGTCGCGCTCGCGCCGTCGGGACTGCCGCCGCTGCTGATCGTCCTGATCGCCGCCGGCTGCGCGATCCCGGTGTGCATGATCCTCGGCTACGCGATGGAGCGGATCGCGTACCGGCCGCTGCGCGGCGCGCCGCGGCTCGCGCCGCTGATCACCGCCATCGGGATCTCGATCATCCTGCAGCACGTCGCGATGATGATCTGGAGCCGCAACCCGCTCGCGTTCCCGCAGGTGATCAAGTCGGTCTCCTACGACGTCGGCGGCGCGACGATCACCAACGTCCAGATCGGCATCCTCGTCATCTCGACCTGCATGATGGCCGCGCTGGCGTTAATGGTCTACCGCACGAAGCTCGGCGCGGCGATGCGCGCGACCGCGCAGAACGCGCAGGTCGCGGGCCTCATGGGCATCGATGCGAACCGGATCATCGCCGCGACGTTCGTGATTGGCGCGGCGATGGCCGCCGTCGCCGGCGTCATGGTCGCGAGCTACTACGGCATCGCGCACTACACGATGGGGGCGCCGCTCGGTCTGAAGGCGTTCTGCGCGGCGGTGCTCGGCGGCATCGGCAACCTGCCGGGCGCGATGCTCGGCGGCCTCGTGCTGGGCGTCGTCGAGGCGCTCGGCGCCGGCTACATCGGCGACCTGACGGGGAACGTGTTCGGGTCGAACTACCAGGACGTGTTCGCGTTCATCGTCCTGATTCTGGTGCTCGTATTCCGCCCGCAGGGGTTGCTCGGCGAGCGGGTCGGGGATCGCGCTTGATCGACGAGTCGCTCGCACGCTGGAAGAAGCACCCCGCCGCGCTGCTGACGGGTGTCGCGCTGATCACGATCGCGCTCGCAGCGCTGCCGTTCGTCCTGACGGCGAACTTCGGCACGACCTGGGTCCGGATCACGAATCTCGCGATCCTCTACATCTTCCTCGCGCTCGGCCTGAACATCGTCGTCGGCTTCGCCGGGTTGCTCGACCTCGGCTACGTCGCTTTCTACGCCGTCGGCGCGTACGTCTACGCCCTGCTCGCGTCGCCGCACTTCAACCTCCACTGGCCGTTCTGGGCGATCCTGCCGATCGGGGCGGCCGTCGCCGCGCTCTTCGGCTGCCTCCTCGGCGCGCCGACGCTGAAGCTCCGCGGCGACTATCTCGCGATCGTGACGCTCGGCTTCGGCGAGATCATCCGCATCTTCCTCAACAACCTCGACCAGCCGGTCAACATCACCAACGGCCCGCGGGGGATCGCCCGCATCGACCCGGTGCGCATCGACGGCGTGAGTTTCGGCGTGACCGACCGGATCGGAAGCCTCGCGTTCACGGGCCCCATCAAGTACTACTACCTGCTGCTCGCGCTGGTCATCGTGGTGATCTTCATCAACGTGCGGCTGCAAAACTCGCGCATCGGCCGCGCCTGGGAGGCGATCCGCGAGGACGAGGTCGCCGCGCGCGCGATGGGCATCAACACCACCAACGTGAAGCTGCTCGCGTTCGCCATGGGAGCCTGCTTCGGCGGCGTCGCGGGCGGCTTGTTCTCCGCGATCCAGACGTTCATCAGCCCCGAGAGCTTCGTGCTGGTCGAGTCGATCATGGTGCTCGCGATGGTGGTGCTCGGCGGCATGGGCAATATCTGGGGCGTGATCCTCGGCGCCCTGCTGCTCTCGTTCGTGCCGGAGATCCTGCGGTTCACCGTCGAGCCGCTGCAGCGGCAACTCTTCGGCCGCATGCTGATCGAACCCGAGGTGATCCGGATGCTGATCTTCGGGTTCGCCCTGGTGCTGATCATGATCCTGCGCCCCGGCGGACTGTGGCCGTCGGCGGTGCGCAAGCGCGAGCTGGCGGCGCGGACCGGGGGCGCGACGCCGTGAGCCTGGTCGTAGCCGACCGGGTCTCGAAGCGCTTCGGCGGCATCCAGGCGCTCACTGACGTCAGCTTCGCGATCGAGCGCGGCGCGATCTACGGCCTGATCGGCCCCAACGGCGCGGGCAAGACGACGCTGTTCAACCTCCTCACCGGCATCTATGCGCCCGACGCCGGCGGGTTCATCTTCGACGGTCGGCCGCTTGCCGGCCTCAAGGCGCACGAGGTCACCGCGCGCGGCATCGCGCGCACCTTCCAGAACATCCGTCTCTTCGCCAACCTGTCGGCGCTCGAGAACGTCATGATCGGCCGCCACGTGCGCACGCGCACCGGCGTGGTCGGCGCGATCCTGCGCCACCGCGCGGCGACCGAGGAGGAGCGCGCGATCGAGCGCCGCGCCGGGGAGCTGCTCGACTACGTTGGGATCGCCGCGCGCGCGAACGCACCGGCCGGGAGCCTGCCCTACGGGGATCAGCGCCGGCTCGAGATCGCGCGCGCGCTCGCGACCGACCCCAAGCTGCTCACGCTCGACGAGCCGGCGGCCGGCATGAACGCCTCGGAGACCCGCGCGCTCAAAGGGTTGCTCGAGGCCATCCGGCGTGACGGCGCCACGATCCTGCTCATCGAGCACGACGTGCGGCTGGTGATGGGTGTCTGCGATCGCGTGCTCGTGCTCGACCACGGCGAGCGGATTGCCGAGGGGCTGCCGGCGGAGGTGCAGCGCGACCCGCAGGTGATCGAGGCCTATCTCGGCACCGCTCACGCGCCATGACGACGTGCCTCGAGTCTGATGGCGCCTGTGGGGGGGAGCGCGCCGATCGGGTGCCGGGCGAGGCGCGCGTCCCCATGAGGCTGCTGGAGGTCAGGAATCTGGAGGTCCGGTACGGCGGCATCCGGGCGGTGAAAGGCATCGACCTTGCGGTCGAGGAGGGCGAACTCGTCTGCCTGATCGGCGCCAACGGCGCGGGCAAGTCCTCCACGTTGCGCGCGATCTCCGGGCTGATGCCATGCGCGCCGGGCGCGGTGCGTTACGCCGGCCGCGACCTCGCCGGGATGCGCGCCTTCGAGCGGGTGCGCGCCGGGCTCGTGATGGTGCCGGAGGGACGCGGGGTGTTCCCGCAGCTCACCGTCGAGGAGAACCTCGCCATGGGGGCGTATGCGCGCGCGGACGGCGGGATCGAGTCCGACCGCGACCGGGTGTTCGAGCTCTTTCCGCGGTTGCGCGAGCGCCGCGCACAGACCGGCGGCACGCTATCCGGCGGCGAGCAACAGATGCTCGCTATCGGACGCGCGATCATGTCGCGGCCCAGGCTCCTGCTCCTCGACGAGCCGAGCATGGGCCTCGCGCCGATCGTCGTGCGGCTCATCTTCGAGGTCGTCCAGGAGATCAACGCCGGGGGCGTCACCTGCCTGCTGGTGGAGCAGAACGCGCGCGCCGCGCTGGGTCTCGCGCGCCGCGCATACGTGATGGAGAGCGGGACGATCGCGCTGTCCGGCGCCGCTGCCGAGCTGATCCACGACCCGAAGGTCGTCGAGGCCTATCTCGGCGGCGAAGCGTCCTGAAGCTACTGCACCTCGATCTGGCCGGTCGCCCGCGCCCGGATCAGCGACCACGAGAGTCCGATCCCCAGCACGACGCCGACGATCGCGAGCGCGATCCAGGTGAGCGCCGTGGGGGTCGCGGTATCGACGAACTTCATGTCGACGAGCAGCCACACCGCGGTGCCGAGCAACGCGACGCCGAGGGTCAGGCCGAGCCAGCCGAGCGCGACGAACGCGGTGCGAAGGCAGATCACCCATCCGATCAGCAGCAGGATGCCGAGAAACGCCTTGACAGCGGTCATCCCCGGCGGTGGCCCGATCGCCCAGTGATAGAAGGAGTGGCCGCTGGGATTGTAGGTGGCGAGCACGAGCGCGAGGGCGAACACCACGCGCGCAATCACGCCGCCCCACGAGATGCCCTGAACCGCCATGGCGACGGATTCTAGCCCAAACGCTTCGCTGCCCAGTCCGCGCGCGCGACGAACCAGATCGTCAGCACGCCGAAGAGCGTCATTGCGCCGGCGATGATCGCGAAGAGCGCGCCGAACGACGCGCCCAGCCGCACCGCGGCGATGCCGCCGGCGAGCACGACCGCGAGCCGCACCGTGCCGGCGAGCACGGGTCCGAGGACCCTGCCCGCGCCTTGCGCGGCGAAATAGAGCGCGATGCCGATGCCGAGGAACGGATAGAACGGACCGACGGTGCGCAGGTAGCTCGCGCCCGCCGCGCGCACTGCCGGGTCCGCCGAAAACAGCCCGACCCAGGCGTCCGGCGCAATCGCGACCGTGAGGCCGATCGCGAGGCACACGCAGGCCGCCATCGCGGCGCCGGTGAACGCGATCCGCTTCGCGCGTTCGGATCGTCCGGCGCCGATGTTCGTGCCCACGAGCGCGACCATCGCCTGACCGATCGCGAAGACGATCGGGACCTGCAGCAGCTCCAGTCGCACGCCGACGCCGTAGCCGGCGAGCGCGGCGGTGCCGAAGCCCGCGACGAGGCCGGTGAGGATCACCGCGGTGAGCACGGTCTGCACCGACGAGACCACCGAGAGCGCACCCACGCGCAGGATTTCCCCGAACAGGTGGCGCTCGAGGCGCAGATCGGTCCGCCGCGGACGCAGGCCGCTCCCGGGACGCGAGATCGCCGCGAGCATCAGCACCGCCGCGAGCCCGAAATTGACGAGATACGCGATGCCGACGCCGGCGATGCCGAGGCGCGGGAACGGACCGGCGCCGAGCGCGAGCGCACCGCTCAGCGGGACGTGCAGAGTCGCCGTGGCGGAGAGGACGACCGCCGGGACGAGCATGTTGCCGCTGCCGCGCAGGATGGCCGCAAACGTATTCGCGAACCACACGAACGCCGCGCCTGCAAAAAGGACGTTCGAGTAGGCGAGCGCTTCGCGGAGCGCGGTCTCCTGGCCGCCGAGGAGCCGATAGAGCGCGGGGCCGCCGGCGAGCATCAGCACGGTGAACGCCAGGCCGAAGGCCGTCGCGAGCACGACCGCGTGCACCGCGAGCCGGCGCGCCATGTCGGGCCGCCGGGCGCCGAGCGCGCGCGCGATGGACGAGGCGACGCCGCCGCCCATCGCCCCGGCAGACGTCATCTGCAGCAGCATGACCATCGGGAAGACGAGCGCGAGGCCGGCGAGCGGCTCGGTGCCGAGGCGCCCGACGAAGTGCGTGTCGCCGACGCTGACCGCGGTCTGGAACGCAACCAGCACGAGTCCCGGCGCCGCGAGGCGCGCGAGCGTCGGAACGATCGGAGCGGAGATCAGCCGCTCGGTGCGTGGTGGGGTCCGGGTGGTCACCACCCCGAAGGTACTCCCGGCCAGCCGGGATCTCGTACGGACAACGCACGAGGGTGCCGATCGACCGCGATGAGATCAACGCCGGGCGTCGAGTCGTCATCCCGGCGGGCCTGCCCCGGAGGACTTTCATACGGGGCCGGGATCCAGGGCTTCACCCCTGACCCCGGCGTGCGGGAAGGGCGAATCCGGCGGTCAGCCCGCCGCCAGGTCGGCCTGCGTGGTGAACGTGTCGGCGAAGAACTCGTCTTCGGGCAGCTTCGCTCGTGGGTGAAGTCGCGCCGCGCCGAGTCGACCATGATCGGCACGCCGCACGCGTAGACCTGTACGCCGGAGAGGTCCGCGAAGTCTTCCATCACCGCGCGATGCACGAAGCCCGTGCGGCCGGTCCAGCGGTCTTCGGGCAGCGCATCCGAGATCACCGGCATGTACTTGAACTGCCCGGATGCTCGGCCGCCCACTTGCGCGCGAGCTCGTTCAGGTACAGGTCCTTCGGCCGGCGCCCGCCCCAGTAGAGCGTCATCGGCCGCGCGATCTCCCGCTTGAACGCCGGCTCGATCATCGCCTTGATCGGCGCGAAGCCGGTGCCGGACGCGACAAACACGATCGGCTTCTCGCTCTCGCGCAGGAAGAACGTGCCGAGCGGCCCTTCGAAGCGCAGGATGTCGCGCTCCTTCATCTTCCTGAACACATGGTCGGTGAACTAGCCGCCGGCGACATGGCGCACGTGCAGCTGCAGGAGCTCGTCGTCGTGCGGCGGGTTGGCCATCGAGAAGCTGCGCCGCGTCTCCGTCCTTGAGGAGGAACTCGATGTACTGGCCGGCGAGGAACTGCAGCCGTTCGTTCGCCGGCAGCTTGAGCTGCACGATCATCACGTCGTCGGTCACGCGCTCCAGCCTGTGCACCCGGCACGGCAGCTTCTTGACGACGATGTCCTTGACCGCGCCGATCTCCCGGCTTTCGATCGTGACGTCGGTGAGCGGCTTCGCCTGGCAGAACAGCGCCTAGCCCGCCGCGCGCTCGTCCTCGGACAGCGCGCTGTGCTGGTACTTGCCGTAGTCGATCTCGCCCGCGACGAGCTTGCCCTTGCAGGACCCGCACGCGCCGTTCCGGCACCCGTACGGCAGATGAAAGCCCTCGCGCAGCGCCGCGGCGAGGATGGTGTCGCCCTCGGGCACCGTGATGACGCTCCCGCTCGGCTGGATGGTGACGGTGCGAGCCATACGG
>CAVUSZ010000049.1:0-147723 GCA_963744255.1 uncultured beta proteobacterium
TCGCCGCTGCGCGGCCCGCTCTCCGCGCGAACCAGGACAATCTCGGTATTCGGGATCGTCCAGCGAGTCGGCCCCTTACCGGCGGACTGCTTGACCTGACCGGCGTCGGGGATCTCGTCGAGAGGCGGCAGCGGGATCCTGCCCAGGATCCCGTACAACGCCCCCGCCGCCGCCCGGCCCGTCTTCTGGCGCGCCGCCGGCGGCACCTCGCTCAAGTCCAGAGACTGCAGGAGGATCTCGCCGAGCGAAACCAGGTGGTCGAACCGCGCGCGCGAGGGAGACGGAATGTAATCCCGGGCCAGATACGCGGCGACCGCATCGCCGGAATCGAGAAACGTCTTCAGTGCGGCGCGGGGACTCGAGCGATCGGGAGGCTTGAGTGGGTGCGCTTGCTCTTGACCGAGCGCTGTCGCGGTAACCAGGAAGATCGCGAATGCCGCCAGCCAGCGCAGCCGCTTGCCGGCCGCGCAAAGCAGAATCGATCTGAGGCGCGTCATCGTGAATACCCTCAGGCTTTCATCGAGATACGCGATTCCTGTCTTCCGATCGAGTCAGAGCCCGGCGCCCCAGCGATACTGCCAGGCGATACCGACCGCGTTGAAATTGGTTCCGGTGCGCGCCGTCACCCCCGAGTTGAAATAGAGCTTGATCGAGTTGTTCCTGTCGAGTGAGTGTGCGAGCGTCGCGCCCCAGCGCGAGTTCTCCTGCAGGTCGTTGTTCAACGCGCCGTTCACCGAGGTGCGGCCGCCGGTGTAATACGTGGCGTCCAGCGCCGCCCAGAGGCTCGGGTTGAAATTGTAGATCGCGTGTCCTTGGATGCCATACAGCGGTTTCTGCTCACGCACGTTGGTGCCCAGGAATTCGTCGTTGTCGGTGAAGAAGGTGACGCTCGCAGCGGCCTCCAGCGTCCATCGTCCCAAGGCCTTCGAGATCCCGACCTCCGGCTTGAACGACCAGCGGTTGGTGCCGATGTTGATCAGGCGCTCGGGATCGTATCGCCCCGTGGGCGCGGTCACCCAGAGGCTGACCCCAACGATCGTGTCCTGCCGATAGTCGCGGAACTCCTGCAGCGAGAGCGCCGGCGCGCCGTACAGGTTGACGGACGCCCGCAGCGTGATGTCGCCCAGCCCGGAGCGGTCAACGCTCCTCGACTGGCCCGCCACCTCGCCGCTCGCCGAGAGCCAAGCATAGGGCGCGAGCAGCGCGACCGTGCCGGACTGGCCCCAGAAATCCAGGACCCGCGCGTACGTGAGAACGGCGGTGTGGACCTTGGCGTCGGCATCCTTTATCGGCAGCGATGGGTCGGTGAGGACATCGCCCCAGAGATAACCATACCCCGCGATCAGGAAATTGAGCCCGATGGGCGCGTTCGTGTAGGAGAGCGGCTCCATCACTTGGGCGCGCGACCCCGAGGGCGCACCGAGAAAGAGCGTCGCAGCGAGCATCGTGGCTCCGAGACGACCGACTCTGGTCATCCGACTCGTCTATCCCGTCGATACTTCGCGGAGGAGATCGGCGGACCATCCGGTGGAGCGGCGCACCGTCCTTCTTGAGCTTCGTCCCGGCCGTTACGGGCGAAGCCTTCATCCTCCATCGGTTGATCGAGCCGGCGTGCCACCGAACTCGCGCACGATCGCCTCGAATTCCGCCGACTCGCGCAGCAGCTGGCCGGCGACCTCGCGCAGCCGGTCGACCTCCTCGGGCCGGAGCACGAAGCTCGTGGGCAGGTTCATGAAGTACAGGCGCTCCTTCGCGTCGGGAATCGCGTCGAAGCTGACATCGAGCACCTCAAAGCTGATCTTCGGCACGCTCGCTTCGGCCTGTGCCTCGGTCTCGCCAGCGAGACGCTTCCGCGCGACCAGCAACTCGCGCCGCCACTTGTAGATCTCCGCGCGATCCTTCATGAGCTCGACGGTTTCGAACGAGTACCGGTCGATCGGCACGCCTGTGGCTTGCAGCATCTGAGCGATTGAGCCGGGCGGCGCCTCGTTGCGATCCCAGTCGGTGCGCGGGGCCGAGCGGGCATTCACCACCATCAGCACGACCCTGCGGATGACGCCGAAACCGACCTCCTCCTGGAACTTCGCGCTCGCCGCGAGCTCCTCGAGCGCCTCCAGGACGCCCCGCACGCCGATGTTGTCCGCGACGCCGCCGTCGACCAGGTGGATGTACGGGCGATCCTTGCTGTTCTGAAATTCCTGCATCTCGCGGTAGCGCTGCAGCGCACGCGCCGCCGGCCGGGCTCGGCCCTCGGGTTTCTCGACGTCCTTCACCCAGGCCGGATACTGGAAGCCGCAGGTGCCGCCGTAGTTGTTGAACGTCACCGCCGACAGCACGACCGGGACCGCTGAGGACGTGGCGGCCGCGCGCGCGAGGCGAACCTTGTTGAGATCGGAGCAGATCAGATCGAAGTCGTTCTGGAAGAACGCGAGACGCGACCCACTGGAGATGTCGGTCCCGGTCGCGATCGCGAGCGGACTCTGCTTGTCGAGCAGGTCGCCGAACGTCGCACCCTCGAACAGGATCTCGTCGTAGTAGTCGGCAGCGAGCTCCGAGCGACCGGCGCTGCCGCCGATGAACTTCGACCAGTTGAACGGGTTCAGGCTACGCGCGAGCAGCGTACCTTCCACGTCGCGCTTGAGGAACCGTGTCTCGTACTCGGAAAACAGCCGCTCGCCGTAGAGCGCGTACGCGAGCGCCGTGAAGCTCCCGCCCGACACGCCGGTGATCATGTCGACCTCGTCGATCAGCCGGCGGCGCTTGCCGTCGACGACGATCTCGGTGCGGCGGAGCTCCTCCAGCACGCCGTATGAGAACGCCGCCGCCCGGGTGCCGCCCCCGGAGAACGACAGCACGAACAGCGTCTGCAGGTGGTTGTTCTGGCGCTTCGGGAGCAGTAGGTACGGACGATAACCGGCCTTGGGGTCGACCTGGGCGATCGGTTCGTTGATCGGCCGGCTGGCGCAGCCGGCCAGCGCCACGGCGGCGAGAAAGCAGACGATCACACGATCGGCACGCATGGGTCCCTCCTTTGGTCTCGACTCGCAGTCTTTCGCCGCGACAGGCTCATCCGCACTGGCCGCCGAGCAGCCCGGTCTTCAGGTCGGCGTTCGGCGGGCGAGGACCCAGCCAGATGGAGACGAGCGCGCGCGCGAAATCATCCCCTTTGATCGTCGCCTTGACCGCGCTCTCAACATCCACCTGAGCTCCCGCGCCCGGCTTATAGGCGAAGCGGAGTCGCTGACCCTTGCCCATGTCGGCCATCAACTCCTTGAGCGAGTCGATGCGCTCCTTGAGCGCCGGGAGCTCGCTCTTGGCGTTGTTCTCGAAGCCCTTGGCCAGATCGGCGCGGCCTACGTCGCGCACGAAGTGCAGGATCAGCTCCTTCGGCGCGTTTGACTCTAGCATGGCATCCTTGAGGTAGGGCTCAAGGCTTGGGCTCGCTCCTCGGGCGCAAGCCGAGAAAAGGATCGAGCAGCTCGATCGGCGCCTTGAAGATTGCGCTCATCAGGTTCAGGAGGCTCTGTCCCACGGCGTCCGGCCTGAGCGGCACCACGGTCGGGTCGCGCAAGTCCCCGGTGACGCTCACCGGGATGCCGACGAGGCGAGTGAACATGGCACCCACGATCGGAATGTGCCGGGCCAGCGCGTTGATGTTCGAGAACGGCGCCACCAGGGCGTGCATCGCGACGGTGTGATCTTCCAACCCGATCTCGCCGCTCCCCGCGATGCCGAGCGAGGGGCTGTGGAACGTCACGCTCTCGACCCGGAGCCGGGTGCCCGCGAGCGTTCCGGTCAAGACGATCTGGTCGTACTCGAGACCGCCCTTCATCAGTTCCTCGGGGCCACTGCGCAGCAGCGCGGCCACACTGGTGAGGGAGAGAATCCGGGTTATCTCGGGCGCGCGCACGACCCGCCCGTCGCGCGCCACGACGCGGAGGCTGCCGCGTGTCGTGCCGAGCAGCGCCTCGGGCGCCCCGCTGGCGGCAAGGTCCAGATCGAGGTCGAAGCGACCGGTGAGCGCGTGGTTCTCCCTGGCGAGGCACTCCGCCGCCTGCGCAAGATCCTGGCCGCGGGCCTGGCCGCGACCGTTCAGCGTCACCGTGCCCGGCGTGGCCGCGGCCGTGACCGACAGCGCTACGCCGCAGAGGTGCGCGTCGGTCACCTCCGCGACGACCCGGTTCGGCGCGAGCGATACGGTTGCGACGACCGGCTGGAACACGCGCTCGTCGAAGACCACCGCCTTGGCGGTGATTGCGACCCGGCCCTCGACGGGCAGGTCCCAGGCCGCGCCGGTCGGCCGGCGGTCACCTCCGAGCCCATCGAGGAGCCGGTTCGCATCCAGGCGCTCCGCGGTCACCTTCGCGTCGATCGCGAAGGTCTCCGGCTTGCGCTCCACGCTGCCGCTCAGCGCGAACCGCTCGCCGGCGAGGCGGAGGACGGTATCGCGGACACGCACCGCGTCGCCGGCGGCGTCGAGCCGCACGCGGTCAATGATCACGGGCAGGCCCCACCGTTCGAGCACGTCCAGCCCTTCGCCCTCGAGGGTGCCGGTCGCGGTCGAGCGCCGCGGCGCCTCGAGGTCGATCGACGCGCGAAAGTCGCCGCGGAGCGAGCCCTGCACCTCGGGCAGCGGCGCGAGGAACCGATCGACCGTGCGGTCGTCGAGCGTGCCGCGGAACGCGAGATCCGCGTGCGCAGCCCTCCATTTCAGCGCGATGGTGGCGTCGCTGTCCGCATCCTTGAGAGAGAGGCGCCGCAGGTCGAGCTCGCCCGGACGCCACGTGAGGTCGAACTCGGCGTCCACCTTCTCCGTGAGGCCCACGGTTCCCTGCGCCGCGAGCGAACCGGGCGCGTCGGCGGGCCACCTCAGCCGGCCGCCGGCCAGGCTGAGCGGCGCGCGGGGCATCGCCTTCGGCGGCACCTGCCAACGCGCGCGCGCCCAGTCGAGGGCCTGCTGGCCGGCCGCGCCGTCCTCGAGCGCGAGGTCGATGCGGCGGTCGGACGAGCCATAGTCTTGGACCGTTCCCGACGTAGTGACGCGCGCATCGAGCAGCGACGCCCGGAGCCGGTCGAGCCGCAGCGCGCGCGGCGTGACAGTCGCTTCCCCGCCGGCGAGCGTCAGCGGCGCGGGCAGCTCGGTCACGCTCACGCGCATTTCCTGCGGCCGCACGACGGCCGCGTAGTCGAGCCCTCCGGGCGCGCCGAGAGTGCCCGACAACTGCGCGAGGCGCACTGCGGCAGTCCCGGTCACGCTCTTCACGTCCTCCAGCGCCGACCGCAGGCCTCCGAGCGAAGCAAGCCAGGGGTAGAGCTCATCGAGGGCAAGGGCGAAGTCGCCGCTCGCCGAGCGCACCACCAGCGCGCCGCCGAGCGCGAGCTCCGCCTCACCGCCCTGAACCCGCGAGCGGCCGGCGCTGCCGGCGAGGCCGCGCACTCGGAGGCGGTCGCCGGCGTAGCTGAGCTCGCCCTGGCTCACCCCGAGCGGGAACGGCACGCCGCGGTAGCGTCCCGTGGCCGCCATCTTCGCGACGTCCACCGTAAAGTGCGGAGCGTGCCGACGGGCCTCGTACGCGAAGCGCCCCGACGCCCGGCCTTGCAGTGATTCGATGTCGCGAAGCGCGGCCTCGCCCTCGCGTCCGAGCAGGCGGCGCGTGATTGCCAGGGTCTCGGCGAGATCGGCGTCGACTGCCGCGCGCAGACTGTGCAGCGCGACAGCGGGTACGAACTCGAGCGCCAGCTCGCCTGCCCTGAACCGCGAATTACCGATCGCGCCGTCGAGCTCGCTTCCCCGCAGCGCGCCGTCAGCGAGTGCCAGACGGCCGGCGCCGTTCCGGACCGCGATCCCTGCTGGGAGGGCGAGCCCGGCCCCCTCGAGCCGTGCCTCGGCCCGGAGCGCTCGCAGGTCCGCGAGCGCGGCAAGGTCGTTCCCCGCCGCGGTGAGTGTGAGCTCCCGCGCCGTGCCGGCAGTGACCACGCCCGTCGCTGTGCGCACCGCGTCGAGGTCCTCCGCGAGCGCCAGTGCGGCAGCACGCAGCCGCGCGAGGTCCAACGCCGGCACCTGCAGCTCGACCACCGGCGCCGTGCCGTCGGGCTTCGCGCGCAGCGAGCCCGTGGCCTGCGGCAGGAGGTTGCCGACCTGGAAGCCGCGCAGCGCGAGCGTCAGCGCCTGTCCATCGCGCGCAGCATCCGCGGCGATCCGGATCGCCCCCAGGTCGAGCGTCCGTGCACCGCGCTCGACGACGAGCCGGGGCGACGACGCGGTGAGACCGGCGCGGGCCGAGCCGCGACCATCGGTCGTCGCCTCGACGTTCGCGTCGATCGCGCCGGATCGCACGACGAGCGCGCTCTCCGCAAGGAGCGTCTCGAGCACCTCGCCCGCCTGCAGGCCGGTCACCTGCAGCTTTGCGGAGGCCGCGAGCGAGCCCGGCGCGATCGTCAGGCGGCCCTCGGCCGCGCGCCACAGATCCGCCGCGGAGCTCACGCTCGCGTCGATCGCCGCTGCCGACACGTCGGCGCGAGCCGACAGGTCCGAAAAGGACACGAGCCGCCGCCCGGCGTACGCGAGGTCGAGCTTGCCGCCCACGATCTCGATCGACATCCCCTGCGCTTCGCGCACCAGCGCATCGGCGATCGGACCGAGCGCGGCGCGGTAGGCGGCGAACGGATCGCCTGCGTCTCCGCCGCCGGGCTCGATCCGTACCGCGAATGCGGGCTGCTCGATGCGGATCGCCGTCGGGCGGACGTTCCCGGCAAACAAGGGGAGCAGCGCGAGCTGGACATCGAACGTCGCGGCCCGGCCGTCGAGCGCGCCGGGGATGGAGACGGTGGCACCGTGGATCACGCCGCGCGGCTGCGGGAACAAGCGCACCGCGAGCGATTCGTAGCGCACTTCGCCGCCGGCGAGCGCCGAGATCCGCCGCTCGACGGCGCGCTGGACCGCAGCGCTGTCGACGAGCAGCGGGAGGGCGGCGGCGGCGCTGAGCAGCAGCGCAGCGACCACGGCGGCGATGGCGACCCGCCGTCGCCAGCGCGGCCGAGCGCGTTCGCACATGAGCCCGACCATCATCAGTTGCACCTCAGCTTCTCGGCTTCGCTTCAATGCTGCCGGTGGTTCCGGGGTTTGACGTCTGCTTTCCGCGACGCCCACTGTCGCCTCAGGGTCGACTTGACGTTCGGTTGACTGTCGCTGATCGGGCCAGCGGTCATTCGGCTCTGATACGTTGTGATACCGTCGCGTGGTGCCCTTCGAGCCGCCGCAAACGGCGCCGAACGGGACTCCGCCTATGGCCGCAGTCTAACGACGACGAGGAAGTAGATCGTGAAGAAATCGATCGCAGGCAATGTGGGTGTCGTTCTCCTCGCAGTGATCCTGGGAGCATGTGCGACTGGGACCGATGTCACCGAGGGTTCGGGCTTCCTAAGGGATTACTCACGATCTGCTGGAGACCCGGGACGCCCAGGGTAGGACCATTCGCGCCTGGGCGAGTCCCAAGCTCACGCCCGCCAACTACGATGCGGTACTGCTCGATCCGCTCGTCTTCTACCCCGAGCCAAGGCCGAGCCAGCAGGTGAGCGCCGAGACGCTGCAACAAATGCTCGCCTACTCCAACGACACATTTAAGCGGTCAGTCAGCCAGCGATTCAGGGTGGTCGATCGTGCCGGGCCCGGCGTCCTGCGGATTCGCGTCGCTTTTAGTGGCGTCGCGGCGCAAGCCGAGGGCCTCAAGCCCTACCAGTACGTCCCCATCGCCTTAGTGGCGACCATGGCCGCAAGGGCCGCGACGGGTACGCCGCAACGGGCGTTCATCGTGAGCGAGGTTGAGGGAACGGACAGCGTCACGGGCGAGCTGCTTGGGATGAGAGTCCGGGTGGCGACAGGCGAGCGCCTGGCCCAAGTTGCCGGGCAGCAGGTCATCACGCTGGACACGGTGAAGCCGCTGCTGGACGAATTGGCCGCGGGGGCCTTTCCGGAACTGGCGAAGTACGTCAAGCCCAAGTGAGACGGAGCGCGCAAACACGGGCGACTGGTAAGCCCTCACAGGGTCCTCGTCGCCGAGAGTATCTTCGTAGGGTCAGACAGGGCGCGGCAAACGCCCGCTCGCTTCTGCCTCATTGAGAAGGGCGAGCAGGCGCTCGATGGTTGCAAACACCGGGCGCTCGTAGGCCTCACAGCGCCCTCGCCGCCGGTCGTAAGTCGACCGGTGCATCCCCTTAGGCCGGTCGGGGAAGTCGCCGCCGCGGTACCGTCGAGCACCAGCGTCAGGATCAGCAGAACGAGCAGCAGCAGGGAGCGGAAAGTCATGCCGGCATCCCGCATGCCGAAGCCGCTAAACGGCGGTCACCTCGATGTCGATCTACGTCCACGCCTTGCGCAGGCCGATGTACTCGAGCTCGGCGAGCAGCACGACGGTGACAGCCTGCGCGATGACGAACACGTGACCAAGTAGGGTCGGCGACACTGCGCCACTGATCAGAAGAGCGATGCTTCCCGCGACCCAAAGCGCGTTGCCGGCAATGACGATCCAGACGCCCGGCCGCGACAGCGTCGTACGCGCCGCAACCCAAGCCATGAACACAGCGATCGGAAACAGGCTCAAGCCGGCGTACTCGAGCAGGGTGCCAGGCAGCCCGAGCAGCGGCGAGAGCACGCCCGAGGCGAGCGACAGCAGCAGCCCATCGCGACGCAGGTCGCGGCATCGACAAAGAGCACCCGGCGCACGAACGTGGAACGGTCGATCGAAGCAGTGATGGCAGTCATGTGAACCTCCAGTGGTTGACGAAAGAACGAGAAGCGAGCCGCATACTCCACGCATCATCAACCGTTGTCGATTACGTCCGAGGTAATTGGATCGCCGCCTCGGGTTCGCTATCGTCGCGCCATGCTGCAATCCACCAAACCCGTTGGGGAGCTTCTGCGCGACGGGCGCCAGGCCGGCGGATGACCCAGCTCGGCCTTGCGCTCGAGGCCGAGATCTCGCCCCGCCACTTGAGCTTCGTCGAAACCGGACGCTCGCAACCAAGCCGAGAAATGCTCCTGCACCTGAGCGAGGAGCTCGAAATCCCGCTGCGGGAGCGCAACGCACTCCTTCTTTCAGCAGGGTTCGCGCTGATATTTCCGGAGAGGTCCCTGGGGGATACCGAGCTGCAGGCGGCGCGCCGCGCGGTCGATCTGGTGCTCGAGGCGCAGAAACCCTTCCCCGCCTTCGCGCTCGACCGGCACTGGCAGATCGTCGCCGCGAACCGCGCGCTTCCCGAGTTGTACGCCGGTGTGGCCGCCGAACTCCTGCAACCGCCGATCAATGTCTTGCGCCTGAGCCTGCACCCCGCGGGGCTCGCGCCGCGGATCGCAAACCTGGCGGAGTGGCGCGCCCATCTGCTTGCGCGGCTGCGCCGCCAGATCGATCTCACCGCGGACCCGGTCCTCGCCGCACTTATGCGGGAGGTCTCGGCGTATGCCGTGCCGCCGGTCGAAGGTCCGGTCGAGTATGCGGTGGCGGTGCCATTCAAGATTGGCAAACCCGCCCGCGTCCTTTCTTTCTTCAGCACGACCACCGTCTTCGGCACACCGGTCGACATCACGCTCTCGGAGCTTGCCATCGAATCGTTCTTCCCCGCCGATGCGGAAACCGCCGAGTACGTGCGCCATGCTCCGGCTTGAACGGGCAAGAACACCGTGAATCGGACCTGAGGAAGAAAGACAGAAACGGCGCCCAGGGAGAAGCGCGCTGTGAATTGCCCGCTCCGGGTCCACGGGAGAGAGCGCGCGGGACAGAGAATCAATGACGGAACGTCACGAGCACTGGTCCGCCGCTCACGCGCTCAAGCGCCCGCATACGCCGCTCGAGGTGCGGTGTGCTCCGCAAATACTCAATCGGCGCTGCTCTGAGCGTTTTGACGCGGCATTTGCGATTGTAGCGAGAGAGAAGCTGAGCGGCCTCTTGCTCGAAACATCGTTCGCCGTGCAGCCCAGTGCGCCTGAACAGGCCCGGAGCGGTTGAGCGCGACCACGGCTCGCAAGGGTGCAGAGAACTTTTCCAAGTCTACGGCGGCGTAAGTTGCGCCTGGCATAACAGTAACCGCGATGTCCGATGAGGCGGCCACCAAGCTCGTCGAGTTCCTCCGCGAAAACTCACTGACGAACGTCACTGCTGACGACAACAGTGTTTGATTTTCCTAAGCTCATGAAGTCGAAGAGATAAGCACCGGAGGCATGAGTGAGCGTCGTCGGACCCATCACGCGGCCCTCGTTCATGGGACGGCCGCTGCGGTTGATGGCGGCCAGATACAAGGGCTTCTGCTTCCAGAGGTAGGCTACCTCGTACACTGCGCTGTTGTCCCCTGTGTACCGCGCGATCTGCTGATAGGTCCAGGAGGACGGATTGGTTACGAAGGGGGCGTGATAGTCCAGCGTCTTCTCAGCCCTCGGCCGTCGGAGAGTCGGTACGAATAGAGGTCCACGCCGAAGTGCCGGGCGATCTCGGCCGCCTGGACCATCGCGTTGAGCGCGTAGGTCGAGTAGTCGAGCGACTTCGTGCGACCGGTCTCGTGGACCAGCCGCCCATCCGCGGCCATTGCGCCGGGCAGGAAATTCTTCCAGCCATCGAACGCCTCCTGCCGGAGCGAGGGATCCTCGCCCGCCACGCCCGCCGAAGCTAACAGGACGTGGCGCCAGTTCTCAAAGTTGTTCGTCCCGGTCCAGTTCCGGGCGCTCGCACCGAACGCGCGCGCCCAGGAGGAGACTGCTGCC
Source organism: uncultured beta proteobacterium (assembly GCA_963744255.1). GTDB lineage: Bacteria > Pseudomonadota > Gammaproteobacteria > Burkholderiales > SG8-39 > DATEDA01. Next base: position 10,751 of record CAVUSZ010000049.1, read on the forward strand.
CGGTCGGCCGCGCTCCAACTTGGGGCATGCCAAATCAGGTCCGCGCCGTAGAAAGCTCCGGGCATCGTGATGCACAGCTCGATGCGAGACTGGCCGTTGGTGAACCTCGGGTTCATCCGGGTCTGCGGGTTCACCATCCAGGCGTTGAGGAGCGCGGCCGCCTTGTCAGCGTAGCGCGCTTCTCCCGTGAAGGTGTAGGCGAGCCCTAGATTCCGCACTGCCCTGCTCAGGGCGTTCGCCGCCGTGTAGTCGGTCCGGTCCTGGGCGGGGTTGATGACGCCGTCGCCCGTCCCCAGGTAGGGCGCCTCGGTCCAGTAGTCGTGGGAGTCTCCCGAGGAGGGGGCCTTGCCGCCGAAGGTCACGCTGAGCGCGCCCTGCGAGAGGGCCGCGTTGGCGTCGGAGATCATGCGCTCGTAGGCGGCCTTCCAAGGGGCGGCGCCCGCCTGGACCTGCGCCTTGATCGCAGCGATCTCTCCGGAGTCCAGGTACATGCGGGGATGCGTCTCCTGCGCGAGGACCGCCGCCGGCGCGGAAGCCAGCAGGGTCAGGACAGCAAGCGTGCGAACCATCGCCGTTCCAGTCTCCTTCCTTCAGTTGGGATTGGGGTGAAGAGGTATCCGGCGCGCGTGGTCTGGAATCGCGCCCCTGAGCGGCCCCTCCACGCGCGTCTCGGCCTCGATCGTCCACGCCGCCGGCTCGCCCTTCCAGAGTAAGTTTCGCCGCAAAATAGGACATCGCCCGTGACCATACTCCTGCGATCACATGGTTCGGTCTTCCGAGTGACCTCAGTTCAATGTCCGCTGCCCCGCCGCCTCGCCATCATGCCGATTGCTCCGATCTGCCGGATGGGCTGCATCCGTCTCGTGGCGAGGTGCACCGCTCGGTGGTGGCTTGCCCGTAAACCGCCTCAAGCGCGGGTGAATGTTCTCCTTCCACAAGCGCTTCCGCATTACCGTCATCAGGCACAGCAGCCTGTCCCGCAAACGAGTCGGGATGCGCATGGCCGAACGGGCGTATTCCAGGGTCAGAAGGACGTCGACCGGCACCCAGAGCATCCGATTCCGGGTCGTCGGGTCGAACCAAGCCTGTAGGTCTCTGCGGTCCACGTTCGCCTGCCGTGACTGTCCCACGTGCAATCGCCGTCGAAACAGCACTTCCGGGACCTCTCGGAAAGCGCCCAGCATCTGCAACTCACCCATCAGCACGAGGTCGGCGCTGATGAACGTGTCGTGCACGCGCGTTTTCCGAAGCACGTCAGACCGAATCAATCCCATTACCGCGTTGGCAAAACGAACGTGCTCCAGGTAATGGGCCAGTCGCCGATGCGCTCTTGGGTCTTCCATGCCAAGACAGACTGGATCATAGCCGAGCGGCTCACGGCGGGCGCCGATCAACTCGGTCCTCGCATACACCAACACCACGGAAGCAGGGGCGGTGTTGAACACCGAAAGACACCGGCTGAGAAACTCAGGCAGACAGACGTCGTCATGGGCGGCCCATTTGAAATAGCGCCCTCGCGCCCGGTTGAAGGTGTGGTTGTAGTTCCGGGCCGCTCCCACATCCTGTTCAAATCGATGATAGTGGACCCGCGAATCCCTCGCGGCATACGCCTTGCAGATTTCCGGCGTTGCGTCCTCAGAGCCGTTATCCGAAAGGATGAGCTCGAAGTCCGTGAACGTTTGGCCCAGCAGGGAATCGAGCGCCTCGCTCAAGTATTCCTCGCCGTTCCGTACCGGCATCCCAATGCTCACCAACGGTGCTTTCGAGGTCATATCTAGTCCGCTTCAGATTGGCTGGCGCAAGAAACAGTCGCTCCGCCGCAGCTCGATCGGCACCTCCGCCAACGAGCCATGATGCGACTCGAAATCGCACGCCGCGTCGAGCGATTTTTGAGATCGGCTTCGACAAATTGCACGAGACTCGCGACGAGTTCGCGGCGACGGGCTAAACCGACCCTCTTGGCCGAGGGACGCCAGTTGTTAAGGGTTGTTCGACGCCTGCCCGGCGCGGCACGCTGATATGCGCGCTGCACCAGTCAGAGGGCAGGCGTTGGACAACCCCTAACACAAGCAGACGGTCGATGAAAAACGGCCCCACCAACCGCGCATAAGAATCGACCGACCGCGTGATCCCTCAATTTGCGCGGCTCGCCTCCACGGCTCGACGCGAACAGCTCCTTGCCTTGCGATCTTCCGGGAATCAGCGCACAGTGAGCTTCCTGCCCGGCGCGCGCTTCATGGGTCGCCGACGAGGAAGCCACACGCAACAAGCCCTTGGGCGCGCCTGAAGCGCAGTCGAGCGCGCTTCACCCCTCCACCCTCGAGCCAACAGTCCTGCCATCGACGCCCTCGCGCGGACAGGGAGCGCGGCCGTGCTACGCGATTTCGCAAAGGCGGAGATGAAAGCGATGCTGAAGGCGATCTTCTGATCGCCCGGAGCGGGGATCGCTGAAAGCGCTTCTCGCATCAAGTTGCCCCACCTTCCATGAGGAGACATCATGTTTGCACGACTCGTCACATTCTCGCTGGAGCCTGGCAACGGGCCAGCGACCGAGCGCCTCGCCGATGAGCACGGTCCCATTGTTCGCCGCCTGCCGGGTTTTGTGAGTCTCGCATTCCTCCGCGACGATGCCGCCAACCGGTACGGAAGCTTCAGCGTGTGGCAAACGCGCAAGGACGCGGAAGCCGTGAGCGGCGTAGCGGCGCTTCGGGTCAAGGACGCGCTCAAGAGCAGCATGAAGGATCGCCCTAGCGTCACCATTTATGAGATTTACGCACCGCAAGCTTAGCGCGCGGACATCGGCAGGAATTCGAGAAGGTCAACTATGATGGTCGCTCGTTGGAGCATCGATGCGAAGTTCGGATACAAACAGAATGTGATCGACCTGATGCAGCGATGGTTACGGGAGATTGCGCCGCAGGTTGGGTTTAGCGCCGACAAGACGCGGTTGCTTACCGGCTCGATCGGCGCGCTGGAGGCAACCATTCAGTCGGAACATCTTGTTAAGGACCTCAGTGAGCTTAACCAGGCTTGGGAAAAACTGGCTACGATTGCAGCGCATAAGCAATGGAGCAAGGATCTCGAGCCGCATGTGGTTTCCGGGACAAGCTGCTGGGGAGATTTACCGGGTCTTGTGATTACGCGGTGAACTCCCGAATCTGGTTCGAAGGCACGCTTTAGGAACCGAGGCGTAATGCCGTTCCCCGCTCGCCAGCGGGTCGGATCCAGCCGTTGAGCGAGCTAGAGCCCGATTCGCCGGTCGTGCCCCGTTTGTGACCAAGTCAGATGGGGTGTGACCAAACTGTGGCTGGGATAGATTGGTTTCGAGATCGGCAGGCGCTGCAAGTAGCTGATTAGCAAGCTGCTGAACTACAACCTACGAACCAGGGGATCGTGGGTTCAAATCCTGCCGGGCGCGCCAGTCATTCAAGGCATCTCGCGCCGGGCGCGGGCTCAACGCGCGGCAGGTGCCACGCCAGGAGGCGGCGCGTATCGCTGTCCGACCTGTTCCGCTGCAGCGGCGCACGCGGAAAGGATCTGTTCATCTCGCGTGCACGAGAACCCGAGATCGACCAGCAGCCCATCGCGCAGCGAGTAGATCCAGCCATGGACGCCGATCGAAAGTCCCTTCCGCCAGGCGTCCTGGACAACGGAGGTCCGGCATACATTCGCCGCCTGCTCGAGCACGTTCAGCTCGCATAGCATGGCGAGCCTGTTGCCCTCGTCGGATGCCGAGTCGACCAACGCCTGGTGCTTCCTGTGCACGTCCTGAACGTGACGCAGCCAGTTGTCTGCCAGCCCGCCGGTGCTCCGGTGTAGCGCGCGCTTCACGCCGCTGCAGCCGTAGTGCCCCACTACGATGATGTGCTTGACCCGCAGCAGATCTACCGCGAAGTCGATAACGGTCAGGCAGTTCAGATCGGTATGGACGACGACGTTGCCGACGTTCCGGTGGACGAACACCTCGCCCGGCGCGAGGCCGGTGATCTGATTGGCTGGGACTCGGCTGTCCGAGCACCCGATCCACAGGTACTCGGGATTCTGCTGTCGAAGGAGCCGCTCGAAGTAGGCGGGATCCCGCTCCGTCTCGAGCTGCGCCCATCTGCGGTTGTTCTCGAGCAGACGCTGAAGGGATTGGGACATGGGCTTTGGTTCACGTGACTCCTGCGGTTGACCCTCACGGGCAAAATCGGGGACCGCAGGTACGGATCGCGCGTCAGTTCCCCAGCGAATTTACCACGGCGATGGCCACGTCTCGATCGAAGAACGCCAGTCACTCGGCGTTGGTCTTCTCTGCCAGTCGCTCGGTGGGCATGCCCGGACCGCCTGGAGGTGTCTTTGGCGGAGGGCGGCAAAGCAGTTTGCCTTCCGCCTGCGATCGGCGGGCCACGCTACCATCGCGGCTCCTCGACGGATCCGAATCATGTTCCTGCCGATCGGCGACTATCCCAATCCGCGCGGGCTGCATTGGATGACGCTCGTCCTGATCGTCGTGAACGTCGCGGTGTACTTGCTCGTCACGCTCCCGCTGTCGGCGCAGCCCGCAAACCCGGCCGACCCGCGCGTCGCCGAGTACATCTCCGTCCTCGCGCGGCAGCTGCCGCCCGGCGTTCGCCCGAGCGACGTCGCGCGCAGCCTTACCGAGTACGACCTCCTGGTATTCGAAAGGGGCTTCCGCCCCGCGGCGATGAGCGTGACGGACCTCTTCGCCTCCATGTTCCTGCACGGCGGGTTCCTGCACCTCCTCGGGAACATGCTGTACCTGTGGATCTACGGCAACAACGTCGAGGACCGCCTGGGTCCGATCGGCTTTCTCGTCGCCTACCTGCTGACGGGGGTCGCGGCGACCGCGTTCCAGACCGTGTTCAACCTGAACTCCGGGATCCCGATGATCGGTGCCTCGGGAGCGATCTCGGGCGTGCTCGGCTTCTACCTCCGCTGGTTCCCGCACCACTATGTAAAGGTCTTCATCTTCCTGTTCCCGTTCTACGTCGGGACGACGATGCTTCCGGCAAGCCTCGTGCTGTGGGCGTATCTCATCTTCGACAATCTGGTGCCCTTCCTCTTTGCGAGTGCGGACGGAGGCGGGGTCGCGCATGGTGCACACATCGGCGGCTTCCTGGCGGGCTTTGCCGTCGCGTGGGCGATGGGCCGGCAGAAGCCCGATGACGCGGCACCGCTGGGGTTTCAGTGACCCAATCGGCCGGTGCCCCAGGCCACGAGCATCGCGAGGATTCGACGGGGCATACCCCGGGGCGGGGTTGGAATCCCGCCGGGCACGGGCGCAACATTCTCCAAGACAGGGGGGATGGCGCGTCGGGAACATTCTCCGAATAGAGGAGGAGGGCCGTCCGTGCGGTCGCGAAACCGCCATCGTCGGGCGTCAGCCGCATCGTCGCCCGAGGCGCTGGGCAATGTGCACCGCTACACGCCAGCAACTCTTGCAAGGCCTTTCCCGGCATTCCTGCTGCGAACCCGCGGCCGGGACCGTCGGTTGTGGCGCACGCGCTGGCGCGCCCGACGCCATCCACCTCTCGCGCCAAAGGAGAACACTGATGTTCAGCCTGACCTCCGAAACCCGCTTCGTGCACCTCGCGCTCGCTGGCGCTCTGGCTGCGGCGGCGTTCGCGCCCGCCCACGCCGCCGACGTCAAGGACCGCAGCATCAAGTTCTCGTTCGTGCAGCCCCTGGACAGTCACTGGGGGGTCGGCGCGCAGAAGTTCGCCGACCTCGTCAGCGAGAAGAGCGGCGGCAAGATGAAGATCCGCCTCTTCCCGGGGGGGACCCTCGGGGGCGATGTTCAAACCTTCTCTTCCGTCCAGGGCGGAACCATTGAAATGGCCATGATGGGCACGGCGCTCGTCGTCGGCGCCGTCAAGGACTACGCCATACTGGACCTCCCGTTCCTGTTCAACGACGTAAAGGAGGCCGACGCGATCTTCGACGGGCCGTTCGGAAAGAAGCTCATGGACAAGCTGCCGGAAAAGGGTCTGGTCGGACTCGCGTACTGGGAGCACGGCTACCGGAATCTGACCAACAGCAGGCGGCCCATCGCCAAACTGGAGGACATCGACGGGCTCAAGATCCGGACGATCCAGGTGCCGCTCTATATCGACATGTTCAACGCGCTGGGCGCGAACGCCGTGCCGATGCCCCTGCCCGAGCTTTACACGGCGCTCGAGTCGAAAGCCGTCGACGGCCAGGAGAATCCCAACATCTCGATCGAGGCCAGCAAGTTCAACGAGATCCAGAAGTACCTGTCCACCACGCGTCACGTCTACAACGCCATCATCCTGTTCTTCAGCAAGAAGGCGTGGGATCAGCTCTCGGGCGACGAGCGCAAGATCCTGATCGATGCCGCGAACGAGGCGAAGTCATACCAGCGCAAGGCCGCCAGGGACATGGACGCGAAGGTGCTCGAGAGCCTGAAGAGCAAAGGCATGACGATCACGGAGATCTCGCCGCAGGAAAGAGCCCGCATGCGCGATAGACTGAAGCCGGTGACCGACAAGTACACGAACCAGGCCGGCGACGCGCTGACGAAGGAGCTGTACGCGGAGCTCGAGAAATCGCGCCGGGCGAAGTAGTCCCGGGGCCCCGTCGACGCGTCTCGCGGCCGCGTCCGTTCGAGGAGAGGAAACGCCATGCATCTGTATGAAGAGAGGTCCTGGGAGCAGGCGCACGTCGACGAGCAGGGCATGCACGCGCCTTCCCCGGTGATTCGACTCCATCCGGCCGATGACGTCGTGATCGCGCGCCAGCAGCTGGTCGGCGGCACGCGTGTTCCGGACGAGGGTTTCGTCGTCGCCGGGCTCGTTCCACCCGGCCACAAGATCGCCACGCGGCGCATCGCTTCCGGTCGTCCGGTGCATCGCTACAACCAGATCATCGGTACCGCAAAGCGGGACATCGAACCGGGCCAGCATGTGCATGTCCAGAATCTCGCGATGGCGGAGTTCGCGCGCGACTATGCGTACTGCGCCGACGCCAAGCCGACCGAGTATTTCGCCGAGCCGGCATCCTTCATGGGCTTCGTCCGCCCGGATGGGCGCGTCGCGACGCGCAACTTCATCGGCATCCTGACCAGCGTCAACTGCTCGGCCACCGTGGCGCGTGCGATTGCCGACCACTTCCGTCGTGATATTCACCCCGAGGCGCTCGCCGGCTACCCGAACGTCGACGGAGTGGTCGCTTTGACCCACTGGACCGGCTGTGCCGTGGATCCGGAAGGCGAGGGCCTCGTCGTGTTGCGGCGGACGCTCGCCGGCTACGCGCGGCATCCCAACTTCGCGTCGATCCTCTTCATCGGCCTCGGCTGCGAGACCAATCAGATCGGCGGCGTGCTCCAGTCGCACGGCTTGACCGAGCGCGCGCAGCTGCGCGCCTTCACCATCCAGGACACGGGCGGCACGCTGAAGACCATCGCGCACGGCATCGAGTTGATCACGTCCATGCTGCCGCAGGCGAACGACACCAGGCGGCAGAGCGTGCCGGCGGCCCATCTCACGGTCGGACTTCAGTGCGGGGGCTCGGACGGCTACTCCGGCATCACCGCCAACCCTGCGCTGGGCGCAGCGGTGGACCTGCTGGTCCGCCACGGCGGGACGGCGATTCTCTCCGAGACGCCCGAGATCTTCGGTGCCGAGCACCTGCTGACCCGCCGTGCCGTGTCGCGCGAGGTAGGTGAAAAGCTGATCAAGCGCATCCACTGGTGGGAACAGTTTTGCGAGCGCAACAACGCGGAGCTGAACAACAACCCTTCGGCCGGGAACAAGGCGGGCGGACTGACGACCGTGCTCGAAAAATCGCTCGGCGGGGTGACGAAGGCCGGCACCACCAACATGGTCGACGTTTACGAGTACGCCGAGCCCGTCACGGCCAAGGGTTTCGTGTTCATGGATACGCCGGGCTATGACCCGATCTCCGCAACCGGGCAGGTGGCGGGAGGAGCGAATATGATCTGCTTCACTACCGGGCGCGGCTCGGCTTACGGCTGCCAACCCTCGCCGTCGCTCAAGCTCGCCACCAACACCGCCCTGTGGGAGCGCCAGCAGGACGACATGGACATCAACTGCGGCGAGATCATCGACGGCACGACGAGCATCCAGGAGGTCGGCGAGCGCTTTTTCCAGATGATGCTCGATTGCGCTTCCGGGAAGAAATCGAAAAGCGAGCTGCACGGCTACGGGCAGAACGAGTTCGTGCCCTGGCAGATCTCCGTCATCACCTGAACCGGAACGATCGGTCCACGTACCTACGCGAGCCCATGGAAGGAGGACTCTCATGACCCGCAGCCCGAAATGCATTGTCGGGAGCCTGTTTGCAACCGGTGCGCTGCTGTTCTCTGGCCTGGCGCAAGCGCAGGACGCCAAGGAACGGAACCTGCGCGTGGCGTTCGTGCAAGTGAAGGAGCATCCGCATGGCGCGGGCGCGCAGAAGTTCGCGGAGCTCGTCACCCAGAAGAGCGGCGGCAAGATCAAGGTCGGAGTGTTCGGCGGCGGAACCCTCGGCGGGGATGCCCAGGTCATCTCGTCGCTGCAGGGCGGCACCATCGACATGACGATGGTGAGCCCGGGGCTGCTCGTCGGACTGGCCAAGGAGTTCGGGGCGCTGGATCTCCCGTTCCTCTTCACCGATTACAAGGAGGTCGACGCCGTGCTCGACGGGCCGGTCGGCCAAAAGCTGCTCGAGAGGCTTCCCGAGAAGGGGCTGATCGGGCTCGGCTACTGGGATCACGGCTTCCGCAACCTGACCAACAGCAGAAGGCCGGTCGCGAAGCTGGAGGACATCCAGGGATTGAAGATCCGCGTCATCCAGATTCCCATCTTCATCGAGATGTTCAACGCGCTCGGTGCGAACGCGGTGCCCATGGGCTTCCCGGAGCTGTACACGGCGCTGGAGACCCGGACGGTCGACGGACAGGAAAATCCTTTCGCCTCGATCGAAGCGAGCAAGTTCTACGAGGTGCAGAAGTTCGCCTCGACGACGCGTCACGTCTACAATCCGCTGGTCGTCATCTTCAGCCGGAAGACGTGGGACCGGCTCTCGAACGATGAGCGCACGATCGTCCAGGCCGCGGCGAAGGAGGCCGGCGCGTACGAGCGCAAGGTGTCCAGGGAAGCGAACGAAAAGTCCGTCGAACTGGTGAAGAGCAAGGGCATGACGGTCACCGAGATTCCCGCGCAGGAGATCGCCCGGATGCGCGAGAAGGTGAAGCCGGTGACCGACAAGTTCGTCAAGGAGGCCGGCGAAGGGCTGGTGAAGGAGATGTACGCCGAGATCGACAAGGTGCGCGGCAGGAAATAGGGAACGTCGCGGTACGCATTCGCTCGGTTCTGGCGTAGGGGGTGACGATGAGCATCTTCGAGACGGCGCGGTTCAAGGGCGTGTTTCCGGTGGTACCGACGACGTTCACCGACGAGGGCGAGCTGGACATCGCCAGCCAGAAGCGATGCATCGACTTCATGATCGATGCCGGTTCGAACGGGCTCGCGATCCTCGCGAACTTCTCGGAGCAGTTCGTGCTCGCCGACGACGAGCGCGAGCTGCTGACGAAAACCATTCTCGATCACGTGGCCGGGCGCGTGCCCGTCATCGTCACGACGACGCACTTCAGCTCCCGGGTCTGCGCCGAGCGGTCCCGGCGGGCGCAGAGCGCGGGCGCCGCGATGGTCATGGTGATGCCGCCCTACCACGGGGCGACGATCCGTGTGCCGGAGGGGGAGATCTACCAGTTCTTCCGCGTGCTCTCGGACGCGATCGACATTCCCATCATGATCCAGGACGCGCCGGTGAGCGGGACGCCGCTGCCCGCGGCGTTCCTCGCGCGAATGGCGAAAGAGATACCGAATGTCGCGTACTTCAAGATCGAGGTGCCCGGGGCGGCCGCGAAGCTGCGCGAGCTCATTCGGCTCGGTGGCGATGCGATCGAAGGCCCGTGGGACGGCGAAGAGGCCATCACGCTGCTTCCGGACCTCGATGCCGGTGCGACCGGTGCCATGACGGGCGGGGCCTACCCGGACGGGCTGCGGCGCATCTTCGACGACTACCACGCCGGGCGGCGCGAGCAGGCCGTGGCGAATTACGAGCGCTGGTTGCCGCTGATCAACTGCGAGAATCGCCAGTGCGGCCTGCTGGCGTGCAAGGCGCTCATGAAGGAGGGGGCGGTGATCGCCTCGGAGGCCCCTCGCCATCCCATCCCGCCGCTGCATCCGGCGACGCGCGCCGGCCTCATCGAGACCGCACGCCGGCTCGATCCGCTCGTTCTGCGCTGGGGAAAATAGCGCCCTCGTGAGCCGCAAGGCGGGGCGCTACGAAGCGCCCGGCGAATGGGGCCGCGCCATCGATTGCTACGTCCGCGGGATCGAGACCGACGACCTCATCGAAGCGCTCCACCGCGGCCAGATGCGTTGCCTGATCGAGCTCGGGCAGCGGGCCGAGGCGATGAGCGTGGTCCGTCGCCTGCGGCAGACGCTGTCGGTCAAGCTGGGCTTGAACCCGTCGGCGCTGACCCTCGCCCTCGTGGACGCCCTGCGAGGAAGTGCGGATCCCTGAGCGGTCCGCGCCCCACGCGGATGAGTCCTGCGGGAGCGAGCGCGCGCGCCCGCGGCGCTCGGCGAGCAGCGCCTCGCGCCCGCTCATTCAAACGAGAACTCTGCCGGCCGAAGGACGTGGTGCCGCCACGTTGTATGCTTTGTGAATCCTTCGATTGGCTACGTCCAAGGCGCTTTGATGGTCTGGAACGACTTTACTCAACTCTTCGGCGCGATCCTGGTCATTGTCGGTGCCGTTCTGCCCGTCGTCAATCCTCCGGGCGACGCACCGATCTTCCTGCGGATGACGGTCGGTTGCGATGACGCGACACGCAGCGCGCTGGCGCGGCGCATCGCGGTCTACTCGTTCGCCCTGTTGCTGGGTTCCATGTTGTTCGGCTCATTCGTCCTGCGCCTGTTCGAATTGTCAGTCGCCGTCATCCAGGTGGCTGGAGGCGCGGTCGTATGCTCGCTCGGCTGGAAGCTACTCAACGACGATCCGAAACCGTCCGAAATGACCGTCGACCCGCGCCAGGCTTCGGCCGCTGCAATGGCGCGATCGTTCTATCCGCTGACGATGCCGCTGACGGTCGATCCAGGGGTGATGTCGGTGGCGGTCACCGTCGGTGCCAACCACGCACACACGCTCGATCTGCTGCTGGTACAGATCTTGGCCGCATTCATCGGCGCCGGCATTGTCGCATTGTCCATCCTGCTGACGTACCGTTATGCCAAGCGCTTTGCTGAACGCATCGGGCACCAGGGCATGATCATCGTGTTGCGTCTGTCTGCCTTCATCGTGCTGAGCATTGGCGTGCAGATCGGCTGGAACGGAGTGAAGGCGCTTCTCAAGGAGATCGGCATTCCCGCGTGATCAGCCGTCCGTCTATCGCACAACGGGGACGCTCATCCTTCGCGAATACCAGCTCCGAGCGCTCGAGCGGGAGAACATCAGTCACCTCATCTAGCGGTCTGCAATCACCGGGTGCCAGCTTCTGCAAGTCCGAAGAGACCGGGGATCAGCAGCGGGAATGCCATGGCCGTACTCTTCGTGCCCCGCGCCGTCACTCGTCGAGCTGCACGACCACCTTGTGCCCGTCGACCACGTTCCGGAACTGCACGAGCTGCCGGTTGCGGTCGAACCACACGGTGGCGTGCCAGTCGCCCGAGAACTCGAACCGCTCGGCGGCGATCCTTCTCGTCGCGATCGTGAGGGTCTCCTCCGAGCGCGCGATCTTCACGTTCAGCAGCGTCAGGGTCTTGAGATCGAAGAGCAGCGACCGGTCGACGATAGCGTAGTGCCAGACCGAAGCGGGGAAGGCCTTGTCCGGCAGCTCCACCGGCTTGTCGTTGAGCGCGCCCTTGTAGAGCTCGGCCCCGCGATCGAGCGTCGCCTCATAGATCTTGCCGTCGTCGTCGGTCCGGCCCCGCAGCTGGTGCAGCTCGCCGCGCCGCCATGCCTCGTGCAGGTTCTGCTCGAAATTGAACATCCGAACGCCGAAGATCGAGAGCGAGGCGCGCGTCTTGAGCGTTTCGACGTCGCCCGCCTCGCTGTACTCGATCGTGTAGTGGATCTGCCCCGCCTTCTTGTCGTCGATGTAGATCGAGCCGAAGCGGTTCTCGCTCCGCCCGCCTGCCTGCGCGCCCGACGCGAGGCCGATCAGCACGATCCAGATCAGGAGACGGAAAGGCCACATCGCGGATCCCCCGTTGACGGCACCGCGGATGTTCTCACGGAGGCCGTCACCGCGGCGGCGATGACGAGCGCAGATTCCGGGATGCGACGGCGAGCAGGTCGGGGGCGGTCGGTCCACGCGATCGACCGCGTAGATCGGGTACTCCGGCTGCTCCAGAAATATCTCACCAGGGCATCGGAGCGGTGGCTCGCAAAGGCGCGCGGTGCTAAGCTCCCTCTGCAATCCGGCCGATCGCCGCGATGGGAGAGCGTGCCGGGCCCGCGAACCGGGCGGGCAGCCGGCACCGCCGAAGGCGCAAACGCCCGTGAACCGCTCAGGCTGAACACCATCGCAGGCGGGCCGCTCTGGAGAGCGTCCGGACTCGGGTCGAGGATCCGAGGGCCGGCCCACCGAAGGGGCACGCGGGGAGCATGCGCAGGTTCGCGTCGCGCGCTCCCCGTAATCTCTCAGGTACCGAGGACAGAGAGGGCGGAGCGAGATCCTCGCTTCGCCGTTTTCGTTTCCGGGAGCGGGCTTGCTCAAGACGACCGCGCTGAACGCCGTCCACCGCGAAGCGGGGGCGAAGCTCGTCGATTTCGCCGGCTGGGAGATGCCCCTCCATTACGGCTCGCAGATCGAGGAGCATCACGCCGTCCGGCGTGCGGCGGGCATGTTCGACGTGTCGCACATGCGCGTGGTCGAGATCCTCGGCGCCGGTGCGCGCGACTTCCTCCGCCTTGCGCTCGCGAACGACGTCGCCAGGCTCGACGCGCCGGGCCGCGCGCTCTACTCGTGCCTCCTGAACGGGCAGGGCGGCGTGGTGGACGATCTGATCGCGTACTTCATCGCGGACGAGGCATATCGGCTGGTCGTCAACGCCGGCACCGCGGACAAGGACATCGCCTGGCTCGGCGAGCTCGCGCTGCGCCGCCCGCTCGATGTCGCCATCGTTCCGCGCCCCGATCTCGCGCTGATCGCGGTCCAGGGCCCGTACGCGCGCGAGCTCGCCTGGGCCGCAATCCGCGGCCTCGAGGCTGCAACCGCGGGACTGCGGCGGTTCCAGGGCGCGTTCTTCCGCGACTGGTTCGCCGCGCGCACCGGCTATACCGGCGAGGACGGCTTCGAGCTCATGCTGCCCGCGCCGCTCGCCGCGCGCGCGTGGAAGCTGCTCGCGGCGGCGAACGTCCGGCCCTGCGGCCTCGGCGCCCGCGACACGCTGCGGCTGGAGGCCGGCATGGCCCTCTACGGCCAGGACATGGACGAGACCACGAGCCCGCTCGAGGCCGGCCTCGCCTGGACCGTCGACACGAAGACCGACCGCGACTTCGTCGGGCGCGCGGCGCTCAGCGCCGCCGACCCGCGCGCTCACCGGGCTCGTGCTGCTCGACCAGGGCGTGCTTCGGGCGCACCAGCCGGTGCGGACCGCGCATGGCGACGGCGTGACCACGAGCGGCTCCTTCGCGCCGACGCTCAACCGGTCGGTCGCGCTGGCCCGCGTCCCCGCGGCCGTCGGCGCGGGCGACACCGTCGAGGTGGAGATTCGCGGCAAGGGCCTGCGCGCCCGCGTCGTGCCGCCGCCCTTCGTGCGCGACGGGAAGAGCCTGATCGACCGATTCCTGCACTGACCCTACGAGACCCTCATGAATGCACCCGACGACCTCAAGTACACCCCGACCCACGAGTGGGTCCGCGCCGAGCCCGACGGGACGCTCGCGGTCGGGATCACGGATTTCGCGCAGGAAGCGCTCGGCGACATCGTGTTCGTCGAGTTCCCGAAGATCGGGGCCGAGGTGAAGGCCGGCGACGCGGTCGGCGTCGTGGAGTCGGTCAAGGCCGCCTCGGACATCTATGCGCCGGTGGCGGGCGAGGTCGTCGCGATCAACGACGCGATCCCCGACCACTGGGAGCGAATCAACCAGGACGCGTTCTCGGCGTGGCTCTACAGGCTGCGGCCGTCGGGGGCCGGCGAGCTGCAGGGGCTCCTCGACGCCAAGGCCTACGCGGCCGCGGCGGAGGCATCGAAATGACGGCACGCCCCGCGCTGACCGCCGGCGCGCTGCCCGCCTTCGCGGCGCGACACATCGGGCCGAGTCCCGCGGAGCAGCGGGCAATGCTCGCCGAGCTCGGGTTCGGTTCGCTCGACGAGATGGTCGAGGGCCTGATCCCCGCGACGATCCGCGACCGCGAACCGCTCGGGTTTGCGCACGTCGGCGACGAGGCGGAAGTCCTCGCTCAGCTCCGGCGCCTCGCGACGAAGAACAAGGTGCTGCGCTCGTTCCTCGGCATGGGCTATCACGGCACGCACACTCCGGCGGTGATCCTGCGCAACGTCCTCGAGAACCCGGCGTGGTACACGGCGTACACCCCGTATCAGCCCGAGATCTCGCAGGGCCGCCTGGAAGCGCTGATGAACTTCCAGACCATGATCACCGATCTCACCGGGCTCGACGTCGCCAACGCGTCGCTGCTCGACGAGGGGACCGCCGCGGCGGAGGCCATGGCGCTCGCCGCCCGCAGCGCGCCAGCGGCGGGCCGCTCGTTCCTCGTGGCGAACGACTGCCATCCGCAGACGATCGCGGTGGTGCGCGCCCGGGCGGAGGCGGCCCGCATTGCCGTCGTCGTGGGGCGCCCCGAGGACGCGCTCGGCGGCGACTCGTTCGGGGTGCTCATCCAGTATCCCGGCACGACCGGCGAGATCGTCGACCACCGGGAGCTGATCGCGAAGCTGCGCGCGAAGAAGGTCCAGGTCGCGATGGCCGCCGATCTCCTCGCGCTCACGCTGCTCACGCCGCCGGGCGAGCTCGGCGCCGACATTGCCCTCGGATCGACCCAGCGCTTCGGCGTGCCGATGGGCTACGGCGGGCCGCATGCGGCCTACCTCGCGTGCACCGACGCGCTCAGGCGCGGCCTGCCCGGGCGCCTGGTCGGCGCGGCCGTCGACAGCCACGGCGACACCGCCTATCGCCTCGCGCTGCAGACGCGCGAGCAGCACATCCGACGCGAGAAGGCGACGAGCAACATCTGCACCTCGCAGGTGCTGCTCGCGGTGCTGGCGAGCATGTACGCCGTCTATCACGGGCCGGAGGGGCTGGCGGCGATCGCGCGGCGCGTGCATCGCCGCGCCGCCGTGCTCGCGCAGGGCTTGAGTGCGCTCGGCCGGCAAGTGGAGACACGCCACTTCTTCGACGCGTTAGTCGTGCGGACCGGCGCCGACACCGCCGCGATCCACGCCCGCGCGCTCGCCGCGGGCTTCAATCTCCGCCACATCGACGACGCGAGCATCGGCATCGCGCTCGACGAGACGACCACCGAAGGGGAGGTGGAATCGCTCTGGCGTGCCTTCGCCGGGAAAGGCCAGGCAGCGCCGGCATGGCCCGCGGTCGACGCCGCGGCGCCCGACCGCCTGCCGCCGGCACTGCAGCGGACGAGCGCGTTCCTCACGCATCCCGTTTTCGGCCGCCATCGCTCCGAGACTGCGATGCTGCGCTACCTGCGAGGGCTCGCCGACAAGGACCTCGCGCTCGACCGCACGATGATCCCGCTCGGCTCGTGCACGATGAAGCTGAATGCGACCACCGAGATGCTCGCGATCACCTGGCCGGAATTCGCGCACCTGCACCCGTTCGCGCCGGAGGACCAGGCGCTCGGCTACCGCGAGCTTGCCGGCGAGCTCGAGCGCTGGCTGTGCGCGATCACCGGTTACGACGCCTGCTCGCTGCAACCGAACTCCGGGGCGCAGGGCGAGCTCGCCGGCCTGATCGCGATCCACGCGTATCACGCCAGCCGCGGCGAGGATCACCGGCGCGTGGTGCTGGTGCCCGGGTCCGCGCACGGCACCAACCCGGCCTCGGCGCACATGGCGGGCTGCGAGGTCGTCGTGGTCGCGACCGACGCCGGCGGCAACGTCGATCTCGACGATCTCGCCGCGAAGGCGGCCGGACACGCCGAGAACCTCGCCGCGATCATGATCACCTATCCGTCCACGCACGGCGTGTACGAGCCCAACGTTCGCGAGGTGTGCGAGATCGTGCACGCGCACGGCGGCCAGGTCTATCTCGACGGCGCGAACCTCAACGCGCTGATGGGCGGAGCGTCGCCGGGCCTGTTCGGCGCCGACGTGTCGCACCTCAACCTGCACAAGACCTTCTGCATTCCGCACGGCGGCGGCGGGCCCGGTGTCGGTCCGGTGGCGGTGAAAGCGCACCTCGCGCCGTTCCTGCCCGGGCATCCGCTGAAGGCGCGCGAGCCCGGGGCGGTCGGGCCGGTTGCGTCCGCGCCGCTCGGCAGCGCCGGCATCCTGCCGATCTCCTGGACGTTCATCGCGCTCATGGGCGGGCGGGGGCTCACCGAGGCTGCACGCGTCGCGGTGCTGAACGCGAACTACCTGGCGAAGCGGCTCGCGCCGCACTTCCCGATTCTCTACACCGGCGAGGGCGGCGGCGTCGCGCACGAGTGCATCGTCGATCCACGCCCGCTGAAGGACGCGACCGGCGTCACCGCCGAGGACATCGCGAAGCGCCTGATCGACTTCGGCATCCACGCGCCGACGATGTCGTTCCCGGTCCCGGGCACTCTGATGATCGAGCCGACGGAGAGCGAGGGGAAGCGGGAGCTCGACCGTTTCATCGACGCGATGATCGCGATCCGCGCCGAGATTCGCGAGATCGAGCGCGGGCACTGGCCGCAGGACGACAATCCGCTCAAGCGCGCGCCGCACACCGCGCGCGCGGTGTGCGCGGACGAGTGGACGCATCCGTACTCGCGGACCCGCGCCGGATACCCGGTGCCGGAACTGCGCGCATCGAAGTACTGGCCGCCGGTCGGTCGCGTCGACAACGTGTACGGCGACCGGCATCTCGTGTGCACGTGTCCGCCGGTATCGGCGTACCAGGCGGAGGGGGGCGGTTCCCCCTAGCCTCGAGCGGGATGAACGCGCGCGGATCCCGGCGGCAATCGAGCGTTCCCGCGACCCGGCTCGGCCGCCTGCTCGGGCTCGGTCTGGCGGCCGGGGAGCTCGTGCTCGGCGGCATGGCGGAAGGGGTGCGACGGCTCGCCGAGGGCGAGCGCCTCGGCGCCGCACAGACGCTGCTGACCGGGCCGAACGCCCGCCGGCTCGCGCAGCGCCTCGCGCGGCTGCGCGGCGCGGCGATGAAGCTCGGCCAGCTCCTCTCGCTCGAAGGCGAAGAGTTCCTGCCGCGCGAGGCGGCCGCTGCGCTGGCCGTCCTCCGCGCCGGCGCGGAGCCGATGCCGCTCGCCCAGCTCCATCGGGTGCTCGGCCGCGAATACGGCACCGGGTGGCGAGCGCGCTTCGAGCGGTTCGACGACGACCCCCTAGCGGCCGCCTCGATCGGCGAGGTGCATCGCGCCCGCACGCGCGACGGCCGCGAGGTCGCGCTGAAGATCCAGTATCCCGGGGTCGCGCGGTCGATCGATGCCGATGTCGACAACGTCGCGGCGCTGTTGCGACTGCTCAACCTGCTGCCGCGCGGCACGGACATCGACGCGCTCGCGGCCGAGGCGAAGCGGCAGCTCGTCCAGGAAGCCGACTACTTCGCGGAGGCACGGTTCCTCGCCAGGTACCGGAAGCTCGTCGCCGACGAGCCGCGGCTCCTCGTCCCGCGCGTCCATCGCGACCTGACGACGCCGCGCATCCTGACGATGGATTACATCGAGGGCGTCCCGCTCGAAACGCTCGCCGACTCGCCGCAGGCGGTTCGTGACGCTGTCGGCCGGCTCCTCGAGCGGCTCGTCTTCCGCGAGCTCTTCGAGTTCGGCGTGATGCAGACCGATCCCAACTTCGCCAACTATCTGTGGGACCCCGGCGCGGAACGCGTGGGCCTGCTCGACTTCGGCGCAACGGTCGAGTTCGCCCCCGGGTTCGTGGAGCGCTACCGTCTCATCACCCGTGCCATCGTGCGGGGCGATCGCGGCGCGGTGCGCCGGCACGCCGTCGAGCTGGGTTACATCGCCGCCGACGGTTCGGAGGCGCAGGTCGACGCGGCGGTCGAGGTGATCATGCTCGTGTGCGAGCCGCTGCGGCACCGCGGGCGGTATGACTTTGCCGGGTCGGACTTGCCGATGCGGGTCCGCGAGCGCGGCTTCGATCTCGCGTTCCGCAAGGGACTCCTTCAGACCCCGCCGCCGGAGACGATGTTCCTCCACCGCAAGCTCGTCGGCGCCTTTCTGCTGCTCGCGCGCATCGGCGCGCGGGTGGACGTGCGCTCGCTCGTCGCGCCGTTCCTGCGGGCGTGAGCTTCAGCCGGTTCACGGAGAAGGTCTCCTCCAGCTCCTCGAGCAGGCTCGCCGCGGCGTCGGCGTCCTCGGTCTTGAGCCAGGCGGCCTACCTGCTTCAGTTTCGCGATCTCGACCCTATTGCCGCGCTGAGGAAGCGCGAGGGCGGTCGCTCCGCCGATCCCCCGCGACTCCCGGTAGACGATCGCAACCATCGATTCCTTGTCCACGGCAGGTTCGCTCCGAAGGTTATGGCGAGCCTCGCACACGCCCGAAATAATCGGGCTGGCCCATTTGGCCTCCCTTGAGGGCGATCTCGAGCCGATCGAAGCGCGGTTCTTCCGAATACGCCCGACACAACGGCGAGCCGGGTGCGGCCGGAGCCGTCATCTCCAGCCCGTACAGTCCCAACTCCTGCGTGGCGAAGCTGGACGTGTCGCCGCCGGCGATCACCACCCGGCCCAGCCCGGTGGCTGCCAGAAGTTCCCGCGTCAGGCGACCCAACTGCTGGCCGAGCAGTTTGCCGGTATCCAGGCCCTGCTGGCCGCGCTCCACCATGCGATCTCTGGTGAGGCCGATGCTCGGATCGTCCGGACCGGCAGCGGAATAGATGAGCGGACTTTGCCCGGCGGCGAGGGACTTCATGGCGCGCTCGAACAGCGCCCGGCGGGCCGGCTCCGCGGTCCCGGGACTGACGAACTCTTGCACCGGTGCCCTGATGCAATTGAACCCCTGGTGCGAGGCCCACTCGATCTGTTCGGCGGTGACCGGCGAGCAGCTGCCCGACACGACCAGCAGCTGTCGCACTGGCTCGAGCCGTCCGAAGGACGTCGTGCCCTTCTCAGCCACTCCGGATGCGCGCCAGTGAGCGGTCAGGGCGTATTCGACACCCGATGAGCCCACCGAGAAGTGCTGACCGCGCGCCCCTTCCTCCCAGATGAGACGCCCGGCCGTCTCCAGTCGGGCGTCGTCGAGCACGTCGAAGAAGACGACGTGCGGCTTGTCCTTGAGCTTGGCGGCGTAGCGAGCGTCGACCTCGGCGGCATTGCCCTCGAGATCGACGATGGTCATGAGCGATACGACGGCATTCGTCTGGCGGGCGAGGTGGACGCGCAGATCCGACTCGTCCATCGGCGTGACGGGATGGCGCGACATGGTCGGATGGCGATCGAGCCGATAGACGCGGTCGCCCGCAGCCGCGAAGTGATTTCCGAACACCGTGTAACGCTTGAGCGGCGGCGCCCCGGCCAGCAGGGAGATGACCCGGCCCTCGGTGAACTCCTCGCGGGCGATGTCGATCACGCGCCCGATGCTTCCCACGGTGGCGGATGAATCGAACGTCGAGCAGACTTTGTAATGCACGATCGGTGCTCCAGCCGACCGCAGCGTGCGGAAGATCGGCGGGAGATGATTCTCCATCTCCGCGGGTGACATCGCGCGGCTCGTGCCCGCCACGCCGATGCACCGGACATCGGCAAAGCGATCGCGCAGCAGCTCGGGCTTGGGCGGCGCCAGGAAGAGCACCGTTCGCAGGCCGGAGAGTGCGAGTGCCTCCATCGCATCGGTCGAGCCGGTGAAGTCGTCGCCATAGAACGCGAGCAGCAGCTTCGGAGTTGACGCGGAACGGGTCGCCATCAGTCGCGCCTCCCGAACTTTTCGATCGCCGCCTGCAACTCGGGGTGCCGGGCGGCATATTCAGTGAGCCCTTTGCCGGCGAGGGCGGCGTCCCAGCCCTGCTGCATGCTGCGGACTCCGGCCACGGTGCCTCCCGGGTGGGCGAGAATACCGCCGCCGGCCAAGTGGATCACGTCGATGGTTTGCGTCGCCGCATACGTGTCCACGGCGGAGCCCGCCCATTGCGCCGAGGAGATCGCCGGCATGACGAGGTAGCCGCCGAACATCGGCGTGAGGCAATCCTTGATCGACTGCGCCACTTCGGCATTGGTCTGATAGAACTTGCTGTCGAGGCCTCCCACATGCAGGTGATCCACCCCTGCCAGGCGGTAGAGTTTCTGGAACGCGGCAAAGCCGATGCCGAGAAGCGGGCAGCGGGACATGGCGCCGATGTTGGTGCGGTGACCGTGGATCGGCAACTCGCAGTGCCGCCGCAGATAGGACACCCCGGCGAGGCCCACGCTATTGACGCAGACCATCACGCACGTGCCGCCCATCTTCTTCACCAGATCGTGGCCGCGCCGGAGCTCGTCGATGTCGCCCGTGATGTTGAAGGCATACATCGTCTTCTTGCCGGTCTCGTCAGCGACGCGCTCGATTTCCGCCATCGCGGCGGTCACACGATCGACGAGTGGCGCATACGGCGGGTCGCCGTTCAGTTCGTCGTCCTTGATGAAGTCGAGTCCAGCGTTCGCCAGCGCGCGCACGACCGGCCGCAGCTCCTCCGGTGTCAGCCCGATGCTGGGCTTGATGATCGTCCCGATGAGGGGGCGTCCCTGCACACCGGCGAGCTTGCGCGTGCCTTCGATTCCGAACGCCGGCCCGGGATACTTTTCCGCGAACGCCGATGGGAGCTCGAGATCGATCAGCCTGACGCCCGAGAGCTCTTGCAGCTCGTACAGATTCCCGGCGACCGTCGTGAAGAGATTCGGCAGCGAGGGTCCGAAGTTATGCAGCGGGAATGAGACTACCACCTCGCCGCGGCGATACCGTGTTCGTCCTTCCGCCGAACGGGGCGGCCTCGATCCCGGCAATGTGGGCGCTGCGACCGTGTCCAAGGGCTTCACGCCGAGCACCTGGGCCCCGAAGCGCTCCTTGAGAGCATGTGTCTCGCCCGGCACCGACACGAAGGTGCCGCTCGACTGCTCCCCCGCCATCACCGCGGCGGCATGCTCCAGCGAATGCGGCGTCTCGATCAAATATGTGGCCAGAACCCTGTCAGGCTTCATACGCTACTCCCCGAAACAACTCCGAGAAACGGAAAATCGGAAACAGCGAACTCCTTGACGATCGGAAGGAGCGGAGCGGTGGACTGAAGCACCATTTGCTGCATGCCAGTAGGTTTTTGCCTTGATCGTCCCGCCGTTCTTTTTGTCGACGATCTCCGCAAGTCTCGTCGCGACGAGGCCGAGAGGGCGCTGCTCGGCATCGGCGGCCATGCCATCGACGGCGACATCAACGGCGAGGTCAATGCCCGGGCACAGCCCGGGCAAGACTTTTGGATCGGCAGAGCGCGCGGACGCGCTGCTCTCGCCTCATCCCCCCGTGATCATCCGGATGCTCTCCGCGATGGCCTTCCGTTCGAACACCTTCTTCCAGTCGGGCGCGAAGATCTCCCCCTTCGCCCGCTCCACCGCCTTGTTCGCCGCGTCCGACATCCTTACGCCGGGCAGCTGGTCGAACAGAATCGCAAGCTCGACGTTGAGATGGCCGAGGACGAAGTCGCGCGCTGCCTGCTCCGGCACCCCGCGTCGAACCGCCTCGTCAGTCGCTTCCCTGATCACGGTCAGGCAGGTGGCGCAGACCGTCTCCGAAAGCACCGGTTCCAGGATCGCCATCTGGTCGACCGTAGCGCGATGCGAGCGCATGACCGGCGCGTACATCCGCTTCGAGATGTCCTCCGCCAGAGCGTAGTTCTCCTCGGGTCCGCGCAGGATCGCGCACACGATCGCCTGCTTGGCCTTGAGGCCGCCGAAATAGTCGCGCTTGGCTTCGGGGTCCGTCTCGTCGTTGAAGATCGGGGGATGGCACGGGTGGGCGACGAAGATCGTCAGATCGGAGCGGTCCGGCAGGTGGCCCGCAAAGGGCGCGGCCGCGTCGAGCGCAATGAGGATCGCGCCCTTCTTGAATTTCTCGACCAGTTGTCGCGTGACCTTCTCGATCAGGTTGTCCGGAATGGCCAGGATCACCACATCGGCATCGGGAAGCGCGCTATCGGCGTCCACACAGGCGATCCCCAGCTCTTTCAGCCGCGACCGGCCCGCTTCGCTGACCTCGACATGCTTGACCTCGTAGGGGGAACCCTTCATGTTCGCGGAGACCCGGTAACCCATCTTCCCGCCCGCGCCAATGATCGCTACTCTTTTCATCGCGTCTCTCCTGGTGGTGAAATAAACCGATCAGTTCAGCAGCCGTCCGGCTCGGAGGGCATTCAAGAAATTCACGCCGCCGTTGGCGCGACGCGTACTCCGGGGGCTTCCCGCGCAAGCACTTGCCATGAGCACGCTCGCTCGTCTAGGCCCGCGCAGGCTGCAGCGGCTCGGCTAGGCGATAGAGCCTGTTCGCCCGGGTGAGGTGCGCAGTGATCGCCTTCGCGGCGCCTTCCCGGTCGCGGGCCGCGATGCGCTCGAACACCTTTTCATGCTCTGCGAACGTGACCTGCTCGGCCCCCGGGGCGCGCACCAGCTCGATATGAAACTTCTCCAGCCACTCCAGCATCGCCTGCGACACCGCCAAGTAGATCGGGTTCCGGGAGATCGCCGCAATGGCACGATGGAATGCCATATCGGTTCTCAGGAACTGCGACGGGTTGGCGAGGCTCGCGCGATGCGCTTCGAGCGCCTGGCGCAATGTCTCGATGTCGCCCTTCGTCGCGCGCTCCGCGGCGATGCGCACCATGTCAACCTCGAAGCGACACCGCGCCTCCTTGAGGTGCTCGAGCAGGTCCTGCGAGCTCGACAGCAGATGCACGGCGAGATCGGAGATCTGGGCGATCACCGTCTGCGCCGAAAGGGGCAGCACCCGCGCCCGCTCGCCGTGGACGATGGAGACGAGTCCCATCCGCTCGAGTGCCTGCAGCGCCTCGCGCACCGCTGGGCGGCCGACCGAGTAGGCCTGCATCAGCTCGCGCTCCGAGGGCAGGTGCGAGCCGACGGCGAATTCGCCGGCGCGGAGGCGCGCGAGCAGCCGGTCGAGTAGCTCGTGCGCGAGCTTTCGCCGCGGGATCGGTTGGAGGGCCGCCGCGGGCACCGCGACCGTCAATTGCCTGAGAGGTGCTTTGACGTAATCATTACTCATGTACTCATCATACCAGATTTCCCCCAAAGTGCAACAGCGGCGAGACGTCACCTCCAGGGATCTGCAGCGCATGCTCCGGCAGGCCCCTGAACCTGACTGCCGGCAGCTTCGTTCGGACTCACGACGAAGGGAGAGGTTGAAGCGGCTGCCGGGGGCGGGTGGGACGCTCGCCGCCGCGACCCTGTCACGCGCTTCGAGCGCTCGGGCCGGAGTTGCCGGCGATCCGATCGACGCCGCGTGCCCGGAGCGACGGCGCGCGAGCCACCGCGGGACACTTCGCCTCAGCTGACTCGGCACTTAAGTGTTCTCCGCCGTGCTTTTAACCTTGGCATCGGAAAGTGTCTAGCGCGGAGGTATCATGGCCGCGAACTCGAGTTCGTGCGCGAGATGTTCCCCAAACACTGTACATCCTTCCGTGCGCGACGATCTCGGCCGAGCGCGCCGGAGTGATCCCCGACTCGATCGCGCGACTCGAGGCGAGCGAAACTGACCGCCACGCTGACGCCCCGGCGCGAAATCGACTACGTGAATCAAGCACGGCACTCGCACAGAGTGCCCTTTCAACCGAGGGAGGAAGCGATGCAACGACGTGCATTTGTCAAGGCGGCCGTCGCTGGGTCGGCCGGCGCAGCGCTCGCCGCGCCAGCTGTAGTGCGGGGACAGCCCCAGATCAGATGGCGGCTCGCCTCGAGCTGGCCGAAGAACCTGGATACGATCTACGCTGGGGCAGAAGTCGTGGCGAAGCGCGTCGCCGCCTCGACCGGCGGCAAGTTCGAGATCCGCGTCTTCGGGCCAGGCGAGATCGTCCCCGCGTTCCAGGTGGCGGACGCGGTGCAACAGGGCACGGTCGAATGCGCCCACACCGCGTCGGTGTTCTTCTTTGGCAAGGATCCGACGTTCGCGCTCGACGGCCAGATCCCGTTCGGCATGAACTCGCGGCAGATGACTGCGTGGATGTACGACGGCGGTGGAATGCCACTGCTGCGCGACTTCTACCGCGAGTACAACATCGTCAACTTCCCATGCGGCAACACCGGCACCCAGATGGGCGGATGGTTCCGCAAGGAGATCAAGAGCGTCGACGACATCAAGGGACTCAAGTTTCGCATCGGCGGCTTCGGCGGCGTCGTGTTCTCGCGCCTGGGTGCGGTCCCGCAGAACATCCCGGGCGGCGACATCTATCCGGCGCTCGAGAAGGGCACCATCGACGCGGCCGAGTTCATCGGTCCCTATGACGACGAGAAGCTCGGGATCTACAAGGTCGCGAAGTTCTACCACTACCCGAGCTATTGGGATCCGAACGGCCAGATCACGATGTACGTGAATGCGAAGGCCTGGGAGGGCCTGCCGAAGGAATATCAGTCGATCTTCGAAACCGCGTGCTCCGACGCGCACGTCGACATGCAGGCCAAGTACGACTCCCGCAACCCCGCCGCGCTGAAGCGCCTCGTCGCCGCCGGCACGCAGTTGCGCGCGTTTCCCCGCCCCATGGCGGAGGCGGCCTGGAAGTCCGCCAACGAGCTGTATGCGGAGCTCTCGAGCAAGAACCCGAAATGGAAGAAGATCTACGAGGCCCACGCCAAGTTCCGCGACGACGAGATCCTGTGGTTCCGCTTCGCCGAGGGCAGCTTCGACAGCTTCATGGCGTCGATCAAGCGCTGAGCCTGCTGGCTGGGAAATCGACGCACGGAGCCGCCGATGAAGAACCGCCTCAAGGCGTTGCGCGTCGGGCAGGCCGGCGATCGGCGCTTTCCTGCGGTTGGCGAGCGCGCCCGCGGTGGAGATCTTGGCGCAGTCCGGCTTTGATTGGCTGCTCATCGATACCGAACACGGTCCGATCGATCGCGAGACGCTGAGGGTTGGCGGCGCCCCGGCCGGCTCATCGGCCGGTCGCGCCGCGTAGCGTTGAATCGGCCCTGCTCGGCGGTCCCACGCCGCTAGCTTGTCACCGCGCCCTGGGACGCGTCGGCGACCGCCCGGGCGAACTTCGCCAGCACGCCGCTCGTGTAGTTCGGCTTGCGAGCTTTCCACTTGGAGAGACGCCTTTTCATCTCGGCGGCGGTGATCTCGACGTCGAGCCGACGCTTCTTCACATCGATGGTGATGATGTCGCCGCTCTTCAACGCCGCGATCGGCCCCCGCTCTGCGGCCTCGGGCACGATGTGGCCGATCACGAAGCCATGACTGGCGCCCGAGAAGCGACCGTCGGTGATCAGCGCCACGCTCTCGCCGAGCCCGGCACCCTGCAGGGCTCCCGTCACGCGCTGCATCTCGGGCATCCCGGGCCCACCCTTGGGTCCTTCGTTCCGGATCACGACTACGTCGTTCGGATTGATGCCCTTCGCTTTGATCGCTTTGAAGGCGTCTTCCTCCTGCTCGAAGACGCGGGCCGGCCCGCTGTGCAAGGACTTCTTCTGCCCGGAAACCTTGATCACGCAGCCGCCGGGCGCGAGGTTGCCCCGGAGGATCGCGATGCCGCCCTCTTTCTTGAGCGCTTTGCCGAGCGGCTTGATGACTTGTTGGCCCGCGGGCTCCCGGGCTCGCTTGATCTCCTCGCCGATCGTGCGGTCGGTGACGGTCTTCTCGCCCGTGTGCAGGAGGCCGGCTTCCACCAAACGTTTGCCCACGACCGGCATGCCACCCGCCTCGAACATCTCGGGCGCGGTGTAGTTACCCCACGGCTTGAGATCGGCAAGCACGGGTGTCTTGCGCGAGATTCGATCGAAGTCGTCGATCGACAGGCGCACGCCGAAGTCGCGCGCCGTAGCCATCAGGTGCAGCACCGAGTTGGTGGAGCCGCCGGTCGCCATCACGCCGGCGAGGGCTGTTCTCGAAGCTCTTCCGCGTGACGATCGAGCGCGGGGTGACGCCTTTCCGCACCAGCTCCATGACGAGCTTGCCGCACTCGAGCGCAACCTCCTCTTTGCGGGGGTGTGTCGCCGGAATGTCGTTCCAGCCCATGGGCGAGATGCCAAGCATCTCGTAAGCGGTCGCCATCGTGTTCGCGGTGAACTGACCGCCGCAGGCGCCCGCGCCGGGGCAGGCGTGGTCCTCCACGTCCCTGAGCTCCTCCCGTGAGATCTTGCCGGCGTTGTAGGCGCCGACCGCCTCGTACACGTCCTGGATCGTCAGGTTGCGCCCACCGAACATCGCGCCGTGCCCCACGCAGCGGCCGAACATGATCGAGCCGCTGTAGAGCGTGAGGCTGGGGATGTTCAGACGCCCCAGCACCATCGCCATGGCCGGGATCGTCTTGTCACAGCCCGAGATGGTCACGAGGCCGTCGAACATGTGCCCCCGCGCCACGAGCTCCACCGAGTCGGCGATGAGCTCGCGGCTGACGAGCGACGCCCTCATGCCGACACTGCCCGTAGTGATGGCGTCGTTGATGGCGACTGTGTTGACCTCGATCGGCGTGCCGCCGGCTGCCCGGACGCCCTCCATCACCTTCGCCGCGAGCTGCCGGTGGGTCCCGTTGCACGGCATGGTCCCGATCCAGCAGTGGGCGACCCCGATCTGCGGGCGCGCGAGCTCGTCATCGGTGTAGCCCGCGCCTTTCATCATGGCCCGCGCCGGCGCGCGATCGGGGCCTTCGAGCAGGGGGCGGCTCTTGTGTCGCGGATCAACGGGCATGATGCGTCTCCTCGTCGGCTGCGCGGGTCAGAGAGATGGCAACGACCGGAGTCGTCGGCGGCTTTCTTTCGCCTCGCCTCAGCGCTTGACCGACGCCATGAAGCTGTCGAAGCTTCCCTCGGCGAACCGAAACCACAGGATCTCGTCGTCGCGGAACTTCACGAAGGGGTCGAAGACCTTCTTCCATCTCGGGTTCTTGGCCGAGAGCTCGGCGTAGACCTCGTTCGAGGCCTTCCACGCTCCCTCCATCACCGGGCGCGGGAACGCGCGCAGTTGCGCCCCGCCCGCAACGAGGCGTTTCAGCGCGGCCGGGTTGCGAGCGTCGTACTTCGCCTGCATCTCGACGTGCGCTTCGGCGGCCGCCGCCTCGAGGATCGCCTGGTACTCCTTGGGCAGGCTCTCCCAGGCCTTGGTGCCCACGAACAGGCTCACCTGCGAGCCGCCTTCCCAGAAGCCCGGGTAGTAATAGTATTTCGCGATCTTGTGCAGGCCGAGCTTCTCGTCGTCGTACGGCCCGACGAACTCGGCGGCATCGATCGTTCCCTTCTCGAGCGCCGGATAGATGTCCCCCGGCGGGATGTTCTGCGGGACGCCGCCGATGCGCTCCAGCACCAAGCCGCCGAAGCCGCCGATGCGAAACTTGAGTCCCTTGATGTCGTCCAGGCTCTTGACCTCCTTGCGAAACCACCCGGCCATCTGAGCGCCCGTGTTTCCACACGGGAAGTTGACGATGTTGAACTCGCGATAGAACTCGCGGAGGAGCTGCATTCCGCCGCCTTCGTACATCCAGGCGGTCATCTGGCGCGAATTCATGCCGAAGGGAATCGCGGCGTCGAGCGCGAACGTCGCATCCTTGCCGAAGAGGAGCAGCGCTCCCGCGTGGCCGCACTCGACGGTCCCTTGCTGGACCGCATCCGCGACCTGGAACGCCGGAACGATCTCACCCGCCGCGAACACGCGGATCTCGAACTTGCCGCCGGTCGCGGCGGCAACGCGCTTCGCGAAGCTTTCCGACGCGCCGTAGATCGTGTCGAGGCTTTTCGGATAGGCCGATACCAGCCGCCACCTGATCGACGGCAGCGTCTGCGCGATCGCCGGCGCCGCGAGCATCGTGGCCGCGCTACCCGTGGCCGCAGCTTTCAGGAATCCACGTCGTTTCATCTGAGTCCTCCTTGGTTGGAATTTGCACACCCGCCGCTCGATTAGCGGGGCACTCGATCGCCACACATGGCGACAAGCTGCACAAGAACGCACCGAATTGGCTTGCGAGGACCTTCCTGGCCTCTGTGACGGCGATCTACGGCGCGGAGGTCCAGAATGCCGTCCCGGCGCCCGGCGTGATCGCGGACCTGTTCAGCTTCGCGACGTCAGGCTGACCGAGCAAAGCGAGCGTGATATCGATCTCCTTCGTGAGGATTTCGATCGCCCGCGAAACCCCGGCCTCGCCGTTGGCCGCGAGCCCGTAGAGGGATGCGCGCCCCACGAGGCAGGCGCGTGCACCGAGTGCAAGCGCCTTTACGACATCGCTGCCGCGTCGAATCCCGCCGTCGATGAGCACCTCGACCCGACCGCCGACTGCGTCCACGATGGCCGGCAGCGCGGATACAGCGGACGACGCGCCGTCCAACTGCCGCCCGCCGTGGTTCGACACGATCACTGCGTCGGCCCCGTGCTCAACGGCAAGGCGCGCGTCGTCAGGGCGGAGAATCCCTTTGACCGCCATTGGTCCTCCCCATATCGACTTCAGCCAGTCGATCTCCTTCCAGGTGACGGTCGCATCGAATTGGTCGGCGATATGCTGGGCCACCGTCGTAAGCTTCGACTTGTGGCCGTCGCCGCGCTCCAGATTCGCGAACGTGATGCGTGGGCCGGTCGCCATCCGCCATAGCCATCCGATATGGCGCGCAAAGTCGAAGACGTTTTCGAGATCCAGTCGTGGCGGCACCGTAAAGCCATTGCGTTCGTCCCGCTCGCGTGGCCCCTGGACGGGCAGATCGACTGTGACGCACAGGACCGGACAGCCGGCAGCCCGCGCCCGGTCGAGGAGCGTTCGAGCCATCTCACGGTCGCGTTGCAGGTAAAGCTGGAACCAGAAGTCCCGGCGACCGTGCGCCGCGACCTGCTCGATCGAGCAGTTGGAGTTGGTGCTTAGGCAGTAGCCCACCCCGGCTTTCGCCGTGGCGCGAGCGGTCGCGATATCGCCTTCCGGCCAGAGCATCCCGGCGAGGCCGGTCGGCCCCATGACAAACGGCGAGGAATACTGCTGCCCGAGCACTCGCACCGCCTGACGACGCTCACCGACATCGACGAGCACGTGGGGCGCAAACCAGATTCTCTCGAAATCACGCCGATTGGCGGCAAGCGTCCGCTCGTCGTGCGCCGCGCCGTCGACGAACTCGAACACGGCCTTCGGCAACCGCTTCTTCGCCAGGCGACGGAGATCCTCGATATTGATGATGCGCATGGCGGAATTCACCCCGGAACAGGGACCAACTCCTGCGTGAATCGGCGACGCACGCTTCCGCGCGGCCCTCGTCGAAGCGCCTGATCCGGCGATAAGAACCGCGGCGCGGAGGCCTCGCTAGCGCGAGACCAGTTCGGTCAGCGCCGCGCGGAGCTTGGCGCCGGTCGTGAGGCCGAGCGCGCGCGCCGCCGCGTTGACGTGAGAGATGACTCCGTTTTCCCACATGTCGCGGGAATCGCCGATGCGCGCACTGGTATGCGCGACCGTTCCAGCGGCGACACCGTGCGCCTGCAGCATCTCGAGCGCCACGATACCGGCGTCGTCCTTGCCGACTCCGGCATCGTTGAAGAACGCCGCCTTCAGCGGCACCTCGAGCGCGAATTCCCCCGAGCTCGCCCCTCCGTGCGACGCGGACACGACGATCGAGCCCTTATCTTCCGGTTCCACCTTCGTGATCGAGTCCATCACGATCACGCGTCCGCCCTTGCCCTTTGCAACCTCTGCCTTCAACACGCTGCGCCTCCTTTGCGTCTGTGAGATAGCACCGACGCGGCTGGCGATACTTGAGACGGGCCGTTCCGCGCAAGATCGCGTCATGGGCGCGAAGTTCCGACTACCGGTCGTTCCGCTCGCCGCCGATTCGTTCTCACGCCTGCCTGCCGAGCGGTTCATGCCACGAGACCGCCCGCTCCAGTCGGGCGAGATCCGACCGCCATGTGCGTCGTGTTTGCGAACGTCTTGCGCAAGCTCGAAGCCATGATACATTGACATCAATACTCGCCGATGCTCGGCGAAGCGCGCCGAAGAGAGCACTTAAGTGCGGAGTCAACCAGCGCGAAGTTCCCCGCGGTCGCACCGGTGGCGACATTGCCGACACGGCGCCTTGCGGCATATGAGACGCCTCGATGTCTCGCCATCGAGCGGATCGTGCTCGGTATCGATGAGCAGCCGATGGAAGCGGGCCTGCGCTCTATTCTCCACCGCGGGCACACTCGGCAGCGGGGGCGGCCTGCCGGACGCGAGCAGCGCCTCGAGACGGTTTTCCACCGATCCTTTCGCGCGAAGATGTCCCAGCCAGGGGGATCGACGCCAGAAGCCCGTCGAAGCTGCCCTTGGCGAAGCGAACCACAGGATCCCATCGGCGCGGAGCTCGGCGTGGCTCTCGTAGATCTTTCTCCATTTCGGGTTCTTGCTCGACACCTCCGCATGGGTGTCGTTGGCGGTCGCGCCCTTCACGCGGAGCAACCATCACCGCAATAGCAAGATGGCGCTGAGAGGAGGATTGCCATGGAAGAGTGGATGAAGCGAGGATTGTCGGGGTTGGTATTTCTGACCTTGCTCTTAACCACCGTTTACTGCAGCGCGGCCGACATCAAAGAGCGAACGATCAGAGTCAGCTACGTCACGGCTAGAGACCATGTTTTTGGATTGGGAATAGCCAGGTTTGCGGAACTCGTCAGCCAAAGGAGCGGAGCCAAGATCACAGTGAAGGGCTACTCCGACGGTCAGCTGGGTGCTGAGGTGCAATCGATCTCGGCGGCCCAAGGTGGCGTTCTTGAAATGGCGGTCGTATCGACCGCGGCGGCTGCAGGCATCGTCAAAGGGCTTGCGCTGTTCGACTTCCCGTTTCTCTTCGAGAACGAGAAGGAGGCCGACACCGTCCTCGACGGACCCGTGGGAAAGGAGATTCTCGACAAGTTCGCCGACAAGGGCGTGATCGGTCTCTGCTACTGGGAGAACGGATTCCGTCACGTCACGAATAGCAAACGTCCGGTCACGAAATTGGAGGACTTGCAAGGGCTCAAGATTCGCACCATCCAGAACCCGGTCTTTGTCGACACGTTCAATACGCTGGGGGCGAACGCCGCACCGATGGCCTTCACCGAGGTCTACACCGCGCTTGAAACGAAGACGATCGACGGGCAGGAGACCCCCTACAACACGATCGCCACGAGCAAGTTCAACGAAGTTCAGAAATACCTGAGCGCCACCAAGCACATCTACGGGGGTACCGTGGTGCTGGTGGGGAAGAAGTTCTGGGACCGGCTCAGCGCCGACGAGAGGAAGATCCTGCAGGAGTCCTGCGTGGACGCGCGCGACTACGAGCGCAAAACTAACCGCGATCTGGATGCCAAGTTTCTGGCAGACCTGAGGGCAAAGGGAATGGTGTTCAACGAGGTCCCGCCCGCAGAGCGGGCGAGGATGCGGGAGAAGGTGAAGCCGGTGATCGACAAGCACGCCAAGGAAGTCGGAGAGGACCTGGTGAAGAGGGTCTACGCCGAGCTCGAGAAGGTGCGGAAGCAGCAATAGGTACCCAGATGGCTATCCTTCATCGAGCAGCATCAATAGAGGATCTGCATCGCCTCGCCCGCCAACGTCTACCGCGGCTAGGCGGAATGCAACCTGCTGTCGCCCTTTCTCGGGAGGAGCAATGAATTTTCAAACCATTCGCGACCGGCTGCTGCGCCTCGATACCGCGTGCCTTTGCGACGCGAACAAAGAACTGCGCGTCATGGATCCCGCGATCCGGCCCGTTCAACTCGGACTCAAGCTCGTCGGGAAGGCGCATACGGTGGTGTGCGAGGAAGACTTCCTCACCTTGATCAAAGCGTTGGGCGACGCGCAGCCCGGCGAGGTGCTCGTCGTCGACACCCGCGGCAGTCGCCCAGCCATGGCTGGCGAGCTCTTTTCGAAGGAGGCCCAGCGCAAGGGATTGGCAGGCATCGTCATCGACGGTGCGGCGCGCGACACGGCGAAGATTCGGACTTTTTCGATCCCGGTCTATTCGCGATCGGTCATTCCGGTTTCGGGCACGACTCGCAAGATCCTTGCGACTCAGGTGGCGATCCGGTGTGGCGGCGTGACCGTCAATCCCGGCGACGTGATATTCGGCGATGACGATGGAATCGTCGTGGCAACCGAGAAAGAGCTCGCGGAGCTGATCCCGATCGCGGAGAGCATCCAGCAGGCGGAGGAGGCCGCTCTTGCGCGCATGAGCGAGGGCGAAAGCCTGCTCGCCATGGTCAATTTCGAGGAGCATTATCGCGCGCTGCAGGCGGGCCGGGAGAGCAAGCTGAAGTTCGCCTGAGGACTGCCTGGGAACCGTTGGAGTGTCGCCTCGAGCGTTGCCAATAGGAAGCGCAGCGTGGAGAACGGAGCGAAGGTCGCAATCGTCACCGGCAGCGCCGGCGGAATCGGCGAAGCGACCGCAACGGCACTCGCGCAGCGCGGTTGCCGGGTGGTGGTCGCGGACCTGCGCGCCGACGCGGCGCGCGAAGCTGCTGCACGGCTCGCAGCCGGGGGCTTCGCTGCGACCGACGTCCCGGTCGATGTCGGCGCTCAGGCGAGTGTCAACGCGCTGGTGGAGCGCGTCGTCGCCAAGTGGGGCCGGATCGATATCCTGATCAACAACGCCGGCATCGAGAGCTCCAGCCCGTTCCTCGAGATCGGTCTCCAGGAGTACGAACGGGTGATGCGGGTCAACACGACCGGGACCTGGCTCTGCTGTCAAGCGGTGCTTCCGGTCATGCTTCGCCAGGGTAGCGGTTCGATCGTCAACATCAGCTCGGTCGCCGGACAACGCGGCGGCGGGCTGCTCGGCACCGCGGCGTATGCGACCTCGAAGGGGGCGGTGATTGCCTTGACGAAAGCACTCGCGCGCGAGTTCGCGCGTTCCGGGATTCGCGTCAATTGCGTGGCGCCGGCGTTGACCATGACCGACCTCGTCCGGCGACAGCTCGATAGCCGCGGGGCGGGGATGCTCGAACGCGTCACCAGCATGACGCCTCTGGGGCGAGGCGCGGAGCCGCGCGAGATCGCCGCGGTTGTGGCGTTTCTCGCCTCGGACGAAGCTTCGTTCGTCACCGGTCACGTCTACAACGCCGATGGAGGGATCGCGATGTAGCGCTGGCCGTGGAGTCTTGAATCGACAAGGAGGACGCACCCATGAAACGACGTGCATTTATCAAAGGCGCGGCAGCCGGGTCCGCCGGCGCGGCGCTCGCAGCCCCCGCGATCGTGCGCGGGCAGCAGCAGGTGAAATGGCGGCTTGCCTCGAGCTTTCCGAAGAGCCTCGACACGCTCTTCGGCGCTGCCGAGCACGTGGCGAAGCGCGTGTCCGCGGCGACCGGAGGCAAGTTCGACATCCGGGTGTTCGCGCCGGGCGAGATCGTCCCGGCGCTGGGCGTGCTGGAGGCGGTCGCAGCAGGGCACCATCGAGTGCGCCTATACGGCGCCGTACTACTTCTTCGGCAAGGATCCGACCTTCGCGCTCGACACCGGGATCTCGTTCGGCATGAACGCGCGGCAGATGACCGCGTGGATGTACGACGGTGGCGGGTTGCAGCTGATGCGCGAGTTCTATCGCGAGTACAACATCGTCAACTTCCCGGCGGGCAACACCGGCGCGCAGATGGCGGGATGGTTTCGCAAGGAGATCAAGGGGCTCGACGACCTCAAGGGACTCAAGATGCGCATCGGCGGCTTTGCCGGCCTCGTGATCGAGCGCCTTGGCGTCGTGCCGCAGAACATTCCCGCAGGCGACATCTATCCCGCGCTCGAGAAAGGGACGATCGACGCCGCGGAGTGGGTGGGCCCGTACGATGACGAGAAGCTCGGTTTGCACAAGATCGCGAAGTACTACTATTACCCGGCCTTCTGGGAGGGCGGGTCGCAGCTATGTCTCTATGTGAACGCGAAGGCGTGGGACAGCCTGTCGAAGGAGTACCAGGCCATCTTGGAGTCGGCCTGCGCCGAGGCCCACGTCCTCACGCTGGCCAAGTACGACGCGCGCAACCCGCAGGCGCTAAAGCGCCTGGTTGCGGGCGGCGCGCAGCTGCGCCCGCTTCCGCGGCCGGTCATGGAGGCAGGCTGGAAGGCCGCGAACGAGCTCTACGCCGAGCTCTCCAGCAAGAATCCGAAGTGGAAGAAGGTGTACGAGAGCCACGCGAAGTTCCGCGATGACTTGATCCTGTGGTTCCGGTTCGCCGAGGGGAGCTTCGACAGCTTCATGGCGTCGGTCAAGCGTCCAGGCTAGGTCGACAGGCGGTAGGAGAGAAGCATGAAACGACGTGCATTCATGAGAGGTGCGGCAGCCGGCACCGCTGGCGCGGCGCTAGCAGCGCCGGCAATCGTACGCGGGCAGGCGCAGGTCAAGTGGCGGCTTGCCGCGGCCTTCCCCAAGACCCTCGATACGATTTACGGCGCGACTGAAGTCGTGGCAAAGCGCGTCGGCGAGGCGACTGGGGGGAAGTTCGAGATCCGGGTATTCGGGCCGGGCGAGATCGTCCCGGCGTTCGGTGTGCTGGACGCCGTCCAGCAGGGCACGGTCGAGTGCGCGCACTCGTCGTCGGCGTTCTTCTTCGGCAAGGACCCCACCTTCGCGCTCGACAACGCGATTCCGTTCGGCATGAACTCGCGGCAGATGACCGCTTGGATGTACGACGGCGGCGGCATGCAGCTCCTGCGCGAGTTCTTTCGCGACTTCAACGTGGTCAACTTCCCGTGCTGCAACACGGGCGCCCAAATGGCCGGATGGTTCCGCAAGGAGATCAAGGGCGTCGAGGACCTGAAGGGGCTCAAGATGCGCCTTGGAGGCTTCGGCGGCACGGTGTTCGAGCGTATCGGCGGCGTGCCGCAGAATATCCCCGCCGGCGACATCTATCCCGCGCTCGAGAAAGGAACGATCGATGCGGCCGAGTTCGTTGGGCCGTATGACGACGAGAAGCTCGGCTTCTACAAGATCGCGAAGTTCTACTATTACCCGGCGTTCTGGGAGGGTGGGTCGCAGATTTCGATGTACGTGAACACCAAGGCCTGGGATAGCCTGCCGAAGGAGTATCAGGCGATTCTCGAGGCGGCATGCGCCGAGGCCCACGTGCTCACGCAGGCCAAGTACGACGCGCGCAACCCGCCGGCGCTGAAGCGCCTGGTCGCGGGCGGGGCGCAGCTGCGCCCGCTTCCGCGCCCGGTGATGGAGGCGGCTTGGAAGAACGCAAACGAGCTCTTCGCGGAGCTCTCGGGCAAGAACCCGAAGTGGAAGAAAATCTACGACAGCTACTCGAAGTTCCGCGACGACGAGATCCTGTGGTTCCGCTTCGCGGAGGGCAGCTTCGACAGCTTCATGGCATCGGTGAAGCGTTGACTCGAGAAGGGAAGCGATGGCTGAAATCAAATTCCGGCTTCAGCATCTCAACATGCCCGCGCGCGATCCCGAGGGCCTCGCGCGGTGGTACGCGGACACCTTCGAGCTGCGGGCCGAGGGCAACAAGGTGCTTGGTCCGGGCGTGCTCATCGCCTTTCAGTCCGGCGAGCCCATCAACCGGGCGCCCGAGCTGCACGCGGGATTCCTCGTGCCGTCACTCGCCGAGCTTAACCGATGGGCGGATCGGTTAGGCGGGACCATGAAGACCGGGAAGCCGAATTCACGTCGTTCCAGCTCCGCGATCCGGAGGGCAACTGCGTCGAGATCTACTGCAGGAACGAGGGCTGAATGAGGGTTCAAGGGAGGATGGAACGATGAAAGGCGTCGTCTTTCCCGGCGATCGCAAGGTTGAATTGCTCGAGTTCCCCGATCCCACGCCGGGGCCGGGCGAGGTCGTGCTCGAGATCAAGGCTTCCGGAATGTGCGGCAGCGATCTCAAGTACTACCGCGCTTCCGAAGGTGCGGCATCGCTCGGGTTCAAGATGGCGAGCGGTCCGGTGATCGCCGGTCATGAGCCGTGCGGCGTCGTCGTCGCGGTCGGGCCCGGTGTCTCCGAGAAGCAGGCCCGCGTCGGCATGCGAGTCATGCAGCATCACTATCGCGGCTGCGGCGTGTGCGAGCATTGCGCGACCGGTTGGATGCAGATGTGCGTCGAGGGTGTCGCCGAGGTCTATGGCGCAACCGGTCACGGCGCGCACGCAAGGTACATGAAGTGTCCGGCGCGCACCGTGGTGCCGCTTCCCGACGAGCTGTCCTTCGATACGGGCGCCGCCATCTCCTGCGGGACCGGCACCGCGTGGGGCGCGCTGCAGCGGCTGGGGCTTCAAGGCGATCACACCATCGCGATCTTCGGCCAGGGCCCCGTCGGCCTGTCCGCGACGCAGCTCGCGAACGCGATGGGCGCGCGAGTCATCGCGCTCGACACGAGCGACGAGCGGCTCGATCGGGCGCAGGAGTTCGGTGCGGACGAACTGATCAATCCGGAGCGTCACGCGGATGTCGTGCAGGCCATAAGAGATCTGACGCATGGTCGCGGTGCGCACTCTTCGCTCGATGCCTCGTCCTCTCCGCAGGCCCGCGCGCAAGCCGTGCGCTGCGTGCGAACCTGGGGGAAGGCGTGCTTCGTCGGCGAGGGCGATAGCGTCACCCTCGATGTGAGCGGCGATCTCCTGCGGCGGCAGGTCACGTTGATCGGCTCGTGGACCTTCTCGACCGTGGGTCAAGCCGATTGCGCGCGCTATGTCGCGGATCGCGGCATCGATGTCGACCGCCTCTTCACCCACCGCTGGCAGCTGGATCAGGCGGTGGAGGCGTACCGTCTATTCGATGCGCAAACGTCGGGCAAGGGTGTGATTAATCCGTCGTAGCGGCAACTCGAGAACACCCGCTGGAGGAGATTTCCATGGCAGACAATCGTCGCAGCCGGGTCATCACGCAAGGCGTTGCGCGCTCGCCGAATCGGGCGATGCTGCGGGCGGTGGGGTTCAAGGATGGCGACTTCGACAAGCCGATCATCGGCGTCGCGAACGGCCACTCCACGATGAACCCGTGCAACGCCGGCATCCAGCCGCTCGCGGACGCGGCCATCGATGCGCTCGAAGCCGGGGGCGCGAAACCGCAGGTGTTCGGCGTCCCGACCGTCACCGACGGCATCGGCATGGGCACCGAGGCGATGAAGTACTCGCTCGTCTCGCGCGAGGTGATCGCGGATGCGATCGAGACCGCGGTCAACGGCCAGCTGATGGACGGCGCGCTCGTGATCGGGGCGTGCGACAAGAACATGCCGGGCGGCATGATGGCGCTCGCGCGCATCAACGTGCCGGGAATTTACGTGTACGGCGGTACCATTAAACCCGGCAAGTGGAAAGGCCAACCGCTCAACATTGCGAGTCCGTTCGAGGCGGTGGGAGCCTTCACCGCGGGCAAGATGTCGCAGGAGGATTTCGAAGGGATCGAGAAGAACGCCTGTCCGACGGTCGGAGCCTGCGCCGGCATGTATACCGCGAACACGATGTCGTCGTCGTTCGAGGCGCTCGGCATGAGCCTCCTCGGTTCCGCGACGATCGCGTCGCCCGACCCCGAAAAGGCCGAGTCGGCAGCCGATTCGGCGCGGGTTCTCCTCGAGGCGGTGAAGCGGGATCTCAAGCCCCGCGACATCATCACGCGAAAATCGATCGAGAATGCGATCGCGCTCGTCATGGCGACCGGCGGTTCGACGAACGCGGTGCTCCACTATCTCGCGATCGCGCACGCCGCGGGCGTCAAATGGTCGATCGACGACTTCGAGCGCGTGCGCCGCAAGGTGCCGGTGCTCTGCGACCTCAAACCGTCGGGCAAGTACGTCGCGGTCGACCTGCATCGCGTCGGCGGCGCGCCGCAGGTGCTGAAAATGCTGCTCAACCACGGCCTCCTGCACGGCGAGTGCACGACGATCACCGGCAAAACGCTCGCCCAGGAGCTCAAGAAGATCCCGGACGAGCCGCCGGTCGACCAGGACGTGATCCGGCCGTGGTCGAAGCCGATGTACGCGCAAGGCCAT
Organism: uncultured beta proteobacterium; assembly: GCA_963744255.1. GTDB lineage: Bacteria > Pseudomonadota > Gammaproteobacteria > Burkholderiales > SG8-39 > DATEDA01. The sequence continues at coordinate 48,999 of CAVUSZ010000049.1, forward strand.
CTCGCGATCCTCAAGGGCAACCTCGCGCCCGAGGGATGCGTCGCGAAGATCACCGGCCTCAAGAATCCCGTGATCAGCGGTCCGGCGCGCGTCTTCGATTCGGAGAGCGCCTGCATGAAGGCGATCATGGCGCGCAAGATCAAGCACGGCGACGTGGTCGTGATCCGTTACGAAGGGCCGAAGGGTGGACCTGGCATGCAGGAGATGCTCGCGCCGACCTCCGCGCTCATCGGCCAGGGCCTGGGCGAGTCGGTCGGCCTCATCACCGACGGACGCTTCTCGGGCGCAACGTGGGGAATGGTGGTCGGACACGTCGCGCCGGAAGCATACGTGGGCGGGCCCATTGCGCTGGTGAAGGAGGGCGACTCGATCACCATCGACGCCCACAAGCGGCTGCTTCACCTGAACGTCTCGGCGAAAGAGCTGGCGGCGCGCAAGAAGAAATGGCGGCCGCCCGGGCCGCGCTACAAGAGCGGCCTGCTCGCCAAGTACTTCAAGCTGGTATCGACGGCCTCGCAAGGCGCGGTGACCGATACCTGATCGCAGGCACCCCGACGGGGGGACGGACCTTGGCTCGCGCGAACCGCGGGGCTGCTCGAGCATGGGAGCAAGCGCATGGCGCACAAGACCTGGTTGGAGGTTTCCGTGAACGGCCCTTGGTCGCGGGATCAGCAGCCGCTCATCCCGATCACGGTCAGCGAGATCGTCGCCGAGGGCATCGCTTGCGCGCGCGCCGGCGCGGCGGTCATCCACGTGCATGCCTACGACGAGCGGACCGGCCGGCAGAAGGACGATGCCGACCTCTACGCGGCGATCATCGAAGGCATCCGCGCGAAGGAGGACGTCATCGTCTACCCGACGATTCCCTTCGCCGGCAGCATCGATGCCCCGTCGGCGCTCTCTGCGAGCGCCCGGTTCCAGCATGCCGAGACGCTGGCCAAGCGCGGGCTGCTCGAGTGGGGGGTCGTCGATCCGGGGTCGACCCAGATCAGCACGCTCGCCGAGATTCCTGCAGGCAAGGAAGGGTTCATCTACGCGAATCCCGAATCCCACGTGCGGTGGGGTCTGGAGCTTGCCAGCCGATACAAGTTTCATCCCGGCTACGCGATCTACGAGCCCGGGTTCTTGCGCCTGGGCGCCGCGCTCGCGCGCGTTCATCCGGCGCTGCCGCAGCCGGTCTACCGGTTCATGTTCTCGGACGGACTGAGTTTCGGGTTTCCGCCCGAGCGATTCGCGCTGGAAGCGTATCTGCACTTGCTCGACCGTGAGGCGCCCGATGCGCCGTGGATGATCGCGGGACTCGACGTCGACGTGACGCCGTTGATCGAGGTCGCGGTAGACCGCGGTGGTCACGTCCGCGTCGGATTGGAAGACGCGCCGTTCGGCAGCGTGAAGTCGAATCTGCAATGGGTTGACCACGCGGTTCGCCGCATCCGCTCGGCGGGCGGGGAGGTGGCCGCAGCCGCCGAGGTGCGCGCCCGGTTGGGAGAGAGCGGGAGAGCAACGAGGAGCGCATAGCCGGTTTGCCCCATCGACGGCCGACAAGGAGAAGACAATGAAGAATCGCCTCAAGGAACTGCTGAAAGCGGGCAAACCCGCCATCGGTACTTTGCTGCAACTGCCCAGCCCGGCCGTGGCGGAGGTGCTGGCGCACAGCGGCTATGACTGGATCCTGATCGACGCCGAGCACGGTCCGATCGACATCGAGACCTTGCACGCGATGATCCGCGCCACTGCCGGCACCGACACGACTCCCACCGTGCGCGTCGCGCGGAACCTCGACTGGCTCGCGAAGCGGGTGCTCGACATCGGTGCGCTCGGCGTGATGATGCCCGTCGTGAACAGCAGGGAAGAAGCGATCGCTGCGGTACGCGCGGTGCGTTACCCGCCGGAGGGCAATCGCGGATTCGGTCCGACTTTCGCGGCGTTGCGCTGGAGCATGGCGGGGGCCGACTACGCGGAGGCGGCGAACAGCGAGGTGATGGCGATCGTGCAGATCGAGCATATCGACGCGGTCAACCGCATCGAGGAGATCCTCGCCGTGCCGGGAATCGATCTGCCGCTCATCGGTCCGTACGATCTTTCCGGATCGATGGGATTGCTCGGCCAGGTGGCGCATCCCAAGGTCGAGGAGGCGATTGCCCGGGTGCTGACGGCCGGCCAAAGAGCGAACGTCCCGGTCGGCATCTTCGCCACGACGGCGGAGGACATCAACCGCCATCTCGAGCAAGGCTTCCGAGCAGTTCTGGCTGGAACCGACGTCGGGTTCCTCGGTGCAGGCGCGGCCGACATGCTGAAACGGATCAAGCGCTAGACCCGACCATGGCGCTCTTTCCGGGTTTCGCCAACCGGCGCATCCGCACCAGCGGAGCGGTGATCAACTGCGTGACCGCGGGCGACGGACCGCCGCTGCTGATGCTGCACGGTTACCCGCAGACCCACACCATGTGGCACAAAATCGCGCCGCAGCTCGCCCGCCGATATACGGTGGTCTGCGCCGACCTGCGCGGTTACGGCGATTCATCGAAGCCGACGGGGCTGCCCGACCATTCGAACTATTCCAAGCGCGCGATGGCGCAAGACATGGCCGAAGTGATGCAGAAGCTCGGCCATTCGACCTTCCACGTCGTCGGCCACGACCGCGGCGCCCGGGTCGCGCACCGGCTCGCGCGCGATCATGCGAAGCGCGTCCGCACGCTCACCGTGCTCGACATCTCGCCGACGCTCAAGATGTTCGAGAGCACCGACATGGAGTTCGCGCGCGCCTACTATCACTGGTTCCTGATGCTCCAGCCTCCGCCCTGGCCGGAGCGCATGATCGCAGCCGTCGGACTGTTCTACAGCCTCGGGCGCATCGGCCGCGGCAGCACGGCGCACTTTTCCAAGGCGGCGGTTCGCGAGTACCAGCGCTGCTTCAACGACCCGCGCACCATCCACGCGACCTGCGAGGACTACCGCGCGGCCGGCTCGATCGACCTCGAGCACGATCGCAGGGATCGCAAGCGCAAGCTCGCGGTGCCGGTGCTCGTGCTCTGGGGTAAGCACGGCATCATCGAGAAGCTCTTTGACGCCCTCGCGGACTGGCGCGAGGTGGCCAGCGACGTCACCGGCCGCGCGCTCAACTGCAGTCATTTCGTTCCGGAGGAAGCACCGCGCCAGACGCTCGCGGAGATCGAGCGCTTCCTGGAGCGGCACGACGGCCAGGATTCAGGGCGATCACGCAAGAGGAGGCTCTGATCGTGCGACTCAAGGGTCAAGCAGCAATCGTCACCGGAGCGGCACAGGGCATCGGGAAGGCGATCGCGGCTGCCTTCCTCGACCAAGGCGCCCGCGTGGTCATCGGTGACCTCGCTGGCGAGCGTGCGGCGCAGGCGGCCGCCGAGCTCGGCTCGGTCGAGCGAAAGGTGAAGTGGATCCAAGTGGACGTGTCGGAGCCGACCGGCGGACAGAGGCTCGTCGATTTCTGCGTCGGGGAGTTCGGTCGCGTGGATACCCTCGTCAATAACGCCGGCCTCGGAATCAACAGGCGTTTCGTCGATTTTCCGCTCGACGAATGGGAGCGCGTGATCCGGGTCAATTTGACCGGCGCTCTCCTCTGCGCGCAGGCCGCCGCGCGCAGGATGATCGAGCAGAAGAGCGGCAAGATCATCAACATCGTCTCCCTGTCGGGGCAGCGCGGCGGCATCGGCCGCGCCGCCTACGGCGCCTCGAAGGCGGGGCTCGAGCTGCTGACCAAGGTGATGGCGGTCGAGCTCGCCGAGCATGGAATCAACGTGAATGCGATCGCCCCGGGACCGATCGCGACAGAACTGGCAAGCCAGGTCCACACTCCGGAAACGCGGGAGGCGTACGAGTTCCTGATCCCGCAGCGGCGCTACGGCGAGCCGCGCGAGATCGCGGACGCCGCCGTGTTTCTCGCTTCCGACGAAAGCCGCTACGTTACCGGGCATACCTTGAACGTGGACGGCGGGTTTCAAGCTGCCGGGCTGATCTACCCGTTGCCGTCGCGAAGGTCATAGCTCGCGATCCGCCACGGAAAAGCCACCGCAACGCAACGAACGCCGAATGTCGGTCACGCACCATTTCTTCGATTCGAAGGACGTCGTGACGCACTACGTGCGCGCGGGAGCAGGCGAGCCGGTAGTCCTCCTGCATGGTTGGCCGCAGAGCTGGTATGCGTGGCGCAAGATCATTCCGGAGCTTGCGGAACGCTACACGGTGATCGCTCCCGATCTGAGGGGGCTTGGCGACTCTTCGCGTCCACTGGAAGGCTATGACAAGCGCACCATCGCGGAAGATATCTGGAAGCTCACCAGGGAGCATCTGGGATTCGCTCGGTACTTCCTCGTCGGCCATGATTGGGGCGGTCCCGTGGCCTTCGCGCTGAGCGCAGCGCATCCGGAAGCGGTTCGGCGTCTGGTCATACTCGATGTCGCCGTTCCCGGCGACGGAAGCGGAACGTTCTCGCAGCATGGCAGGCGGTGGCATCACGCGTTTCATCAAACGCCGGATTTGCCGGAAAGCCTGATAGCGGGGCGCGAAGACATCTATCTCGGATGGTTCTATCGGCATTACGGCTATCGACCCGACGCCATCAGTGCGGAGGACATTCAGGAGTATCTGCGGACGTACCGGCAGCCGGGAGCATTGCGCGCCGGTTTTGCCTACTACCGTGCGCTGGATCGGGACGTGGCCGATAACCAGGCGATATGCGCGCGCATGAAGTTGCCCATGCCTGTGCTCGCGCTCGGAGGAGGTCGGGCATTCGGGCGCGGCTCCGAGACGTTCGAATCATTGCAGCGCGTCGCAGTCGAGGTGCGCGGCGGAGTGATCGACGATTGCGGCCACTGGATGGTGGAAGAGCAGCCGGAGATCATCGCCAAGGCTCTGCTCGAGTTCTTCGCAGAGGACGATCTCAACGCCGCAGCGGGAATCAACGATGCGGATCGGCGGGGGTTGAAGTGAGAAGCGTGGCCTCCGCCTCGCGGTGGATGTCTCAACCAATGCGATTGAGGAGGAGGAAGGATGAAACGACGCACTTTCATCAAGACTGCTGCAGCCGGCTCTGCGGGTGCCGCACTCGCGGCCCCGGCAATCGTGCGCGGCCAAGCGCAGGTCAGATGGCGGCTTGCCTCGAGCTTCCCGAAGAGTCTCGACACGATCTATGGCGCGGCGGAAGTCGTGTCGAAGCGTGTCGCCGCGGCGACCGGCGGCAAGTTCGAGATCCGCGTCTTCGCGCCGGGGGAGGTCGTGCCCGCGCTGGGGGTGCAGGAGGCGGTTCAGCAGGGCACGGTCGAGTGCTGCCACACCGCGCCCACCTATTTCTTCGGCAAGGATCCGGCGTTCGCGCTCGACGGGATCATTCCCTTCGGCATGAACTCGCGGCAGATGACCTCCTGGATGTACGACGGCGGCGGCTTGCAGCTCACGCGCGAGTTCTACAGCGGCTTCAACATCGTCAACTTTCCGTGCGGCAACACCGGCGCGCAGATGGCCGGCTGGTTCCGCAAGGAGGTCAAGGGTCTCGACGATCTGAAAGGGCTGAAGATGCGCATCGCCGGGTTCGGCGGGGTGCTGATCGAGCGCCTCGGCGGCGTGCCGCAGAGCATTCCGGGCGGCGACATCTACCCGGCGCTCGAGAAGGGCACCATCGACGCGACCGAATGGGTCGGCCCCTACGACGACGAGAAGCTCGGCTTTTACAAGGTCGCCAAGTACTACTACTACCCCAGCTATTGGGAAGGGAGCGCGCAACTCTCGATCTACGTGAACGCCAAGGCGTGGGAGGGCCTTCCGAAGGAATACCAGGCGATCTTCGAGGCGGCCTGCGCCGAGGCGCACGTGGACATGCAGGCGAAGTACGACGCACGCAACCCGGCCGCGCTGAAGCGCCTGGTCGCCAACGGCGCGCAGCTGCGCCCCTTGCCGCGCCCGGTCGCCGAGCAGGCGTGGAAAGTCACGAACGACATCTATGCCGACCTGTCGGGCAAGAATCCCAAGTGGAAGAAGATCTACGAGAGCTATTCCAAGTTCCGCGACGACACGATCGTGTGGTTCCGCTTCGCCGAAGGAAGCTTCGACAGCTTCATGGCATCGACCAAGCGCGGGGCGTGACAGACGGAAGGGAGCCGTCCAACCAGCGATTGCGCGCGTGGCGTCTAGGCCGCCTTGGCCATGGGTCCTTCAGTTGAAGTGGACGGAAGATGAAGCCGCGGTCGGCGGATGACGCGGTTCGCGCCGGGGCGTTCGATTACGTGATCGTGGGCGCCGGATCCGCCGGCTCGGTCCTCGCGGATCGGCTGAGCGACAGCGGTCGGGACAGCCTCTGCGTGATCGAAGCGGGGCCGCCCGATACGAATCCCTTCCTGCACATCCCGGCCGGCTTCACGAAGACGCTGTACAACCCGGCGGTCACCTGGCAGTTCAAGTTCGCGCCGTCGGAGGGCACGGCGGGACGCGAGATCACGCTGCCGCAGGGGCGCGTGTTCGGCGGCTCGAGCTCGATCAACGGCCTCGTGTACAACCGCGGGCAGGCGGCCGACTTCGACGCCTGGGAGAAGCTCGGCAATCGAGGCTGGAGCTACGAGGACGTGCTGCCCTATTTCCGCAGATCGGAGCGCCGCATCGCGGGCGACGACCGGTATCGCGGGCGCGAGGGCGGCCTCGCCGTCTCCGACAACGACTGGATCGACCCGCTGGCGGAGACGTTCATCGCCGGCGTCGTGGCCTCCGGCATCCCGCGAAGCGTGGATTACAACGGCGCTACGCAGGAGGGTGTCGGGTACTTCCAGCGCATGATCCACAAGGGCAGGCGTGTGAGCGCCGCAGGCGCATTCTTGCGTCCGGCGATGGCGCGCAAGAACGTGGAGGTCCGGCCCAACGCGCTAGCCACTGCGATCCTGTTCGAGGGCAAGCGGGCGATCGGCGTGCGCTATGTGACGCGCCGCGACGGCGGGCCGCGCGACGTCCTCGCCCGCCGCGAGGTGATCGTCTCCGCCGGAGCGATCAACACGACGAAGCTGCTGCAGTTGTCGGGCATCGGGCCGGCGAAGCTGCTACAGGATCTTGGCATCCCCGTCCGGCACGATCTGCCGGGAGTGGGCGAGAACTTCCGCGACCACTACTTCGTGCGGCTGGTATCGCGGATCAAGGGTATCGTCTCGCTGAACCAACGGGCGCATGGGCCGCGACTCGCAATCGAGATGGCGAAATGGGCGATGCGCCGCCCCAGCATCCTGGCGTTGAGCCCGTCGCTCGTCCACGTGTTCTGGAGATCGAGCGACGAACTGAGCGCGCCCGACCTGCAATTCGTCTTCACGCCTGGGAGCTATCGACCCGGTTCGGTGTACGTGCTGGATGACTTTCCGGCGATCACCTGCGGCTTCACCCAGCAGCGACCCGAGAGCGTCGGGTATGTCCGCATCAGTTCTCCGGACCCGGATGCGGCCCCGGAGATCCAGCCCAACTACCTGCGATCTCCGATCGACCAGCAAGTGGCGATCAGGGGAATGAGGATGGCACGCGCCTTCATGAAGACGCCGCAGCTCGCCCCCTACCACGATCGCGAGGAGTTGCCCGGCGCCGAGGTCACCTCCGACGGGGGACTGCTTGACTACGCTCGGAAGACCGGCAACACCGGATACCACGTGATGGGCACCTGCAGCATGGGCCCGGCGACCAACCGAATGGCGGTCGTGGACGCGGCGCTGCGCGTGCATGGGCTCACCGGCCTGCGGGTGGTGGATGCGTCGGTGATGCCACTGATGGTGTCGGCCAATACCTTTGCCGCCACTCTGATGGTCGGCGAGAAGGCAGCCGACATGATCAAGAAGGCGGCATCAAGCGATCGCGAAGCGACGACCCTGACTCGAAGCGTTGAGCGGCGAGCTCCGCTTGGCGCACATGCGGAATCGGTTGCAGGAGAAGAGCCGTGGACCCGAGGGAATTAGGCACCGTCTACCAATCGCTCGAGCGCACCGTCGCCAGATATGGGGATCGTCCTGCCTACGCGGTCCCGCCGATGAAAGGACGTGCATATCACCCGGATGGGTGGCAGTGCACATGGGCCGAAGCGTTCGCGGCGGTGCAGGAAAGGAAGCGTCACTACGCGCAGGCCGGATACGGGCCGGGACACCGCGTAGCCATTCTTTTCGATCAGCGTCCGGAATTCGTTTTCCATCACTTCGCGTTGAATGCGCTGGGCGTCAGCGTGGTGCCGATGAGTCCCGACTACCGCCGCGATGAGATGGTCTATCAGCTCGGCCATTCCGAGGCTTGTCTCGCGCTTGCGATCAAGGAACGGATCGAGGACGTGCGCGCGGCAGCGCGCGAGTTGCCGAAGCCCATCCCTGTGGCGCTCTTCGATGACCTGGCGACTCCGCTGCCGCAGCCACCCGTCCCGGCGAGCGACATTGCCCTTGACGGCAGCAGCGAAGCGGGCCTGCTCTACACGTCGGGAACGACCGGCAGGCCGAAAGGCTGCGTGCTCTCGAACGAGTACTTCCACACGTTCGGCGGCTGGTTTCTGTCGCGGGTTGGACGCCTCGCGATGCGGGAAGGCGAGGAACGCCTGTACAACCCCCTTCCCCTGCATCATGCCAACTGCTGGTCGATCTCGCTCCACGCGATGTTGCTGGCGGGCGGATGTCTCGTCTTTCCGGACCGCTTTCATGCGAGCGCCTTCTGGCGCGACGTCGTGACCTGCCGCGTGACCGTCCTTCAATTCCAGGGGGTGATACCGGCCATCTTGCTCAAGCTGCCGGAAACCCCCGAAGAGCGCGCGCACCAGGTGAAGTTTGCGCTGTGCGCCGGGGTCGAGCCTAGTCTTCACGAGGCGTTCGAGAGGCGCTACGGGTTTCCGCTCGTGGAGATGTGGGCGATGACCGAGACGGGCAGGATGACGAGCGACCACATCGAACCGCGCATGATTCACACGCGCGCCATCGGTCGCTCTTGGCCCGGCCAGGAGTTGCGCGCCGTGGACGCCGAAGGCAATGAGGTGCCAGTGGGGCAGGCCGGCGAACTGGTGATCCGAGCGAGCGCGGAGGCGCCACGCAAGGGCTTCTTCTCGGGGTATCTGAAGAATCCGGAGGCAACCGAAGAGGCGTGGCGCGGTGGATGGTTTCATACCGGCGACATGGTGATGCGCGACGACACCGGCATGTTCTTTTTCATGGACCGCAGCAAGAACATCATTCGCCGCGCAGGAGAGAACATCGCCGCCGCGGAGATCGAAGAGCGTCTGACTGCTCACGACAAGGTCAAGCAGGTCGCAGTGTTGGCGGTGCCCGACGAGATTCGCGAGGAGGAAGTGATGGCCGTGGTCATTCCGAAACCCTCCGCGAATGCGGGTGAAGACTTGGCGCGCGAGCTATTCGACTGGTGCTGCGAGCGCCTCGCGTACTTCAAGGCGCCCGCCTACGTCCTCTTCGTCGACAGCCTGCCGACCACGAGCTCGCAAAAGATCCAGAAGGTGAGGCTGTTCCCGCAGGGTACCGATCCGCGCGCGCAACCCGGCGTCATCGACCTCCGCCCGCTGAAGCAGAAGAGTTCAAAGAAGCCGCACAAGTGAAATTTCCGGTTTCGCTTGCAAGGAAATGAACCGAAAGGACAGCGATGAGCGTTCCGAAAATCACCGACCATTCTTCAGCCGCCGTAATCGCCAGGTTTCTCAAGGCGCGGGGAGTGGATCGCATCTTCGCGCTGTGCGGCGGGCACATCATGCCGATATGGATGCGCGTCGACGCCGAGGGCATCCGCATCATCGACGTCCGCGACGAACGCGCTGCAGTGCACATGGCTCATGCGCACGCCGAAATCACGGGCGGCCTGGGTGTGGCCATGGTGACGGCTGGCCCGGGTGTCACCAACGCCATGACCGGAATCGCCAACGCTCACGTCGCGCGCGCCCCGGTGCTGGTGCTCTCCGGCGTGCCGCCGTCGCCTCAGGAGAACCGCGGTGCTTTGCAGGACATGGTCCACCCGGAGTTGGTGCGCTCGATCACCCGCTATGCGCGCACTGTGCGCGAACCGGCACTGGTCCTGCAGGAGCTCGATGAAGCGGTATCCCGCGCCTTTGGCGAAGGCGGGGAACCAGGCCCGGTGTTCATCGACTTTCCGACCCATACGCTCCGCGCTGAAGTGCCGGTGGCGGTGCAACTGGAGGAGCACTTCAAGCCCAAGGCACCGGCCGTGCTGCCGCCCGATCCCAGCGCGGTCCAGGCCGCGGTCGATCTGCTGTGGTCGGCACGCCGCCCGCTCGTCATCAGCGGCCGCGGCGCGCGCGGCGCTGGACCGCAGCTCAAGCGTTTCCTCGACCGGCTCGGCGGCATCTATCTCGACACCGGCGAGAGTCGCGGCCTGATTGCCGATGACCATCCTGCGGTAGTGGCGGCGATGCGCGGCAAGGTGATGAGCGAGGCTGATGTTGTCGTGACGGTGGGCCGCCGCCTCGACTTCCAGCTTGCGTACGGATCGCCGGCGGTGTTCGGTCCTGCCCGCTTCGTACGCATCGCCGATACGCCACCGGAGCTCCGCGACAACCGCCGCGGCGCCGTCGAGCTTCTTGCCAGTCCGGCTGCCGCGCTCGCAGCCATCGTCGAAGCTGCTGGCAGCCGCGCGAGCGCCGTCGATCGAAGCTGGGCGGAAAGATTGCGGGCAAGCCATCTCGAGCGCTCGGTCAAGCTCGCCAAGTCCATGGCGGAGGCCGCGCCGGGCAGCGACGGCCGGATGCATCCGAATCGGGTGCTGGCCGCACTGCAGGCGAAACTGCCCTCCGACGCAATCGTGATCGCCGACGGCGGCGATTTCCTGAGCTTCGCCCGGGTCGGTCTGAGCGCGGGGACGTATCTCGATCCCGGATCATTGGGCTGCCTCGGAGTGGGAGTACCCTTTGGGATCGCGGCGAGTCTCGCGCGGCCGGATCGCTTGGTCGTCGTCGCCACTGGCGACGGTTCGTTCGGGTTCAACGCCATTGAAGTGGACACGGCCGTGCGCCATCGCGCCCCGGTCCTCATCGTGGTCGCCAACAACGGCGCATGGGCGATCGAGGTATCCGATCAGCGCGAAACGCATGGCCGGGTGGTGGGCACGACCCTCCAGTTCTCCGACCACGCCGCGATGGCACGCGCGTTCGGCATGCACGGTGAGCGAGTCGAACGCGCCGAGGACCTGAGCGCCGCAATCGACCGTGCGCTTGCCAACCGGCCGGCGCTGCTCGACGTCGTCGTCACACCCGAGGCCCGGTCGTCGGATAGCAAGACAGGACTGGCATGGGTACCGGATCTTCAGCCGCTTGCCGCGTGGGACGAGGCAGAGCGCAAATGGCGTCAATCGCCGACGGCATGAGCATAGATCGCTGACAGCATGAGCAGAAGGAAATCCTGCGGCGGCCGGCTCGTCACTCCGGCGCTTCGAGGCGGGCGATCGCGTATGGTGACAGTCGATAGCCAGACGGCGAGGAACCAAGGCGAACGTTCCATGGCCGGTCTCGCGTTGCCAAGTGCTGTTCCCACGAGTACGCGTCCATGATCGAAACATGCGTCGCGGTCGGCCAACCGCTGATCGTGACTTCGACGTCGACGCCGGAAAGATTCGCGAGCAGCATCTCGACGTCCTATTCGTGACCACGACCAGCCAGAACATGTCGGCCGAGGAGCGCGAGAAGCAACCGCTCGCCGGGGCATTGCTCGCGCTGGAGGTCGGAGTCAGGGGCATCGCCGAGCCGCGATTCGCGACGGTGGGAGGGACTCACGCTCGACAGCAAAGGAATGCAACGACATGAATCCGATCAAGCCGGTATCCATCGAGGCGTTCTCTTTCCGGGTGCCGATCGGCACGCCGATCAAGGTCGCGTTCGGAACGTTTCGCGATCGCCCGTTCGTGCTCGTGCGGGTCGTCGACGCCGACGGCGCCGAGGGCTGGGGCGAGGTCTGGTGCAACTGGCCGGCCGTCGGCGCCGAGCATCGCGCGCGGCTCGCGGCGGATATCGGCGAGCGGCTGCTCGGCCGCACGTTCGCTGCGCCCGACGAGGCCTTTCGCGCGCTCACCTCGCAGTTGGAGGTGATGGCGTTGCAGACCGGGGAGAGCGGTCCGATCGCGTCGGCCATCGCCGGCATCGATATTGCGCTCTGGGACCTCGCCGGCCGCAGACAGGGCGTTCCGCTCAATCGCCTTCTCGGGGGCGCGGCGGTCGAGTCCGTGCCGGTATACGCGACCGGCATCAATCCGGACCAACCGGAGCGCTTCGCAGCCGCGCGCTACGAGGAAGGCCATCGCGCCTTCAAGCTCAAGATCGGCTTCGACCGGACGCTCGACTTGAACAACCTTGCCGCCATGCGCGCCACTCTCGGCGACGCCGCCGCCGTGATGTGCGATGCGAATCAGGCCTTCACGCGCGATTCGGCGATCGACTTCGCCCGCGCGGCGGGGCCGCTGAATCTGCAATGGCTCGAAGAGCCCATTCGCGTCGACGCCCCTCGCGAGGACTGGCAGGCGTTGGCCGAGGCTTCGCCGATTCCGCTCGCCGGCGGGGAAAATCTGCAGGACAAGCAATTCGACGAGGCGATCGCTGATCGCGTGCTGCGCGTGATGCAACCCGACATCACCAAATGGGGCGGCGTTTCCGGCAACGCGCGCGTCGCGCACGCGGCGGTGGCCGCGGGCATGCGCTATTGTCCGCATTACTTCGGCGGCGGGATCGCGCTGCTTGCCTCGCTGCACGTGCTCGCCGCCGCAGGGGGCAACGGAATACTCGAATTCGATTGCCATCCGAACGCCGGCCGCGAGCTGATTGTCGATGCGCTGTTGCCGGTGCGGGAAGGGCGTGTACCGGTTCCGCGCCAGCCGGGGTTGGGGGTGACGCCCGACCTCGCTCGCCTCGATCGCTATCGCACATGGCCGGCGCGGCCCTAAACGTGAGGAACCGACGGCGCGATGGCCCGTTCACGTTGACCCCACGCGGTTACGAAAAGGAGATTCACCGTGAAAAAGTATCAGATGTACATCGACGGCAAGTTCGTTGATTCCGCGTCGGGGAAGTGGTTCGACAGCTATTACCCCTTCACCGCCAAGGTCTGGTCGCAGGTCGCGGAGGGCAACGCGGAGGATGTGGACCGCGCGGTCGAGGCGGCGCACCGCGCCCTCACCGCAGGTCCGTGGTCGCAACTCACCGCGAGCCAGCGCGGCATGCTGATGCACAAGCTGGGCGACCTGGTGGCGCGCGATGCGAAGAAGCTCGCCGAGATCGAGGTGCAGGACAACGGCAAGCTGATCGCCGAGATGCAGGGCCAGCTCGACTACATCCCGAATTGGTACTACTACTTCGGCGGGCTCGCCGACAAGATCCAAGGTGATGTGATCCCGTTGGACAAGAAGGGTTACTTCAACTACACGCGTCACGAGCCGATCGGCGTCGTCGCAGCGATCACCGCCTGGAACTCGCCGCTGCTGCTCCTCGCTTACAAGCTCGCACCCGCGCTGGCGGCCGGGTGCACGGTGGTCGTCAAGCCGTCGGAATTCACCTCCGCTTCGACGCTGGAATTCGTCAAGCTCGTCGAGGAGGCGGGTTTCCCGCCCGGGGTGGTGCAGGTCGTCACCGGTTTCGGGAAGGATGTCGGCAACGCGCTGGTGACGCATCCGAAGGTCGCCAAGGTCTCGTTCACCGGCTCGGACAGCACCGGTCGCGCCATCAACGAGGCGGCGGCGAAGAACTTCAAGCGCGTGACGCTCGAGCTCGGCGGGAAGTCTCCGAACATCGTCTTCGCCGACGCGAAGGTCGAGGACGCGGTCAACGGCGCAGTCTCGGGCATCTTCGCCGCCGCGGGTCAAACCTGTATCGCCGGCTCGCGCCTGCTGCTCCAGGAATCGCTGCATGACGAGTTCATGGACAAGCTGGTGTCGCTCGCGAAGACCGCGCGCATGGGCAACCCGATGAGCCCCGAGACGCAGATCGGTCCCATCGCCACGCGACCGCAGTATGAGAAGGTGTTGAGCTACATCGACGTGGCCAAGAAAGAGGGCGCGGAGCTCGTGCTGGGCGGCAGACCCGCGTCGCGTCCAGAGTGCGGCGACGGCTGGTTCGTCGAACCGACGGTGTTCGGCCGCGTGAAGAACAGCATGCGCATCGCCCAGGAGGAAGTGTTCGGACCGGTGCTTTCGGTCATCGAGTTCAATGATGAAGACGAGGCGACGGCCATCGCCAACGACGTGCGCTTCGGACTGGGCGCCGGAGTATGGACCAGCGACATCGGACGCGCGTTTCGAATGGCGGAGCGCATTCAGGCCGGCACGGTATGGATCAACACCTACCGCGCGGTGAGCTACATGTCGCCCTTCGGGGGCTACAAGGATTCGGGTCGCGGGAAGGAAAACGGCATCGAAGCGGTCCGTGAATACCTGCAGCTCAAGAGTGTATGGATCAACACCGGAGCGGCCACCGCCAATCCGTTCGTAATGCGGTGAAAGCGAGCTGAGGTCTCTTTTCCGCTGTGGGAAGGTTAGGGCGAATCCCCGGCTAGGCAAAGAGTGGCCTGGAAAGTAATCGTCGGCACGGTGCGTGAGCTCAGGACACCAGAAGCGTGGAATACCGTTCCGCAATAGCCGCTGGATGAGCTCCAGCGGTTGCCAGGTCAAACGCGAGTTCGAGCTTCCGCTTCACGGCGCAAGATACGGTTGACCCGGCCACGCGAACGAGAGCAACATCAGGACGGGAAATCGGGGAGGAGAGTCGAGTCACCTTTCCGTATTCCATGGGGAGGTCTCGATGCTCAAGGTGCTGATCGCCGTGGACGGTTCGGACCACTCGGTAGTGACGGTGCGCCGTGTCACCGAGCTCGCACCGAAGCTGAAGGAGCTGAGCGCGCGCCTGGTGAATGTGCAGCCGGAGACGCTCAACTACGAGTTCCACCACGGCGTCGTAGAAGACGAGGCGGTGCGCAGCGAAAAGGCGCTCGGCGAGCGCCTGCTCGCGCAGGAGCGCAAACTTCTCGAGGCCGCGGGCATCCCGCATGAATGGTCGGTTGAGCTGGGGGAGCCGGCCGAGGCGATCGTGCGGGTCGCAACCGAGTCGGGCTGCGACATGATCATTCTCGGCTCGCATGGGCTAGGCGGAGTCGCGTCCTTGCTGCTCGGCTCGGTCGCGATGAAGGTCGTACAGCAGGCGAAAGTGCCGGTCCTGCTCGTGAAGTAGGAACGCGCCGGGGTTTGCGAGGCGTCGCTCCCGCGCGCAGGTAAACCAAGGAGGAGGCGATGAAATCGCTGCTCGCTCTCGCCGGTCTCGTCGACCGGATCAACCAGCGCGTCTGTCTCATCGCGACCTGGCTCGTGCTCCTCTCCTGTCTGGTGAGCGCGATCAACGCCAGCGTCCGCTACGCGTTCAGCATCAGCTCGAACGCCTGGCTCGAGCTGCAGTGGTACATGTTCGCCGGCATCGTCATGCTGGGCGTGTCGTATACGCTGAAGTTGAACGAGCATGTCCGGGTGGATGTGCTGTATGCGCGTTTCTCGCCGCGCACTGCCGCGTGGGTGGACCTGCTCGGCTCGATCTTCTTCTTGATGCCGGCGGCGGCGCTCATCGCGTGGATGTCGTGGCCGCAGTTCGCCGAAGCCTATGTGAGCGGCGAGATGTCCAGTAACGCGGGCGGCCTCATCCGCTGGCCGGTGAAGCTCGTCATCCCGATCGGCGCCGCGCTCCTTGCGCTGCAGGGGTTGTCGGAGATCGTGAAGCGAATCGGTTACCTCCGCGGCCAGTACGACATGGACACCCACTACGAGAAGCCGCTGCAATGATTCCTCTCGACATGATGGCGCCCCTCATGTTCGCGGGGCTGGTGGTGGTGATGCTGATCGGCTACCCGGTCGCCTTCTCGCTCGCCGCGCTGGGTCTCATGTTCGGCACGCTCGCGGTCCAGCTCGGCTTCTTCCCGCCGCAATACATGGCGAACCTCCCGCTCAGGATCTTCGGCATCCTGTCGAACGACTTGCTGCTCGCGATCCCGTTTTTCACTTTCATGGGCGCGATTCTCGAGCGCTGCGGCCTCGCCGAGGATCTGCTCGAAGGCACGGGACAGCTCTTCGGCCCGCTGCCCGGCGGTCTCGCCTTCGCTGTGGTGATCGTCGGCGCGGTCCTCGGCGCAATTACCGGGACGGTCGCCGCCTCGGTGATCGCGATGGGCGTGATTTCGCTCCCGATCATGATGCGCTATGGCTACGACATGAAGCTCGCCACCGGCGTGATCGCGGCCTCGGGAACGATCACCCAGCTCATTCCGCCCTCGCTCGTCCTGATCGTGCTCGCCGATCAACTCGGCAAGTCGGTCGGCGACATGTACAAGGGAGCGATCGGTCCCTCGATCGTGCAGATCCTGCTCTTCCTGCTCTTCATCGCCGCAATCGCGATCTTCCGCCCGAAGGCGATGCCGCCGCTCCCGCCGGAGGCGCGCACGACGAAAGGCTGGGCGCTCATCTCGCGGGTGCTGTGGGGCATGATTCCATCAATCGTGCTGATCTTTCTCGTCCTCGGCACGATCTTCATGGGTCTCGCTACGCCCACCGAAGCCGGCGCCATGGGCGCGGTCGGCGCGATCCTCCTCGCCGCGCTGCACCGGCGGCTCAGCTGGAAGCTCGTCTGGCAAGGCATGGAATCGACCGCGCGGATCACCGCGATGGTGATCTTCATCCTGATCGGCGCGACCGTGTTCACGCTCGTGTTCCAGGGCGTCGATGGCGGTTTGTGGATCGAGCACATGCTCTCGGGTCTGCCTGGCGGGCAGGTCGGATTTCTCGTCTTCGTGAATATCTTCGTTTTCTTTCTCGCGTTCTTTCTCGACTTCTTCGAGATCGCGTTCATCGTCATCCCGCTGCTTGCGCCGGTCGCGGCGAAGCTCGGCATCGATCTGATCTGGTTCGGCGTGCTCCTGTGCGTCAACATGCAGACTTCGTTCATGCATCCGCCGTTCGGTTTCGCCCTCTTCTACCTGCGCGGCATCGCGCCGAAGGAAGTGAAGAGCAGCGACATCTATCTTGGCTCCATCCCGTGGGTGGTCCTGATGCTCATCATGGTCGGGATCGTCATCGCCTGGCCGGGCCTGGTGACCTACTTCCTCGATAAGGAGCAGGTGATCGACATCGACAAGGTGAAGATCGAGATGCCCGAGGAGCCTAGAGAGGAACCGACGGAACCATCGTTCCCGGGCGCGCCGCCAGCCGAGAGCGATCCGACCAAACTGTTGGAGGAGGCGGTGAAGGGATCGAAGTAGGGCGCTGGCGACACACCGGTCATGGCCCGGGTTAGCGTTCGCTGATCGTGCGAATCCTCACTTACCGCAACGAAGTGATTCTGGTTTTCGGGGCGCGTGCTACTAGTGCGAGGGCAACGAGCTATAGCAGTGCGCCACGCGCAGCGGGTCGAACGCCGGCTCGTGCACCGTCTCGATCCGGTTGGAGCCGCGCAGGTCGCTGCCCGGCGGCTGCTGGATCATCAAGAACCAGTTGGTAACCCTCATCACGCAGCTGCCCGGAGCGAGGTTGCCCGGAGGATGGCGATACTTCCTTACCGGCGTGGATCCCTGTGTCGCGCCGGCTTGTTGAGGCTTGCATGAATGGTTGACATCCGCGCGGGTCGCAGACGGGAGGCATCGCACAGATCGTCTCGCAGGAGTGCAATGGCCCGCATCGAGCGTTCGCCCAGGCCAGGTAGCCGTACCAAGTTGATCCCTGCGACACAGAGCCGGAAAATGGGTGATTACCCGCCACCGCGAAGGCCGCGTTTTGAACATGCTCGGAAAAGGAGGGCCGAATGGAACACCGTTATTCCCTGAGACTGCATATCCCGGAACCTGAGCAGCGACCGGGGGACACTGCAGATTTCAGCCGTTTGCGCCTGCCCAAAGAAGGGTCGGTGGATCGGCCCGCGATCGCGACCCCTGCATTCGACATGCGCGATCTTGCCTATGCATTGATCCGCGTGCTGGACGATAAGGGCAAAGCAGTCGGGCCCTGGGACCCGAAACTGGACGCCGCAACGCTACGCAGAGGGCTCCGCGCCATGCTCCTCACCCGAGCCTATGACGACCGGATGTACCGCGCGCAACGGCAGGGCAAGACCTCCTTCTATATGAAGTGCACGGGGGAGGAAGGCGTCGCGGTGGCCCAGGCGTTGGCGCTCGACCGCGGCGACATGTTGTTTCCCACTTACCGCCAGCAGGGCCTGCTCATCGCGCGCGACTGGCCGCTCGTCGACATGATGTGCCAGGTGTACTCCAACTCCGGCGACCGGCTGAAAGGGCGACAGATGCCGGTCTTCTATTCCAGCCGCGAAGCCGGTTTCTTTTCGATCTCCGGTAACCTTGGCACGCAGTTCAGCCAGGCGGTCGGCTGGGCGATGGCCTCGGCCTATAAGGGGGATCATCGTATCGCCGCCGGCTGGATCGGCGATGGTGCGACCGCCGAGGCGGATTTCCACCATGCGCTCACCTTCGCCTCGGTCTATCGCGCGCCGGTCGTCCTCACGGTCGTCAACAACCAGTGGGCGATCTCCTGCTACCAGGGTTTCGCCGGCGGCGACGAGTCCACTTTCGCCTCGCGCGCGATCGGTTATGGCGTGCCGGGGCTGCGGGTCGACGGTAACGATTTCCTCGCCGTGTATGCAGCGACCCAATGGGCTGCCGAGCGCGCACGAACCAATGTCGGACCGACCCTGATCGAGCTTTTCACCTATCGCGCCGCCGCGCATTCGACGAGCGACGATCCAAGCCGCTATCGGCCGGCAGACGAGGCCGAGAAGTGGCCGCTCGGTGATCCGATATTGCGGCTGAAGCAGCATCTCGTCGGTTTGAACGAGTGGTCCGAGGAGCGGCACGTGGCGCTGACGAAGGAACTCGAGGAGCAAGTGCGCGCCGCCGGCAAGGAAGCGGAGAGCCTCGGCACGCTTGATCGAGGCCCTCTTCCTAGCCTCAAGACGATGTTCGAGGACGTGTTCAAGGAGATGCCCTGGCACCTGCGCCGGCAGCGGCAACAAGTGGGGGTTTGAGCCATGGTCTCGATGAACATGGTGCAGGCATTGAACTCGGCCATGGACATAATGCTCGGACGCGATCCCGATGTTGTCGTTTTCGGCGAGGACGTCGGTTACTTCGGCGGCGTGTTTCGGGTCACCGATGGCCTGCAGCGCAAATATGGCAAACAGCGCGTGTTCGACACGCCGATTGCGGAAGGCGGCATTGTCGCTATTGCGGTCGGGATGGGTGCCTATGGCTTGCGTCCGGTCGCCGAGATCCAATTCGCGGATTACATCTATCCCGCGATGGATCAGTTGATCTCGGAGGCCGCGCGCTTGCGTTACCGCACGGGCGGTGAATGGTGGGCGCCGATCACCGTGCGCACGCCTTGCGGCGGAGGAATTTTCGGCGGGCAAACGCATAGTCAAAGTCCCGAGGCGCTCTTCACCCACGTTTGCGGCCTCAAAACGGTCATTCCTTCCAATCCCTACGATGCGAAGGGCTTGTTGATCAGCGCGATCGAGGACGATGACCCGGTCGTCTTCTTGGAGCCCAAACGGCTGTACAACGGACCGTTCGACGGTCATCACGACAAGCCGGTGACGCCTTGGAGCAAACATCCGCTCGGCGAAGTGCCGGCCGAGCACTACCGCGTGCCGATCGGAAAGGCCGCGGTCATGCGGCCAGGCGAGGCGGTCACGATCCTCACCTACGGCACCACCGTCCATGTCGCGCTCGCCGCCGCGCAGGAAACGGGTATAGACGCCGAGGTGATCGATTTGCGCACACTCGTGCCGGTCGATATCGAAGCGATTACGGCTTCCGTCGAGAAGACCGGACGCTGCGTTATCGTGCATGAAGCGACCCGCACCGGCGGTTACGGCGCCGAGCTCTCGGCTCTAGTCCAGGAAAGCTGCTTCTACAAGCTCGAAGCGCCGATCGAACGTGTGACGGGCTGGGACACGCCCTATCCGCATGTATTCGAGTGGCAGTATTTCCCCGGGCCGCAGCGCGTCGCGGAAGCATTGCGCAGAGTGATGGAAGGCTGAGATGGGACGCTATGTGTTCAGGCTGCCCGACGTGGGCGAGGGCACGGCGGAAGCGGAGATTGCCGCGTGGCATGTCGCGGTCGGCGATCGAATCGAGGAAGACCAGCCGCTCGTCGATGTGACAACCGACAAGGCGATCGTCGAGATTCCCGCTCCGGTGTCGGGAACGGTGATCTCGCTCCACGGCGCGGCAGGCGAGACGGTCGCCGTGGGCTCGGATCTCGTCGTGTTCGATGTGGAGGGCGCGGGCAATGCGGAGGCAACCAAGACGCAGCCCGCTGCGGCGCCGCCCCCCGCGCAGACGTCTCGCGAGAAACCTGCGCCCGAGGCGACAGTGGGGCGCTCGGCCGAAGCCAAGCCGGAGGCGGTTAGCCCCCCAGCGGGGCAGCGTTCCGCCATCTCGGACGAAGCGCCGGCGCTGCGCCGGTTAGCGGTAGCCACGCCGGCCGCATTCGCTACGCGCACGCCCGGCGAAAAGCCGGTCGCGGCGCCCGCCGTGCGCCGCCGTGCTCGCGAACTCGGCGTCGAGCTTCAATTCATCCCCGGCTCGGGGCCGGGTGGACGCATCACGCATGCCGATCTCGACGCCTACCTCGCCCATGACGCGGCAGTCCCGCGTCAGGCGCGAGTTTCCGCTTTGCCCAGGCAGGGAATCGAGGAGCACAGGGTGATCGGCATCCGACGCAAGATCGCCGAACGGATGCAGGAGGCGAAGCGGCGCATTCCGCACTTCTCGTACATCGAGGAAGTGGACATGACGGCGCTCGAGGCACTGCGGCTGCATCTCAACGCCAGATTCGCGCAGCGCACCAAGCTGACGTTGCTGCCTTTCCTGATGCGCGGGCTCGTGGCAACGCTGCCGGAACATCCCGAGATCAACGCGCGCTTCGATGACGATAACGGCGTGGTCCACCGGCAGGCGGGCGTGCATATCGGCATCGCGACGCAGACGCCGAATGGGCTCGTCGTGCCGGTAGTGCGTCACGCCGAAGCGCGCGATCTCTGGGGGTGCGCGGACGAAGTCGCGCGCCTGGCGAACGCGGCGCGCGAAGGCAAGGCCACGCGCGAGGAGCTCGCCGGATCGACGATCACGATCACCAGCCTCGGGCCGATGGGCGGGGTGGCGACTACTCCGGTCATCAACTATCCCGAAGTGGCGATCGTGGGTGTCAACAAGCTCATGGAGCGACCGGTTGTCCACAGCGGCCAAATCGTGGTGCGCAAGATGATGAACCTCTCCTGCTCATTCGATCACCGCGTCGTGGACGGCTGGAACGCAGCCGAGTTCGTCCAGAAGCTCAAGGCCTTCCTCGAGCAGCCGGCAACGCTATTTATCGATTGAAGGTATGGCGAAGAGACTTACCCCCAAAGTTCTGGTCGTCGGCGCAGGCCCTGGCGGATACGTTGCCGCGATCCGGGCCGGACAACTCGGCCTCGACTGCGTGCTCGCGGAGGCGGACAGGCTGGGCGGGACCTGCCTCATCCGCGGCTGCATCCCCTCGAAGGCGCTGATCCACGTTGCCGCCAAGTTCGAAGCGATGGCGGCGAGCGTCGGCAAGGGCAGCTGCGGCATCTTGCTCAAGGATTCGCCCGTACTCGATCTGGCGGAAACCGTGCGTTGGAAGGAAGCTATCGTCGACAAGCTGGACGGCGGCGTCGCCGGCCTGCTGCGCAAGGCCAAGGTGCAGGTGGTGCGCGGCCGGGCTGAATTTTCGGATGCCAAGACCTGCGAAGTCCTGACGGGAGCCGGCTCGGTCCCGATCGAGGCCGAGCACGTCATTCTCGCCACCGGCTCCACGGCGGTTCCCCTTCCCGGCCTGCCGTTCGGCGGTCCGGTGATTTCATCGACCGAAGCGCTCTCCCTCCAGAGTCTGCCAGCGAGGCTCGTCGTCATCGGAGCGGGCTATATCGGCCTGGAGCTCGGGATCGCCTATCGCAAGTTCGGATCGAAAGTTACCGTAATCGAAGCGCGCGAGCAGATTCTGCCGCTGTACGACAAGGAGCTGGTTCAACCGGTCGAGCGCTGGCTCGAGCGCGCCGGCGTGACCGTCCACTTGGGCGCGAAGGCGACCGGGCTGCGCGAGTCCGAAAAAGGTTGTGTGGTCAGCGTACAGACGCAGGATGGCACCGCGGCCGATGTTCTCGCCGACAAGGTCCTTGTGACCGTCGGCCGTAAACCGGCCACCGAGGGCTGGGGCTTGGCGAACATGGCGGTCGATATGGACGGACCCTATGTCAAGGTCGACGACCAGTGCCGGACCTCGATGCGCAACGTGTGGGCAATCGGCGATATTGTCGGAGAACCCATGCTCGCGCACAAAGCTTCGGCGCAAGGCGAGATGGTCGCCGAGATCATCGCCGGTCGGCGCCGCAGCTTCGATCCGGTCGCCATTCCGTCCGTGTGCTTCACCGAGCCCGAGATCGTCACTGTCGGCATGCTTCCGCCCGAAGCCGCGCGCCAAGGTCTGAATACGGTAAGCGGCGTTTTTCCCTTCGCCGCCAACGGCCGCGCGCTCAGCATGGAGGCGGGCGACGCCGGGGGATTCGTGCGTGTCCTCGCTCGGCGCGACAACCACCGCGTGCTCGGCATCCATGCGGTGGGATTACACGTGTCGGAGCTCTCCGGAGAGTTCGCACATGCGCTGGAAATGGGCGCCATCCTTGAAGACATCGCCGGGACCATTCACCAGCATCCGACGCTGAGCGAAGCATTCC
Organism: uncultured beta proteobacterium; assembly: GCA_963744255.1. GTDB lineage: Bacteria > Pseudomonadota > Gammaproteobacteria > Burkholderiales > SG8-39 > DATEDA01. The sequence goes on from CAVUSZ010000049.1 coordinate 71,758, forward strand.
ACGAAGCGGCGCTGCGTTCGTTGGGGCACGCCATCCATGTCTGAGCCGTCTGCGGCTTCGCGGCGAGAAAGTCGTTCGCGCCGACGGCGGCGAGGCCATGGAGCTGGGTCTCGCGCGTCTCCTCGTAGTCCGCGGCGTCCGGGCCGAGCACGGGCCCGCGGAATCCGGCCTTGAATGCCTGCAGTATCTCGGGCGAGACCTGCACCGCGCCGCCATCGGCGGCTCTGAGTTCGATCGTCATGGTGACGCTCCTTCAAAGGCTCTGGACGGTGTTGGGCCTATTGTTGCTTCCGGCAATCCGGCGACGGAATCGAACAGGCGGAAGCGTGCCTTGACCGCGTCCGTCTCGACAGGCGCCGGCGCGCCATCCGTCAGGGGGCACGCCACTTCCGGATCGAGCGCCGCGATCCGTGTCGCGGCCGAACCGATGGTCTGGCCGAGCACGTGCTCGTCGTGAAGCGCGACGTAACGCCGGATCAACTGCAGCCCCCGACGCTACCGGACTATCGCGCCGCGCAGGAGGTCCGCGACCGCGGCCTGCTTCTCCTCGGTGGCGACGGCGAGCGCGGTCTTGCCGCGGTTGTCCGTCGCTGAAGGATCGGCGCCGCGCGCGAGCAGGAGCTTTACCGTTTCGACGTGGCCATATGCCGCAGCCCACATGAGGGCGGTCCCGTCGTTCGCGTAGCGCTGGTTCACGTCCACCCCGTAGTCGAGCAGCGCCTGGACGCAACCGGTGGCGCCCTGTCCCGCCGCGTAGACCATCGCTGTTTTTTGCACCCGGTCGACGGGCGTCACGTCGGCCTTCGCCGCAAGCAGCAGCTTGAGCATCTCGGTGTGGCTGCCGAAGGCCGCGCTCATCAGCGGCGAGACGCGGGCGAGGTTCGCCTGGTTGACGTCCGCGCCGCGTTCGAGGAGGAGCCTTGCGAGCGCGACGTCGCCGCTACGCGCCGCCAGGTTCAGCGGCGTATCGCCCAGGCGATTCCGCGAGTTGGCGTTCGCGCCCTGGTCGAGCAGCGCGCGCACGCTCGTCGCGCTGCCGGCGCGGGCCGCCTGCAGCAGGTCGAAGTTGATATTGCGATCCTGCGCTGCCGCGCCGTCGCAGGCGAGGACGAGGAGCGCGACCACGAGCGCGCGGGTACTGGTCGGGTGCATGGATATCGGGGCCGCGGACGCCGACGCGTGCGGTTGCCGTCCGGCCGTCCCAGGCTTATGATGAAAACGGCCGCAGAATAATACGCAAACCACGTCGGGGGAAATCCAGCCATGCCGTCGGCGCGCCGCCATCGGGCGCGCTTCCCCGCCGTGCAAGCACGGTCAGACGTTCCCGCAACCAAAGGAGGCCCGCATGAACAACGAAACGCGCGACGTTTTCAGGGGAGTGGCGTTCGCAGCAGGGGTCGCGCTTGCCGTCTGCGCGGTCGCGCAGGAAGTCCCGCAGAAGCCCGCCACGACCGGTGGGGCTGTCGCCAAGAACATCGACGTCTCACAGGACATGCTGGCAAGGGCCGGCGGGCAGTCCACGAACTGGCTGCACACGAACGGCAGCTACGACCAGCAGCGCTTCTACCCGGGGACCCAGATCAACGCTCAGAACGTCAAGAGCCTGCGCCCGGCGTTCGTCGTTCAGACCGAGGTGGTCGAGTCGATGGAGACGGCGCCGATCGTCGTCGACGGCGTGATGTACCTCACGACCTCGTACAACCACGTGTACGCGGTCGACGCGGCGACCGGCAAGGAGTTCTGGCACTACAAGCAGAAGATGGGGCCGGTGACGACCTTCTGCTGCGGTCCGAACAACCGCGGGGTCGCGATCTCCGGCGGGCGGCTCTTCATGGGCACGCTCGACGCGAAGCTCGTCGCGCTCGACGCGAAGACCGGCAAGCTCCTGTGGGAGACGCAGATCGCGGACCCCGAGAAGGGCTACAGCGAGACGATGGCGCCCACGGTGGTCGACAACAAGGTGCTGATCGGCACGAACGGCGGCGAGTACGGCGTGCGCGGCTTCGTGAAGGCCTTCAACGCCGAGGACGGCAAGCTGCTGTGGACCTTCTTCACCATCCCGGAAAAGGGCCACGAGGGCGTCTGGGCCGAGAACGACGCCACCGGCCGCAACATGAAGCGGAACATCGCCAAGGAGAAGGAACAGCTCGCCAAGGACAGTTCGTTCTACCAGACCCTCGGCGGCGGCGTGTGGATGAACCCCGCCGTCGACCTGAAGACCCGCACCGTCTGGTTCGTCGTCGGCAACCCCTCGCCCGACCTGTACGGTGACGAGCGCCCCGGCGACAACCTGTATACCAACTCGCTCGTCGCGGTGGACCTCGACAAGGGCACCTACAAGTGCCACCTCCAGTACATCGCGCACGACGTGTGGGACCTCGACGCGGTGAGCCCGCCGATCCTGGTCGACGTCAAGGACAAGGCCGGCAAGATGATCCCGGGCGTGATCCACGGCGGCAAGACCGGGCACATCTACGTCCACGACCGCAAGGACTGCTCGCTGATCCGCTTCTCCGAGGCGATGATCCCGCAGGAGAACATGTGGGTCCTGCCGACGGCCGAAGGCGCCCGCATGCTCCCCGGCGCGAACGGCGGCGTCGAGTGGTCGCCGATGGCGGTCGACGCGAAGAGCCGCCTCGCGATCGCGTTGAACCTGCACCAGCCGATGACCTACCACGTCGAGGCGGCGAAATACCCCGGCGGCTCGAAGCTCTGGCTCGGCGGCGCATTCAAGGTGATCCCGGGCGAGAAGCAGTGGGGCCGGGTCGCCGCGGTGAACATCGACACCGGCAAGATCGCCTGGAAGCACGATACCGAGCAGCCGCTGATCGGCGGGGGCCTCCTCACCGCGGGCGGCCTCTACTTCTTCGGCGAAGGCAACGGCAGCTTCAACGCCCTCGACTCGAAGACCGGCAAGAAGCTGTGGAGCTTCCAGTGCGGCGCGGGCGCCAACGCGATGCCCGTGTCCTACATGGTCGGGAAGAAGCAGTACCTCGCGATGGGCTGTGGCGGCAACACCCAGCTCGACTTCAAGCGCGGGAACTCGGTGTTCGTGTTCGCGCTGCCCTGACCTCGCGAACGCGCAGGCTCTTGAGGCCGCCTCCGGGCGGCCTCATTGTGTCCGCATGACCCGTCTCACCATGTCGCGTCTCAGGTACCTGCCCCTCGCGGTGGCCGGTGTCCTCGCGGCCGCCGCGCACGCGCAGGACGTCGAGGCCGGACGGAAGAAGGCCGAGACCTGCGTCGCCTGCCACGGCCCCAACGGCAACTCGACGCAGCCGCTGTTCCCGATCCTGGCCAGCCAGACCGCGCGCTACCTCTATCTTCAGCTCCGGGACTTCAAGGAAGGCCGGCGCAAGGAGCCGCAGATGGATCCGTTCGTGCAGAATCTCTCGCGCGAGGACATGTTCGACCTCGCCGCGTTCTTCGCCGCACAGAAGATCCGCCCGACGTCCTTCAAGAGCGACCCGGTGAAGGCCGAGCGCGGCAAGAAGAAATCCGAGGAGGTGCTGTGCACGATGTGCCACCTCGGTGGGTTCATGGGCCAGAACGAGATTCCCCGCGTCGCCGGCCAGCACTACGAATACACCGTCAAGCAGCTGCGGGACTTCAAGACGCAGCGCCGCACCAACGATGCGGGGAACATGGTGAGCGTCTCCAAGACGCTTTCGGAGCAGGATATCGAGGATCTCGGGCACTACCTCGCGGGGCTCTACTGAACCGGATCGTGCCGAAGCCGCCCGACGAGTCGTTCCCGGGGCGATGAGCGTCTCGATCACCGGAGCGCGTTCCGAGCTCGGCCGCCTTCTCTCGCACCGGCGCGCAGCCGGCAAGGTTCACATCAATATCGCCGGCCAGCATGCAAACACGCTGCTGCACGACGGGCACGCGTGGAAGGGGTTTGCGCGCGCGGCACTGGCCGGCGTCCGCCGCGCGTTGCGGACCGACGCGAGCATGCTCGTGCACGCAAGCTGTGCGTTCGTGCTCGGCCGCCCGCAGGAGGACCCGTTGCGCTCGATCGCCGAGACGATTCTGGAATGCGAACGTCTCGTCCTGTCGGGTCCGGTCCCCGCGTGCGTCGTGCGCCTCGGCTACCTGTACGGCCCCGAGAGCGACGATCTGCGCGCCTACCGCAGGGCATTCCGCCTCGGCCGGCCGTACTGGGCCGGTCCGCGCGAGGCCCTGCAGTACCACCTGCACCAATACGATGCCGCGAGCGCCCTGCTCGCGGCCGCGAAGCCGCGCAACGCCGGAAGGATTCTCTATGCGACCGACGGCAAGCCCGTCTCGTTCATGCAGTTCATGGACGATTTCGCCCGGCGGATCGGCAAGCGGTTTCCGCTCCACGTGCCGGTCATCGCGACGCCGCTCATCCGGCTGGTGGTGCGCAAGGAGCACATGCAGCAGGCCGCGCTCGCGATGCCGGCGCGGGCGCCCTCGCCGCGCGTGCCGGGATGGAAGCCGGTGTTCTCCGACTACCGCGATGGCCTCGATCAGTCCGTGGAGGCATGGAACGCGTGAGCCTTCCCGAGCCTGTCGCGTCTACCCCGGCGCGCAAGCCGGAACGTCACTAGACTGCAGCGCACCAGGAACGACTCGGGAGGTTTCCAGTGATCCGTCTCGCCTTCGCCGCACTCGCTGCCCTCTGCGCCGTATCGAGCGCCGTAGCGGCGTATCCCGAGAAGCCGATCCGGTTCGTCATTCCGTCCGCGGCCGGGGGGTCGCCGGACGTCCTGATGCGGATCCTCGCCCAGCAGCTCTCGACGCAGCTCGGAGTCCCCATTGTCATCGAGAACAGGCCGGGGGCGTCGTTCGTGATCGGTACGATGGAGATCGTCCGGGCGCTGCCGGACGGCTATACGCTCGGCTACGGCAACATCGTCTCGCTCGCGATCAACCGCTCGCTGCTCGACAAAGTGCCCTACGACATCGAGCGGGACCTGACCCTCGTCGCGAACTGCGTCCGGGTCTTCAACCTGCTCGCGGTCAACAAGAACCTGCCGGTGAGCTCGATACAGGAACTGATCGAGTACGCGCGGAAGAACCCGGGCCGGCTCGTCATGGCCTCGGGCGGCAACGGCACGACCGGCCATCTCGGCGGCGAACTTTTCAAGGCGATGACCGGAACGTTTATCCTGCACGTCCCCTATCGCGGCAGCCCGCAGGCGATCAACGACCTGATCGCCGGCGAGGCCAACCTGATGTTCGACAACCTCTCGTCGATCACCCCTCACGTGAAGGCGGGACGCGTACGAGGTCTCGCTGTTTCGGGTCCGCGCCGCTCGCCGGTGTTCCCCGACCTGCCGGCGATCGGCGAGATCGTGCCCGGCTACGAGACCGTGGCCTGGGGCGGAGTGATCGGGCCGGCGAACTTGCCCAGGGACGTCGTCGCCAGGCTCAATGCGGAGCTCAAGAAGGCGCTCGCCTCGCCCGCGGTGCAGGAGCGCTACAAGCAGCTCGACACGGAGACCGACGGCGGCTCGCCGGAAGAGTTTCTGGCGCTCGCAAAGCGGGAGACGGTCAAGTGGGCGGAAGTCATCAAGCGCTCGGGCGCGAAAGTCGACTGAGATGCCCGAACGGTTCGACCTCGTCATCCGTAACGGCACCGTCGTCGACGGCACGCGGGCGCCTCGCTATGCCGCCGACGTCGCGGTGTCCGGCGACCGGATCGCCCGCATCGGCTCGCTCGCGGACGCGCGCAGCGCCCGCGAGATCGACGCCACGGGCAAGATCGTCGCGCCCGGCTTCATCGACGCCCACACCCACGACGACCGCCTGATGCTGTCGGCGCCGGCGATGGCGCCGAAAGTGAGTCAGGGCGTCACGACGGTCGTCGCCGGCAACTGCGGCATCTCGCTCGCCCCGATGCCGGCGGGTGCGCCGCGGCCGGTGACACCGCCGCTCGACCTCCTGGACGACCAGGGCACCTGGTTCCGGTTCAGGAGTTTCGCTGCGTATGTCGACGCACTGCGCGAAGCGCCCGCCGCAACGAACGCCGCCTTGCTGGTCGGACACACGACGCTGCGGGTCGCGACGATGGATGACGTCGAGCGTGCCGCGCGCGACGACGAGATCCGGCGCATGCGGGAGATGGTCCGCGAGGCGCTCGCCGCCGGGGCGATCGGTGTTTCCACCGGCCTCTACTACGAGCCCGCCAGCGCGGCGCCCACCGAAGAGGTGATCGAGGTCTGCCGTCCGCTCCGCGAATCGGGAGGGCTGTACTGCACGCACATGCGCGACGAGGGTGATGGCGTTCTCGAGTCGCTCGAGGAGACTTTCCGCATCGGCCGCGAAGTCGGCGCTCCCGTCGTCGTGTCGCATCACAAGGTCGTGGGTCTGGCGAACCACGGCCGCTCGCGGGAGACGCTGCCCGTGATCGCGGAGCGGATGCGGACCCAGGCGATCGGCCTCGACTGTTACCCGTACTGCGCGTCGTCGACGATTCTGAGCGCCTCGCGCGCAGCGATTGCCTCGCGCGTCCTGGTCACTTGGTCGAAGCCGCGCCCCGAGTGCTCGGGCATGGACCTCGCCGAGGTGGCGCGCGCGATGGGCGTTTCGCAGGACGTGGCGATCGAGCGGCTGCGCCCGGCCGGCGCGATCTACTTCTCGATGGACGAAGCGGACGTGCAGCGCATCCTCGCCTTCGAGCGGACGATGGTCGGCTCGGATGGGCTGCCGCACGACGCCGCGCCGCATCCGCGCCTGTGGGGCAGCTTCCCGCGCGTGCTCGGCCACTACTCGCGCGAGCTCGGCCTCTTCCCCCTCGAGACCGCCGTTCACAAGATGACCGCGCTCACCGCGACGACGTTCGGCCTGAAGGATCGCGGCGTCGTCAAGGAGGGCGCTTACGCGGACCTGACCGTGTTCGACGCGTGTACCGTCGACGAGGCGGCGACTTTCGCGCAGCCCATCCAGCCGGCGCACGGGATCGAGTCGGTGATCGTCAACGGCGCGATCGTCTGGCGCGAGGGCCAGCCAACCGGCGCGCGGCCGGGTCGGGTGCTCGCCCGCGCCGCGCCGCGGTAGGCGGACTGGTTCACTCCCGACACAGCTCAGCCGGTCATGCGGCGGCCGGCTCCGGCTCGCCGATGATGCCGGTCACGAGCGGCGCCACGCCGAGCCATAGCGGCCCATCGCCGAGACGAACACGAGCGTCGAGCCCGCCGTGACGGCCAGCAGCAACCTGGGGGGTCGGTTCGGCGACATCGCGTCGCCCGGCGCTTCCCGTTCCGAGCCGCTCGAACGAGTGTTGACAGCGCTCGCTCGCTCGCAGTATGGTGGCCCCGGCAGGACCGAAGGGGAGTAGCCTCACAGCACCGGTCGTCATTCCGGGACCCGCGTCCCCGGCCGCGCTGGCAACGCAAGTTGTGGCGAGACCTTTACCGACCGGTAAAGGCATTTTCTCGCCCTTTCCTTTCCGGTCACCGTTCCAAGGGCGAATACGGTCGAGATGCCGTGGCGCGCCTGATGGAACTGCCGTCCGTCGCCGGTCTTCCCGCCCGGGATCACGCCCCCGGCGCCGCCGCATCCCGTCCTCACCGCCCTACCTCGAGGTCATGAAACGCGCCCAACGCGAAGAGATCGTCGTCGCCGTACCGTCAAGCGAGCCAGCACCTGCCTGGCACTGTCTGCCCACGGCGGAAGTCGCCGGGCAGCTCGGCACCGATCCTGCGGCCGGACTGACGCGCGACGAAGCCGCGAGCCGGCTCGCGCGCTACGGCCCCAACGCGATCGAGGAGGGCGAGAAGCGCAGCCCGTGGCGGATGCTCGCCGACCAGTTCACCGATTTCATGATCATCGTGCTGCTCGTTGCGGCCGTGATCTCGGGGTTCATCGGCGAGGTCGTCGACACGGTCGCCATCTTGGTGATCGTCGTGATGAACGGGATCATCGGGTTCATCCAGGAGTACCGCGCCGAGCAGGCGATGGCCGCGCTGAAGAAGCTCGCGGCCGCCACCGCGCGCGTGCTGCGGGACGGCGCGGTGGTCGAGGTGCCGGCGGCCGAGCTCGTGCCCGGAGACGTGGTGGTGCTCGAGGCCGGGAACGTGCTCCCGGCCGACCTGCGCCTGTTCGAAAGCGTCGTCCTGAAGACCGAGGAGGCCGCGCTCACCGGCGAGTCGGTGCCGGCCGAGAAGCGCACCGAGCCGCTCGACGGCGCCGATCTCTCGGTCGGGGACCGGCGCAACATGGCCTACAAGGGGACCACCGTCGCCTACGGCCGCGGGCGCGGGATCGTCGTCGCGACCGGTATGCAGACCGAGCTGGGCAAGATCGCCACGCTGCTCTCGCAGGAGAGCGAGGTGAAGACCCCGTTGCAGGCCCGTCTCGCGGAGTTCGGGCGCAAGCTCGCGATCGCCGCGCTCATCATCTGCGGGGTCGTGTTCGTCTTCGGGCTCCTCCGCGGCGAGCCGATCGCCCTCATGTTCCTCACCGCGGTGAGCCTGGCGGTCGCGGCGATCCCGGAGGCGCTCCCGGCGGTGGTCACCATCTCGCTCGCGCTCGGCGCGTCGAAGATGGTGAAGCAGAACGCCCTGATCCGGCGCCTGCCCGCGGTGGAGGCGCTCGGATCGGTCACCTACATCTGCTCGGACAAGACCGGCACGCTCACGCAGAACCGGATGAACGTCGAGGAGTTCTGGATCGAGGACCGGCACCTGAAGCACCCCGAGGGCAAGGACCTGCAGGGCGACACCTCGCGGCGGATGGTGAGCGCGCTGGCCCTCAACAACGACGCTTCGGCGCCGGAAGGAGGCGCCGGATCCGGCGATCCGACCGAGATCGCCCTGCTGGTGGCGGCGCGCCGGGCGGGTTACGAAAAAACCGCGCTCGAAGCCGAAACGCCGCGCGTCGCGGAGCTGCCGTTCGACTCCGAGCGGAAGCTCATGACGACTCTGCACCGCGAGGGCGCGGGGGTCGTCGCCTACACCAAGGGCGCGCCGGAGAAGATCATCGAACGGTGCACGCGCGCGCTGCGGGACAGTCAGCCGGGGCCGCTCGCGGCCGAAGAGATTCTCGCGACCGCCGAGCGGATGGCCGCCGGGGGGCTGCGGGTCATCGGCGTGGCCTACCGCAACTGGGACGGCGTGCCCGAGCCGCTCGCGTCCGAGACGCTGGAGAAGGACCTCGTCTTCCTCGGCCTCGTCGGCATGATCGACCCGCCGCGGCCCGAGGTCGCCGAGGCGGTGCGGCTGTGCAAGACCGCCGGCATCACGCCGGTGATGGTCACCGGAGACCATCCGGCGACCGCGCGCGCGATTGCGGCGCGCCTCGGCATCCTGGGCGAGGGCGGCAAGGTCGTGACCGGACAGGAGATGTCGCGGCTCGCCCCCGGGGAGTTCGAGCGCGAAGTGCGCGACGTGCGCGTCTACGCGCGCGTCGACCCGGCGCAGAAGATCATGATCGTCGCCGGGCTGCAGGCGAAGGGCGAGTTCGTCGCCATGACCGGCGACGGCGTCAACGACGCGCCCGCGATCAAGCGCGCCGAGATCGGCGTGGCGATGGGCAAGATCGGCACCGACGTCTCGCGCGAGGCGTCCTCGATGGTGCTGCTCGACGACAACTTCGCCACCATCGTGAGCGCGGTGCGCGAGGGCCGGCGCATCTACGACAACATCCGCAAGTTCATCCGCTACGTGATGGCCGGCAACATCGGCGAGATCGTGGCCATCCTCTGCGCGCCGTTCCTCGGCATGCCGATCCCGCTGCTGCCGATCCAGATCCTGTGGGTGAACCTGGTGACCGACGGCCTGCCCGGGCTCGCGCTCGCGATGGAGCCGGAGGAGCGCGCGATCATGCGGCGCGCGCCGCGCCCGCCGGACGAGAGCGTGTTCGCGCGCGGCATGGGCTACCAGGTGCTGTGGACCGGCATCATGATCGGCGGCATCACGCTCGCCGTGCAGTGGTGGGCGATGGCGATCGGCTCGCCCAACTGGCAGACGATGGCGTTCACCTCGCTCACGATGTGTCAGATGTTCGTGGTGCTCGCCATCCGTTCCGACCGCGAGGGGCTGCATACGATCGGTATCTTCTCGAACAGGCACCTGGCCGGCGCGGTGTTCCTGACATTCCTGTTGCAGCTGGCGGTGATCTATATCCCGGCGCTGAACCCGATCTTCAAGACGGCGCCGCTCTCCGCGCAGGAGCTCGTGATCGCGCTCGCGCTGCCGGCGCTGGTCCTGGTCGCGGTCGAGCTGGAGAAGGTCGCCATTCGGCGTGGGTGGCTGTACCCGGAGCGCCCGGGCGAGCAACGCCTCGCGCATGCGGCTTCCTGAGCGCAGGCGGGCGCAGCCGGACCCGAAGGCGGTGGCGCGGGCCGGGATGCTGCAACGAGCCGCATGGAGGACGCCATGGTGAGACTGCTGCTTCCAGTCGACGATGCCCGTAAGCTCGACGATGCCTTGCGCTACGTCGCGATGTGCCAGCGCGAAAGCCGCGCGCCGCTTCAGGTCCATCTCCTGCACGTGGAGACGCCGCTCTCGAGGTATGTCGCGTCGAAGCTCCCGGGGGGCGCGGTGAAGCGCTACCACGACGATCACAGCCGGCAGGTGCTCGCACCGGTGGCGGCGGCGTTCGGCCGGGCGAACGTCTCACACAAGACTCATACCGTGGTCGGCGATCCGGTGACGTGTATCGTCGAGTATGCACGGGACGCCGGCGTCGACCGCATCGTGCTGGTGACCCGCGCGCGCCAGACGATCCCCGAGGTGCTGCTGGGATCGGTGACAGCGGGCGTGTTGCAGCAGGCGACCGTGCCGGTGGAGGTCGTGCCGATCGACCCGGGGTCGCCGCTGCGCGTCTACGCTCGCGCAACCGGCGCCGGCGCAGCCATCCTCACGCTGGTGTATCTCGCGCTCGAATAAACCGTGCAGTCTCTCGACTGAGCGGGCAACCGATGACCCTTGACAGCACCGAATTCTGGATTGCGCTGGCGCAGATTATTGGCATCAACATTGTGCTGTCTGGCGACAATGCGGTGGTGATTGCGCTGGCGGCGCGCTCGCTGCCGCCGAAGCAGCAGAAGCAGGCGGTGCTGTGGGGCAGCGGGGCGGCGGTGGTGATGCGCATCGTGCTCACGGTGGTGGCGGTGGAGCTGCTCAAGCTGCCGTGGCTGAAGCTGGTCGGGGCGGTGCTGCTGTTCTGGATTGCAATCAAGCTGCTGGTGCCCGAGCACGAGGGGGAGGGCGGGGGCAAGGCGGGGGCCAGCATGGCTGCGGCGGTCAAGACGATCCTGATTGCCGATCTGGTGATGAGCCTGGACAACGTGATTGCGGTGGCGGCTGCGGCGAAGGGCAGCCTGCTGCTGCTGATCGTGGGGCTGGGGATCTCGATACCGCTGGTGATCTTCGGCAGCACGCTGCTGCTGGGGCTGATGGAGCGCTTCCCGGTGATCATCACGATCGGGGCGGCGCTGCTCGGCTGGGTGGCGGGGGAGATGTTGATTTCCGATCCGGTGGTGAAGGACTGGATCGATGCCAACGCCGGGTGGCTGCACTACGCCGGGCCGGCGGCGGGCGCGGTGGCCGTGATCGCCGTCGGCAAGCTGCTGGCGAAGCGCCACGAGGAGGCGCCGGTGGTGCTGGACGATCTGGCGGCGGGCGACCCGCAGCCGGCGACGGCGGAGGCATCCGTCGGGCAACCCAAGCAACGGAGGGGCTGATGTTCAACCGGATCCTGCTGGCCGCCGATGCCTCCGACAACGCGCTGCGTGCGGTCGATTACGTGATTGCGCTGCGCGAACGGCTGGGTACGCCGATCGACCTCCACCTGCTCAACGTGCAGCGGCCGGTGACGGGCGACGTGAGCGCGTTCGTGGCGCGAGAGGCGTTGCGCGACTACCACCACGAGCGCGGCCTGAAGGCGCTGGAGCGGGCGCGCGCGCGGCTCGACGAACGGGCTGTGCCCTATAGCTACCATCTGCTGGTCGGCCCGCCCTGGCAGATGATCAGCGAGTACGCGAAGGACAAGGCGTGCGACCACATCGTGATGGGGCGCCGTGGCCTGGGCTCGTTCACCGGCGGGCTCCTCGGCTCGGTCGCACAGAAAGTGCTGCAACTCTCCGAGCAGCCCGTCACGCTCGTGAAGTGACACGCGCGTCCCGTCGCGCGGGAAGCCATGGTCGGAAGCATCGCCCGCCCGCGCGCTCGGGCCTCGAGCGCGATCACCCGCCGGCTCGGGGCTAGGCGTCGGGCGAGACGCGCTTGATCGCCCGCATCACCGCCGCGGTGCGGGTCTCGACGCCCAGCTTCTCGTAGACCCGCTCGAGGTGCTTCTCGACCGTGCGGGGGCTCGCGCCGAGAATCGCCGCCACGTCGCGATTCGTCTTGCCCGCCGCCACCCAGTCGAGCACCTCGCGCTCGCGCGGCGTGAGCGGCGCGGCCGCGCGGTCGAACGGCGCGTCGGCCGGCAGATCGCGCGTCTTCTCGATCGCGACGCCGAGGCGGTAGAGGTTCGCGAGATGCGGCCGCATGACCTCGGCGAGGTCGCGCTCGCGGTCGGTGAACGCGCTGCCCCCCCGGTTCAGGACGAAGCTGACCAGGAACCGGCGGTCGACGTGGATCGGGACCGCCATCACGTGCTCGATCCGGATCGGGCGGTAGTACTCGTTGTAGAGCGGCGTGCAGCGGAATTCCGCCGGCACGACGATATCCTCGATCCGCCGGGTGACCGCGTGCGGGTTGCGGCCGTGCTCGCGCACGAGGGGATGCTCGTAGAAGTAGCGATCGAAGACCTCGATCTCGCGCCGCGAGATCATGCCCGAGGGCACGACGGTCCGATGACCCTTGTCGAGGTCGCAAACGACGAGGGTGGTGAGGTCCGATCCGACGCAGCCGCGGCAGGCGCTCGACGCCGCGTCTTGCGAAGTCGGCGCTCCCGGAGCACGCTTCGCCGATCGCGTGGAGGGTGTCGAGGGCCGCGCGGAGCTCGCGGGTGGAGAGGCGGGGGGTGATCGCGGTCGAGAGTTGGGGTTGGGACATCGTCGATCTCCGTCGCTGAAGCCGTCGCTGCCAACGTCCGCTTTCTACCAACTAGTAAGTTATGTGTCAACCTATAGGTAAGTAAAGCGTGGTAACTTCCCGCCGTGCACAAGCCCGGGGCGCCGCCCCGGCCAGGAAAAGGCCGAGAACGATGCCCCGCAAGTCGGCCCCGGACACCGCGCAGCGGATCCTCGACATCGCCGAGCGCCTGGTCCAGACGCGCGGTTTCAACGGCTTCAGCTACGCGGATATCGCCGGGGCGCTCGCGGTAACGAAGGCGAGCCTGCACTATCACTTTCCGAGTAAGGCCGAGCTGGGGACGCGTCTCATCGCCCGCTATGAAAAGGGCTTCGTGGAGGCGCTGGGCGAAATCGACCGGACGAGCGCCGACGCCCGCGAGAAGCTCGCGCGCTACGCGAAGATCTACGCCGATGTCCTGCGCAACAACCGGATGTGCCTGTGCGGCATGCTCGCCGCCGAGTACGCCACCCTGCCGAAGCCGATGAAGGACGAAATGCGCCACTTCTTCGACGAGAACGAGCGCTGGCTCGTCGCCGTTCTCGAGGAGGGGCGCCGGACGGGCGCCCTGCAGTTCTCCGGCTCTTCGATGGACGTCGCGCGCGCGCTGGTGGGATCGCTCGAGGGGGCGATGATGCTCGCCCGGTCGTATGGCGAGGTCGAGCGCTTCCAGGTTGTCGCCAATCGGCTGCTCGCCGAGCTCTGAGCATGCCGGGGTCCCCCGGCGCCCTTTCGGTACCCGCCGCCATTTCCCGGGGTACGTAGGCCTACGCATTTCCTGTTCGCCGGCCGGCGGCTACAAATAGCGCCATGCCGGGCCCGCACGGACGGCGAGTCAACCGGAACCGGAGGCGAGCGATGGAAAAGGCCGAATGCAAGGACTTCAAGCAGCCGGACGAGGTCCGCGAGTTTCCCAAGGGCAGGCTCGAGCTCATCAAGATCGGTGGTGCCACGGTCGGCCGCGCGGTGTTCGAGCCGGGCTGGAAGTGGTCGACGTCGGTCCAGCCGCTCGTCAAGACGAAGAGCTGCGAAGCGCCGCACTTCCAGTATCACGTGTCCGGAATCCTGCGGATCAAGATGGACGACGGAACGGAGTTCGACTGCCGCCCGGGCGACGTCTCGCTGCTTCCCTCGGGTCATGACGCCTGGGTCGTCGGCAACGAGCCTGCGGTCGTCGTCGACTTCCAGGGAATGATCGATTACGCGAAAGCGCACGACGCGCACGCCTGAAGGAGACCCGCCATGCTTACGCAAGCACCGATGATGACCATCCTGCCCGTCAAGGACATGAACCGCGCGCGCGACTTCTACGAGAACCGGCTCGGCCTCGCGCCGGAAGGCGCGCGGCCGGACGGAAAGTTCCTGTTCCGCTGCAACGGCGGCGCGACGCTCGCGCTCTTCCCGAAGCCGGAGGGCACCAAGGCCGAGCACACGGCGGTGTCGTTCGTCGTCGACGACATCGTCGCGGAGGTCAGTGACCTGAAGGCGCGCGGCGTCCAGTTCCACGACTACGACCTGCCGGGGTTCAAGACCGTGGAGCACGTCGCGGTCATCGGCTCGGACAAGGCGGCGTGGTTCAACGACACCGAGGGCAATATCCTGTGCGTGCATGAGGAGCTCGATCGCGCGCAGCCCGTAGCGGGCGCAGCCGCGGCCGCGCGCCCGGGGCGGCTTTGCTAGCGGCGGCGGCAGGAGCGCCACGATGAAGCCGCTCGCTTATCACGCCGGCCAGCTCGCGGCGCAAGGAGAGGCGGGCACCACCCGCGTCGCGCAGAAGCTCGCGGACTGGGTCGGCCCGGTCCCGGACTTCGCGCGCGGCGCGGATCTCATCGTGCTCGCGACGCCGGACGCCGGAGGCGAGCTGCGGTTCGCGGTCGTGTCGGGCAGCCCGCCGCTCGTGGGGATCGTCGAGGCGCCCGAGCTGCGGCTCGGTCTGCCGCCCGCCGCGGGCGTGAACGTCCGCATGCCGGCTGCCTGCGGCGGCCTGGCGATCAGCCTCGGGCTCGCCCGGCGAGCGCGCGTGAACGGGACGCTGCGCCTCGGCGCCGTCGGCCCCGAGCTCCTGGTCACCGAGGCGTTCACGCTGTGCCGGAAATACATGGCGCCGTCGGTTGCGCTCGAGCCGGCGTTGCGCGTCGGCCCGGGTCTGCGCGAGCCGGTGACGCTCGACGACCCGTGGCTCGCCGATCTCGTGGCGCGCGCCGAGACGTCGTTCCTCGGCAGCGTGAGCCCGGCGGGAATGCCCGACGTGGCACACCGCGGCGGCAGACCGGGCTTCCTGCAGTTCGACCCGGCGGCCCGGCGATTGTCCTGGACGGAGTACGTCGGCGACGGCGTATTCAAGAGCGCGGGGAACGTTCGCGCGACCGGGACGATGGCGCTGCTCGTCCCGGACCTCGGCTCGGGCGACGGCGCGGTGCTGCTCGGGCGCGGCGAGTACGCGACCGACGCGTCGGCGCGCACGCCGCGCGAGGACGCGCTCGTCCAGCACCGCGAGGAATTCCCCCCGCAGGGCGTAATGACCTGCGCGATCGCGCGTGCCGAGCGGCTGCGCGGGCTTCTGCACCCGCGCGAGCGGATCGCGCGGGCGCCGCGCGTCACTTCCCGGTCGACGGTACCGGAGCAGAAGCCGCGATGACGTTGCGTGAGCAACGTCATTCCGACGCATGCCGGGATCCAGCCGACCTTGACCCCGGCTTTCGCCGGGGTGACAGGCTTCGCCCGGCTTTCGCCGGGTGACGCGCTGACGCGCGTCAGTTCAGCTTGGCGCCCGACGCCTTCACCGCCGGCGCCCAGCCGTTGATCTGGTCCTGCACGAACGCCTGGAACTCCGCGGTCGACATCTTGCGCACGGTGAGCCCGAGCTCGCCCATGCGCTTGACGAAGTTCGGGTCGTCGAGCGATTCCTGGACCGCGGCGTGCAGCCGCTTCGCCACCGGTTCGGGGAGGCCCGCCGGCGCGGAGATACCGATGAAGTTTTCGGCGACCAGGAACGGCATCCCTTCCTCGATCACCGTCGGGACGTCGGGCGCGATCGCGGCGCGGGCGCGCGACGTGACCGCGATCGGGCGGAGCTTGCCGGCCTTCATGTGCGGGACGTTCTGCGGCAGCGTGTCGAACGAGAAGCTGAGCGTGCCGCCCATGAGGTCGGTGATCATCGGCGCGCTGCCCTTGTAGCCGACGTGCTCGATCGGGAGGCCGGTTTCCTTCTTGAACGTCTCCCCCAGGATGTGGCCGATCGAGCCGATTCCGCCCGAGCCGTAGTTGACCGGCTTCCCCTGCGCCTTGATCCAGGCGACGAGCTCGTTCATGTTCTTCGCGGGAACCGACGGATGCACCATGACCACGTCGGGGACCGTGGTGACCAGGCTCACGTGGGTGAAGCTCTTGACCGGGTCGTAGGGCTGCGGGTTGAGCATGAACGGCGAGAGCGAGATCGGCGTGGTGTTCGACATCAGCAGGTTGTAGCCGTCGGGCGCCGCGCGCGCGATCTCGGTCGCGCCGATCGAGCCGCCGGCACCAGGCTTGTTGTCGACGATCACCGGCTGACCGAGCTTCGCCTGCAAGGGGACCGCAAGCGCGCGGGCAGTGATGTCGCTCGAGCCGCCGGGCGAGAACGTGACGACGATCCGCACCGGCTTGGCCGGCCACTGCTGCGCGGCTGCGGCGGATGAGAAGAGCACTGCGACGAGCGCGGCGGCGAGCCGCGCGAAGCGGGTGAACATGAACTCCTCCTCGAGGATGCGGGACACGGGCTGGGCGACGCAAACGCTACGCCGGAGTCGTCGCTGATGTCAACGAACGCAAATCAGTATCGCGATCCGGAATGCTCCGACCTCCGGTCGGCGCGCAAGCGGTTGCGCGCGAGCCGGCGCTTCACGTCGAAGCAGAGGAAGAGGAACTGATCGTCGGTAGCACGCACCGGGCTGTGCGTCCGTTCGTACGGGTGCTCCGCGGCGGTGCGTCCAACCGGAACGAGCGCGTGCCGGCGATACGGATCGAGCAGGAGGATCTCGCCTGGCTCGTGGCGCGCCGCACGCGTACGGTGGTCGACGATCGCGAGCCGGCCAGCGTGCGCGACGACGATGACGAAGTAGACGCCCGGGTAGCGGAACTTGTCGTCGTGGAGGCTGATCGGCCCGCAGCCCTGCACGGTAAGAAGCCGGAGCGGCATCGCACGCGGACGCAGGCCGAGAGCCGCGGCAACTTCGGCGCGCAGCCCGAGCGCGAGCCGCAGCGGAATTCGCGCGCGGACCTGCGGGAGCTCGGAGGTCTGCTCTGCGGTGAAGCCATCGGGAGCGAGCTCGCGCGCGAGCCGGTAGATTGCCGGGAACCGCGCCGCCGACCGCGCGGCGCGCTGGCCGGTGCGGACGAGCGTGGGGAGTCCATGGGGCATCCGCGGATTATCCGATGCCGGTGCGTTAAGCTCCGGGCCCAGAAGAAGAACCGCCATGCCCGCTACCCGGAAGCCGCTGGACGCGACCGCGTTCGCCCTGATGACGCTCCTCTGCATGCTGTGGGGCCTGCAGCAGGTCGCGATCAAGGTCACGGCGCCCGACGTCTCGCTGGTGATGCAGGCCGGGATCCGCTCGATCGTCGCTACCGGCCTGCTCCTCGTCTGGGCGCGCGCCCGCGGGATCCCGCTCCTCGACCGCGACGGCACGCTCGTGCCGGGCCTCGCGGCAGGCGCGCTGTTCGCCGCCGAGTTCGCGTTCATCTACGCCGGGCTCGCATACACGACCGCCTCGCGGATGGTGGTGTTCGTCTATCTGACGCCCTGCCTCACCGCGCTTTTCCTGCCGGCGTTCGTGCCGAGCGAAGGGCTGCACGCCCGGCAATGGGCAGGCGTGCTCCTCGCGTTCGCCGGCATCGTCGCTGCCTTCGCCGAAGGGTTCGCGGCGGGCGAGCGCGCGACGTTCTTCGGCGATCTCTTCGGCCTCTTCGCCGCCGTCGCCTGGGCGGCGACGATCGTCGTGATTCGCGCAACGAAGCTCGCCTACACGCCGGCGACGAAGACGCTCTTCTACCAGCTCGGCGTTTCGGCGGTCGCGCTGCCGCTCGTTTCGATCGCGCTCGGCGAACCGGGTGTGGTGCGGGTCACGCCGCTCTCGGTCGCGAGCCTCGCGTTCCAGAGCGTGATCGTGGCGTTCGCGAGCTATCTCGCCTGGTTCTGGCTGCTCACGAAGTATTTCGCGGCGCGGCTCTCGGCGTTCACCTTCATGACGCCGCTCTTCGGCGTGGCGTTCGGGGCGGTGCTCCTCGCGGAGCCGGTCACGCCCGCGTTTCTCGGCGCGGCGCTCGCGGTCGCCGGCGGCATCGTGCTCGTGAACCTGCCGGCGCGAGCGCCACCCCCCGCTCAGGCGCAGAGCAAGAGCGAGTTCCCCAACCAGAGCAGGAAGTCGGGCCGCCGGTAGCCGAGCCAGGCGAGCGCGGCCGCCGCCACGAGCGCGGCGGCGAGCGTGAGGCAGGCGAGCGGCCGTGCGTTCATGCGGGCTGCAGACGCCGTGCCGGCAGTTCGCGGATCGGCAGGTTCACTGCCGCGGCGAGGAGGCTCAAGCCCACCGCGATCGCCCACACGCCGTCATAGCTCCCGCTGCGGTCGTAGAGATAGCCGCCGAGCCAAACCCCGAGGAAGGCCCCGACCTGATGGACGAAGAAGACGATGCCGCTCAGCATCGCCATGTTCCTGACGCCGAAGACCGCGGCCACCGTCCCGTTCGTGAGCGGGACCGTGCTCATCCACAGCAGCCCGATCACGGCGCCGAAGACGTAGGCCGAGGTTTCGGTGATCGGCAGCCAAACGAACGCAGCGATCACGAGCGCGCGCCCGGCGTAGATCGCCGCCAGCAGCGCGGGCTTGCGATACCGCGCTCCCCACACGCCGGCGAGATAGGCGCCCGCGACGTTCGCCAGCCCGATGAGCGCGAGCGTCGTGGTCCCCACGGAGAGCGCAAGCCCGCGGTCGACCAGGAACGCCGGCAGGTGCGTGATGATGAACACCACGTGGAACCCGCACACGAAGAACCCGAAGGCGAGCAGCCGGAAGCCGTTGTGCGCCAACGCGGCGCGCAGCGCCTGTCCGGCGCTCATCTCCACGTGCGGCCCCGCGGCGTGCTCGCGCCACGGCAGGGCGGTCGAGAGCCCGGCCATCGAGGCCGCGACCGCCGCCAGCACGAGGAGCGCGGCCGACCAGCCGAGCCAGCCGATGAGCGACAGGCTCCCAGGCAGCATCACGAACTGACCGAACGAGCCGATCGCCGTCGCGATGCCCATCGCCCGGCTGCGTCCCTCCGGCGGGACGACACGGCTCACCGCCCCGAGCACCACCGCGAAGGTGGTTCCGCTCAAGCCGAGCCCGATCAGTACGCCGACGCTCAGGAACAGCCCGCCCGGCGTTGTCGACAGCGACATCAGCACGAGCCCGGCGACGTAGAGCGCGGTGCCGCCGACCATTGTCTTCGCCGCGCCGAACCGGTCGGCGAGCATGCCGGTCACCGGCTGCGCCGCGCCCCAGACGAGGTTCTGAACCGCGATCGCGAGCGCGAAGATCTCGCGGCCCCAGCCGAACTCGACGCTCATGGGCTGGAGGAAGAGACCGAACCCGTGGCGGATGCCGAGCGCGACCGAGAGGACCGAGGCGGCGGTGGCAAGCATCACCGCGGGACTGCGCAGACGGATCATCGGCGTTTCCGGGATCAGGCCGCGCGCAAGAGCGAGCGGCCGAGCTGCTTCTCGATCCTGACGAGCCCGGGCTCGGCGTCCTCCTCGAGCGCGAACCCGAGCTTCGCCGCGAGGGCAAGCATCGCCGCGTTGGCGTCGAGCACGAGGCCCTCCACCTTCGCGAAGCCCGGGGCGTGCGCAAGGAGAAGGGCGACGAGCTGCGCGCCGAGCCCCTGTCGCTGCCAGGCGTCGCCGACGACGACCGCGAGCTCGACGGACTCCGGCCCGGAGGCGGCGTACTGGGCGATGCCGACGATCCGCGGCGAGTCCGCTCCGGCGAACGCGACCAACCCGAGCTCGCCGGGTGAGTCGAGCCGCGTCATCCGCGCAAGCTGCGCCGGCGACAGCTCCTTCACCGGCCCGAAGAACCGGTTGTAGCGCGACTGCGGCGAGAGCTCGCGCACGAAGTCCTGCACGAGCGGCGCGTCGGCCGGGCGGAGGGAGCGGACCCGGGCACACCGGCCGTCGCGGACGGCGATCGTCGTCGGAGCGAGGAACAGCATATCGCGATCGCCGCCGGCTGAACGCGCTACTGCATGATCGGGGCGAGGGCGGCGCCGATGCGCTCGCCCTGCGCCGCGTCGATCATGCGGCCGAGGACGTCGCTGAACCGGCCGCCCTGCACGCCCGACACGATGTATTGCCAGCGGTAGGCGGCGAGGAGGCCGACCCGGACCTCGGCCGCCTCCCCGAACGAGAACGTCCGCCCGGCGATCTTCAGGAAGTAGTCGGCATCGGCCTCGGCCTGGGCCCGCAGGATCCCGTCCACCGCGCCGACGAGCTCGATCAGCTCGTTGACCGCCTGATCGCGCTCGGCCGGCGTGAGCTTCGCGTCCTCGCGCGCCCACTCGAGCTCATCGAGGACGGCATGCTGGGACTCCTCGCGCCAGTGGTGGAGGAAAACGTCCTTCCACAGCTCGGAGAGGTTCTCGTCGCGGTCGATGCTCTCGCGGTAGTGCGCGAGCACGAAGAGCTCGATGTGGCAGGTGAGCGCGAGCACCGCCCAGGTCGACTTGCCGAGCACGACCGAGGCGACGGCGTTCGGCTCCGGCGCGAAGATGTAGCCGGCGGGCATGCCCTGGCCGATCATCTCCTCGATGCGCCGGAACATCTCCTGGTGCTTGATCTCCTCGTCCGTGAAGCGCACCAGCGCCTCGAGCGCGGTCTGGTCGCCGAGCCAGTGCTCGCGGCTCACCTCGAGCACTTTGGCGGCGATGAAGCGCTCGACCAGGCCGAAGATGTTGGCGTAGCTGCGGCCCTGGATCTGGCTCAGGAGCCGCTGCTCGGCGGCGCTCAGGAACACGAGCCGATCGACCTTGGACAGGCCGTCGGGGAGGAACTTTTTCGTGAAATCGAACGTCCGGCCGCGGATCACGTCGCGGTCGATGTCGAAGCGCATGCGCTTCGAGTTCGCGATGCACTTCGCGTAACGGGCGGTTTCGGTCTGCATCAGCATGGCGTGGGTCTCCTGATGGAGTGAAGGTTGACGGTTGTTACATTCCGACGAGCTGCGCGGCGGTCCAGCGGCGCCGGGCGTGCGCGACGAGCGACTGCGCGCCGACGACCGCGGGGTCGTAGTCGACGCGGAGCAGCTTCGCCAGCTTGGCGCCGGGGCGGACGCGGGCGACGCCGGCGATCCGCGAGAGGTCCCGCACGATGTCGCGAATCTCCGCGCCGACGATCGGGCCGGCGAGATGCATGAGGACGTTGACGCTGCGGTGTTCCATGTCGATGGTTTCCTGTGGGGGTCAGAAGCCGTAGGCGGGCCGGGCCGTACGGCCGGCGGCGCGCGGCATCGAGATCTCGATGGCCGGCATCGCGCGGGCCGGCGCCGCGGTCACGGTCAGCTCCGCGACACCGTTGCTGGACAGGACCGCCGCACCGCCGCGGTCGAGACGGAACAATCCGGCTGCCTCGATCACGTGGTCGCGACGGTCGCCGTCCTGGGTGAGCCACGCGGTGCCGCGGTCGATGCGGACGACCGCGCCGTTGCCATCGCGGATGCGGACGTGGTCGCCGCGTCCGATGCGGATGCGTCGTGCGTTCATGGCGTTTATCTCCTTCAGGCGGCGAGCGCCGCCGGCACCATGGCCGGCTGCTCGATGCGGATGTGAACGGGGACGGCGCGGCGGAGCGTCGCGAGCACGACCGAGCGGCTTTCGGCCTCGATCAGCATGCGGCGCATCGCCTCTGTGTCGGTACCCGGCGCGGCCTGGATCCGGATCGTGCATTCCATGGTCTCGAAGCCGACCGGCACGTCGCCGTCGATCCCCATCGTGCCGCGGACGTCGATCCACCCGCGCACGTCGACGCTGAGCGCGGCGAGGCGGATGCCATGCACGTTCGCGGCGATGCGGATCGCCGAGTCGTGCGACGCGGCGAGCGCGGCGCAGAGGAGGTCGCCGGCGGAGGGCGCGCCGTTCGGTCCGCCGACCGCGCGCTCGGCGGCGATCGGGACGACGTCGGCGTCGCCCGAACCGACGAAGACCGTGGCGCGGAACGGATCGGCGGGGTCGCGGTCGACGGTGGTGGCGTGGTTCGCTACCCGCGCCGTCTGCGGCGCGAGCGCGTAGACCGAGCGAAGCGTCGCCTGCGCGGTCCGAACGTTGGTGAGTCGCGTGATCATCGCTCCCTCCCGCTCACATCCCGAAGACGCGGGCGAGGATGTGGCGCACCTCGCGCTCGGCGTGCTCGTCGTGGAGGCTGCCGACCGCTCCGAAGGCGAGGTCTTCGGGCTCGCCGTAGATGTCGTCCGCGAATTCGTCTTCGCCGGCGACGGTGCTCTCGGCCGCGAGGAGAAGCTCGTCGATGTCTGTTCTCATGGTGTCCTCCCTAGCGCTGCGCAACGGCCCGGGTGTCCCCGTAGGTGCAGATCCCGTCGGGGCATGCGACCTCGGAGGACTCGGGGAAGACGACGTCGCCCTCGGGATACGCGACATATCGGCCCGGGATAGTCGGTGGCCGGGTGCGAGCAAGCGTGGCAGGCGCGCGCTTCAGCCGCCGGCGCCGCGTTGACCGCGGCGTGGAGCGCGGCGAACGCGACGAGGATGTGGATCAGGATGTTGCGAGGTTGCATGGCCTTGCTCCTGGCGGTGGGTTGATAGCGGGATCGCGTGTGATTGGCGCAGACTACGGGCCGGAGGTATTCGCCCGATGTCGGTCCGGAAACAGTTCGTATCGCTGTGTAACCGGAGCGGCCGCCCTATAATCAACCGGGCCCCCGGAGGAAGGAATGAACGCAGGGAGAGTGCTGATCGTCGACGACGACCGCGATGTGCGCGCAATGCTCGCGGAGTACCTGACGACGCACGGCTACGAAGTCGCGCAGGCCGACGGCGGGGCAGCCATGCGCATCGCGCTCGAGCAGGGCGTGCCCGACGTCGTGCTGCTCGACGTCGGACTGCCGGGCGAGGACGGGTTGACGCTCGCGAGGTACCTGCGCGAGCGCTACGACCTCGGCATCATCATGGTCACCGGGGCAGGCGAGGTGGTGGACCGAATCGTCGGTCTCGAGATGGGCGCCGACGACTACGTCGCAAAGCCGTTCGACCCGCGCGAGCTGCGCGCGCGCCTCAAGAGTGTGATGCGGCGGGTACAGAGCCGCACGGCGCCCGCGACGTCCGGGGCCGCGCCGGTGCCCGAGGCACGCATTCCCGTCGGCCGCTGCCTACTCGACCTGAGGTCGCACCAGCTCTTCGATCGCGACGGCGCCGAAGTGGCGCTGACCACAATGGAGTTCGAGCTGCTCAAGGCGTTCGCCGAGCACCCGAACCAGGTGCTCTCGCGGGATCGCCTGCTGACGCTCACGCGCAACCGCGAATGGGAGCCCTTCGATCGCTCGATCGACATCCGCATCGCGCGTCTGCGCCGGAAGATCGAGGACGACCCCGAGACCCCGAAGGTGATCCGCACCATGCGGGGGGCCGGGTACATGTTCGTGCCCTGAACCGCGGGGTCCTCGCCCTGCCGCGGACCCGTCCAACCCCCCTTCGGCCGGCCTCCGGCCCTGCTCGGGGACGAATGTATCCGGAGTGTTTCAATCGTTGCCGGGAGGTAACCGCCGCTGCCGGGCCGCAGGGGCGGGACTAGACTCCACCCATGACCGCCCCCCCGCCCGTGAACCTGCTGCGCGAACTCGCCCGCAACGGCGACGCCTACCGTTTCCTGTTCAGCGAGCAGGACCTCGCGGTCTTTCTTGTGAGCGGGGCGGCGATCGAGGACTGCAACGAGGCGGTGAGCCGGATGCTCGGCCGCTCGCGCGAGGACATCGTCGGGCGCACCATGATCGAGCTGTCTTCGCCGACGCAGCCCGACGGCGTGTCAGCTGCCGATGCCGCCCGGCTGCGCGTGCGCAGCGCGCTCGCGGGGCTGCCGCAGTGGTGCCGCTGGCAATACCGCCGCGGCGACGGGGAAGCCGTCGACGCCCTCGTGTACGTGGAGGCGGTGAGGGTAGACGGCGAGCGGCGCCTGCTGCTGCGCGCTCGCGATCTCTCCAGGCTGGAGCGCGCCGCCGCGAGCCTGCGCGAGACCGAGATGCGGCTGCAGCAGATCCTCGACAACAGCACGACCGTGCGCGTATTCGCCAAGGATCTCGAAGGCCGGTATCTGTTCGTGAACCGCGCGTTCGAGCAGCACGCGGGCCGGCCGCAGCGCGAGATCGTGGGCCGGACGCCCGCCGACATCGCCCCGCCCGAGATCGCAGAGCGACTGCGCGCGAACGACCGGCGCGTGATCGAGACCGGTTGCGCGCTCGAGATCGAGGAGACGAACGTCATCCGCGGTGAGCGGCGCACTCTGCTCGCGAACAAGTTCCCGCTGCTCGGCCCCGACGGCCGCCCCTACGCCGTCTGCGGTATCTCCATCGACATCACCGAGCGCAAGCGTTTCGCCGAGGCGCTGCACCAGGCTGCGCTCGCGATGTCGATGGCGGGCGGTGAACGGGTTTTCGAGGATCTTGCACGCGGTCTCGCCGAGGCGCTCGGCGTCGACGCGGTGATGATCGCGGTGTTCGCCGACGGCGCACGGTCCCGGATGCGCACGCTTGCAACCTATCTCGACGGACGGGTGCTGGACACCTTCGAGTACGACCTCTCGAAGACGCCCTGCGCCGGCATCGTCGGCCGCGAGTTCCGGTTCGTCGGCCAGGGCGTGCAGCGCGAGTTCACGCCCGGAACGATGTTCCAGGCGCTCGGCTTCGACAGCTACGCCGCGTACACCCTGAACGACGCCACGGGCATCCAGCTCGGCCTGATCGCCGCACTCGACCGCGGCGCGATGACCGACCAGGCGCTTACCGAGTCGTTGCTCAAGATCTTCGCCGCGCGCGCCGCGGCGGAGCTCGAGCGCACGCGGGCCGAGGAGGCGCTCAGGCATTCGGAGGCGAGCTACCGCTCGATCTTCGAGGCGAGCGAAGACCCGATCTTCGTCCACGACTGGGACACCGGCGCGATCCTCGACGTGAGCCCGAAGGCGGAGGAGGTGTACGGCTGGACGCGCGAGGAGATGCGGCGGCTCACATTGGACGACTTGAGCGCGGACGAGCCCGGGTGCACGCCGGCGGAGGCCGCGCGCCATATCCAGCAGGCGAAAGTCCGGTCGTCGCCGGTCCGCTTCGAGTGGCATGCGCGGCACCGCGACGGTCACCTGATGTGGCACGAGGTGACGCTCAAGCGCGCCACGATCGCAGGCGAGCCGCGGATCCTCGCGTTCACCCGCGACATCACCAAGCGCAAGCTCGCCGACGAGGCGCTGCGCGCGAGCGAAGAGCAGTACCGGGCGATCTTCAACGCCACCGCCGACGCCCTGGTGCTGCGCGACGCCGACAATTACATCGTCGACGTCAACCCGGCGCTGCTCGCCATGACCGGCTATACGCGCGAGGACCTGATCGGCAAGAAGCGCTGGGCGTTCCTCCCGCCCGAGATGGACGCACACGGATGGGAGTTGCACCGCCGCGTCATCTCCGGCGAGCCGATCCAGCACGAGACGGTCGGCGTGCGCAAGGACGGGACCCGCTTCGACGTCGAGGTGCGCTCCGTGCCGATCCAGTACCGCGGCCGGCCGCACGTGCTGGCGATGGGCCGGGACATCACCGCGAGGCGCCTGGCGGAGGAGGCGCTGCGCGCGAGCGAAGAGCAGTACCGGGCGATCTTCAACGCCTCGGACGACGCGCTGGTGCTGTGGAACTCCGAGCTGAAGCGAGTGGACTGCAATCCGGCGTACGAGAAGATCTACGGTTTCACGCGCGAGGAGATGATCGCCGAAACCTACCCCGAGCATTTCCCGCCGGAGTACGTGGAGCGGCGGCGGGAGCTCGCGCGCCGGACGCTCGACGGCGAGCCGTGCCACGTGGAACTCGAATCGCTGCGCAAGAACGGCGAGCGCTTCTTCGCCGAGGTCAGGACGATCCCGATCCGTCATCGCGGAGAGCCCCACGTCCTCGCCATCGGCCGCGATATCACCGAGCGCAAGCGCGCCGAGGAGGCGTTCCGCGCGAGCGAGGCGCAGTACCGGGCGATCTTCAACGCCACCGCCGACGCCCTCGTCCTGCGCGACGCGGATTTCCGGATCGTCGACGTGAACCCGGCATACGAGGCGATGAGCGGGTTCAAGCGCGAGGAGGTGCTTGGCGCCGACAGGGTGATCGCGCACCCGCAGCGGGTCAACGTGTCGCTGGTCGAGTTGCACCGGCGGGTGCTTGCCGGAGAGGCGATCCACCTCGAGACCGAGGGGGTCCGCAAGGAGGGCAGGCAGATCGAGATCGAGCTCCGCGGTGTGCCGATCCACCACCAGGGCCGGCCGCACGTCCTGTACATCGGGCGCGACATCACCGCTCGCAAGCGCGCCGAAGCGGAGCGGCTCGGGCTCGAGACCCAGCTCCGCCAGGCGCAGAAGATGGAGGCGATCGGGCATCTCACCGGCGGCATCGCGCACGACTTCAACAACATCCTGACGAGCATCATGGGCTACGTGACGCTCGCCACCGAGCGGCCGGGCGCGGCCGAGGACCGCAAGCTCGGCAACTACCTCGAGCAGGCGCTGCTGTCCAGCCGGCGGGCGCGCGACCTGATCCAGCAGATGCTCACGTTCAGCCGCGGCCAGCGCGGCGAGCGGCGTCCAGTCGATCTGCGGCGCGTCGCGGCGGAGTCGGCGCGGCTCCTGCGATCGTCGATGCCCTCGACGCTCGAGCTGGAGACACTCTCGGCGGCGGACGTGCCCCTTGCCTCGCTCGACCGGGTGCAGGCCGAGCAGGTGCTGCTCAACCTGTGCATCAACGCCCGCGATGCGCTCCAGGGGTACGGGAAAGTCAGCGTCAGCGTCGGGCGGTCGTCGACGCGCCGGGCCGTGTGCACGAGCTGCCGCGCGCCCTTCGACGGCGAGTTCGTCGAGTTGACGGTCACCGACGACGGCCCGGGGATCCCGCCGGAGGTGATGGAACGGATGTTCGAGCCGTTCTTCTCCACCAAGGAAGTCGGAAAGGGCAGCGGGATGGGGCTCGCGACGGTGCACGGCATCGTGCACGAGCACGGCGGGCACGTCGTCGTCGAGTCCGAGCCCGGCCACGGCGCGGTGTTCCGGGTGCTATTTCCGTGCCTCCGCATCGACGACCAGGCGATCGAGCACGAGACCCTGTCGGGCTACGTCCCGCCGTCTCGCAAGGTGGCGCTCCGGGGGCGAGTGCTGGTGGTCGACGACGAGGAGATGGTCGTCGGCTTCATGCGCGAGCTGCTCGAGGGCTGGGGGCTGGAGGTCACCGCGAAGCGTGCCGGCCCGGACGCGCGCCAGGTCTTCGCGGACGACCCCGACCGTTACGACCTCGTGATCACCGACCAGACGATGCCGCGGATGACGGGGCTCGAGCTCGCGCGCGAACTCGCCGAGATCCGGCCCGGCGTGCCGGTGATCCTCTACACCGGTTACGCCGACGGCGTCATGGATGCCCACGTCGAGGCGGCGGGCGTCCGGGCGCTGCTGAAGAAGCCGGTGGAGCCGGCGCAGCTCCTCGCCCTGCTGCGGGTGCACTTGCCGGGCGGTGCAGGCAGGTCGGTGATCGATGCCCCGGGAGCAGGTTCCCCCGACGCCGTCAACGCGGAGAGACGGCGGCGGGGTTGATTCCTTCGCCTGTCAAGGGCAAGGGCGCTACGACCTGGCGCTCATCCGCACGAGCCGACCGCCCCGCACGCGGTGCAGAAATCGCACCCGTCCTTGCGGATCACGGTGTAGTTGCCGCATTCGTTGCACAGCGCGCCCTGCATCGGCTTCGGCGAGGCGTCGCCGCGCGGCGATTCCAGGATGCCCATCTCGCGCGTCGGGTAGCCGTGCTCGTCCAGCACGCCGAGCATCGCGTAGCGGTGCATGACGAGCCGCGCGAGATAGGCGACCGTCGACGGCCAGTTCTGCTGGCGCCGCTCGCCGGGCACGAATGCCATGAAATCGCCGAGCGGCTCCGAGTAGTTGAGGAGCTTCCGCAGCTTCATGCCGATCCACGCCGGGTCGAGCACGCGCATGTCGAGAGAGAATCCGCGCGAGCCCGTCGAGCGCGCGCGGGTAGTGCCCGGCGAGGAACATCGCGTATGGCCGCGTCACGCGGTCGGGCAGCGTGATCTCCTTCAAGCCGACGACGAAATCCTCCCCCGAGGCCGGGTTGCGGATGTCGACCGTCCACGACAGCGTCCCGTCGGTGCCGGTGCGCGGCTCTTCGACGGCGAACATCGCGTCGAGCACCGGATGCGGCCGGCCCTCGGGCGACAGGAGATCGGGACTCTTCTCGTCGAGGGCGCCGAGCTGATCGCAGCGCCACCGGATGACCTGCGCGAGGCCGGCGGCGACGCTCGGCACGAGCTTGCGCTCGCCGTGCGGCGGGAACGGCAGCTCGAATGAGTGGTCACCCGGCGTCTTCGCGAGGACGTCGAGCTTCAGCGCGAGCCACGCGCGGTCCTTCGCGCGCATGTCCATCGACAGCGTCTTCGCGACCGCGCCGAGGCCGCGGGGCTGTTCGGCGCCGTTCACCCAGACCTCGAACGGGAAGGTCTTGCCTTCCTCGTCCACGTGCCCGACGAACAGCGCGAACTCGCCGCCGGGATGCTCGAGCATGTAGGTCCACGCGAGGTTGCCCGATGGGAGGTTCGGCCGGTTCGGCCACGCGAGCGAGGCGAGCACCGGCGCCGGCAGGCTCTTGATCGAGAGCCGGCGGTTCGCCTCTGAGATCGAGACGTCCTGCGGCGCGTTTCTCTGCGCGTCGGTTTGCTCCTGGGATTCAACCGACAGCACCGCGCCGAGGACCTTGTTCGGGCGGTAGGTCGCGAGCCCCTTGAGCCCCGCGCGCCAGGCGGTGAGGTAGAGATCCTCGAACTCGCCGTAGGGGTAATCCTCGGGGACGTTCACCGTCTTCGAGATGCTGGTGTCGATCAGCGGCGCGACCGCGGCCACCATGTCCTTGTGCGCCTGCGCCGAGATCTCGAGAGCGGTCGTGAAGTACGGCGGGAGGCTCCGCACATCGCCGCCCAGATGCCGGTACAGCCGCCACGCGTGATCCTCGACCTGGTACTCCTTCCAGGTGCCGTCGGACATGCGCTTGCGCCGCGAGTAGGTCCACGAGAACGGCGGCTCGATGCCGTTCGACGCGTTGTCGGCGAAGGCGAGGCTGATCGTCCCGGTCGGCGCGATCGCGAGCAGGTGGGAATTGCGGATCCCGTGCTGCCTGATCCTGGTCTTGAGCTCCATCGGCAGCCGCGAGGCGAAGTTGCCGCCGGAGAGAAAGAGATCGGCGTTGAAGAGCGGGAAAGCACCGCGCTCGCGGGCCAGCTCGATCGACGCGAGGTACGCGCGGTCGCGCATGCTCTCCGCGATCCTCGTCGCCATCGCGCGCGCCTCGGCCGTGTCGTACCGCAGGCGCAGCATGATCAGCGCGTCGCCGAGGCCGGTGAAGCCGAGGCCGACGCGGCGCTTCGCCATCGCCTCGTCGCGCTGCTGGCGGAGCGGCCACGGCGTCGCATCGAGCACGTTGTCGAGCATGCGGACCGCCACTTCGACGACCCGGCCGAACGTCGCGAAGTCGAATTCCGCCTTCTCGGCGAACGGCCGCTTCACGAATCTCGTCAGATCGATCGACCCGAGGTCGCAGCACCCGTAGGCCGGCAGCATCTCCTCGGCGCAGGGGTTCGAGGCCTCGATCGTCTCGCAGTAGTAGAGGTTGTTGTCCTTGTTCACGCGGTCGAGGAACAGCACGCCCGGCTCGGCATGGCCGTAGGTCGAGCGCATGATCTGGTCCCACAGCTCGCGCGCGCGGACCTTCCGATACACCCACATCCCGTCCGCGCGCTGGTACGCGCCGGCATCCTTCGCGTCCTGCGACGGCTCGGCCTTGTGCGCCAGCTCGAAGTCGGTATCGCCTTCGACCGCGCGCATGAACGCATCGGTAGCGCCGACCGAGATGTTGAAGTTTGTGAGCTCGCCCCCGTCCTTGGCGTGGATGAAGCCCTCGACGTCGGGATGATCGCAGCGGAGCACGCCCATCTGCGCGCCGCGGCGCGAGCCCGCCGATTCCACCGTCTCGCACGAGCGGTCGAACACGCGCATGTACGACACCGGGCCGCTCGCGCGCGACATCGTGCCGCGGACCAGCGCGCCCTGCGGCCGGATCGAGGAGAAGTCGTAACCGACGCCGCCGCCGCGGCGCATCGTCTCCGCCGCTTCGGCGAGCGCCGTGTAGATCCCCGGCTTGCCTTCGACGACCTCGGTGATCGAGTCGCCGACGGGCTGGACAAAGCAGTTGATCAGGGTCGCGGTAAGCGTGGTGCCGGCGGCCGAATTGATCCGGCCGGCGGGAATGAAGCCGCGCTCCTGCGCTTCCAGGAACTTCGCTTCCCAGTGCGCGCGTCCGTCCTCGGCTTCGACGGCCGCGAGCGCGCGCGCCACGCGGCGGCGCACCTCGTTGACGGTTCGTTCGTTCCCCTTGGCGTACTTCTCGACCAGCACCTCGCCCGAGATCTCCTGCTCGGGCAGCGGGGCGGCTACCTCGGATTTGTCAGTTTGATCAGTGGAGTCAACGCGTTGCATCCTGGTTCTCGATTCTCGTCAGCACTCGGGAGAGGGCGTGGAGGATACGCCGGTTCGCTGCCCGGAGCAGCCCGCGGTCGGGGTGCAAGCCGGGGCGACATCCTGACATGGGCGGAAAGTCATGCCGTTAGCCGGATCAAGGCAGTTGGGATCGCTTCTTAACGTACTCCTTGAATTTGCGACGCGCAAGCGTCACGCGTTTGCGAGCCTTTTCAAGGCACTGCATGTCGTGGTCAGAGTAGGGACGGCCCCAAGATATTGGGTCGCGGGTGTGACTTTTTTCACGTTCGGCGCGCGGCTGCTTTTCGGTGGACAATCGAGCGGCCGCCGGCGCAAGGATCGGGCCGCGCCGCGCGACGAAAACCAGCGCCGATCACGGAGGATTACCGCATGCCCGTCCAGCCCACCCCCCCCGACCAGATCCCGGCTGGCAGGGAAGTCGCTACGCTCGCCGGTGGCTGCTTCTGGTGCCTCGAGGCAGTGTACGACGATCTCGCCGGCGTCGAATCGGTCGAATCGGGCTACATGGGCGGCCGCTCGCGCGAGCCGTCGTACGAGGAGGTGTGCGGCGGCGACAGCGGGCACGCGGAGGTCGTGCGCGTCACGTACGACCCCAAGGTGATCTCGTTCCGCGACATCCTCCAGGTGTTCTTCGTGATCCACGATCCGACGACCCTCAACCGCCAGGGCAACGACGTCGGCACGCAGTATCGTTCGGCGATCTTCTATCACTCGCCCGAGCAGAAGAGGGTCGCCGACGAGGTGATTGCCGAGCTCACCCGCGAGAAGGTTTACGACGATCGGATCGTCACCGAACTGACGCCGGCGGTCGACTTCTGGGTGGCCGAGCGCTACCACCAGGACTACTTCCGCAACAACCCCGGCCAGCCCTACTGCATGTGGGTGGTGGCGCCGAAGGTCCAGAAGTTCCGCAAGCATTTCCTCGCGAAGGTCAAGAAGGCGGCGCGCTGAGCCGGGCGTAGAATCCGCGCGCCCGGCCAGGCCTCACCGTGCCCCGGGTGCGAGGAGGCGGAGATGTTCGGCCGGCTGATGCCCTTCGAGGGGCGGTTCTTCGAGCTGTTCAACGCGCTCGCGGACGAGATCGTCGAGGCGGGCCGCGAGCTCGCGGCGATGATGGAGAAATTCGACGACCTCGAGCGGCGCGCCTACACCAGCTCGTCACCCGCATGGACGACATCCTCGACCTCATCGAGGGTCGATCGTCGGGGTTGGCGCGATACGGAAGCTCTCGGCCGTGCGCTGGGGCATCGCGGGACGCATCGTCTGGGCGTGGATCTTCACCATCCCGTGCGCGGGACTGATCGCCGGGGTCGCATGGTGGCTCGCCGAACGCTACGCGTGAGGGCCGCGCGATGAAATCGCGCGCGCTTCACCGCTGGGACCTCACCCCGAAGGAGGCGACGGCGCTGCAGGCCGAGCTGCGCGATCGCGTCGTGCGCGAGGTGGCCCTCGGGGACGTCCGCCGCGTCGCCGGCGTCGACGTGGGCTTCGAGAACGAAGGGAAGGTGACTCGCGCGGCGGTAGCGGTGCTCGACTTCCCGGCGCTTTCGCTCGTCGAGCGTGCCGTCGCGCGGCAGCCCACGCGGTTTCCGTACGTCCCGGGCCTGCTCTCGTTCCGGGAGGCGCCCGCAGTGCTCGCCGCGTTCGAGCGGCTGAGCGCGGCGCCCGATCTCATCCTCTACGACGGCCAGGGCATTGCGCATCCGCGCCGCTTCGGCATCGCGAGCCACGTCGGGCTGTTGCTGGACGTGCCGTCGATCGGCGTCGCCAAGACGCGGCTCGTCGGCGAGCACCGACGACTGGCCGCGCGCAAGGGCGCCTGGGTGCCGCTCGTCGATGCCGGCGAGACGATCGGGGCCGTGCTGCGGACGCGCGCGGGGGTGGCGCCGCTCTATGTCTCCATCGGCCATCGCGTCAGTCTCCAAGCCGCGGTCCGATGGGTGATGGCGTGCACGGCACGCTATCGCCTCCCCGAGACGACACGGTGGGCGCATCACCTCGCTTCCGTCGACGAGAGCGGAAGAACCCTGCAGCCGAAGGCGTTGGCCAGCCGATGAGAACGGCGGTGCGCCGCCGGCGCTCCGGCGCGGGGAGCGTCGCGCCGGTGGAACGATCAATCCCGCTGCGGCAGATCGAAGAGCGGCAGCTGCACGGTGCCGAGCAGCACCGCCTCCTCGACCGCACGCTTCGCTTCCTTGAGCGTGACCGTCCGGCCGGTGTAGGTACCGGCTTCCCAGCGGTAGCGCGAGCCTGCTCGACCGCCGCGGTCGAGATGCACCACGCCGATCCGGGTCGTGCCGAGCCACAGCCCGTGCGAGAGGTAGCCCCGCTCCCAGACCGGCTTTTTCTTGATTCTTCGCTTCCGCGTCGCCATTCCAGCGTCCTCGCGGCGTCGGGGCCGGAATCGTACCGCGGGGCGACGAAGAAGGCGAGGAAAGTCACACCCGCTCCCGGCGCGGGCGGGCGACCCGCAAGGGCTTCGCGGGCAGAACACCCGGATGCCTGCGACCGTCAGCGGCTCCTACGGACGCCAGCTCCTTACGGAGACTGTCTTCCTCGGCCGAGTTCGGCAAGTCGC
The DNA here is from genome assembly GCA_963744255.1 of uncultured beta proteobacterium. Classification (GTDB taxonomy): domain Bacteria; phylum Pseudomonadota; class Gammaproteobacteria; order Burkholderiales; family SG8-39; genus DATEDA01. The sequence goes on from CAVUSZ010000049.1 coordinate 105,127, forward strand.
ACCGGCACGAGTCCTACCACCGCCCCGGCCACAGCGTGACCCATAGCCCGACCGTGGCGATATCGTTGTAGCGCTCGATCTTCGGGAAGAACGTCGCGTTCAGCGTCACCGGCCCCATGTCCCACGCGACCAGCGGCAGCGGTGCGATGAACGTCCGCCCGTCGTTGTAGGTGTCGCTGTTGAGCACGGCGAGGGCCGCGCCGATCTGGAATCCGCCGCCGGCGTGCCAGAGCGCGCCCGCGCCCGCAAGCACCGCGGTGTTACTGCCGGAGTCGTTGAACACGCCCGCGTCGGCGAAGAACTGCCAGCGCCCGCTCGCGGCGAATCGCCAGCGCACGCCGAGCCCCAGATTCACCTCGTTGTCGACGCCGAGCGCGCGCGCGCGATCGCGGTCGAAGTGATACGAGAGTCCGTAGACGTTTATGCCGACTTCGTCGGCGCGCGCCGCGCCGCAGGTGACGACTAAGAGCGCTAGGGCGGCGAGGAGGCGGGCGAGGCCGACGCCCGTCGCACGGGCTCGCGCCGAGGTGGCTGGGGTGTTCACGTGTGCGGTAGCGCGCCGCCGGGCGTCCGCGGCCCGGCGCGCGTCCTATGACATTCGAATAATACCGCAGGGTACGGAGCGCACCGCCTGCAGCGCGTGACGCAGGTCACGGTGCCGCCGTTAACGACGCCGCAACGGATGCAGCGGACTACGACCTGCCGGGGCCGCTCACGCCGCGACGCGAACCGGTGCGAGCCCGGCCTCGGGATACGGTACCGCGGAGACCGCCGCACGGCCGCTCGCGCTGGCGATCCAGCTGCACGCAACGGCAGCGGCATACGGCACCGCCTGCGCCCCGAGCACTGCCGCCCACAGCATCGCCTCGACGTGGTCGGTGCCGAAGCGCCACACGACGCCGGCGGCGGCCAGCGCGAGGGCGACGAGCATCAACCATTCCTCGCGCGCCGGCGCGGATCGCTTCGGGGCGGCGCCGCCGTTCGTGCCCTTGGCGGTGCGATTGAAGGTGCCGTTCTTCCGCGCGAGGCCGGCGAAGACGCCGCGCGCGATCGCGTGCGAGAGCGCCATGCTGGCGACCGAGGCACCCAGCACGTCGGCCCAGCTGCATTGCACCCGCGCGCGGTAGAGCACCGGCCCGAACAGTGCCTTGCACGCGAGGAAGACGAGCACCGGCACGAGATACAGGTCGAGCGGCAGCGTGAAGATCCCGGGCGCGGCGATCGCGCCGATCGTCCAGGCGAGCGCCCCGAACGCGAAGACGAGATGCAGCGCGTCGGCGAACCACGAGCACCAGCCGGTGAGGAAGTGATAGCGTTGACCCGCCCCGAGCTCGCCCGGCAGCAGCAGGGCGCGCAGGTGGCGCTTGAGAATCTGCATCGCGCCGAATGCCCAGCGGAAGCGCTGGGCCTTGAATGCCGCGAAATCCGACGGCGTGAGCCCGCGCCCCATCACCGCGTCGACGTAGCGCACGTCGTGGCCCGCCCGCATCAGGCGCAGCCCGAGCTCCGCGTCCTCGCAGATGCACCATTCCGCCCAGCCGCCGACCTTCTCGAGCGCCTGCCGGCGCACCAGCGTCATCGTGCCGTGCTGGATGATCGCGTTCCGCTCGTTGCGGTGGTGCATGCCGATGCGGAAGAACCCGTCGAACTCCCAGTTCGCCATCCGCCGGAACGCGCAAGCCTCGAACTCGCGGTGCGCCTGGGGCGCCTGCACGACCGCGACGCCCGGCTCGGCGAAGTGCCCCACGAGGCGCGCGAGCCAGCCGCGGTCGACCGCGTAGTCCGCGTCGACGACCCCGATGACCTCGGCGCGCGGGTCGGTCTCGCGCAGCGCGAAGTTGAGTGCGCCCGCCTTGAAGCCGGGCCACTCCGGGAGATGGAAGAACCGGAAGCGGGCCCCGAGCCGTGCGCAGTGCGCCTCGACGGGGCGCCACAGCCGCTCGTCGCGGGTGTTGTTGTCGACGACGACGACCTCGAAGTTGCGATAGTCGAGCCGCGCCAGGGAATCGAGCGTCAGGATCACCATCTCCGGCGGCTCGTTGCACGCCGGGAGATGGATCGAAACGAACGGCTCGTGCCCGAAGGCCGCCGGCGCGAGCGGATGGAACTCGCGGCGCCATGCGCGGCGCCACAGCACCTCGACGAACTCGAATCCGTTCGCGAGCAGCACGAGGAGCATCGCCGCGGCAGCGGGAACGAGGATCGCGATCGCCGCCCAGTCGACCGGACGCAGGTAGAACTCGAGGGGAATCGTCGCGAGCCAGACGAGCGCGGCGACCGCGCCCTGGATCAGCGCGCAGAATACGATCCGTCCGGTCGTGCGAAGCCGCCGGAATGCGAGCGCGAACCAGAGCATCAGCGGCGCCGCGACGAGCGACGCGGCGATCGCCTTCGTGCGCCAGCGCGCGTCCGCCTCGACCGGCCCGTCGAGCGCGAACTTCGGCGTGCGGTCGGCGTGGTACATCCCCCAGTACGCGCCGGCGCGGCCTTCGTGCGCCGCCTTCCATGGCTGGTCGAACATCTCCATCAGGTAGTAGTCGAGCGGGCGCTCGGCCGTGCGCGCGAGAAACTCGCGGGTGAACGCAGCCTGCGCCGCGGGCGACGCGACCGCCCCGCCGACGCGGTCGCCGCGGCTCGGCCAGCCGATCTCGCCGATCACGATGCGCTTCTTCGGGAACGCCCGGCGGAGCTCCGCGTAGCGCGCCAGCGCGTAATCGACCGCGTGCTCGGCCGGCACGCCTTCCCAGTAGGGCAGCAGATGCACCGTTATGAAGTCGACGTGGCGGGCGAGCTGGGGGTAACGCAACCAGACGTGCCACGGCTCGGCGGTCGATGCGGGGACGCGGGCCGCGCGCTTCACGCGCGTGATGTCGGCGATCAGCGCCGGGACGCTCAGGTCGCCGCGCAGGATCGACTCGTTGCCCACGATGACCCGATCGACGTTGGGGTTCTCGCGCGCGAGGCGCACCAGCGCCGCGATCTCCCGCTCGTTGTTCTCGTCGCGGCGGTCCAGCCATGCGCCAGCCGTCACCCGGAACCCGCGCATGCCCGCGAGCGCAACCACTTCCGCGTTCTCGATCGACGAGTAGGTCCGCAGCCGGTCCGCGAACCCCGCGACGCGGTCGAGGTCGGCGGCAAGCTCGTCCTCGCCCGAGAAGATGCCGAGCGTGGGATCCTGGTGACGCTGGTACCCGCTGAACGCAACCCCGTGCACCTTGTCGGGACCGGGCGGTAGGGTGAGCGGCGGGTGTGCAGCGGACCAGAGCGCGAAGTTCGCGACTGCGATCAGCGCGGCGATCATCACCGCAGCGACCAGGGCGGATGCCGAGCGGCGTTCGCTCGGCGCAGGCAGGATATGGACGCTGGCAGCGCTCATTCGATTCGGGACTCAGGGACCAGGGTGAAAACGCTCGCGGCGCTCGACGGTTGACGAGCGGAACGCAAACGCCGTGCCGGGCATCGGATAGTGCCACGCGCGCGTCGGATTGGGGCAAAAAAAGAGAAGTTCAATGGCGCGCGACGCGCGGATCTGTCGGGACATGGCGACAGCGGGAAACGCGAGATTGCTCGTTTCTACCGTCGCGGCGGTCGCGCTTGCGCTCGCTGCGGCCGCGGCCCTGCGTTTCGCCGTCGTGGAGCCCGCGGGAATCGCGCACCTTTGCAGCGCGGCCGACGCGCCGTGGTGGTGCGCGCCGCGCGCGCTGCTCGTCTGGGTGCTCGCGCTCGGCGCGCCCGGCCTCGGTGCCATTGTTGCCGGTGTCCTGGCGACTTTTGCACGCTCTCCAGGGTGGGCGCTCGTCGCCGCCTGTCTCGGCGCTGCCGGGCTACTGCTGTACTCGGTTGCGACCGGCGCGGTCGGGTTTCTGCTCGGCCTTCTCGTGGTCGCGCGGACTGTCGCCGCTCGACGACATCCACACGCTCGCAGCGAACGCGAGGCATAGCCCGATCCACGCGAGCGCGTCGACGTTCGCAAGCCCCTCGCGCAGCACGATTGCCGGCGCCGCGACGACGAGGACCGCGGCGAGCACCCGTTCCTCGACGTCGGCGCTCATGCCCGACACCGTCGCGAGCAGCGCGAACGCGACGACCGGCGGCGCGACGAGCGCGAGCGGAAAATCCCGATAGCGCGGGTCGAATGCGAGCGCGAGCGCGGTGGCCGCAGCGCCGAAGAGGAGCGCGAAGCGGAGGCTTCCGAGGAGGCGCTCCGCCGGCGACCACCTGGATACGTCCGTTCTCAGCCAGGCGACGACGCCCGCGGCCGGGGCGGCCGCGAGCGGGGCGCGGCCGTCCATCCAGCGCGCGAGGCCCACGGCCGCAAGGAGCGTTGCGAGCGCGGCGATGGCGACGAACGCGGCGCCGAGCCCGAGCTCGAATGCGTCGCGGCTCGCGGCCGCGAGCATGTCGACCTGCGCAGCGAGCGCCGCGCCGAGCGCCGCGCCCGCGAACGCGAGGAGGAGCCCGCTTCGCACGCGCAACCGGCCAGCGAGGCCGGCCAGCACGAAGACGATGGCACCGAGCCCGGCGGCGGCGAGCCCGCGCTGCCACTCCGGATCCTCGACGACCGTGCCGCGGAGCGGAAATTTCTCGCGGCCCGCGGCGTCGAGCACGCCCCAGTGGCCGCCGACGGTGCCCTCGAGCCGGCGCTTCCAGGGCTGGTCGAACGCCTCGATCACGTTGTAGCGCAGCCCTCGCGCGGCGGCAGCCTCGGCGAGCTCGCGAACGAACCTCGTCTCGTTCACGAGCGAGGGAACCGCGCCCTCGCGCCGGCGGCCTTTGCTCGGCCATCCCGCTTCGCCGATGAAGACGTCCTTGTCCGGGAACCCCTCGCGCACGCGTGCGTGAATGCGCATGACGTGATCGACGGCGCGCTCGATCGGCATCGGATCGTCCTCCCAGTACGGCAGGAGGTGGACGGTCACGAACGACACCGAGCGAGCGAGCTCCGGGTGCTGCAGCCAGAACTCCCATACGTCGGCGTACGTGACCGGCAGCGTCGTGGCGGCGCGGACGCGGGCGATGTAGTCGGCGAGCGCGGAAGCCGGCTGCTCCCGGCGAAGCAGCACCTCGTTGCCCACGATTACTGCGTCGATCGCATCGGCGTTGCGCCGGATCACGTCCAGCCCGAGCGCGAGCTCGCGCTCGTTCTCGGCGCGATCGCGACCGATCCACAGTCCCAGCAGAACGCGAAGGCCGTGCTTGCGCGCGAGGGCCGGCACCTCGGCGAGGCCCTGGTCGACCGAGTAGATGCGCACGCAGCGCGTGCGCTTCGCGAGCAGCGCGAGATCGGCGTCGATCTGCGCCGGGCTTACGACGAAGCCCTTGTTGAACGGCGTCTGGCCGGCGAGACGGTACGGCGCGTACGAGACGCACGGCAGCCGGTCGACTGTCGCGTCCGGCAGCGCGACCGGCTGCCCGCGGGCATGCCACCACGCGAGGCCGCCGAGCGCTCCGAGCGCGGCTATGAGGATGACGGCTGCGCGAGCAGCCATACGACGAAAGTGAGGGTTGCGACGCTGATCACGGTCGAGGAGAGGATCGCGGTCGAGAACACGCCGACGTCGCGCAGGTAGCGGGTGGCGAAGAGATAGAGGTTCACTCCGGTCGGGAGCGCCGCAACCGTTACGCCCACCTTCAGGTGGAAGGGCGAGAGCGGAATCACGTACGTGCCGAGCGCCCACACGAGCGCCGGCATGACTGCCAGCTTGACGACATTCATCAGCGCCACCTGTGCGGTGCGCCGCGTGGGCTCGCGGTAGATGGAGAGCGACGCGCCGAGCGCGAACAGCGCCGCCGGCGCGGCGCTCGCGGCGAGGAGGTCGACCGTCGCCTGCACCGGTCCGGGCAGGCGGAGCTGGAGCGCCGCGCAGACGAAGCCAACGCACAGCGCCGGGATGAACGGGTTGGAGTAGAACGTCCGCGCGACCGACACCAGCGGCGAGACGCGCACGTGCGGGCGCCGCGCCGCGAGATCCGCGAGCACCAGGCAGAGCGGGTAGAGCACGACCATGTCGGCGAGCAGCGTCAGCGCGAGCGGCGCGATCGCCGCATCGCCAAATAGCGCGGGCATGAGCGGCAGCGCGAGGAAGCCGTTGTTCGCCTGCACCGCGCCGAGCCCGTGGAAAATCGCGGTCGGGCGGTCGAGCCCGAAGACCTTCGCCGCGAGCGCCGCGGTGAGGAGGAACAGCGCGATCGCCGCGAGCCCGTACACGAAAGCGAGCCGCACGTCGGCGAGCTCGCTCAGCTCGCGGGTGGCGACGCCGCGGAAGAGCATCACCGGCAAGGCGAAGTTGAAGAGATACGCATTGAGGCCGCTCAGCCCGCTCTGCCAGATCAGCCGGAAGCGCGCCGCGCCGTAGCCGAGCCCGACGATCGCGAAGAACGGCACGAGGACGCCGAGGATCTCGCGCATCGCGCGCTTGCGGGCTGCGCCTATGGCGCGAGCCGCTCGATCTGCCAGCCGCCGTCGGCGAGCTTGCGGTAACGGATGCGGTCGTGCAGCCGCGAGGGGCGCCCCTGCCAGAACTCGAATGCGTCCGGCGCGAGGCGGTACCCCCCCCAGTGGGGCGGCCGCGACGGCTTGAGGCCGTGCCGGAGGCCCATCTCGGCGACGCGCGCCATCAGCGCGGCCTTGCCGATCGGCCGGCTCTGCGGCGAGGCCCACGCGCCGATCCGCGCGCCGAGCGGGCGGGTGTCGTAGTACTCGTCGGACTCTGCGGCGGACGCCTTCTCGATCGCGCCCTCGATGCGGATCTGGCGCTCGAGCTCCGCCCAATAGAACAGCAGGCTCGCGTGCCGGTTTTGCGCGAGCTCGCGGCCCTTGCGGCTCTCGTAGCTCGTGTAGAAGACGAAGCCGCGCTCGTCGAAGCCCTTCAGCAGCACCATGCGCGCCGACGGGCGGCCGTCGGCGCCGACCGTCGCGAGCGCCATCGCCGTCGGCTCGCGGAGCTCGGAGGCAAGCGCACCGTCGAACCACTTGCGGAACTGGTCGAAGGGATTCCGCGCGGCGCCGGGCTCGTCGAGGCTCTCGCGCGTGTACTCGCGGCGGCGGTCGGCGGCGTTCATGGCGACGATTCTACCGTGAGGACCGTGGCGTTCCCGCCGGACTACGCGGCGATCCCGCGCCGACTCGTCCATGTTTACGCCGCGCTCGCGTCGCACTTCAGGACGCGGGACGCGACCGCAACGCGCGGCGCGCGGCGGGCCGTGCGCGTCGCAGGGCCGAGTCCGTCGAGGCTTGCCGAAGTCCATGTAGCGATAGGCCGTTACCCCGCACCCGGTTCCGGGTGATGCGCTACTGGACACTCTCGTTCCGGGCGGGGTCGCCTGCAATGGCGGCCGGAAGGGGTGCTCTGGCGGGGCGCCAGAGCGTGAGCGCGGTGCCGACCAGGACCAGCCCGCACCCCGCCGCCATCGTGGGCGTGATTGCCTCGCCGAGGAAGAGCGCGCCCCAGAGCATTCCGAACGCCGGGATCAGGAACGTGACGGTAAGCGCGCGCGTCGGCCCGACGTCGGCGATGAGACGGAAGTAGAGGAGGTAGGCGATGCCGGTGCAGAGCACGCCGAGCAGCACGACCGCGGCCCACTCGCCCGGCGTCGGCCACGCGAAAGGCGGCAGCGGCGCGAGCAGCGGCGCGAGCGCGAGGGATGCGCCGAGCTGGCTGCCGGTCGCGACCGCCGCGGCGTCGACGCGCGCCGAGCGGCGCTTCATGTAAGCAGCCGCGATCGCGTAGCAGAGTGCGGCGAGGGCGCCGGCCGCGATTGCCCAGAGGATCATCGGCGACGACCGGAGCGGGCCGAAGCCGACGAGCATCGCGACGCCTGCGACGCCGGCGGCAAGTCCGAACGCAACGCGCGCGGTGAGGCGGTCGCCCAGCCACAGGGCCGCAACGAGCGCGCCGAAGATCGGCGACGTGGCGTTCAGCACGACGAGATACGACGCGGGCAGGTGGAGCGCGCTGAACGCCCACAACGCGAACGGCAGCGCGGACGTGATCAACCCGACGACGAGGTAGAAGCGCCAGTGTTCCCGCCAGCGGAGCTCGATCCCGGTAAACCGCAGCCACGCGAGGAGCGTGACGCTCGCGAGCACGACGCGCAGATCGGCGGTGGCGATCGGGCCGAGCGGCGGCGCGGCGACGCGCATGAAGAGAAACGAAGCGCCCCAGATCGCCGCGAGGACGACGAGGCGCGCGACGTCAGGGAGCGTCACTCGCGTGTCCGCGCAGCCTCCGCCGCGACTGCATGCTCCCGCTTAAGCAGGGCGCGCTTGCGCGCGACGCCGAGGCGGTAGCCGCCCGTCGTCCCGTCCGCAGGCACCACGCGATGGCAGGGGATCGCGAGCGGCACCGGGTTCGTCGCGCACGCGCGCGCAACCGCGCGGGCGCCCTGCGGAGCCCCGACCTTGCGTGCGAGCGCGCCGTAGCTGAGCGTCTCACCGGGCGCCGTCGCCTGGAGCGCGCGCCACACGCGCTCCTGGAACGCCGTGCCGCGAATGTCGAGCGGCAGCCGCAGCGGCGCGACCGGCCGCTCGACGAACGCGACGGCGGCGGCCAGCCAGCCTTCGAGCGCGCCGGCTGCCGGTTCCAAGGCGGCGCGCGGGAAACGGCCGGAGAGCGCACGAGCGGCGGCGTCGCGCGTCGCGGCGATCTCGATCGCGCAGACCCCGCGCACCGTCGCGGCGACGCCCACCCAACCGAGCGACGACCGGGCGAAGGCCTGGCGGAGGCGCGCTCCGGGCGCGCCGTTGCGGTACGCCGCCGGCGACATGCCGAGCAGGCTTCGCGCATGCTCGTATACGCGGCTTGCCGAGCCGTACCCGGCGCCGTAGACGGCGGAGTCGACGGACTCGCCCGCCCCGAGGGCGCGCTGCAGACGGGCGCGCCGGTGTGCCGCGTAGTATTGGCGTGGAGAGATTCCGACCGTGCGCTTGAAGAGCCGCTGGAAGTGAAAGCGGCTGAGGCCCGCCGCCGTCGCGAGCGCTGCGAGCGTAGGCGGCGAGTCTGCCGACTCGATCGCGCGGACCGACGCGCCGATGCGCGCGATCGAGTCGTCGCGCGGCGACGCCGTGCGCTCCGGGCGGCAGCGCCGGCAGGGACGGAACCCTGCGCGTGCGGCCGCTGCGGCGTCGTCGAAGAAGACCACGTTGTCCGGCTTCGGGCGCCGCGACGGGCAGCTCGGACGGCAGAAGACGCCGGTGGTCTTCACGGCATACACGAATGCGCCGTCGGCCTCGGCGTCCCGGGCCGTCACCGCGCGCCAGCGCCCTTCGTGCGCGAGCGGGGAGTCTGCGAGGTTCATGGAGCGGTTGTCCTTGGGGTGGAGAATGGCCGCACTCTAGGCCTCCGCCCGCCGGCCCGCCATCCGGACGTTGCGGTCAAAGTCCGCGGGGTCGCAGGTCAGCCGAAGCATCCGTGCCAACGGCTCTTGCATGTCCTCCCTCGCCGAACTTCACCGCAATTCCGTAGCGGTGCCCCGGTTCACCCGCGCGCGCTCAGAGCCCCTTCAGGCGCGCACCGGGGCGCGCATCGCAGCGCGGAGCAGGGCCCCGCGCTGGCGCGGGGATGCGACCGCGGAGATGCGCATTGCGGCCGCGCACCGCGCGTAGCCAGGGCGCCTAGTCACCTGCACGGCCCCACAGCTCCTTCAGGCGCGCATCGCGGCCGCATCCGGTCTTGTAGTAGGTATAGCGCACGGGGTTCTTCCTATAGAAGTCCTGGTGATATTCCTCGGCTCGCCAGAACTCGCCCGCCGGCTGGACCGGCGTGACGATCGGTTGCTTGAACGGCTTCGTCTTGTCGAGCGCCGCTTTCGAGCCTTCGGCGAGCCGCTTCTGCTCCTCGGAGTGATAGAAGATCGCGGTCCGGTATTGCGAGCCGACGTCGCAGAACTGGCGATCGGTGACCGTCGGGTCGGTGTTGCGCCAGAACACCTCGAGCAGCTTCTCGTAGCTCACTGTCGACGGGTCGTACGCGACCTGCACCACCTCCGTGTGGCCGGTTCGTCCGGTGGAGACTTCCTCGTACGTCGGGTTGCGCGTCGTCCCGCCCATGTAGCCCGAGGTGGTGGAGATCACCCCGGGAAGCTTGTCGTACGGGGGCTCCATGCACCAGAAGCAGCCGCCGGCGAACGTCGCAACCGCCTGTTGCGACGGCGAAGCGGGCGCTTGCGCCATCGACGGCGCGGCGGCGAGCATCGCCGCGGCGAACAGCCCGGCGCGGGCGGCGTTGCGAAAGCGCGTTCTCATCGGGCATCCTCCGGCTCGTTTGATGCCGCGAGAATACACGCGCGCGGGATCGTCCGCGGGCCGGTCTTTCAGAGGGAAAAACCGGTCCTCCACTCGAAAAAAACGCTTGCGCGAGCCCCGGCGCTTGGGGCATTCTCTCGTCGCCAGCCGACCCCCTAGGGCGGCAATGCATAGCGAGTGCGACAACTCACGACTAAGACTAGACGCTAGTGGAGGCATGACGATGGCGACGAAGAAGAAGTCCGCGAAGAAAGCTGCGAAGAAGTCCGCGAAGGTCGTGCGGCGGCCGGCGAGGAAGAAAACCGGCGCGAAGCGCAAGCCGAACCCCGCGTTCATGAAGCCGATGACCCCGAGCGCCGCGCTCGCTGCGGTGGTGGGCCCGATCGCGCAGGCACGCACCGAGATCACCAAGCGGATCTGGGGCTACATCAAGAAGAACAAGCTCCAGGATGCGATCAACCGTCGCATGATCAACGCGGACGAGAAGCTCCGCGAGATCTTCGGCGGCAAGCGTCAGGTCTCGATGTTCGAGATGACGAAGCTCGTCAACAAGCACCTCAAGTAAGCCCAGCCGCTGCGGCTCGACCGGCCGGCCCCGCTGAATCGGCGGCGCCGGCCGGCGTGTTTTTGCACCCCCTGCCGGAGCAGCGCGCTTCCCGACACCCGACGGTCGCGTTCCTCGGCCGGGGCCGCGCTGCAGCCCCGCTCGCGCACGGCTTCGCGCGAGCGGCGCTAGTGTCCCGCGCCGAGCTCGTCGAGAAACTTCGCGCGCTCGGCTTCGGTTGATAGGCTGTCGGCGAGCAGCAGGTAGAACTGCCGCGAGGTGGAAGCCTGCCCGGCCGCCTTCTTGACGATCACTTTCGCGATCGGGCCGACGTACTCGGTGAGCTTGCGCGTCGCGGTCGCAATCATGTCGGCAGTCAGCGGGGCGCCCGCGGCCTTGGCCGCGAGCATCGTCCCGGCCTCGATCGCGACCGTGCGCGTGCTGGCAAGCGGCTTGGGCGGCGGCGCGCCCGCCAGCTTGGTGCGGGTCGCAAGGAACTGCTTCTGCTCCTCGACGCCACTCAGCTGCTCGCCCAGAATGCCGTAGACCGAGTCGACGTCGGTCGTCTGCAGCGCGGCGCGCTTCAGCATCACCCTTGCCACCGGGCCCACGAAGCGGGCGAGATGGCTCTCGATCGATTTCAGCACCGCCGGATCCCAGCCGGGCGGTGGCGTCGTGGTCTTCGGCGCCGAGGGGGTGCCGTCGGTTTGCGGCTGCGAGACGTGCGAGATGTTCGAGGGACTGGTCGGCTCGATCCGGATGGTCGTCGGGACGATCTCGGTGATGATCGTCTCCTCGGACACCGTCGGGCAGAGCGGGGCCGCGTACGCGTCGAGGACCGCGGAGCGGAACTCGTTCGCGTTCTGGAAGCGCTTGGCCGGCTTCTTCTCGATCGCGCGCGCGACGACCGCGTCGTACGCCGCGGGCACCCGCTCGAGATCGACCTGCGACGGCAGCGGCGGCGTCTCGTAGCAAACCTTGTACGCGACCGCCTCGGTGCTGCCGGCGAACGGCTTCACGCCGCACAGAAGCTGGTACAGCACCACGCCCGATGCGAAGATGTCGGCGCGCCAGTCCACGTCGGTACCCGCGTATTGCTCCGGCGCCATGTACCCCGGCGTCCCCATCACCGCACCGATCTGCGTCAAATTCGACGAGTCGATGCGGGCGATGCCGAAGTCTGCGATCTTCAGCTTGCCGCTGGTCATGATGATCAGGTTGGCCGGCTTGATGTCGCGGTGCCAGACGCCCTGCTCGTGCGCGTATGCGAGCGCATCGAGCAGCTGCGCGGTGATGCTCACGGCGTCGCGGATCTCGAAGCGGGTGCCGCGGTTGAAGTACTCGCGAAGCGAGTTGCCCTGGACGTACTCCATCGCGATGTAGGCGAGGTCGCCGTCCTCGCCGTACTCGTGCACCCCGACGATGCCCGGGTGCGAGAGCCGGCCCGCCGCCTGCGCCTCGTTCTTGAACCGAGCCAGCATCGAGTTGCCGCGGTCGTCCTCGATCAGCTCCTTCCGGATGGTCTTGATCGCGACCGCCCGGCGGATGTTGGGATCGAACGCTTTGTAGACCACCCCCATGGCGCCCTTGCCGAGAACCTCGGTGATCTGGTATTTGCCGAGTCGATCGAGGGTCGCCATGGGTCAGTCACGGCTGTCAGCAACGCTCGCCACCGCTAGTCCTCCAGCATCTTCATGGCCTGGACGAGGCTCTTCTTCATGCGGTTGAACGACTCGGTGAGCCTGCCGATCTCGTCCTTGGTGCCGACGCGGAAATCCGGAACGTCCATCTGGCCGAGGCTGACCTGGTCGGCGAGCTTCGAGAGCCTGGTCACCGGCCGGATGACCATGAGGAGCAGCATGACGTTCAGGGCGATGCCGATGAACAGGAACACCGCGGTAAGCGACACCATGAACGTGCGGTAGGCGGACTGCGCACGCTGGATCGGTACGTCGGTCGGCACCGAGACGACCTGCGCCCCGATGATCTCGTTCAGCTGCCAGCCGAAGCCGTTCGCCGGCCCGTACTTCTCGACCATCGTTTTCGGCGCGGCATCGACCGTGCTGTGGCAGGGCAGACACCCCGGGTCCTTGATCTGGATCGGGCGCGCGATGTAGAGCGAGCGGCCGCTCGGGGTGTCGCGCTCGCCGATGATCTCGCCCTTGTCGGAGCTCGACCGGAACTGGTTGACGATGTCGGCTTCCCAGTCGACCGCGCGGTCGCGCGGGTTGGTCGGGTTCAGCGTCGCCTCCTTGTAGGCGTACTCGGGGAACTTCTTGCGCAGGCCGCTCAGCACTTCCTGCGCCGAGTAGGACGGGACCGACTGCGGCAGAAAGCTGTACTTCATCTGCGTCTCGAGCAGCGGGCGGATCTGGCCCGAGGTGTACGCGCGCGTCGCGAGCGCGGTCTCCATCACGAGCCGCGCGTTCTGCAGGATCTCCTCGCGCGCGTTCTGCTGCAGCAGCTGGTTCGAGACGTACCCGGCCGCACCCAGCCCCATCAGGAAGATCGCGATGAACACGATGTTGAACTTCAGGATGAGTTTCACTGCCGCCTCCGCTGTCCGGTCATTTGATCAGTTCGAGGGGCGCTGCGCCCCCGCCTCGTGCACCGCCGGCGGCTCCGGCGGCGGCTTCGGCTTGTACTTCTCGGGGAAAAGGATCCGATCCCACTCCGGGTGAGACTTGAGGTTCGCGACGAGCGCCTGGCGAAAAGCCGGGTCGTTCGCCTTCGGTATGAAGCGCTGCATGAGGGGCCGCCGGATCTCGACCGGCGCCTTGAGCCACATCTCGACGTCGGCGTAGGTGAGCTCGCCGGTGGCCCGCGGGTTCACGTCGCGGTCCTTGTACTTCGCGAGCCGTGACGGCAAGTTGTCCAGGTAGGACTTCGGCATCGCCGCGACGAAGCCCGGCGTCGGACGCGCCGCGATCGCGCCTTTCTGGTCGGCCTTGCGGCTGAAGAACTCGCCGCCGCGCAGCTGCACCGGGCTCGTGGGTGAAGCCTTCACGAACCCCTCGGCGACCCGCATCTCGCCCGACTCGACGAAGATCGCGCCCTCGCCGTCGGCGAGGTGGATCACCGCGACCGTCTCGCCCGCGCCGAGGCCCAACACAGGCGTCGTGATGCGGAGCGGCGCGGCCGACTTGCCGGCGGCGAGCTTGCTCCAGCCTTGCATGAGGTAGAAATCCGAGATCCCGCCGGTCTTGGCGCCGCGCGGCGCGAGCGTGCCGACGTAGAGACGGGCCTTCGGGCCGAGGCTGAGCGCGCAGCCGTCGGCGAACTCGATCTGCACCGAACCCTTGTCGCCGAGCTCGATGATATCGCCACCCTGCAGGCGTGCGCCCTCGGCGAATGCGAAGCGCATGGTGCCGCGGAGGAGCGCCGCCTGGCCTTCGAGCAGCGTGACGACTGCCGGCGGCTCCGCCGCAAGCGCGCCGCCGCATGCGACCGCCATCGCCAACGCTACCGCCCCTGCTCGCAACCCGCTTACCCTTTTCGCACTAGCCCGAACGCTCTCCATATGCCCGCCCCCGAGCGAACGTTCCGATACTAGGCGCGGTCGCCAACGCGCGTCAATCGCCTTTAAGTACGGCAACTTATCGACGGTTGGGTGTTTGCGCTCTGGACCGATGCCGATGCCGTTCCGACGGCCTAGTCCTATACTCAGCTCTATGGCCGATCGACCCGTAGCCGGCAGCCCGCAGACCTGCACCGTGCTGTTCGTGGACATCAGCGGCAGCACCCGGCTCTACGAGGAACTCGGTGATGCGCACGCCCTGACGCGGGTCGCGAGCTGCCTGCGCGTGCTGCAGCGCGCAGCGGACGAGTTGAAGGGACGCGTGATCAAGACGACGGGCGACGGGTTGATGTGCGCCTTCGCCGACGCGGACGCTGCGCTGCAGGCGGCACGCGCTATGCATGTTCGGGTGCAGGAGCAGACCGGGCTTGGCGGTCCCGCGCTCGGCATCCACGTCGGCTGCCACTACGGCACGGTGATCGAGAACGCCGGCGATCTTTACGGCGACTGCGTGAACGCGGCGGCGCGCGTCGCCGGTCTCGCCAAGGTCGGGCAGATCATCGCGACGCAGGAGGTCGTTGCGCGCCTCGTCGGTCCGGCGCGCGAGAACGTGCGGATGCTCGACCGCGTCACGGTCAAGGGCAAGCGCGAGCCGCTCGAGATCTACGAGTTCCTGTGGCAGGACGATTCGGACGAGCTGACCACGCTCGGCACGCGGTTCCACGAGGAGCGCGTGCCGCGGCTGCGGCTCGCGTGCGGCGACCGCTTGCTGTGGTTCGACGGCTCCGGCGCCGGGCACGTGGGCCTGGGGCGCGACGCGGTGTGCGACATCGTCGTCGGCGACCGCAAGACCTCGCGGCAGCACGCGCGCATCGAGAAGCGCCGCGACAAGTTCGTGCTCGTCGACCACAGCTCGAACGGCACCTATGTCGCGGTCGCAGGCGAGCCCGAAGTGTGCCTGCGGCGCGAGGAGCTGATGCTCCGCGGCCGCGGCCGGATCGGCCTCGGTCACCGGCCCACTGAACCGGAGGCGACGGTGGTGGACTTCACATGCGAGTGAACGAAGAGCACACGCGACTGCTGCGCGATCATCGTTCGCCGTTCACGCCTCCACCCTGTTCCTTCCCCCACGCTTCGCCCGGTACAGCGCCCTATCCGCCGCCTTGATCACCGCGTCCGGGCGATCGTGCCTCGTCGAGCGCGCCGCGACCCCGATGCTGACCGTGACGCAGAGGTGCTTCGCGCCCCCGGCGGCGCCGCGGCGGCGTTTGCCTGACCGCGACCGCCGCGGGCGGTCGGGGGCGCGCAGCGCCATCCGGTAGCCGGCGATGTCGCCGCGCAGCTGCTCGAGATGCGGGAGCGCGTCGTCCGCGTTCTTCCCCGGGAAGAGGATGGCGAACTCCTCGCCGCCATAGCGGAAGGCGAGCCCGCCGCCGCTGACGCCGGCGAGGCGCGAAGCGACCAGCTTGAGCACCTGGTCGCCGACGTCGTGGCCGTGCGTGTCGTTGAACCTCTTGAAGTGGTCGACGTCGACCATCGCCACCGTGTAAGTCCGCCCGGTCGCTTTGAGCCGTTCGTCGAGCGCGCGCCGCCCGGGTAGGGCCGTGAGCTCGTCCCGGAACGCCATACGGTACGAGTCGCGCAGGACCGCGACGAGGAGCAGCGCGGCGGCCGCGGTCACGAACGCCGCGAACGCAAGCGGCATCCGGATCGCATGGGCGCCGAGCGTGAACGCGACGATCGACCACACGAGGCCGGTCTCGACGGGCGAGCGCCGGAGATACGCGGCGGCGGCTGCGGCCGCCAGGCTCGCGACCATCGTTGCGAGTCCGACCTGCGGGATGGGCGTTGCCGGCAGCCACGGCAGGTCGGCGAACGGCGCATACGCCCGCTCGACGGTCCCCGATCGGTCCGACCACGCGAGCCACGCCACGAGCGTGCACGCCCCGGCAAGGGCAAGGGCGCGGATCGCGCCATGGGCGTTCAGCATGCCGCGCTCCTCCAGCCAGGCGAGCGCAGCGAGACCCGCCGGGACGAGGACGCATGCGCCGGCGTAGGCCGCGCGCGCGGCAAGCGAATCGGGGCCGGGCTCGACGACTGTCCGGTACGCGTAGTACGCCGCGGCGAGCGCCGCGGCGGCGAACACGATGCGCCCGCGGTTGAAGGTGAGCGCGAGCAGCGCCACCGCGATGAGCGCGATCCAGGGCCCTTGAGTCTTCAGCCCTGCGAGCGACGTCGGAATCGCGGCCGGCTGGAGCGCGAGCGCGAACGCACCGGCGAGCAGCGCCGCCGGCAGCAGGATCGCGACGGCCGGTCGCATCAGCGCCATGGCGCGCGATGGTCCCCGCCCCCGGCCGCGCGGTCAAGGCAACCCGTCACGCGCGCTATGCCGTTGGCATAGCGCGTCGAAGGCGCCGGGGGCCGTCAACGGAGGCGAAGCGCTCGCCCCGGCGAGCCTGCCGTGACCGACGGCCCGCGGGGGCGGATCCCCTCGGGCGCCGTTACCGACGCGCCCGGGCGAACGCGACGCCACCCGCGAGCACGAGCGCCATCGACCAGAACACCGGCGCCACCCCGAGTGCCGCGCCGATCGCGCCGAAGAGCAGCGGCATCGCCGTCTGGCAGAGGCTCAGGATGCCGGTGCGGATGCCCACGGCTTCGCCCGAGCGTCCTTCCGGGGTGGCTGCGTACAGCAGCGACAGCAGCATCGGCTGGGTCATCCCCAGCCCGAGGCCGAGCAGAAAGCCGAGCGCCATCAACAGCGGCACGCGTTCGACGAGCGGGAAGACGGCGAATACCGCGAGGGCGATCGCGAGCGCGATGCCGATCAGCGTCCATTCGCGCAGCCGCGTCGTGAGCGCCGGCAGGATGACGCGCACGACGAACGTGGCGAGCGCAAACGCGCCGAGGATCGCGCCGATCGTGCTCGCCGAAAGACCGAGCCCGGTGCCGTAGATCGGCACCGCGAACGCGAAGATCTCCCAGGACATCGCGATCAGCGCGCCGACAGCGAGCACGTGCCGCAGCGCGCGTACCCGAAGGAGGTCCATCATCCGGCGATCGCCTCGCGCCCCGGCGCGCACGGGGCGCGGGAAGCGCGCGCGGCCTAGGGCGATAGTGACCGCGGACGCGACGGCGAACGCGCCGACCACGAGGAACGCGCGCGCGTGCCCGAAGCCGTCGATCGCGAGCCCGGCGAGCACCGGGCCTAGGAAGGTCGCGGTGGAGAAGGCAAGCGAGATCAGCGTGAAGTTGCGTGGCCGGTCCGCCGGCTTGCCGACCGCGCCGACGGCGTTGTTCGACGCGATGTGGGACAGCATCGCACCCGAGCCGACCACGACGCTCACGACGTGCAGCGCACCGAGCGTCGGCCACACGAACGCGGCCGCGCAGCCGCCGGCGACCGCAAGCGCGCCGACGAGCATCGGCTTCACCACGCCGATACGGTCGATCGCGCGGCCGGCGGTGACCGAGAACAGCATCGGCAGCGCCGCGAAGAGCCCGGCGAGCACGCCGACGGTGAGTGCCGATGCGCCGAGGGACAGCGCGAGCAACGCCACCGCCACGCGGGCGCCCGCGAATGCGAGATGCGTAAGGACGGTAACGGCGATGACAAGCGCGGGCGGCACTGCGGGCCCCGGGAGGCCCGCATTCTACGTGCCGCACCGGAGCCGGCGGCCGAGGCAGGACTCAGCGCGTCCTACGTCGCTGAAGCCGTGAGTTCAGACCGGGACCGGGCGGGAAGGGAAGGTGCCACCTGGTCCCTCGGCCCGTTCAGGCGCCTAGCGGCGCGATTCGATGCGCAGGTACTCGACGAGGTCGGCCCGGTCGACGGCCTCGGCGACGGAATAGCCCATCCGCTGACCCGGGATGAGCTGCTCCGGATCGGCGAGCCAGCGCTCGAGCGCGCGCGCGTCCCAGACGACGGTCGAGGACTTCAGGGCCGGCGAGTAGTCGTAGTCGCTCGCGCCGCCTGCCTTGCGGCCGAAGACACCGCGATGCGCGGGGCCGACGCGGTTCGCGTCGATCGAGTGGCAGCCGACGCACCGGCTCTCGTAGAGGGTCTTCCCTCGCACTGCGTCGGCGGCGTGCGTGGTGCCGGCCGCGAGCGCAAAGGCTATCAGGGCAACGCGCGGCACGGGAGTATTCCTCCGGCGCGAGGCCGTCGCGGGCGGGCAAGCGGACGGCCCCGCGCGCGAACGCTCACGCGCCGAAGCTGAGGGCGGCCATCGGCATCGGCTTGCCCATCGCGTTCGAGAGGATCGACCAGTGCATCGTCTCGTCCGCGGCGAGTCGGCCGGCGACCTTGGCGAGACCCGCGTCCTTGAACGCCGGGATCACGCCGAGGTAGGCGTTGGTCGCGCCGAGCTCGAGCCGCGACGCGAGCTCGAGGACGTCGGCCTGGGACTTAAGCTGATCGGCCTTCAGCGCCTTCGCGTAGTCGTCGAGCGACTTCTCCGCGACCGGCGTGCCGCCGAGCTTGCGAATGGTCGCGATGAGCGCGTCGCGATGGCCCTTGTGATGGCCCTGGAACAGCACCGCGACATCGAGCACCGGCTTCTGGAGCAGGCCCGACATCGCGCCGAGCTGATACGCGTTGATCGCTTCGTGCTCGAGGCCAAGCGCGACGTTCAGGATGTTCACGTCTTGCATCGTGCCGGGGGCGCCTTGTGCCAGCACTTGGTTGCCGGCGAGCAGCGCGATCGCGGCGGTCGACAGTGTCGCCTTGCCCGCGGTGCCGAGGAACCGGCGCCGCGCCGGCACGACGAGATTGGAAGAGGTCATGGATGTCTCCTGTGGGGTGGGATAGAAAGCGGGCTCATCGCCCACCCCGTTTACGCCGCTGACACTGCGCCGGATGCGCCGCGCCGCACAGGAGAAAAATGCCGCACGATCGCGCGACTAATTGAATCCACCGCCGTATCTCGTACGTATTCGGTCGATCATGAAGAGCAGGACGCGCCGCGCGCACCGTCGCGGGTGCGCGTGGCGCCCCCGGGCGGGCTAGGCGCGCAGGCCGGCGCCGGAAGCGGCGCGAAGGAAGAGCAGCGCCCCGGTGCGGGAAGTGAGCTCGCCGTGCACGCTGCCCGGGAGCGCGAGATGGAAGTCGCCCGCGCGCACCTCGATGTCGCCGAGTTGCGCTGAGCCTTCGAGCACGACGCAGGCTTCCTCGGCGGCGTGGCCGTGGGCAGGGAGGCGCGCACCGGGGGCCATGCGCAGCAGGAACGAGCGCGTGCGGCCGTCGTCGTGCAGAACCTTGAGTTGCACGCCCGGGGCGATCTGCATCCATTTGCCCTCTTCGGCGTGCACGGTGACGAACTGCGACCGCTCGCCGCGGACCCGCCCGAGGAGCCGCCGCTTGACCGCGGCCGAGCGCTCGGGCGGCGGCGCGATCGGCGCGAGCGCTTCGGCGAGCCCGGCCGCGAGCCCGTCGGGGAGCGCGGTGTCCTTCCTTTGGTCCGACATGGTCACGGCTCCAGGCTGTATCGCAGCAGCTCCAGCGCGCGCCGGATGTGGGCCTTGACCGTGCCGAGCGGCAGTTTCGAGTGCAATGCAATCTCCTGGTGCGATAGCCCGCGGAAGAACGCGAGCCCGATCATCTGGCGCTGGACCGGAGACAGTTTCGCGAGCGCCGCCTGCAGCGCCGTGCCCGACTGCGTGACCGCGAGCAGATCCTGAGGATCGCGTTCCCGCGGGCGCTCCTCGTCGTCCTCGACGAGCGTCTCGGGCGCCTCGTGCGCGAGCGCCGGGTCGCGCGCGCGGACCGCGTCGATCGCGCGGCTGCGGCAGATCATGAGGAGCCAGGTCATGACCCTGCTTCGCGCCGCGTCGTAGCGCGCGGCCCCGGTCCAGCACTGGTAGTACACGTCCGCGGCGACTTCCTCGGCAGCCGCCGCGTTGCGGCAGATCCGCACCGCTAGCCCAAAGACCCGCGGCATGGTCGTGTCGTAGAAAGCCGCGAGCGCCCCCTCGTCGCCGCCGGCCATGCGGGCAACGAGCGCCGCAAGGTCCGCCTGGAGAGCATCTTCGGGCCCGGTCTCTAACGCAGGGGCGTCCCGCCATGTGCCGGATTATAGGAGCGCTTCCGCCGACCTCTCTGGGGCCGTCGGGGCCTTCGCCGGCGACCATCTCCACCACCGTATTCGCCGCCATCGTCTCCTCCGATGTTGGGGCCTATACGAGGGAAGAGCCGGATCGGATCACCTATCGACGTGAATCGAGGGCCGGAATGCTCACCCGCCCTCGAAGGCGAAGAGGGCGAACATCGAATGCCCCAGCGCCGCGAGGCGCCGCCGACCGCCCAGTTCGGGCAGCTCGATGACGAAGCAGCATTCGATCACCTCGCCGCCGGCCCCCTCGATCAGCTTCACCGCCGCCTCGGCGGTGCCGCCGGTCGCAATCAGGTCGTCGGCGACGAGAACCCGCTCACCCGGCCCGACCGCATCGACGTGCATCTCGATCCGGTCGGCACCGTACTCGAGCTCGTAGTCGTGGCCCACGGTCTCGGCCGGGAGCCGGCCGCGCTTGCGCAGCGGCACGAATCCCGCGCCGAGCTCGAACGCGACGGCAGCCGCGATGATGAACCCGCGTGCCTCGATCCCGGCGACCTTCGCGATGCGCCGATCCCGATAGCGTCCGGCGAGCTGCTCGATCGTGGTCCGGAAGCCGGCCGCATCTTTCAGGAGCGTCGTGACGTCGCGGAACATCACCCCGGGCTTGGGGTAGTGCGGGATGGTGCGGACGAGGGATTTGATCGACATGGCGGCGGTCGATGGCGCTCCGCGATTATGGCGGAGCCGGACTGCCGCGCACGCGCGATCGGCGAATCGGCGCGAGAGCGATGGTTGCGGTTGCGCGCGCCGGCCGGTCGCGCACAATAGCGGCTTTTTGCGGAGGGGCACGACATGTCGGCAGCCGGCCACATCGATCCGTCGAACAAGAAGATCGCGCTTCTCATCGCGCTGCTCGCGCTGGTGCTCGCGGTGTCGGAGACGCTGGGCAAAGGCGCACAGACCGGGGCGATCAGCCAGAACATCGAGGCGTCGAACCTGTGGTCCTTCTTCCAGGCGAAGACGATCCGCATGACGACGGTGCGGACCGCCGCGGAAGAGGCTGAGCTCGGCGCGTCCACGGCGGCGGGCGATACGCGCGCCGCCTACGACAAGCAGATCGATGCCTGGAAGAAGACCGCCGCGCGCTACGACTCCGAACCCGAGACCAACGAGGGCCGGAAAGAGCTCGCGGCGCGCGCCAAGGCCGCCGAGGAGAAGCGCGACCGCGCGCTCGCGGCCTATCATCAGTTCGAGCTCGCCTCGGCCGTGGTTCAGGTCGGGATCGTGCTCGCGTCGGCTGCGATCATCACCAACGTGATGGCGCTGGCGTGGAGCGGCGCCGGGCTCGGGGTCGTCGGGCTCGTCTTCATGCTGATCGGTCTCTTTGCACCGACTGCAGTGCACTTCTTCTGAACGCATGGTCGCCCGCTTCAGAGCTCCGACGCGGCACAACCGGTTGAGAAGCGGGTAGAGCGCCGTTGACGCGGCGCAGCCGTGGAGCTAGTCGTCGAACTGACGGTCCAGAAAAGGATCGCAGCCGCCGTGGACGAACGCCACGGCGGCTCGCGACAGCGAGCCGAGCTCGATGTCGGCCGAGAATCCTTCCGACGCTACCGCTCGACCGGCTTGCCGACGCGCACGTCGCGGTCGAGGAGGGCGCGATCGGCAAGGTCATCGTCCGGATCGGGGACTGCTGAAGGCGCGCATCACCCGCCGCGCCGCTCGCCTTGTCGCGCCTCGCGCGGCTGGCCTCGATTGGCTTCGGGCCGTGGCGTTCGCTGCTCGCGGGGCGCGGCTTGCGGGAGCGCCATCGAGGGCGGCGCCGCAGGCGCGCGCATCGCCGCCGCGGGCGGCTGAATGGGCGCTGGCGGTCGCGGCGCGGGTGCGACGACCGCAGGCCGCGAACCGTCGCGGCGATCGGCCCGTTCGCGTGCCGCCGGCGGCGTCAGGACGCGAGGCGCCGCGGGCGTGGTCACTACCGGCGCCGCCACGGGACGTTCGCGCTGGACGGGAGGCTCGGGACGCCGGATCGACTCCTCGCGACGCCGCTCGCGTTCGACGGCCACCGGCGGAACCGGCGCGGCCACCGGCGCTGGCTGCGGCGGCGCGGGACGCTCGCGGTCGATGCGCGGCTCCGGGCGCCGAAACGGTTCCCCGCGTCGATGCTCGCGCTCGACGGCGACCGGCGGCGCCGGCGCGGTCGCGGCGGGCGCAGGCTGCTGCGGGACAGGGCGGTCTCGGCCGACTCGCGTCTCAGGACGTCGATCGGTCTCATCGCGACGACGTTCGGGCTCGACGGCGACCGGCGGGACTGCCTTCACCGCCGGCGCATTCACCGCCGGTGACGGGGGCGCGGCGGCTTGCGGGCGCCGCGTCCATCGCCCATCGTCGTCCCGCCGTTGCGCCCCGAACTGGCGCGGCGGGCGGGCAGCGGTCGCCGGTGGCGCATTCGACGCTGCGGCGTCTGCCGCGAGATCCGCGTGCCGCACGCGCACGGCCGACCGCCCGACCGGCTGGCCGCCCGACACCGCGGCGGCCGGGACCACGGTCACCGCGCGCTCAACGTGCCGGTGCGCGTACGGCGGCTGGATGTTGGTGACGTTGACGATGTTCGTGACGTGCGCGACGTTCACGTTGCGCACATAGCCGGTGCTGCAGCGATAGGCGGGAACGAACACCTCTCGCGGCGCGAGCGGGAACCAGCCCACGGCGGGCACCCGGCCGATCGCCACGGTCACGCTCCAGCCCGGTCGAGCGACCCACCCCACCAGCGCGGGCGCGTACACCGGCCGCGCGACGACCGCGCCCGGAACCCAGCCCCACACGCCTCCAACGAGTGCCCAGCGGCCGTAGTGGAACGGCGCGAAACCCCATGGCGCCTCGTCGATCCACGTCCAGCCCCACGGCTCGACCCACGCCCAGCGACCGGCGCGATACGGCGCCCAGCCGGCGGGAACCGCGCGCGGATACCAGACCGGTCCATAGGCCGGCGTTTCGCGCCAGTCGCCATGGTCGTCGAGGGATTCGTAGCCGGTCGTCTCGGGCGAGACGTAGCGCGCGCTTTGCCCAGCATCATCGCGGCGGTCGCGGGCGAGCGTCCAGTCGTCGAACGCGTCGGTGAACGCCTCGACGACGCGTGCGCCGCCGCTCGGTCCGACCTCCGCGCGCCGGCCGGCTCTCACCGCGATCACCGTGCCGTCCGCATCGACGCGCGCGCCGCCCTCGAAGACGCTCACCGCCGTGGTATCCGGCGCGCGACCCGCTTCGAAGCGATAGCGGCCCGGTTCGGTCAGCGATACCCGCGCGTCCCGGGTCTCGAGCACGAGCTCGTCGGCGACCTCCCGGCTGCGGACGCGCAGGGTGACCACGCCGTACTCGAGGCGCAGCCCGATCGACTCGTCGTCGAGCCGGACGAACTCGAGCCCGGATGCGCCGTCGAGACGCACTGCGGTCGACCCGATGCGCACCTCGGCCCGACCGCCCGGGGCGGTCGCGATCGCCGCACCGCTCGTCACCGGCCAGTTGAGCGCGGCTGGCGCCGACTCGCGCATGCCGATGTCGTGGAACGTGACCTCGCCTTCGATCAGGCTGATCCGGCCGACGCGGGCCGGGGGATCGGCGAACGCGCTCGACGCCGCGCCGGCGATGAAGAGGACCAAGGGGGTTACGAGTGAGCGGGCGAATCGACGCATTGCACCCTCCTTGCTGCGCCGCTTGGCGCCTGATGCTTTAGGCTTAGAACGGCCGGGAGCGGTGGCGGTTTAGCGCCGAAACAAAGGGTTTCACTTCTCCGCGGCAACGCGAAGAGAGCGCCGCGCTATCGAAGCGAATCAGGGGGTTGCGGTGGCGCTACCCCCTGAACTGTGCACGTGCTAGGCCGTCTTCAGCGCCCCCGGCGTGAACGGCACCGAGCAGTGCGGACACGGAGCGAATTCAAGGCGCACGCAAGGGTGGCGCGCACGCAAGGGGGTCTGTCGCGAAGCAACATGCGCGGATCCCCGCGCAAGACCCTCATCGAATTGGAGATTCCACGCGCCTATGGACGCGAGATGAGGAGAACGCGGTGTCCGCGAGCGCCGGCGCGCGCGCCGCTTGCTCAGATCGAAACCGTCATTCCCCTGGCGACGGCCGGCCGCGCGCCGACCCGCGCGATCCACGCGAGGAGGCTCGGGAACACCCCCGCCTGTTCCAGCGCGCTCTTCCGCTGGTTGGCGACCGGGTAGAACGCGACGTCGGCGACGGAGTACTCGTCGGAGAGATACTCGCGCTCGGCGAGGCGGCGATCGAAGACGCCGAAGAACCGGAGCAGGCGCTCCTCGAAGAACGCGATGTTCGCCGGCGCCTTCTCCGGCGCGTTGTTCGCGAGCTGGAAGATCGCGCCGCCGGTCACCGCGCAGTCGGTGCACGCGAACATGAACCACTGCAGCGCCGCCGCCCTGCGCGCCGGATCCTTCGGCAGCAGCTTCGCCGTCTTCTCGGCGAGGTAGAGCGCGATCGCGCCCGACTGCGCCAGCGCGAGCGGCTTCCCGCCGGGGCCCTCGTGATCGACTATCGCCGGAATGGTGCCGGCGGGGTTGATCGCGAGGTACTCGGGCTTTCGCTGCTCGCCCGCGGCGAGATTGAGCTTGTGCGTGCGGTAGCGAAGGCCCGACTCTTCGAGGGCAATCGCGGCGCGATGGCCGTTGCCGGTGCCGGAGGTGTAGAAGTCGATCATTTTCGAACCCCTGTTCCTGGTCAGCTGCGGCCTTGCAACGCCGCGATCCGCTGCTCGATCGGCGGATGGGTCGAGAAGAGCGCCATCCAGCCGGGCCGGTCGTTGATGGCGAGCGCCTTGATCGACTCCGGCAGCTGGCCGGGATCCATGCCGCCGAGGCGCGCGAGCGCGTTGATCATCGGCCGCGGGCTGCGCAGGTACTGTGCCGAGCCCGCGTCGGCGCGGAACTCCCGCCGCCGCGAGAACCAGGCGACGATGATCGAGGCGAGCAGCCCGAACACGATCTGGCACACGATCACCGTGATGAAGAAGCCCGGCCCGGTGCCGCGCTCGGTGCGAAAGATCGTCCTGTCGACGATCATTCCGACGATCCGCGAAAGGAAGATCACGAAGGTGTTCACGACGCCCTGGAGCAGCGTCATCGTCACCATGTCGCCGTTCGCGATGTGCGCGACCTCGTGGCCAAGCACCGCCTCGACTTCCTCCTGGTTCATCGACTGGAGGAGGCCGGTCGAGACCGCGACGAGCGCCGAGTTCTTGAACGCGCCGGTCGCGAACGCGTTCGGGTCGCCCTCGAAGATCGCGACCTCCGGCATGCCGATGCCCGCTGTCTGCGCGAGCTTGCGCACGGACTCGACCAGAAAGTGCTGGTTGGTGCCCTCGGAGCCGTCGATCACCTGCGCGCGCGTCGACCACTTGGCCATCGGCTTGGAGATCAGGAGCGAGATGATGGAGCCGCCGAAGCCGAGCACGAGCGACAACACGAGCAGCGGCCCGAGCTGCATCCCCTGCTGCGCCATCGCCTGGTCGATCCCGAGGAGCTTCAGGACGATCGTCAGCACCGCCACGACGGCGATGTTGGTGAGCACGAACAGCACGATGCGCATCATTTCGGCCTCCTTTGTTGTGGATGCTGTGCGGGCGCGGATTGTACCGCGCGTGCCGCGGCGAGCCGATGAACGGGAACCCGACTGGCGAGCCAGCGCCCCTCAGCGGCGGATCCAAGGGGACTCGGACCCTTGTTCCGAGGGGGCCCGGAGCGAGCGACCCCATTTGTTGGGCGGGCGTGTTCGAGGCCGGCCGGCGGCAGCTTGTCACGGCCGCTGTCCGGGCCCGCGTCGATCGCTGGCGCCGGGGGAGGACCGCGCCGGCAGAGCGACGAGCGCGACGCCGAGACAGGTGACGGCGATCCCGGCTACGCTCAGCGCGGTCGGCACGACATCGAACATGACGTACTCGAGCGCGACCGCCAGGATCGGCGTGAGGTAGAAGAGGCTCGTCACCCGCGCTGCCGCGCCGTGCCGCATCAGGGTGTGCAGGGCATTCACGGCGAGGATCGAAGCGAAGATCACCAGGAACCCGATCGAGGCCACGAGCTGCCACGTCCACGCGATCCGCGCACCTTCGACCACATACGCGAGCGGCGCCATCACCACGAGGCAGGCGGCGAACTGCACGAACGGCGCGCCGCGCAGGTCTACCGCGCGGCAGAAAGTGCGCTGGTAAAGCGTTCCCGCGGTGGCGGCCACGAGCGAGATGCTCACCGCGACGAGGCTGCCGATCGTCATCGCGCGCACGTCGATCTTGTGCCACACCACGAGGACGACGCCGGCGAGGCCGAGCCCGATACCCGTCCATTGCGCCGGCGAGAGGCGCTCGTGCATCCAGCGCGCCGCGATCACCGCGGTGAGCAGCGGCTGCGCGGAGAGAATCAGCGCGGTGATCCCGGCCGAAAGGCCGAGGTACTGCGTGTAGTGGCTCCCGCCGAGGTTCACGGCGTGCATCAGCAGTCCGGCGACGACGACGTGCGCGAGCTCGGTGCGCGAGGCAGGCCACTGCGGTCGCAGGACGAGGACGACCGGCGCCATCAGCACGAGTCCGAGGACGAACCGCAGCGTGAGGAACGTGAACGGCGCGGCATACTGCAGCCCGACCTTCGTGGCGAGGAAACCTGCGCCCCACACGGTGACGAAGTACCAGGCGAGAAAAGCGTCGAGCCAGCGGCGCTCGGAGGTCGAAAAGGGCAACGGGACTGTCGTCGGGAGCGAGGCGGGCGGATTCTACCGTCCGGCCGCATCCCGCCGCGCGTTCACGCCGTAGGTGCCCGCGCCGAGACCGATGCCGAGCGCGACGAGGGATACGCAGTACGCCGCGGGCAACGCAGAGCTAGGACCGCAACGCCGCCCGCGCGGCGGCGAGCTCGGCGCTCGCGCGCGCCAGTTCCGCCCCGGACATCTCATATGCCCAGACGTAGTGTGGCGACGTCAACTCGACCGCGACGAACATGAAGCGCGGCGTGCGGCCGGTCAGGCGCTGCACCGCCTCGACGTAGTGTGCGGCCTTGAGGTCGTATCCGAAGCGGCGGCGGGTGCGCGCGAATGCGCGCGGGCGGATGTCGCCGGTCGTCTTGAGCTCGAGCACGAGCTCGTCGGTGAAGCAGTCGGGGCGCGCCTTCCACCGCCGGCCGAGCTCGTCCGTCCAGTAGATCGAGAGCTCCTTCATGCCCGCGTCGATCAGGCTGCCGAGCGGCGCGCGCGGGTAGGCGCGGATCGCCTCCTGCGCGGCGGCGAGCTGTGCGTATTCCCCGCTTGCGAGCCAGGTCCGCCGCTCGATCGCGTCGGGCAGCTCATCCGCGGGCGGCGCCGGCGAATCTCGATCGAGCACGAGGTACTCGCGGGCGAAGCGGGCCGGCTCGAGCACGAGCGCGTGCAGCGCCTGCGCGAGGCGCTGCGCCGGATCGTCCTCGATGCGCGGCGCGAGCGGCGTCTCGCCGGTGCGCGCGGCACGGCGGAGCATCGAAGCGGAGACGTAATCGGTGCGGGCGAGATAGGCGGCGAGCGGCTCCTGGCGGACGAAACATGCGTTATCCGCTTTCGGCGCCCGCTCGCGGACGAGATCGTCGATGGTTCGCATCGGAGTGCGCCCGATTCTGCGGGGCGCGTTCTACGGGGTGATGACAACTGTCACGGGTAGACCGCGCCTTCCGGCGGCGGTTCCGCCAGCCGGGCCCGGGCTCAGCCTATCGCACCGCCCAGCGAGAGTTTTCCGCCTGGGTGGCGGGGCAGGCGCCCCGACGGTCGATCTTTCCCGCCCCCCAAAAGCGCACAAACCCGCAGCTAACCCCCGGCGCAGGTGGACTTTTCGGGGCTCGCCTCGCATGATCACGGCTCTCCGGGGCGCGCCCGCTACGCCGGCGGATGCCCAATGACGACCCAGGCTCAGGACAACACCCAGCAGCAGGATCGCGACGCGACGCCCGCGCCGGCGCTCGCCGACCGGTTGGACATCGTGACGCGCCTCGCCCGGCGCCTGTTCCGCGTGCCGGTCGTCACGCTTTCGCTCGTGAGCGAGGGAACGATCAAGCTGTTCGCCGCCCAGGGCATCCCCGCGACCGTGCTCGGGACCGAGGTCGCGTTCGACGCCGCGACGCTCGAGAGCGACGGGCCGCTCATCGTGCCCGACACCCTCGGCGATACCCGCTTCCTCGACCACCCGTGGGTGACGGGGCGCCTGCAGGTCCGCTTCTACGCCGGCGCGCTCGTCGTCGCGCCCGACGGCACGGTCGCCGGCGTGCTCGGCGTGTGCGACAGGACGCCGAACGCCCTCGCCGAGGGCGACCTCATTCTCCTGCGCGATCTCGCGCGGCTCGTCGAGTCGGAGCTGAAGCTGGTGGCGCTCGGCCGCGCGCAGGCGCAGCTCGTCGAGCAGAGCGAGCGGCTTCGCCGCCGCGCGCTCATCGACACCGGCACGCAGCTCTGGAACCGCCACGCGATGTTCGAGCTGCTCGACCGCGAGTTCCACCGCGCGCGCCGCGACCGCGAAGGCGTGGCGGTGATCCTCGGCGAGATCGACGCATTCGACAAGCTGGTCAAGGAGCATGGCTCCTCCGCCGGCGACGGCGTGCTGATCGAAGTGACCAACCGCATCCGGAGCATCGTGCGGCGCTCGGACACGGTGGCACGCTTCGGACCCGACGAATTCCTCGTGTTCCTCGCGCGCTGCGATCTCGAGAACGCCTCGGCGCTCGCGGAGCGGATGCGCCACCGGATCCGCAAGACGCCCATCGCCATCGGCGCGCGGAATGCTCCGGTGACGATGACCTTCGGCGTCGCCGCGAGCGCCGATACCGCCGACTGGACGCCCGACAGCCTCGTGCGCCGCGCCGACGAGGCGCTCGCCGAAGCCGTGAAGAGCGGTCGCGACCAGGTCGTGCGCGCGCAGGCTGTAGCCGGAAGTCGCGGTCCGGCGCCGCTTGAATTCGCCGCGGGTTCCCGCGGTCCGCAGGGATGCAACAACACGCGTCTGCTGGAACGCCGCAATCTGGCGCCCGTGGAAGACGATGCTAATGCCTAAACCGCATGCCGGTGAGCGTGTTCGCGATCCCCTTCGCTCAGGGGCAGCGCTTCGAGCACGCCGGGAGATAGGCTGCGGTACTGAGGAGATGTGGAACGCCGCGGCGACACCGTGTTGCATCGCTCCGCGATGCAAGGCCGGTCGCCCGCCAGATGACGCGCAACGGCCTCGGCGATCGGCTGTCCCGTGTTCGACTCGTAGTAGCTGAAGGCGGGACTCGGGTTCACCTCGAAGCAGAACACGCGATCGTTCGGCGCGATCTTCAGATCGATGCCCGCGAACGCCAGGCCGAGCGCCTGCGCGAGCCGGACGCATCGCTCGGCTAGCTCGTCGGAAAGCGATGCCGCCACCAGTTCCGCGCTGCTGCCTTGCCGCTCGGCGTAGCGATAGTCGGTCGCCCCGGTGTGGATCGCCGTCGGGAACACCTCGTCCCCCACTGACGTGCACGCGCACGTTGGTCGCCCTCGACAAACGCCTGGAACTGGGTTGGGCACCAGCGAATTCGATCCAGCCGGAACCAGTCGTCTTCGCGCAGCGTCTGCACGATCGAGCGGATGCCGCTGCATCGATTTGTAGACGACCCGCCCGTGGCGAGCATGAAACGCGCGCACCAGATCCGGATCGTTGGTGATGAGGGTCTCCGGCGTCTCGAATCCCTGCGCACGGATGAGCTGCGCCTGATACGGCTTCGAGAAGTTGGAAGCCGCGCGATCGCGCTGAGGTAGGCCGGTGCGTACGAACCGGGCGGTCTCCGTTCGCTCTTGGCGGGAACCCTGATCGGAGGGCGACACCAACGCTTTGCTGCGCGAGCTCTGCGGCGCTTGAACGACTGCAACGGACGTTGCGATGTCTAGAGCGCCGAGCTCCCGCCGCAGGAACTCGTGAAAGTGAACCATGCCGTCTTCGTGCGGGGAATGGTACGGCCCGCGGTCGTCCTCGCCCTGGGTATGCAGGGCCTTGCGGCCGCGATGGAGCCGGGCGCAGATCTCGGCGTCCTCGGCGGCGGACTCCATGTACGCCGCCTGGTGCGCCTCGACCAGTCCGCGCTCGAAGAGCGCGATCTCCTCCGGATAGTAGAACTCGAGGACGTTGGTGGTGTGCTCCGGCGAGCGCGGGATCAACGTGCTGACGACGAGCGAGTACGGATACCACTCGAGCATCACGTTGGGGTAGTAGATCGACCATACCGTGCCGTACTTCGGGAGCTCGCCGCCGCTGTAGGCGAGGATCGCGTCGCGATAGCGGGTGTAGTTCGGCGAGACCTGGTGACGCCACTCGTCCTTGATGCCGAGAATCTGGTACGACCAGCGCTCGCCGAAACCCCACTGATAGTTGCCGGCGTCGACGAACTCCTGCAGCCCGGGGTGAAACGGCTGCACGTGATAGAGCTCGAGATAGATCTCCAGGAAGGTCTTCCAGTTGAACCGGCACTCGTCGACCATGATCCGGTCGAAGACGTAACCGGAGAAGTCGTAGTCGGCGGCGAGGGTGAAGTCGGCTAGATCGGCCGCGACGTCGCGCTTGCCGGTGAAGAGCAGGCCGTGCCACGACTGCGGCTGCACGCACGAAAGCGGCATGTCGGGGGTCGCGGCGAACTCGGGCGCGCCGAGGAGCTTGCCGTTCAGATCGTAGGTCCAGCGGTGGAGGGGGCAGACGATGTTGCGCACCTTGCCGCGGCCCTCGAGCAGCAGGCTCTGGCGATGGCGGCAGACGTTGCCGAGCAGGTTCACGCCCCGGTCGCCCCGCAGCAGGACGCGGGCATGCTGGCTGCCCTCGAGCGTGATGTAGTCGCCCTCCTTCGGCACCATCAGGTCGTGGCCCACGTACTGCGGCCCCTCGCCGAAGATCATCGCCTGCTCGCGCGCGAAAATTCCCGGATCGAAGTACCACGCGATCGGCAGCTGGGATGCGGCGGGCTGGAGGCGATCGGCGGGCGTTCGCTTGCTCATCCGGCTCCCCTACTGCTGTTGCTGCTGCGACTGCTGCGCCTTCCGCTTCAGCAGCCGCTCCCGGACCTTGTCGACCGCGACGACGAAGCGCTCGTGCGTGCCCCGCAGCACGTCGTCCGCGCCCTCCTTGACGCTCGCCTCGAAGGTCACGCGCCGCCCGTCGACCGCGCTCACCCTGATGTCGATCGACACCTCGGCGCCGAGCAGCGCCGGTCCGACGTGCTCGACGTTCACACGCGTGCCGACCGAGTCCTCGCCCGGTTCGAGGTGGCCGAGCAGGAAATCGCGGCACGCGTACTCGATGTCGCTGATGATGCGCGGCGTCGCATACACGCGGCAGTCGTCGCCCATGAAGCCGATCACGCGCGTCTCGTCGACGGTGATGCGGCGGGTCGCGACGAGACCGGTGGCTAGAGTTGCTTTCATGCGATGACCTCGATGGAAGCGGTGCCAAAAGCCTAGCACCAACCGTGACGGGTCGGGTCGAGGTCGCGAGCGCGAACATGCACCCTCATCCCGGCGACGAAGCGGGCGAGAAGTGGCTAAAGGGTGAGGGTAACGGCCGCCTTCCGCTCGACGAGCTCGCTCACGCGCGAGGACGCCCGGGGCGGCGCATGCGAGCTCGTCTGGGTGGAAGAGATCGAGATCAGCTGACCGGTCTGGGCGTCACTTGGCGGCAAAGCAGTAGAGCAGGCCCGCCCCCCCCGTGCCACGGAGGTCGGCGTCGCTGCAGCCGCGGGACGGATGCGACGAGTTCCAGGACTTGGCGGGCGGCTCCTCGTTCAGGCCCATGCGGTCGTGATGCCCGACCTGCGCCGCGCCCTCGCCGCTCTTGGTCCAGTTGCCACAGGTGCGGTCTTCGCTACCCGCGAATGCCGTACCGTCGGGCTGCGAACCGGTGAGGATGTCGTGCTTGTTGGGCGCATCGCCGCGCCCGTTGACCATCTCGCCCTTCTCGGTGAGCGCGGTCTGCTTGGTCAGGTTGTTGGTGCCGTGCAGGTCGGCGACGTTGCGCGCGATGACGACCCCTTTCACGTTCTGCCACGGACCGGAACCGATCCGATCGCGTGCGTTGACGGCCTGCGAGCCCCCGGCCGCGCTTGCACTGAGGTAGGCGCGCCACTCGCGATTGCCCGCGCCCACTGCGGCTGCGAGCGACTGGCACAGCTTGTCGGCCCCCGCCAGGCCGCCGAAGTCGGCGCCCTTTCCGGAGCCGGTGCTGGTGATGAAGAAAGTCATGGCCGAGGCTTGAGCCTGCGCACCGCCGCTGATGCCGAACGTGACCAGCGCGATCGATGCGAGCATGCCGAACTTCAGTTTTGACATTGCAGTCCTCCAGAGGGAATTAGGGCACCCGGACCGGCAGAGAGCGACGTCGGCGGGTCAGGATAAACACCGGTGCGACGATGCCTATTCCCGTGCGCGTCAGCGAAGCGCCGGGACCCGGTGGGAGCGCTACGATACTCCCTGGCTTCGAACGCGCGTTCGGCGCTAGCATTGCGAGGGGCACCGCGTACGGAAGCGAGGAGGAGAGCAGACGAGGAGAATCGTCGTTGCGCTGTGCACAGCGCTCGCGTGCGCAGCGGCCACCGCGCAGGACTATCCTTCGAAGACCGGTCCGGATCCTCGTCGGCTTCCCGCCCGGCGGCGCCACCGACCTCGTCATGCGCCTCGTTCAGCCGCGGCTTGCCGAGGCGTTCAAGCAGGAGATCATCGTCGACAATCCTCCGGGCGCGAACGGCGTCATCGCCGCGGATCTCACCGCCAAGGCCACCTCGACCGTTCCCCGCGAGCGGGAGGGAGAGGGAGGGAGAATCACGGCGCGGGATTGGACCGGCGGAGTCCGAAGTAGTGCAGTTCGGCGAACACCGCGCGATCGCCCTCGCGGCGGTCAGCCGATCCGGCTGAACCAGAGCACCGAGAGCGCGGCGGAGGCGACCGCGAGAACCGCCGCCGCCGCAGTCGCAAGCGCGGTGATCTCGGTTTCCTTCCTCTCCAGCACGAACTTGGCGTTCAGTGTCTCGTAGACCTTCTTCAGGTCCGCGGCGCTGCCGGCGTGGAAGTACTCGGCGCGCGTGAGGTCGGCGATGGCCTTCAACGCTTCCTCGTCGAAGCGCATGTAGATGGACCAGCCGTCGACGCTGACCGCCGCGCCTTCCTTGGTGCCGAAGCCGACGGTGTAGACGCGAACGCCGCGCTCGGCGGCCATCCGCGCCGCGTCGAGCGGGTCGGGGCCGGTCGTCCGGCGCCCGTCGGTGAGCAGGATGATCGCAGCCGACGGGTGGGAGCCGGGCGCGACCGGCGTGAACGGCTTCTTCTCCTTCTCGCCCTTCCGCGCCTTGTCGGCCGGGGACAGGCGCCCGCCGTCGGTCGTCGGCCGTGCACCGAACAGGATCGACTCCAGATCGATCCCGTCGTCCGGGAAAAGCGCAGCGAGGGATACGATGATGGCGCTGCCCGTCGCGGTATGGCGCTGCAGCTCGAGCCGGTCGATCGCGGCGACGAGATCGTCGCGGTTCTGGGTCGACGACTGCACCACCGACGCGGTGCCGGCGAACGACACGATCCCGATGCGGACGTCCTTCGGCTGCTGCTGGACGAACGCCTTGGCGGCCTCCTTCGCGGCGGCGAACCGGGTCGGTTCGATGTCGGTCGCGCGCATGCTGAGCGACACGTCGAGCGCCATCACGATGACACGCTGCTCGGACGGAAGCGTGACGACTGCGCTCGGACGCGCGATCGCGATGATCGCCGCGATCATCGCCAGCAGGAAGAGAAGCGGCGGGACGTGCCGCCGGAACCGCTGGCCCGGTCCGATTGCATCCCGCACCAGGCTCAGGCTTGCGTACCTGACCGCGCCTTTCTTCTTCCTCCGCAGCAGGAGCACGTAGAGGCTCACGAGCACCGGCACCGCGAGCAGCAGCCACAACACCTCAGGCCACAAAAACGTCATAAAAGTCCCTTCCGCGCGCACCCTCGTCGCGCTCGCTTCGTCGACGGGATCGGACGACGCTAACTGTAGCACTGACCGGGCGGCCGGGGCCGCCGAACGCGCCCGGCGGGCCCGGCGCCAGGGTGCGCCGCGCGCGCCGTCAGCCTAG
Source organism: uncultured beta proteobacterium (assembly GCA_963744255.1). Taxonomy (GTDB): domain Bacteria; phylum Pseudomonadota; class Gammaproteobacteria; order Burkholderiales; family SG8-39; genus DATEDA01. The sequence goes on from CAVUSZ010000049.1 coordinate 139,601, forward strand.
ACTGTTGCGCAAACGCCCGAACGACAGGGGGAATCATGAATCACCCGGGACTTTTCATCGCCGCTCGCATCCTGATGCCGATCGTGTTCGTAGGCCTCGGCCTCGAGCGGCTGCTGATAGCGGGCGGGCTGGTCGCGGGCCCGCAGGTCACCGCCCGGGCGGCCGTCTTCAGCACGTTCGAGCTCGCCGCCGGTCTCGCCGTCATGGCTGGCTGGAAGCTCCGCTGGGTCGCCGGGGTGCTCGCGGCCTTCATCGTCGTCGACGCGTTTCTCGCGCACCCGTTCTCGAACTACGCGCCCGCCGAGCGGCACGGTCAGCTGCTGCACTTCCTGAAGAACTTCGCCACGCTGGGCGGGCGGCTCGCCATCGTGTGGGTCGACCTCACTGCGATGCGATCCGGCGCCGGGGCCCGGGCATGATCGCCGCCGCGACTTCGCCGCGTCGATGGCTGCGGCCGCCGCGACTCCGGACGCTCGCGGCAGGGGAGGGCGAGCGGCACGCGTCGTGGCTCGAGCTCTTCTTCGACCTCGTGCTGGTCGTCGCGATCGCACAGCTCGCGCATCTCTTCGTTCATCACCCGGACTGGCACGGGGCGGCGCTCGCGGGCGGTTTGTTCCTCGCGGTGTTCCTCGCGTGGCAGGGCTTCAGCTTCTACGCCGACCGCTTCGACAGCGACGACCTCCCGTTCAGGGTCGCGACGTTCGCGCAGATGCTGGCGCTGCTCGCCCTGGCGGTGCAGATCCGCGACGTGGCGGAGGGGAGCTACGCGGGGTTCGCGATCGCGTTCGCGATCCTGCGGGCGATCCTCGTCGCGCTTTATGCGCGCGCCTACCGCTATGTCCCGCAGGCGCGGCCGCTGATCAGGCGTTACGGCAGCGTCTACGCGTTCAGCGTCGTCCTGTGGCTCGTCTCGGTGGTGCTGCCCGCGCCGTGGAGCTTCGGGCTCTGGGCGGTCGCGATCATGCTCGACCTGAGCATGCCGCCTCTAAACACGCGGCTCCACCGGGTCATCCCGGTCGATCCGGCGCACGTTCCCGAACGGTTCGGTCTCTTCACCCTGATCGTGCTCGGCGAGCTCGTCGTCACGGTGGGCAGCGGCACGATGGAAGCGACGTGGAGCCCGGGCGTCGTCGCCGTGGCGGTGGCCGGTTTCGGCATCGCCGCCTGCCTGTGGTGGCTCTACTTCGAGCGGCTGACCGGACAGGAACTGCAGCACGCCGCCGTGCCGATCGTGACCTTCGCCTACGCGCACCTGCCGCTGCTCGCGGCGCTCATGTACGTGGCGAGCGGCGTGAGCCTGCTGGTCAGGGCCGACGCCGGCCACGGCGGGCCAACGGGCGCGTGGGCGCTCTGCGGCGGCGTGGCGGCGTTCCTCGCCGCGCTCAACGTCGCGCAGGCGCAGCTCACCACGCCGCCGCCGCGGCCGGTCTTCGTCGTGCGCTGGGTGGTGGCGGCGGCGATGTTCGCGATCCCGCTGGCGGCGTACTCTGCGCTCGCAGTCACGGCCGCGGCGCTCGTGGTGCTCGTCGCGCTCGTCGTGTACGAGGGTGTGATGTGCGCGCCCGCGGAAGAAGCGGGCGGCGCGGCGCATTCCGCCCGGGAAGCGTCGTAGCCGATGCTTGAGAGCATCCCACCCGGACTGAAGGGCACGGCGGCGCTCGTGGTTGCCCCCGAGCACACCGCCCCCCACGTCGGCAGCGGCCGGGTACCGGTGCTCGCGACGCCGGTAGTGATCAATCTCCTCGAGGCGGCCGCGCTCGCGGCGGTCGAGCATCTCCTGCCCGAAGGCCACCAGTCCCTTGGCGTGCAGCTCGACGTTCGCCATTTCGCCGCGACGCCGGTGGGCATGCGGGTCGAGGCGGAGGCCGAGCTGGTCGCGGTCGAGGGCCGCATGCTCAAGTTCCGCGTGTCCGCGCGCGACGAGCGCGAGGCGATCAGCGAGGGCATCGCACGAGCGTGTCGTCGTGAACGTCGCACGCTTCGACCGGCGGATGGAAGAGAAGGCGCGCCGCGCTACTTGACGAGCATCACCGGCACGGCGGCGCGCTGCAGCACCTTTTGCGCGACGGAGCCGAGCAGCAGGCTGCCCATCGCGCTGCGGTCGTGGGTTCCCATCACGATGAGATCGGCGCTCCACTCCTTCGCGCGTGCGACGATGGTGTCGGCCGGGTCGCCGAGCTCCACGAACGCCGTGCAACGCACACCGGCGCCCTCGAGTTCCGCCTTCGCCGGCGCGAGCAGGCGCTCGCCCGCCTCGCGCAGCGGCCCTTCGATCCGGCGCACCTCGTCCGGGCGCCCGTCCACCATGCGCTGGAGCAGGGGGACCGCCGGCTCCACGTTGAGCAGGATCGCGTGCAGCCCGGGCGCCGTACGCGCGAGATCCCGAAGGGCATTCACCGCCCGCTGGGCGGACGCGGAACCGTCTACAGGGAGCAGGACGAGTCTCATGGCGGCACCTCCTGGCCGCAGGGTACTCGCTTCACCGGTTGAGATCCGCCGATGGGGCGACGCGTTCCCTCACCGAACGCCGAGCGCGCGCAGAACGTGGAGTAAGCTTCGAACCCGAAGAACACCCGCCGCGAGACGGCGGCGCAAGGAGGAGACATGTCCCGACCGAGCCTTTGCGTCCTCGGGTTCACCGCGGCTGCCGCGCTGCTGGCGAGCTGCCAGCAAGTACCGGAGACTCGCGCCGGTGGGCCCGCCGGCGCGCCGAAGTTCGCGGTCGATCCGTCCTGGCCCAAGCCGCTCCCCGAGAACTGGATTCTCGGGCAGGTCGCCGGGATCGCGGTCGACAAGGACGACCGGATATGGGTGCTGCACCGCCCGACGACCCTCGTCGACGACGAGAGGGGCGCGACGCTCAACCCGCCGACGACGAAGTGCTGCCGGCCGGCGCCCGCGGTCCTCCAGTTCGACGTCGAGGGCAACCTCCTCAAGAGCTGGGGCGGGCCGGGGGCCGGCTACGAGTGGCCGACGAGCGAGCACGGGATCTTCGTCGACGTGGACGGCAACGTCTGGCTCGCCGGCAACAGCAACACCGACCACCAGATCCTCAAGTTCACGCCCGACGGCAAGTTCCTGCAGCAGATCGGCAAGAGCGGCTCGACCGGCGGGTCGAACAGCATGACGCAGCTCGGCCGTCCGGCGCACATGGTGATCGATGCGGCGAGCGGCGAGCTGTACGTCGCCGACGGCTACGGCAACCGGCGGGTGCTGGTGCTCGACGCGAAGAGCGGGGCGTACAAGCGGCACTGGGGCGCCTACGGGAACAGGCCCATCGACGACAAGCAGCCGGCCTACGACCCGGCGAAGCCGCTGCTCCAGCAGTTCGGGAGCCCGGTGCACTGCGTGCGGTTGTCGCGCGACGGACTCGTCTACGTCTGCGATCGTGCGAATGACCGCATCCAGGTGTTCGAGAAGAGCGGGAAGTACGTCAAGGAGTTTCGCGTCGAACCGGCAACGCTGCAGAACGGCTCGGTGTGGGACCTCGTGCTGTCCGAGGACGCGACCGAGCGCTACATCTTTGTCGCCGACGGCGCGAACAACCAGATTCTCACGCTCGACCGCCAGTCAGGCGTCACGCTGACCGCGTTCGGACGCGCGGGGCGGATGGCCGGCCAGTTCAAATGGGTGCACAACATGGCGATCGACTCCAAGGGCAATCTCTACACCGCCGAGGTGGGCACGGGCCGGCGGGCGCAGAAGTTCGCGCGCGTGGAGTGACCGCCATGACCGGTCCCGCGAGCCCGGTTAGCATGGCGGACCTCGAGGCGCTCGCCGCCATCGACACGCCGACCGTCTGCAATGCCCTCGAGCTCGTCGACGCGAAGTTCCGTCTGACCGGCTACACGCGCGAGCCGCTGTTCTGCGCCTATCCGCAGCTCAACCCCATCGTCGGCTTCGCCCGCACCGCGACCATCCGCGCCGCGGAGGCCCCGGGCGAGCCGAAGGAGGCGGTGAAGGCGAAGCGCCTCGCCTATTACGAGTACGTCGCGCACGGCGGGCCGCTGCCGGCGGTGGTGGTGATCGAGGACCAGGACGGACCGCTCGCCGGTCTCGGTGCCTTTTGGGGCGAGGTCAACACGCACATCCATCGGGGCCTCGGCGTGCGCGGCGTGGTCACGAACGGGAGCGTGCGCGATCTCGATGCGAACGCGTCCGGCTTCCAGCTGCTCGCCTCGCGGGTGACGCCGAGTCACGCGCACGTGCACGTAACAGGGTTCGGCGAGCGGGTCCGGGTAGCGGGTCTGGACGTTGCGAGCGGCGACCTCGTGCACGCCGACCGCCACGGCGCCGCCATCATTCCCATCGACCTCGTGCGGCGGGCGCTCGACGGGGCCGCGCTGCTCCAGCGTCGCGAAGGCGTGATCCTCGCCGCCGCGCGCGCCGAGGGCTTCGACTTCGAGAAGCTCGCCCGCGCCATCCGCGACGCGGACGAGATCCATTGAACGCCTAGGCCAGCCCCTTCGTCACCACCTCGGTGACGTCCTTCGACAGACGCTCTTTCGCGCGGATGCGCTCCAGCGCCACACGGGCATGGGCCTGGCGACCGGCGTCGAACTTCCGCCAGCGGTCGAACGCGCGCGCGATGCGCGCGGCGATCTGCGGATTGAGCGAATCCAGCTCGAGGACCCGGTCGGCGGCGAACGCGTAGCCCGAGCCGTCGGCGGCATGGAACCGCACGTGGTTCGAGCAGAACGCGCGGATCAGCGCGTACACCTTGTTCGGGTTCCTGATGTCGAACGCCTCGTGGCGCATCAGCCGCTCGACGCGCGCGAGCGTGTCCGGCAGCCGCGACGTCGCCTGCACCGCGAGCCACTTGTCGACGACGAGCGGCTCGTGTTTCCAGTCCGCGTAGAAGCGCTCGAGCGCCGGATCGCGCTCGGGCGCCTGCGAGTTCGCGAGCGCCGTGAGCGCCGCCATCCGGTCGGTCATGTTGTCCGCTGCCGCGAACTGCTGCGCGCACAGCGCGCGGACGTCCGGCTCTTCGAGCTCCATCAGGTAGCTCAAGGCGAGGTTCCGCAGGCTCCGCTTGCCCGCCGACCGCGCGTCCGGGCTGTAAGGTCCCGAGACCGTCAATGATCGATACGCGGCGAGCAGGTCGCCGCGGAACGCGCGCGCGAGCTCGCGGCGAAGGTGCCCACGCACCGCGTGGATCGCGTCCGGATCGACCACTTCCATCTGCTCGGCGAGGTAGGTCTCGGCCGGCAGGCTCAGTGCCTCGGCGGCGAACGCGGGATCCTCCGGACCGTCCCGCAGCACGCGTGCGAACGCGTCGACGAACGCGCGCGGCACCTCGACGGGCTTTCCTGCGCGATGCGCTTCGATGCCCCGGAGCAGGATGCCGGTCGCGAGCCGCTGGCCGGCTTCCCAGCGGTTGAACGAATCGGCGTCGTGCGCCATCAGATGCGTCAGCTCGGTCTCGGTGTAGTCGAAGTTCAGGATCACCGGCGCGGAGAAGCGGCGCAGGAGCGACGGCACCGGTTTCGCCGGCACGTTCGTGAACACGAAGCGCTCTTCGGGCTGCTTGACGGAGAGCACGCGGTCGGTGCCGGCGGGCGCGGATTCGCCATCGAGCTGCACCGGCATCTCGGTTCCGTCGGGAGCGATCAGCCCGATCGCAAGGGGAATGTGCAGCGGCAGCTTCACCGGCTGGCCCGGCGTCGGCGGCGTCCACTGCTTGACGGTCAGCGCGTAGCGTTTCGTCTGCGCGTCGTAGTCGCCTTTCACCTCCAGGCGTGGCGTCCCGGCCTGGTCGTACCAGCGCTTGAACTGCGAGAAATCGAACCCGCTGCCTTCGGCCATCGCGTCGACGAAGTCGTCGCAGGTGACCGCCTGCCCGTCGTGGCGCCGGAAGTAGACGTCCATCCCGCGGCGGAACGCGCGCTCACCCGTGAGCGTGTGGATCATCCGCACCACCTCCGCGCCCTTCTCGTACACGGTGGCGGTGTAGAAGTTGGAGATCTCCATGTACGACTGCGGGCGCACCGGGTGCGCCATCGGGCCGGCGTCCTCGGGGAACTGCGCCGCCCGCAGGCCCCGCACCTCCTGGATGCGCGTCACCGGGCGCGAGTAGGTGTCGGCGCCGAACTCCTGGTCGCGGAAAACGGTGAGGCCTTCCTTCAGCGAGAGCTGGAACCAGTCGCGGCAGGTGACGCGGTTGCCGGTCCAGTTGTGGAAGTACTCGTGCGCGACCACCCGGTCGATGTTGAGGAAGTCGCCATCGGTGGCGATGTCGGGGCGCGCGAGGACGTACTTGGTGTTGAAGATGTTGAGGCCCTTGTTCTCCATCGCACCCATGTTGAAGTCGCCGACCGCGACGATCATGTAGCAGTCGAGGTCGAGCTCGAGGCCGAACGTCTCCTCGTCCCACTTCATCGACTTCTTGAGCGCCTGCATGGCCCACGCGCACTGGTCGACCTTGCCGGGCTCGACCCAGACCTGCAGCGTCGCCTTGCGTCCGGAGCGCGTGACGAACGAGTCCTCGAGCTTGTCGAGCTTCGCCGCGACCATCGCGAAGAGGTACGAGGGCTTCGGGAACGGGTCCTCCCACTTCACCCGGTGCCGGCCGCCCGCTTCGTTGCCGCGTCCCACCGGGTTCCCGTTCGAGAGCAGCACCGGATACTTCTCGCGATCGGCGTGGATCGTGGTCGTGTAGCGCGCCATGACGTCCGGCCGGTCGATGAAGAACGTGATGCGGCGGAAGCCTTCCGCTTCGCATTGCGTGAAGAAGCCATCCTTCGAGGCGTACAGCCCCATCAGCTTCGTGTTCCTGCGCGGCTCGATCCGCACGACCGTCTCGAGCGCGAACGCGTCCGGCACCGACGGGATGGTCAGATGCGCCGCGTCGAGCGCGTACTCGGACGCGGCGAGCGTCCGGCCGTCGAGCGCGACGGACTCGAGCCGGAGCTCGTCGCCGTCGAGGACGAGCGGCGCGCGCGCGTCCTTCGCGGCCGGATTGCGCCGGACCGCGAGCTTCGCGCGCACGCGCGCGAAGTCCTCCCGGATATCGACGTCGAGGTCGACCGTCGAGATCAGGAACGCGGGCGGGGTGTAGTCCTTGAGATGGATCGTGACTGGCGTGGGGTCGCGCATTGGGGGGCACTGAAACCGGGAGCAGGGGCGTCAAGTCTACCGAAGGGGCGCTGTTGGAGCACAATTCCCTCCCATGAGCGCTCCCATCGAACATCTCCTCCGTTCCCACCCGCGCGACATCGGCGGTTTCGCCGTCCGGCGCGTGCTGCCGTCCGTCCCGAAACAGATGGTCGGGCCGTTCATCTTCTTCGACCACATGGGGCCGGCGCGGCTCCCGCCGGGCGAGGGGCTCGACGTGCGGCCGCACCCGCACATCGGGCTCGCGACGGTGACCTACCTCTTCGAGGGCGAGATCCTCCATCGCGACAGCCTCGGCTCGGTCCAGCCGATCCGGCCGGGCGACGTCAACTGGATGACGGCAGGCCGCGGGATCGCGCACTCGGAGCGGACGCCGCCCGAGCTGCGGGCGGCCGGGCCCGGCGTGCACGGCATCCAGACCTGGGTGGCGTTGCCGCGCGAGAGCGAGGAGGCGGACCCGTCGTTCTTCCATCATCCGCAGGCGAGCCTGCCGGTCGTCGAGCCGCCTGGCGCGACGGTGCGGGTGATCGCCGGGCACGCGTTCGGGGTCCGCTCGCCGGTTGCGGTGTTCACCGATACGTTGTACGCAGCTGCCGAGCTCGAGCCGGGAGCGAGCATCGTGCTCGCGCCGGAGCACGAGGAGCGCGGCGTCTACGTCGTCGAGGGCGACGTGACGATCGGCGACGCCGTGGTCGAGACGGGCCAGCTCGCCGTGCTCGCGGAAGGCGTCGAGGTCGAGGTGCGGGCGCCGTTCTCGGCGACGCTGATGCTCCTCGGCGGGGCGAAGATGGACGGCCCGCGCTTCATCTGGTGGAACTTCGTGTCGAGCGCGAAGGAGCGGATCGAACGCGCGAAGGACGGACTGGCGCGAAGACCGCTTCGGACGGGTCCCGGGCGAGACCGAGCGGATTCCCCTGCCCGAACGGTGACGGACTATAGCCCGGTCACCGCAGCGCAGGCCGGGATCGAGCTTGCGCTCCCTGGACTCCGGCTTTCGCCGGAGTGACGGG
>CAVUSZ010000050.1:0-25108 GCA_963744255.1 uncultured beta proteobacterium
ACGCGCTCGTCCGGCTTGTAGCCGTACGCCTCGAGGCTCGCCGCGACCACGCGCCAGCCGCCGAACGGCATGACCGCCCGCTTGAGCGGCGCGTCGGTCTGCAGGCCGACGATGATTTCGCGGTCCTTGTCGATGTAGCCGGCCTCGTGCGCGAGGATGCCGGAGGGCACCTGCGACACGTCGAGGATGCCCTTCTCGCGCTCCTGCGCGAGCAGCGGCGCCAGCTTCTCCCACAGACCCCGGGTGCGCTCGGTGGGGCCTTGGAGGAACTTGCCGTCTCCCTCGTACGGGGTGTAGTTGCGCTGAATGAACTCGCGGACGTTGACGCGGCTCTGCCACGTCCCCGGGGCGAAGCCGCGCCAGGCGACTTCCCACTGTTCGCTCGCGATTTTCGGATTGGCGACCATGTGAATCTCCTTTGACTGAAGTTGTCGTCTCGTCGAGCGGCGCCGCCGCACACGATGCCGCGGCGCGCGCTCCGTGCCGTGTGTCACCCGGGCCGGATCAGAAGCGCTCCTTGACGAACTTGAACGGATAGTCCGGCTCGCGATACCCGCCTGCCTTCTGCCGCTTCGGCAGCTTCACTTTCTCGCGCGGCGCGCTCTTGTACGGAATCTTGCTGAGCAGGTGGCTGATGATGTTCAGGCGCGCGCGCCGCTTGTCGTCCGACCTCGCCACGTACCAGGGCGCGAAGTCCGTGTCGGTCGCCACGAACATCTCGTCGCGCGCCCGCGAGTAATCGTACCAGCGGCTGTAGGACTTGAGATCCATCGGTGAGAGCTTCCATATCTTACGCCCGTCGTCGATGCGGGCCTCGAGCCGGCGGGTCTGCTCCTCGGGGCTGACTTCCAGCCAGTACTTGATCAGGAGGATCCCCGAGCCCACGATCGCCTTCTCGACGAGCGGCACCGCGCTCAGGAAATAGCGCACCATCTCCTCGGTGCAGAACCCCATCACCCGCTCGACGCCGGCACGGTTGTACCAGCTGCGATCGAAGATCACCACCTCGCCGGCGGCCGGCAGGTACGGCAGATAGCGCTGCACGTACATCTGGCTCTTCTCGCGCTCGGTCGGAGCGGGCAGCGCAATCACGCGGAACACGCGCGGGCTCACGCGCTCGCTGATCGCCTTGATCGTCCCGCCCTTGCCTGCGCCGTCGCGACCCTCGAAGACGATGCAGACCTTGAGCCCCTTGTACTTGACCCACTCCTGGAGCTTGACGAGCTCGACGTGCAGCTTCGCGAGCTCCTTGTCGTAGATCTTGCGCTTCAGCTTCTCCTTCGGGGTCGCGTCCCCCCCTCGTTCGTCTTGCCGTTGTCGTCCTTCCTGCCTTTCACGGTTTCCCTTCCTCGTAGTCGCGACTGCTTGCGTCCCTCCGGGGATCATGGCGACCCCCCTCTCGAGTGAGATCGTCTGCATCGTCGCTCCGTTCCCTTCGGACACCCTTCGTCGCGGACGATGCTACCCGCGGACGTGCGCGGCGTTGACCCTGGTCAAACCGTCCGTCACATTCGGAAGCGGCGGCCTCATCTGGACCGCCCTTCTCCGTGACTCTACAGATCGCGAACGAGCGTGGAATCCTACTTTGGTGGGATCCGCCGCCGCGAGAGCGGCCGCCGCCTCACATCGCCGGAGTCTTGGTCGCCTCATGCCCCGTAACGAACAGGCCCGATGCCTCGCACACCCGGACAAGCTCCGGGACGGACCGGACCTCGATCTTTTCCATTACCCGGCCGCGGTGCTGCTTGACCGTCTGCTCCGCGATGTCGAGGTCGGCGGCGATCTGCTTGTTCAACCGGCCCCTGATCACGTGCTCCATGACCTCGCGCTCGCGGGCCGAGAGGCGGCCGACCAGCGCGCGGCACGCCTCGCGCTCGAGCGCCCGTTCCTGCTCGCCGGCACGGCGCTCCAGCGCCTTGCGGACCACGGCGATGAGGACGTCGCCGTCGACGGGCTTCAGCAGGAAATCCACCGCCCCCAGCTTCATCGCGTCCACGCCCGTCGCCACGTCGCCGTGTCCGGCGAGGAACACGACCGGCGGCGAGACGGGTTCCCTCGAGAGATGCTCCTGGAGCTCGAGGCCCGACATGCCTGGCATCCGGTTGTCGAGCACGATGCACCCGACGTCCGCGAGCGATCGACGCTCGAGGAACTCGCTCCCCGACGCGTAGGACGCCACCCTCCACCCCGCGGCCGTAAGCAGTCGAACGAGGCTTTCGCGGACGGCTGCGTCATCGTCGACGACGCACACGGTGGGCTCGGGCGCGAGGAGTCGCTTCGCTGCCTTGAGCGCGACCGCCTCTGCCGTCGCACCGGCCTTCTCCCACTCGTCCTCGCTCGCCTCGCCCGGCAGCTCGAAGCGAAACGTGACGCCCCGATCCGGATTCGGCTCGACCGAGATCGCGCCGCGGTGCGCCTGCACGATCGAGCGGCAGATCGAGAGGCCGAGCCCGAGGCCCTCGCGACGCGTCGTCCAGAACGGCTCGAAGACCGCGTCGATGTCCTCGGGCGCGATCCCGATGCCCGAATCGCATACCGCGACGACGACGCGACCGTCGTCCGTGCGGGTCACGGACAGCCGCAGGAGGCGCTCGGCCCGCGGACGCGCCTGCATCGCCGCGCCGGCGTTGAGGATCAGGTTGAGCGCGACCTGCTCGATCTGGACCCTGTCCGCCATGGCCCAGCACCCGGTCCCGAGCTCGGTCTCGATGCGGATCCCCTGGCGGCGGAGCTCGCTCGCGAGCAGCTGGAGGACCTCCCGCAGCGCCGCGGCGACGTCGATCCGCGCTTGCCCGCTTTCGTCCTGCCTCAGGAGGGCGCGCATCGTCCTGATCGTATTCGCTGCCCGCTTGTCGTCGCGCACGACCGCCTCGAGGATGGCGCGAACCTCTTCCAGTCTCGCCTTGCCCTCGCCGAGATACGTCAGCCCGGCCTGCGCATTGCTGAGGATCGCCATGAGCGGCTGGTTCAGCTCGTGCGCGATCGTGGCCGTGAGCGCGCCGGTGCGTGCGACGCGATCCGCGTGCCACAGCCGGCTTCGAAGCTGCTGCGTCTCTTCCTCGGATCGCACCCGGGCCATGGCGCTCGCGAAGACCTCGCCGATGATCGTGAGCCGCGTGATCACTTCCTCGGGCCAGGTTCCCGCGCTGCGCAGCCCCCCGAACGACAGAACCCCCGCCACGCGGCCGCTGACGCGCAGCGGAATGGAGAGATGCGAGCGCAGCCCGATCCGCCTGACGCGTGCGAGTTCTATCGCCGCCTCCGGGGGCAACCCGTTCGGCAGATCCGCCAACGCGACGACCCGACCGGCGCGAAGCTCGCCGACCACCCACGGGATTGCGGCATTCAGCGGGCCGCGTGGGAGCGGCTCGATTCCACCCACCGCCGCCGAGCACAGGACGTTCAACGTCCCGTCCGGGGCGAACTCGGAGTAGGTGCAGCGGTCGTAGCCGAGAAATTCGACCAGCTGCACGAGCCCGTCTTCCATCTCTGCCGCGATGCCGTCGTGAGAAGCGTTCGCGAAGCGGACCGAGAGATCAGCGACGAGCCGCTCGAAGGCGCGCCGCTCGCGGCGCGCGGCGTCGGCCCGGGTGCCGCCGTCGTCGTTCGCCTCTCGCGATGCCGCCGTTTCGCTCACCGATGGCCTCCTCTCGCTCCCCGCGGGGCTCGTCCCTGGCGACGCGCAGCCAGGAACGCGAGCATATGGGAAAACGATCGATGGCAAGTAGACTGCGAAACGCCACTCCGCGCGGTTGACATTCGTCAAACGGCCGCCCGGTCACACCACCCCCGCCATGCGGCGGGCTTTTGGAACGGTCTCCGCGGCCAAACCCGTCGAATGAAAAGCCGCGCGATGCTGCGCCGCAACCACCGGGGCTCGCGCGACCTGCTTGGCCGCAGGTCGTCGGCAGTTGGAACTGCCGGGTGTCCCAAGAAGCGGGGCCTGGCGAGCGATCAGTCCGGCTGGCCCGGCGATTCGGCCCGCGTCACCCAGTCGATCGAGTCGAGCAGCGCTGCGGCATCCACGGGTTTTCGGAAGAAAGCCTGCACGCCGAGCTCGCGCGCCATGCGTCGCGTCGCGGGATCGTCGCGTGACGAGAGCGCGATCACGGGAACCTCAGCCGCCGCGGCGCGGAGCCGCGACCACAGCGCGGGTTCGTGCAAGCGCAGCCCGGAAACGTCGAGCAGCGCACAGGCGACGTGCCCTCCCGTTGCCTGACGGAGGAATGCGTCGATCGACTCGCAGGGCATCGACTCGAGGCCCGCCGAGTCCACAAGCCGCGACAGCCCCTGCCTGACCGACTCGTCGGTATCGACGATGTAAACGACGCGCGTGAGGACGGTCTTCGCCATCTCAGTCATCCACGACGCGAAAGGGCAAAGCCACTGCCGTGGCGCCCGTTCGTGCTTCCCGAAGCCAGGAAAGCGATGCCTTCGGCATCGATTTCACCCTTGCCGCTCCTCGTGCCGGACAGCACCGCCTCTCGCTCCACGTTGCTTACTGCCGGTGACCGAAGAACTTCAGCTCCCCGGCGCGGCTTTTCGCCACGTCGGGTCCGGATCGAAGCGGGTCATCGCGCTCGCGCGCGCGGCGGTGTCCGGCCCCAGGTCCTTCTCGTAAACCACGCCCTCGTGGCTCACGATGAACGTCATCACGCCGGTGTCGCCGTACTTGACCGGCCAGGCCACCACGGCGAAACCACCGATCATCCGGCCCCCTGCGACGTAGTCGAACGCGCCGCCCGGCGCGTTCTTGCCCTGCCCAGTGAGGAGCTTGTACCGGTAGCCGTAGTAACCCGCCTCGCCACCGGTGCCGGCCGCTCGAGCCGCGGCGACTGCCGGTCCGAGCGGGCTCTGGGCCTCGCCCGCCTTGGTCGGCCAGTACAACCCGTCCCGCTTGCCGGGCGAGCTCGCGAATTTGGCCGCGTACTGGAGCACGCCGTCGTCGTTGCGGTCCTGCCTGGCGTACTCCTTCTCCGCATCGTAGATCGCGAGCAGGACCTGCATGACGGCAAGCTCGTTGCGACCGATGCGGCGCACGCGCATCTCGTCGGCGCCGGCGCGCGTGTCGAACCGCCAGCCCTGTGCCGTCTTCACGATCGGGACGGGCAGGGTCCAGCCGTCGTTGCCTACCGCGAGTAGCGCTCTCGCGTCGCCCTCCGGTTTGATCACGTGCGACTTCGCCCACGCGGCGAGAAAGCGATAGCGGAGCTCCGCTCCGGCCGGCGGGATGAGCGTTCGATAGTCGGCGCCGAGGAGCGCCTTCATCGCGTCTTCGTCGTTCGTTGCGAGGGCGTCACCGAAGGCGTTCATCGCCGCCTCCGGCGAAGGAAAGGTCTTCTGCTGCGCGAGGGCCGCCGGTGCGACGGCGAAGAGCAACGCGAACGCCGCAGCGAGTGAGGCAAAGCGCCCCTGAAGCATCGATCGCATCGTTCGAGCCTCCCCTACCTTCTGCCGCCACCGCCGCGTCCGCCACCGCCGCGTGCGCCGCCGCCGCTGGGCCGCGCGCCGGCTCCGGCGCCCGCGCCGCCGCGGCTTGCCATCGACTGATTGCTGGCGTGGCCGCGGTCGAAGTCGCGCTGCGAAGCCGCGCCGCCGCCCACGCCCTGGAAAGCGTTGTCTCGACCGCCGACGCCGGGTCCGCCGCGATCACCCACCCCGCCCGGGCCACTGACCCCGCCCGGGCCACCGACCCCGCCCGGGCCACTGACCCCGCCTGGGCCACCGACCCCGCCCGGGCCACCGACCCCGCCTGGGCCACCGACCCCGCCCGGGCCACCGACCCCGCCCGGGCCACCGACCCCGCCCGGGCCACCGACCCCGCCCGGGCCACCCACCCCGCCCGGGCCGCCGCGATCCCCGACGCCGCCCCGGTCCCCGACGCCACCGCGGTCACCCGGCCCGCCGTCGCGGCCCCGAAAATCGTTGCGCCCGTCGGCACCGGGGACGTCCTTGCCGAATTTCTCGCGGCTCGCGTTGTCGCGGTAGGCGACGCCCTTGCGATGGCCCGCGTCGTGCTGCCACTGCCCGCCGCTGCCGACGTTGGTGCGATTGAAGTTGCGGTCGATATTGGTGGCCTGGTTCACGTTGATGTTGACGTCGCCGCGTCCCCAGTTGCAGCCGCCGAAGATCGCGCCGGCGGCCGCGATGCCCACGCCCCAGGCGAAGCCGGTCATGAGCGCGCCGCCGGGATACCAGACCGGAGATGGCGGCCAGTAGTACGGCGGATAGGCCGGATAGCCCCACGTGCCGTAGACGACGGTCGGGTTGTAGGCGGGCACGTAGATCGTCTGCGGGTTTGCCGGCTCGATCTTGATCACCGTCTGCTGCGGCGCCGCCTGCTCGACGATCACCTTCTGCTGCTCGGTCGACTTGAGGTTGCCGGACTTCTCCGCGCGGCTCCGCAGCCGCTGGACGGCGTCGAGCACCGCCTTCTGGTCGGCGAGGAACGCGTCGCCGAGTTTCTGCGTCCAGTCGAGCTTCTCGTTCATCGGCTCGAGGATCTGCGGGAAGGCGACGAGCGACTTCACGCTCACGTCCCAGGTCTGGCTCTCGACCGCCTTCACCGCGGCGTCGCCCTTCGTATTCGGGTTCGCCTTCACCCACCGCGCTGCCTGGACGACCTCGAGCGGATAGGTCGAGGCCATCAGCACCTGCGACAGCAGCGAATCGGGGTAAAGCGCGATCGGCGCGACCAGCGCCTCGATTTCCTCGGGCTTGAAGGCAGGCGGGTCGCTCTGCGCCAGCGCGATCCTCGCGGCCGCGACAGCGGCCGCGAGGAGCATCGCCGACAAGCGCCGCGCGCTAAGCGCGCTCCAGCATCTCACGCGTACACCCTCCACAGGCTCTGCGGGTACCGTAACGCCGGCGGTGGACACGGCAAATCCTACTTTGGTTGGATTCGCGGGCCGCGATTCCCGGCCGGTCGGCGGGAAACAACGCCAGCGGCCAGCCGCCGGGCGCCGGAGCGGTCGACGACGACGCCACACGGTGCCGCCGGCGGCGCAAACGGACCACAAGCGCGGCCTGGATCCCGGGTCCGGGGCCACGTCGTGCACCCGGTCGAGGAAGCTCGGCAGCCATGCCCCCACCGGAGAGACGACGATCAGCTGGGCGGCGCCGCCCAGGCAGACCCACAGCATGGTGTGGGAGCGGACCAGCGCCTTCGCGATGAACTTCAGCGTGCGTGGACTACCTCACCACCTCAGCTTCTCTTGTATCCAGCTTCTCGCTTGTTGCGCACGGCGAGAATAAAAGCGGTGTCGATTTCCGGCACGTAGCGGTACAAGGCCACATAGCCGCGAGAGCGACGCCCG
Source organism: uncultured beta proteobacterium (assembly GCA_963744255.1). Taxonomy (GTDB): domain Bacteria; phylum Pseudomonadota; class Gammaproteobacteria; order Burkholderiales; family SG8-39; genus DATEDA01. The sequence goes on from CAVUSZ010000050.1 coordinate 7,317, forward strand.
ATGCTCAACTCCCGCTTGTTACCCGGCGCTGGGCGTCCAATCAGCGGGTTCGTCTCCAACACGTTGAATGCCTGGATGATCTCGCGGATCCGCGCGGCAGCGTTGTCGAGGTCATGCTGAGCAAGGTGGTCGAAAATGCAGTCGAAATCGTCACTGACCTGGGGGGCGATTTCGACTCGCGACACTTCTTGCCCGCAAGCCGATTTTCCAGGTAAGTGCGCATCTCGCTCCAAGGAATCGCTTTACCGGAGGCGGCGATGTCGGCGTAACGTTTCTCGGCAGCGTCGTGAAAATCGCTGCGCCTTTCCTCTTCGTCGGTCTTCTCGGCGATAGCTTCCAGGATAAGGGCGCCTGGCGACTCTCGGGGCAGGCGGTATCCCGACCTTGCCGATGTCGTGCAGCGGGGCCGCCTTGAACAGCAGGTCGACGGCCGCGTCGTCCGGACCGGCATACTCGGGAGCTTCCGCAGCTCGAGCGCCAGCGCCCGCAAGTAGTGCTGCGTACGGCGGATTGCCGGTCTCGTAGTCGCGGGTCTCGGCGAGCGAGGCCATCGCCATAATGCTCACGTCCTGGACGATCGGGATCTGCCGCGTCAGCCGCGCCACTTGGGCGGCGAGGTACTCGTTCTTGTCGCGCAGGAAGTCCGCCGCCGCCTTCAGCGCAAGCTGCGTGCGCACCCGCGCCAGCACGATCGGCGGCGAGATCGGCCTGGTGATGTAGTCGACGCGCCTCACCTCGAACCCCCTGAAAGTCATTCGACGTTGCCGCAGAAAATCTCGACGTCGCCGGCCGCTGGGCTCGTTCTGATCACGATCGCGTAACGGGCAGCGCGCACCGCCGCAAGCGACATCGACACGGTGTTCGCGACAGTGAACGGTCCGCTCGCCGGTGTCGCGCCTGCGGTCCTTCCGGGTTGCGCGAGCACGCGATCGGTGAGCGCATGCGCCGGTTGCGGCGGCAGGCTGTCGCAGCGGCCGTCGTAGAGGAACGTGTAGAGGTGGACCGGCCGGGATGTGAGCTGCGGCGGTACACCGCTCACTTCGACGACGACACCGGTGTCGGTGCCGCGCGGCATCAGGAACGCCCGTCCGATCTCACCGGCGTTGCGGGTGGTGGCGATGAGCGGGACGGTGACTACGGCGTCCTGCATCCGGTCTGCACACCCGGCGAGTGCGAAGGCTATGATCACGGCCTCGGTCGGAATCGGGTTCGCTCTCGGCGCTCGGCCTTTCGGCGAGGCGGCAGCATGCTCATCTCTCATAGGCGATCACAGCTTTCTCCGCGCGGGACGACGCTGCTTCTTGCATGGCGTCTGCACTCGTCCGCCGCACTGGCGACCGTCGGGGATCCTTCGGATCGTCCGTGCCCCCTCCCCCCTCGACCCCCCTGACGCCGGGGGGGAGTTCGCGCCGTCCCCCCGGACAATTGCGTTCCAGAACGCTGGCGCGAAGCGCCGGCAGGCGAGCGACCTCAACAACACCAGGAGGAGAGGGAGTGGACCACATCAAGGTCAAGGCGAACGGGCGTTCCGGACGGATCGACGTGCGTGCGATGGCGGCCGTGCTGGCGGCCGCGCTCTCCGGCGGCAGCGCGCTCGCATTCGAGATCGATACGGGGAATCCGGATCTGTCGATCCGGTGGGACAACACCATACGCTACAACCTCGGCCTGCGTGTCGAGGGGCGCGACAACAATATCGGCAACTCCACCGTGTCGGACGAAGGCACCTATAGCTTCAACACCGGCAGCGTGGTTACGAACCGCATCGACATCCTGTCCGAGCTCGACGTCGTCTACAAGAAGCGGGTGGGGTTCCGCGTGAGCGGCGCGGGCTGGTACGACGGAGCGTACGACGGCAACAGCGCGAGCAACCCGAACCCGCCGCTCGTGAACATCCCGAGCTACGTGAACCGGCAATACACCCCGTACACGAAGCGCTTCTACCACGGCCCGTCGGCCGAGCTGCTCGACGCATTCGTGTTCGGCAACTTCGACCTCGGCACCGCGCCCACGTCGCTCAAGGCGGGCCGCCTGAGCCTCTACTGGGGTGAGTCGCTTTTCCTCGGCGGCAACCTCCACAGCATCGCCTACGCGCAGAACCCGCTCGATCTGCAGAAGGGATTCGCGACGCCCGGTTCGGAGGCGAAGGAGCTGTTCCGGCCGCTCGGCCAGGTCACGGCCCAAACGCAGATCACCGACACCGTTTCCGTGGCCGCGCAGTACTTCTTCCAGTGGGAGGAGTTCCGCTACCCGGAAGGCGGCACCTACACCGGTCCGGCGGACTTCGTCTTCAACGGCCCCCAGCGGCAGTTCCTCTCGGTGCCCCTCGGGTTCGCCGTGCGCGGCAATCCCATCGAGCCCGGTCAGAGCGGCGAGTGGGGGGTCTCCGTCCGCTGGAGTCCCGACTGGCTGGATGGGACGCTCGGCCTCTACTACCGCAACTTCTCGGACAAGCTGCCGCAGACGCTGCTCACCCAGGCCGGTGCCAACAACCGCAGCGTCTACAACCTGATCTACAAGGAAGACATCGATCTCTGGGGGATCAGCCTCGCGAAGAACGTCGGCGGCATCAGCCTCGGGGCCGAGCTCTCGTACCGCGTCAACACGCCGCTCAACTCGCCGCTGCTCGGTAACGCGTCGGCCGCCGGGACGCCGGCCTCGGGCACGACGCCCGGCCCCGTCGGCGACACCTATCACGGCCTGGTGAACCTCATCGGTCTCATCCCGAAGACGCCGGTGTTCGACACGGCGACCTGGGCGGCCGAGCTCACGTGGAGCCAGTGGGCGGACGTGAAGAGCGGCCAGAACCTGTTCCAGGCCGTGGGATTCCCGGGCTGCACGGTCCAGGGCCGGCCGGGGAACAAGTGGGACGGGTGCACGACGAAGAACTTCTGGGGACTTGCGCTGTCTTTTACACCGACCTGGTTCCAGGTGTTCCCGGGCGTGGATCTGTCGGCGCCGGTCACGTTCGCGACCGGGCTGAGCGGCAACGCGTCCACGGTTTTCGGCGGCAACCAGGCTAACGGTAACTACACGATCGGCGTGGGCGCCGACATCTTCCAGAAGTACCGCGTCGATCTCAAGTACATCGACTGGTTCGGCCGCTACAAGACGGGACCCGGGCCCAACGGCGAGCAGGTCACGTCCCAGAACGGGCTCACGACCCTGCTTTCGGACCGCGGCTTTGTCAGCCTGACCATTAAAGCCACCTTTTGACGAGGAGAATGCGATGAATCTCACCAGACGTCTGACGGTCGCCGCGCTGGCGATCGCCTACGGCGGCCTCGCTTACGCGGGCGTCACCGCCGAGGACGCCAAGAAGCTCGGCACGACGCTCACCCCGATCGGCGCCGAAAAGGCCGGCAACAAGGCCGGGACGATTCCCGAGTACACCGGCGGTCTCACCACGCCGCCTGCCGGATACAAGGCCGGTGACGGCATCCGGCCCGACCCGTTCGCCGCCGAGAAGCCGCTCTCCTCGATCGACGCGAAGAACATGGCGCAGCACGAGGCGAACCTCACCGAGGGCGCGAAGGCGCTCATGAAGGCCTACCCGAGCTTCCGCATCGACGTCTACAAGACGCACCGCACCGTGGCCTTCCCGAAGTTCGTCGTCGACAACACGCTCGCCAATGCGACGCGGGCGAAGACCACGAACGACGGCCGCTCGATCCAGGGGGCGCACGCGGGCTTCCCATTCCCGATTCCGCAGAACGGCTACGAGGCGATGTGGAACCACCTGGTACGCTTCAACGGCCAGGCCTACGAGGCGAAGTACCGCAATCTCAATGTCGACGCCAGCGGCCGGCCGACGATTGCCACCGAAGGGATACAGCGTGCAGGAGTATCCGTTCTGGGACGCGAGCAAGACAGCCGTGGAAACCTACTGGCGGCTCAAGCTCACCTACACGGGCCCCGCGCGCCGCGCGGGTGAGGCGCTGCTGCTCGTCGATCCGCTCGACATCGGGTCGAAGGACCGCCGCGCGTGGAGCTATCTGCCTGGACAGCGCCGCGTGAAGGTCGCGCCCGATCTCTCGCACGACACCCCGAATCCGGGCACCGCCGGCGGCAACACGTTCGACGACATCTTCATCTTCAACGGTTCGATGGAGCGGTTCGACTTCAAGCTGGTCGGCAAGAAGGAGATATACGTCCCGTACAACGCCTATGCCGCCGTGTACCAGTCCAAGCAGGACGAGCTGGTGAAGCCCAATCACCTGAATCCCGATCTCGTGCGCTGGGAGCTGCACCGCGTGTGGGTGGTCGAGGCGACGCTGCGTGAAGGAAAGCGCCACGTGTACAGCAAGCGCGTCTTCTACCTGGACGAGGATTCGTGGGCGGCGCTTGCCTCCGACGAGTACGATGCACGGGGCCAGCTCTACCGCGCCGGCTTCGCGTACATGGCGCCGAGCTACGACCTGCCCGCGCCGTACACGGACATGTTCAGCCACTACGACCTGGCCGCGCGGATCTACTCGCTGACCGGCTTCATCGCGGAGACCGGCGGATTGCGCCACACGAAACCGCTCGCCGAGCGCGAGTGGACCGCGGACTCGCTCGCCGGGACCGGGATCCGCTAAGCGCCGAGGTGCGGGCGCCGCCGCGCGGCGCCTGCACCGCCGCATCGAATCTAAGCAACCGACTGGAGAAGCAAGGATGACGGCCCGAGCGTACGGCGCAGCGCTGGCAGCCTTCGCGCTGCTGCTGCCGACCGCCGCCCCGGCGGCCGACTTTCGCGACGTGCTCGAGACCCCGGCTGCGGCGAGCGCGTTCGCGGCGACGGGCCTTTTCAACGGGCTCGCACTGGCCGGCAAGCGCGTCGTCGCCGTGGGCCAGCGCGGGCACGTTGTCTATTCGGACGACGCGGGCCGTACCTGGGTGCAGGCGAAGGTGCCGGTCAGCTCGGATCTCGTCGCCGTGACGTTCCCGACCCCATCGCTGGGATGGGCGGTGGGACACGACGGCGTGGTGCTCCACAGCGCAGACGCCGGTGCGACGTGGGTTCGCCAGCTCGACGGACGAAGCGCAGGCCAGGCGATGGTGGCGTATTACACCGCCGAGGCCGCAAAGGGCGGACTCGGCACCCCCGAGGAAGCCGCGAAGCTCGTCGACGAGGCGAAGCGCTTCGCCGAGCAGGGCGCGGAAACCCCCTTCCTCGACGTGTGGTTCGAGGACGAGCGCACCGGGTTCGTCGTGGGTGCGTTCAACCTGATCCTGCGGACGACGGACGGCGGCAAGACCTGGGAGCCGTGGCTCCATCGCAGCGAGAACCCCAAGACGCTGCACCTGTATGCGATCCGCCCCGCCGGCGGCGATCTGTACATCGCCGGCGAGCAGGGGCTCCTGCTCAAGCTCGACCCTCAAAGCGGCCGCTTTCGCGCGCTCGAGCTGCCGTACAACGGCACGCTGTTCGGGATCACCGGCGGAGCGAAGAGCGTCGTCGCGTTCGGGCTGAGGGGAAATGCGTTCCGGAGCACGGACGGCGGCAAGACCTGGCAGAAGATCGAGACCGGCCTGCAGGTCGGCCTCACCGGCGGCGCGACCGATGCCGCGCGCATCGTGCTCGTGAGCCAGGCGGGCCACGTCCTCGTCAGCACCGACGACGGTGTGAGCTTCAAGCCGCTGAAGATCGAGCAACCTCTGCCCGCGGCGGCGGTAGTGAGCGCCGGCACGGATGCCGTCGTGATCGCCGGCCCGCGCGGCGTACACGCGCGGGGGTTGGACTAGAACTACGCGAGGAAGCCATGGCCGTCGGAACCGACTCCCTAGAGCAGATGCCGGTCGTACGCGACCTGGCCGACTTCGACCCGAACTCGGGCAGCCCGCTCGAGCGGCTCATCTTCAACAACCGGCTCGCCGTCGTCGCGGTGTGCGCGGTCATCACGGTCGTTCTTGCAGTCCTCGCGGCCACGAAGCTCACGCTCAACGCGAGCTTCGAGCGGATGATCCCGCAGAGCCAGCCGTACATCAAGAATTACCTCGAAAACCAGAAAGACCTGCGCGGCCTCGGGAACGCGCTGCGGGTCGTTGTCGAGAACACCCAAGGCGATATCTACGATCCGGGGTACCTCCAGACGCTCAAGAAGGTGACCGACGAGCTCGTCCTCACGCCCGGCGTGGACCGCGCGTGGGTCAAGTCGCTGTGGACGCCCGCGGTCCGATGGACCGAGGTGACCGAAGAGGGGTTCCAGGGCGGCCCGGTGATGCCCGACAACTACGACGGCTCGCCGCAAGCGAACGCGCAGCTACGCGCGAACATCGCGCGATCCGGCATCGTCGGCAGCCTGGTCGGCAACAACTTCAAGTCGAGCATGATCTTCGTGCCGCTCCTCGACCGGGACCCGGCGAGCGGGAAAGCGATCGACTACCGCGGCCTGTCGCGCATTCTCGAGGAGAAAGTGCGCGCGCAGTACGAGCTTTCGCGGGCGATCGAGCAGAACGTGCGGGCGCAGGAGACGCCCGGGGTCCGCATCCACGTCATCGGCTTCGCCAAGCTGGTCGGCGAGCTGATCGAGGGCCTCGCCCAGGTGATGAACTACTTCGCCGCGGCCGCCGCGATCGCCACGCTCATCATCTTTCTCTACACGCGTTGCGTGCGCAGCACCGCGCTCGTGGTCGCATGCTCGGTCGTCGCGGTCATCTGGCAGCTCGGCCTCGTCTCCGCCCTCGGATTCGAGCTGGACCCGTTCTCGATCCTCGTGCCGTTCCTCGTCTTCGCCATCGGCGTGTCGCACGGCGCACAGAAGATGAACGGCATCATGCAGGACGTCGGGCGCGGGACCCACAAGCTGGTCGCCGCGCGTTACACGTTCAGGCGGCTGTTCCTCGCAGGGCTCACCGCCCTCATTGCCGACGCGGTCGGATTCGCGGTGCTGATGGTGATCGACATCCCGGTGATCAGGGATCTCGCGCTCGCCGCGAGCGTCGGGGTCGCGGTGCTGATCTTCACGAACCTCGTGCTGCTCCCGGTGCTGCTCTCGTATACCGGCGTGAGTCCCGCCGCGGCCGCGCGCAGCCTGCGCGCGGAGAACGAGGAGACCCGGGGCAAGGGCCTCGGGGTGATCTGGTCGTGGCTCGATCGGTTCACCGAGCGCCGGTGGGCGCTCGGCGCGATCGGCGTTGCCGCGGTGCTCGCGGTCGCCGGGTTCGCAGTCAGCACCAAGCTCCAGATCGGCGATCTCGACGCCGGCGCGCCCGAGCTGCGCCCAGCTTCCCGGTACAACCGAGACAACGCGTACATCACCGCCAACTACTCGCTCTCGAGCGACCAGCTCGCGGTCATCGTCAAGACGCCCCCCGAGGCCTGTCTCAAGTACCGCACGCTGGTGGAGGCCGATCGCCTCGCCTGGACGCTGCAGCAGGTGCCCGGCGTGCAGACCACCGTCTTCCTGGGCAACGCAGTCAGGCAGATCACGGCCGGCTCCTACGAGGGCAGCCCGAAGTGGCTCACCATCGCCCGCAACCAGGACGTCCTCAACTACGGCGCGCAGCAGGCCTCCGTCAACAACCCGGACCTCTTCAATACCGAATGCTCGGTGATGCCGGTCATCGCCTATCTCACCGATCATCGCGCCGAAACGCTCGACCGCGTGATCGCAGCGGCGGCGCAGTTCTCTGCCGAGCACAGCGCGCCTGACCTCCAGTTCCTGCTGGCCGCTGGCAGCGCCGGCATCGAGGCGGCTACGAACATCGTCGTCCGAAAGGCCTGGCTCGAGATGCTGCTCTACGTCTATCTGGCCGTGATCGCGCTGTGCTTCATCACCTTCCGCAGCTGGCGGGCGGTGGTCGTGGCGGTCGTGCCGCTCGTGATCACCTCGATCCTGTGCGAGGCGCTGATGGTAGGGCTCGGCATCGGCGTGAAGGTCGCGACCTTGCCGGTCATCGCGCTCGGCGTGGGCATCGGGGTGGACTACGCGCTGTATCTGCTGTCGGTGCAGCTCGCGCAGCAGCGCGCGGGGTTGTCGCTCACGGAGGCGTACAAGCGAGCGGTGCAGTTCACCGGCAAGGTGGTGGCGCTGGTGGGCGTGACGCTCGCCGCGGGGGTTGTCACTTGGGCCTGGTCGCCGATCAAGTTCCAGGCGGACATGGGGATCCTGCTCACTTTCATGTTCTTGTGGAACATGCTCGGGGCGCTGATCCTTATTCCGGCGCTGTCCTATTTCCTGCTGAATCCTCGCGTCGCTGAGCCCGCGGCTGTGGCCGCGGAGCCGGTCCACGCCTGAGCGTCGCTTGGCGCGTGGACATCTGGCTCCGACACCCCCTTGCAGCGGACCGGTTGCTCACCTCTTGGACCGAAATGCGCGAGCCGGCGCAATCTCAAGCTTGATCGCCTATGACTACACGAGGAGGGGTCATGATCACCTTCGGCCGCTTGGGCATCATCGTCGTCGCAGCTGCAATATGCGGCTGTGCATCCGCGCCGGGAGCGGGGCCAGGCTCCAGCGACAAGTTCAACGTCCGGCTGACTCCAGGGCCCCAAAACGCCGGCCACATCGGCGAAGCATCATTCGCGGCGCAAGGTGGCGCTACCAACATCGTGCTGACCTTGAGCGGCGTCCCCAGCCAGGTAACGCGACCGGTCAACCTCTACACTTACATTTACGAAGGTACGTGCGGTAACCTGAATCCGAAACCGGCGTACTCGCTCAATGAGGTCGTCCTTGCAAGAGCCGAGAGTCCGAGCGGAGCAGGCTTCACCCTGAACAAGCTGGCGCCCGTACCATTGGAGAAGCTTCGATCAGGACGCTATGCGATCGCCGTGCGGACGCAGGCGCCGGATCTCGATCAGGAGATGTTCTGCGGCAACATCAAGTAGGAGTCGGCCATCGGCCGGCATTCACAATGGTTTCTTTCCGAATCCGTTCTACCTGCCCATCGCGACCCAATGGGTCATTGCCAACTGGCGCACCGCCGCAACCCGCGGTTGCGGCCGCGCACCGCGCCCACGCTTGACCACTACGCCATGAGAGAGGCCGAGCACGCGCGCGGAAACTGATCGGAGCCTGCGATGACGACTTATCTTGCACCTGTGCGCGACATGCGCTTCGTGATGAACGAGCTCGCCGGGCTCGGGGGTCTGCAGTCCCTGCCCGGCTTCGAGGAGGCGACACCCGAGCTCGTCGATGCGGTGCTCGAGGAGGCTGCGAAGCTGGCGGCCGAAGTCCTCGCCCCGCTCAACAAGCCCGGCGATGCACAGGGCGCGCGCCTCGGCAAGGACGGCGTGATTGCGGCGGACGGCTTCGGTGCCGCCTATCACAAGTTCGTCGAAGGCGGATGGAACGGTCTCGGCGGCGACCCGGAGTACGGCGGCCAGGGGCTCCCCTCGCTCGTGCTCGCCGCCACGGTCGAGATGTGGAATTCGGCCAACATGTCGTTCGCGCTGTGCCCCCTGCTCACCATGGGCGCGATGGAGGCGCTCAAGGCGCACGGCTCGGCGGAGCAGAAGTCGCGGTATCTGTCGAAGCTCGTCACCGGCGAGTGGACCGGCACGATGAATCTCACCGAGCCGCAGGCGGGATCGGACCTCTCGGCGGTGCGCACGCGCGCGGTGCCCGAGGGCGACCACTACCGCATCCGCGGCCAGAAGATCTTCATCACCTGGGGCGACCACGACATCGCGGAGAACGTGATCCACCTCGTCCTCGCGCGGCTTCCGGACGCGCCCGAGGGCACGCGCGGCATCTCGCTGTTCCTCGTCCCCAAGTTCCTGGTCGGCGCCGACGGCAGCCTCGGCGCGAGGAACGACGTCCTGTTCGCGTCCCTCGAGCACAAGCTCGGCATCCACGCGAGCCCCACCTGCGTGATGAGCTTCGGCGACGGCGAGGGCGCGATCGGCTACCTCGTCGGCCGCGAGAACCACGGGCTCGCGCACATGTTCACCATGATGAACGAGGCGCGGCAGAAGGTCGGGCTGCAGGGGCTCGGCATCGCCGAGCGCGCCTATCAGCAGGCGCGCGAGTACGCTCGGGACCGCGTGCAGGGCCGACTCACCGGACGCAAGAGCGGCGAGCGCGTCTCGATCGTCCACCACCCGGACGTGCGCCGCATGCTGATGACGATGAAGTCGCAGGTCGAGGCGATGCGCGCGTTCGGGTACGTCGTGGCCACGGACATCGATCTCGCCCACCGTCATCCCGACGCGGCGGAGCGCAGGCTGCGGCAGGAGCGGGTGGACCTGCTCACGCCGGTGCTGAAAGGCTGGTGCACCGAGCTCGGCGTCGAGATCGCTTCGCTCGGCGTCCAGGTGCACGGCGGCATGGGCTACATCGAGGAGACCGGCGCCTGCCAGCACCTGCGCGATGCCCGCATCGCCACGATCTACGAGGGGACGACCGGGATCCAGGCCGGCGACCTGGTCGGGCGCAAGCTCGCGACTGACCAGGGCGCCGCGATGCGGGCACTCATCGCCGAGATGCGCGCGACCGAGGCCGAGCTCGTGCGTGCCGACGACGCGAGCCTGAAACCGATCGCGACCGCCCTCGGCGAGGCGATCGGGGCGCTCGAATCGGCCACGGCGTGCGTGCTCCGCAATCTCGCCGCCGATCCGGACGCCGCGCTGACCGGCTCGGTGAGCTACCTGATGCTCGCCGGCTACGTCTGCGGCGGATGGCAGATGGCGCGCGCCGCGGCGGTCGCCCGCCCGCGGCTCGCCGGCGGCGAGGAGGCGGACTTCTACCGGACCAAGGTCGCCACGGCGCGCTTCTATGCCGACCAGGTGCTTCCCAAGGCGTCGTCGCTCGCCGCTGCCGTGCTGAGCGGCGCATCGACGGCGCTCGCGCTCGAGGAAGCGCAGCTCTGAGGGAAGAGGTGATCGATGCCGAACGAACCGTTCAGCCTCGCCAACATCCAGGCGTTCGTCGGCCGCGAGCTCGGCGCGTCGCGATGGATGACGCTCGACCAGCGCCGCATCGACGAATTCGCCGACTGCACCGATGACCGGCAGTGGATCCACGTGGACGTTGCGCGCGCGCAGCGCGAGAGCCCGCTCGGCACGACGATCGCGCACGGCTACCTGACGCTGGCGATGGTCGCCCCGAGCACGTTCGAAGTCCTCGTCGAGCCGGCCGGCATCGCGCAGGCGCTCAACTACGGGCTCGACCGCGTGCGCTTCGTCGCGCCCGTGAAGTCGGGGGCGAGGGTGCGCAACCGCATCAAGCTGCTCGCCGCGGAGGCGAAGGGCGACGGGCGGTTTCTCCTCACGACCGAGAACACCATCGAGATCGAGAACGAGGCGAAGCCAGCCCTGATCGCGCACGTGCTCGTTTTGGCGGTCGCGGACTCGAGCGCGCAACCGGCTGAGGGAGAAGGACGATGACCCGGGCGAAGGACGACGAAGGCCGCGCGGGAGAGGTGGACGGCCTCGCCGGGCGCGCCGCCGAGCGCATGCTCGGACCGAACCCGTTCGTCGGCCTGCGCCCGGAGGACCTCGCGGAGACCGTGCGGCTGATCGGGGAGCAGGCTGTGAAGCAGCCCGGGCTGGTGCTCGAGCAGCAGGCGGCCTTCGCGCGCGACCTGATCGCGGCGTTGTCGGGCAGCGACGATCTCGCCCCCGAGAAAGGCGACAAGCGGTTCGCGGACAATACCTGGCAAGGGAACCCCTTCTACCGCCTGTATCTCCATGGCTATCTCGCGTGGAGCAGCGCGCTCGGCGGCTTCGTCGACAAGGCCGCCATGGATGAACGGACCCGGGAGCGCATCCGCTACGTCGTTTCGCTCGCGACCGAGGCGCTGGCGCCGACCAACACGTTCCTCGGCAACCCGGCCGCGATCAAGAAAGCGATCGATACCGGCGGCGCGAGCGTGCTCGCCGGGCTGAAACAGATGCTCGCCGACCTGGCCACCAACCAGGGGATGCCGGCGCAAGTCGACATGCAGGCGTTCCGCGTCGGCGAGAACCTCGCGCAGTCGCGGGGGGCGGTGGTGTTCGCGAACGAGGTGCTCGAGCTGATCCAGTACGCGCCGGCGACGGCCGAGGTGCACGCGCGGCCGCACCTCATCGTGCCGCCGCAGATCAACAAGTTCTACGTGTTCGACCTCTCGCCCGGCAAGAGCATCGTCGCGCATCTCGTGCAGAGCGGCTTCCAGGTCTTTGCCGTGAGCTGGCGCAACCCGACCGCCGCCCAGCGCGACTGGGGCATGGACACCTACGCGGGCGCGCTCCTCGAGGCGATCGCCGCGGTGCGCGAGATCACCGGCTCCGCGGACGTGAACCTGCATGCAGCGTGCTCCGGCGCGATGACCGCCGTTGCGCTTCTCGGCCACCTCGCCGCCATCGGCGAGCGGCCGGTCTACGCGGCGACGCTCATGGTCGCGGTACTGGGGGCGAGCGAGGGCTCGCAGCTCGGTCTCTTCGCTACGCCGGAAACCCTCGCCGCCGCGAAGCGCGGTTCGGACGCGAAAGGCGTCCTCGATGGCCGCGAGATGGGGCGCGTGTTCGCCTGGCTGCGCCCCAATGACCTGGTGTGGAACTACTGGGTGAACAACTACCTGATGGGGCAGCCGCCCCCGGCGTTCGACGTGCTCTACTGGAACAACGACACCACGCGGCTGCCGGCGCGGTTCCACGGCCAGCTGCTCGATGTCTTTGCCGGCGACCTGCTGCGTCGGCCGGGCGCATTCTCCGTGCTCGGCACGCCGGTGGATCTCGGGCAGGTAAAGTGCGAGAAATTCGTCCTCGCCGGCATCACGGACCATATCACCCCGTGGAAGGCGGTGTACGAGCTGGCGCGCACGCTGGGGGGGCCGGGCGAGTTCGTGCTGAGCTCGAGCGGCCACATGCAGAGCCTGCTCAACCCGCCCGGGAATCCGAAGGCGAGGTTCTTCGTCAACACGGCGATCCCGGCGGCCGCCGACGAATGGCTCGCCGGCGCGCAGCAACGGACCGGGTCGTGGTGGGAGCACTGGCGCGAATGGCTCGCGGCGCGGTCCGGCCCGCGCGGACCGGCGCCTGCAACCCTCGGCAGCGAGCGACACCCAGCCGGCATACCTGCGCCCGGCCGCTACGTCGCCGAGGCCTGAGCGACGCGCACGGACCCGCGCGCGGTCCGGCCGTGAGCACCGAAGGATCGCGACCATAACCGCCGCGCCGCCCGCACCCCTCGAGCTCTGCACCGTCGAGGTTGGCGGGCAGAGCCTCCGCGTCGGCCGCTGGCCGGGCAGCGGCGGCGGGTCGCCCCTGCTCATCTTCAACGGCATCGGCGCCAACATCGAGCTCGTCGAGCCCTTCGTTGCCGCGCTCGGCGGCCTCGAGGTCGTGACCTTCGATATCCCGGGGACCGGCGGCTCGCCGCTGCCGGCGCTTCCGTACCGCTTTTCGACGCTCGCGCGGCTCGCCGAGCGGCTGCTCGACGCGCTCGGCTACGACGGCGCCGTCGACGTGCTCGGTGTCTCGTGGGGTGGCGCACTCGCGCAGCAGTTCGCGTATCAGCATGCCGATCGCTGCCGCCGCCTGATCCTGGCCGCGACCTCGCCCGGCGCCCTCATGGTGCCGGGCCGTCCCTCGGCCCTGCTGAAGCTCGTGAGCCCGCGCCGCTACCGGGATCCCGAGTACTTGCAGGAAGTCGGGCCCTCGCTCTACGGCGGCGCGTACCGCCGGGATCCCGACCTGCTCCGCAAGCACGGCGAGCAGATCCGGCCGCCGGGCGGACTCGGCTATGCTTACCAGCTGCTCGCAGGCTGGGGCTGGACGAGCGCGCCCTGGCTGCGGGCCCTGCGCCAGCCGACCCTGGTGATGCACGGCAACGACGACCCGATCGTCCCGCTCGTGAATGCGAAGCTGCTCGCTGCCCTGATCCGCGACGCGCGGCTGCACGTCGTCGACGATGGGCATCTCTTCATCGTGACGCGAGCGGCGGAGATCGCGCCAGTGGTGCGCCGGTTCCTCGCCGCGGAGCGGTATTGACCGCGCCGTCCAGCCCCGGCGGAGGTCCGAGGATCGACGAGGCCGCACGGCGCGCGGCGCTCGCCCGGATGCGATGGACGGCGAGCGCAGTGCTCGGCGGCATGCTCGCGGCCCTGGGTGTGAGTGCGGTGCTCCAGCCCGCGTACCCCGCGCTGCAGTGGGTGCGCGCGTTCGCCGAGGCCGGCGCAGTCGGGGCGCTCGCCGACTGGTACGCGGTGGTCGCGCTCTTCCGGCGCCCGCTCGGGCTGCCCATCCCGCACACCGGCATCATCCCGGCGAACAAGGACCGCATCGGCGAAACCCTCGGGCAGTTCGTCGAGCACAACTTCCTCACGCCGGAGAACGTGGTGCGCCAACTGGACCCGCCCGCTCTGGCGGAAGCGATGGCGGCGTGGCTCGCGGATGCGGACAACAGCCGCGCCCTCGCCGCGTCGATCTGCGATCTCGTTCCCGGGGTCCTCGAGGCGGTCGCGGACGAGGACGTCCAGCCCATGCTCGAGCGCGTGGCGAGCGCACAGTTCGCGCGGCTCGACGTGGCCGCGATCGCCGCGCAGCTGCTCACGGTGGTGGTCGAAAGCGAGCGCCACCAGGCCCTGCTCGACCGGGCGCTCCCGGCGCTCGAGCGCTGGCTCGACGCCAACCGCGGGCGCATCAAGGCGAAGTTCAGCGAGGCCTCCCGCTTCACGCCGGGAGCGCTCGACAGCTACATCGTCGACCGGTTCGTCGCCGGGATCGTCGCGCTACTCCATGAGATCGGCTCCGACCGGGACCACCCGCTGCGACGCGAGCTCGACGCGGCCGTGCGCGCGCTGATCGAGGATCTGCGAACCTCCGAGGCCTACCGCGAACGCGGGCGGGCGCTCGTGCACGATTTCGTCGACCACCTGCGCACCGAGCGCCTCTACCGGACGCTCTGGGATCGCCTCAAGGAAGAGATCCGGGCCGACCTCGCCGCCGACGCTTCGGCGATCCGCGACGCCGTCGCGGACGCCCTCGTCACCCTCGGCCGGGCGGTGGCGGCCGATGATGGCGTCAAGGCCAAGCTCGCGATGTGGTCACAGCGAGCCGCGGAAACGCTCGTCGTCCGGCACCGCCATCACGCCGCGCGACTGATCTCGGCTGTGGTGAAGCGCTGGGATGCCGACGAGGTCGCCGCGAAGGTCGAGCTCGAGATCGGCCGCGACCTCCAATACATCCGCATCAACGGCGCGGTCGTCGGCGGGCTCGCCGGTCTCGCGCTTCACGGACTCGCGAAAGCGCTGGGCGCCTCGCCCTAAATTGGGGGTGGCGCTATTTTGGGCATCTTCTTGCTTCTTCTCACTCGCAAAACAACGGCTCGGGCCAGCGCGGCGCAACCTACGGCGGGCGCATCGGCCTCTGTGGCAGCAGGTATTGGAAGTCCTCCTTGTCATAAGCATGAAGAATTCCCTCCTCTTCGAGCGTCACCCGCCCCGAATGCTCCATCACCTGCCGGGCTTCCTTTCGCGAATTAGGCCGGCAGATTCGCCGGCAATCACGGCGGCAATGTCAGAGTCAACCCTTCGTGCGCGCCTCAACGTAGCTCGCAGCCTCTTGGTCCAGTTGCCGCAGCAGCTCGACCTACATTGTCCGTGTTCGGGGGCCGGGGCATGCTCGCACCGGCAACGCGCTAAACCTGTGCGAAACCGCCGTCCACGAACAACTCCGTTCCCGTGACGTAGCTGCTGTCGTCGGAGGCGAGAAACACGACGGCCTTCGCGATCTCATCGGGCGTGCCGAACCGGCCGAGCGGAACAACGCTGGAAATCATCTTCCGCTGTTGCTCACCCGTTTCCGAGGAGGCGAGCAGGCCGCTGAGTCCGGGGGTGTCGATGGTGCCCGGGCTCACCGCGTTCACCCGAATGCGACGATCTTTCAAATCCGTCGTCCATGTTCGCGCGAAGGAGCGCACTGCCGCCTTTGTGGCGCTGTAAACGCTGTTCGCCGACAAGCCTTTGCTGCCAACGACAGACGCGTTCAGAATGATCGAGGCGCCATCCGGCAATAACGGAAGCGCCTTCTGCACCGTGAAGAGAAGGCCCTTCACATTGATGTCGAAGATCGAGTCGTAGAGCTCCTCGGTTATCTTGCCGAACGGAGCATACGTCGCGACGCCGGCATTCGCGAACAGGATATCGAGCCTGCCTTTCTCCTGCTTGATCTGCGCGAAGAGGCGATCGAGATCGCCCATGTTCGACACGTCTCCTCGCACGCCGGTCACATTCGTTCCGATTTCCTTGACCGCTGCAGCCAGCTCCGAATCACGGCGTCCTGTGATGAAGACGTAGGCGCCTTCGTTGACGAATCGCTTCGCCGTCGCAAGGCCGATGCCGCTATTGCCGCCGGTAACGAGTGCAATTTTCCCTTCGAGCTTAGCCATCTATCTCTCCTATATCGATTCGGTATCTCGGGGCCGGCACGGATTGCCGAACCGCCTCGAGAGGTCGCCCCGCGCCACCTCGGGGCTGGCCAATCTTCGTCGTGCGCTCGTGACATAGCTCACCAGTGGAGACCACGGCGAAGGATTGCCGCGCGTCCTCTGCACGCCAGCGCCACCGGCGCCGGCGATGCCACTACTTGCCATGACTGTCATGCTTGTCTCCTACTTGCTTGCGTTCGCTCGTATCGTCGTCGTCATCGTCTTGGGCATGGAGGGTCAGGTCGATGAACCTCCGGTCGCGCCGGCCGCGCCCCACACGTTGTTCTCGCGCCAGATGTTTTCCTTGCGCCAGTGGTCCGGCAAGCCCTGCCCGGTGGCCCGGATCACCCGCTTGAGCAGCAGCTTGAGCAGCCGCGCCTCGTTGAACTCGAGCTCGCCCGCCGCGTCGGCCTCGGCGGACTTGCCGGCCGCCATCAACTCGATCGCATAACGACGCCCGGCCTCGGTGAAGCGGACCCGCTCGCCGCCTTCGACGAAGATCAGTTTGCGTGCGGCGAGGGTGGCGAAATGTTCGTCGCCGACGCGGTGGCCGGTGAAATCGACCAGGCGGCTCAGCTCGGTCACGCTGCGTCCTTCGCCCATGCTCAACGCCGACAGGATATTGTAGTGAATGTCGTCGAGCCCCTGCCGCTCCACCTCGGCACGCAGCGGCATCAGCATCTGGTAGTAGGCGCGGCCGAGCAGGAAGCCGAGCCAGTCGTCGCCGAAGCTCGAGCTGGCGTCTCGACGTCTTCCGCCTTCTGCTTCATCAGCAGGCCGTAGTTGCCGCCGTGGAAGACCAGCGGCGCGCGGCCGAAGCTGTCGAACCCCACCACCTCGCCCACAAAGATCACGTGGTCGCCGCCGTCGTGGCGATACGACGTGCGGCATTCGAATCGCGCCGAGCAACCGGCGAGCAGCGGCACGTCACCGTGGCCGCGTTCGACGGCAAGGCCGGCGAAGCGGTCGATACCGCGCTTGGCGAACTGGTTCGAGACATGCTCCTGGTCCGACGCCAGGATATGAACTGCAAAGTGCTCGGCGGCCATAAACGCCGCGGCGTTCGACGACTTGCGGTCGAGGCTCCACAGCACCATCGGCGGATCGAGCGAGACCAGTTGAAGCTGTTGGCCGTCAGCCCGATGTCCTCGCCCTCCACGCCACGCGTGGTGACCACCGTGACGCCGGTGGTGAACAAGCCCAGGGCCTTGCGGAACTGCTTGGAATCGATGGTCGTAGTGTTGGTCATGTCCTCCTCCTTAGGCGCGGTTTTGGAACAGGGGCATCACAAGGCGGCCGAAGCGTTCCGCTTCCTCGTGGTGCGGATAGCCGGACAGGCAGAAGCCCGAGCAGCCGACGTCGATGAGCTCCTGCAGCTGCGCGGCCACCTGCTTCGGGTTGCTGTCGACGGCGACCCCGGCGCACGGGCGCGCCTCGGTGATGCCGGTCCACAGA
>CAVUSZ010000051.1:0-191874 GCA_963744255.1 uncultured beta proteobacterium
CCGGGGATCGCGTAGCCGGTCGCGCCGCGCCGTACGCGATCCGCCGTGTGCGAGACGAAGATGTGAATCATCTCGGTCGAGCCGAGCCCGTCGAGAGCTCGATCCCGGACGCCTGCTTGAAGGCCTGGTGCGTCGCGTCGGGCAGCGCCTCGCCGGCGGAGACACACTTCTTCAGGCTCGAGGATCGTATTGGCCTGCGCTCTGCGCCATCTGGCGGTAGAAGGTGGGCGCGGTCAAGCAGATGGTCGCGCGGAAGTCGCGGATCGTCTCGAGCAGCGTTTCGGGCGTGAGCCGCTCCATCAGCACGGTCGGAGCGCCGAAGCGCAGCGGGAAGCAGAGCATCCCGCCGAGCCCGAACGTGAACGCGAGCGGCGGCGTGCCGCAAAACACGTCGTCGCGCGCGGGCTTCAGGCACGAGCGCGGAAAAGCGTCGCACATCGCCATCACGTCGCGGTGGAAGTGCATGCAGCCCTTCGGCGCCCGGTCGTGCCCGAGGTGAAGGCGATCAGCGCCACGTCGTCGGCCGCGGTGTCGACGTTCGCGAACTCGGCCGGCTTGTCCGCGAGCGCCGCTTCGAGCGAGCCGGTCCCGCCGTCGTTGAAGTACAGGACCCGCGTCAGGCCGGGGCAATGACCGCGCGCGATCTCGAGCTCGTCCTCGAGCCGCGCGTCGCAGAGCGCCGCGCCGATCTCGCGCCTTGTCGACGATGACCTCCAGCTCCTTCGCGCGGAGGAGCGGCATCGTCGCCGCGGCGATGCAGCCCGCCTTGACCACGCCGAGCCAGCACGCCGCCATCATCGGGTTGTTCGGTCCGCGCAGGAGCACCCGGTTGCCGGGGACGAGCTTCAGGTCCTCGACGAGAACGCGCGCGATCTGGTTGGCGCGGACGAGGAGCTGCCGGTAGGTGCATGAATACTTCCGCCCGTCGATCAGCGTGTGGATCGCGGGCCGGTCGCCGTGTCCCGCGGCGACCATCTCGTCGAGGAGCTCGACCGCGCAGTTCATGCGCGCCGGGTATTGGAGCTCCGGCAGCTCGAAGAAGACCTCCGGCAGCTCGTCCGGCGGCGGGAGGTTGTCCCGCGCGAAGGTGTCGACGTGGGCGGTATGCGCCATGCCCGGGGTCAGCCCTTCAGCGTTTCCCGCGCGATGATCAGCTTCTGCACCTCGGTCGCACCCTCGTAGATCCGCAACGCCCGGATGTCGCGGTACAGGCGCTCGACCGCCTGGCCCGAAACCACGCCGAGGCCGCCGAAGATCTGCACCGCCCGGTCGATGACGGCTTGTGCGGTCTCGGTCGCGACCATCTTCGCCATCGCCGCCTCGCGCGTGGTGCGCTCGCCCTTCACGTCCCTCAGCCATGCGGCGCGGTAGGTGAGCAGGGCCGATGAGTCGATCCCGGTCGCCATGTCCGCGATCGCGGCCTGGGTGAGCTGGAAGTCGGCAAGCGTGTGGCCGAACATCTTGCGCGACATCGCGCGGCCAATGGCCTCGTCCAGCGCGCGGCGCGCGAACCCGAGCGCCGCGGCGGCGACCGAGGCGCGGAAGACGTCGAGCGTCTGCATCGCCAGCTTGAAGCCTTCGCCCGGGCGCGCCGAGCCGCTGCGCCGCAGGGATGCGGCAGCCGGCGAACTCGAGCCGCGCAAGCGGGTGGGGGGCGATGACCTCGATGCGCTCGGCGATCGCGAGGCCGGGCGCGTCCGCGTCGACGACGAACGCGCTGATGCCTTTCGCCCCGGGCGCGTCGGTCTCGCGCGCGAACACGGTGTAGGAGTCGGCAATACCGCCGTTCGAGATCCAGGTCTTGGTGCCGTCGATCACGATCTCGCCGCCCGTCTCGCGCGCGCGCGTCGACATGGCCGCGACGTCGGAGCCGGCATCGGGCTCGGACAGGGCGAACGCGGCGATCGCCTCGCCCCGCGCGACGCGCGGCAGGTAACGGGCGCGCAGCGCCTCCGATCCGCCGAGCGAGATCGCGCCCGAGCCGAGCCCCTGCATCGCGAACGCGAAGTCGGCGAGCCCGTCGTGGCGCGCCAGCGTTTCGCGCAGCACGCAGAGACTGCGCGAGTCGATGCGCTCGAGCCGCCCGCCGTGCGCCGCCGGCACGCAGTACTCGAGCCAGCCCGATTCGCCGAGCAGCGCGACGAGGTCGCTGCAGGCGCGGTCGACGTTCGCGTGATCGAGCGCGCCGCGGAGCCGGTCCGCGCACCAGGCGTCGAGCTCGCGCGCGAGCGCGCGATGCGCGTCGTCGAAGAACGGCCAGTCGAGGTAGGTCTTGTCCGGCACGGAGCACTCAGTCGCCCTCGAACTTCGGCTTCCGCTTCGCCACGAACGCCTGGTACGCGCGCCGGAAGTCGTTCGTCTGCATGCAGATCGCCTGCGCCTGCGCTTCGGCCTCGATCGCTTCGTCGAGCCCCATGTTCCATTCCTGGTGGAGCATCGTCTTCGTCATGCCGTGCGCGAAGGTCGGGCCGTCGGCGAGCGAGGCGGCGAGCGCCTTCGCCTCGTCGAGCAGATGTTCGGGCGGGCAAAGCTTGTTGAAGAACCCCCACGCGAGCCCTTCGTCCCCCGACAGCGAGCGGCCGGTGTAGAGCAGCTCCGCGGCGCGCCCCTGGCCGATCAGCCGCGGCAGCAGCGTGCAGGCGCCCATGTCGCAACCGGCGAGCCCGACGCGCACGAAGAGGTACGCGGTCTTCGATCGCGCGGTGCCGTAGCGGAAGTCGGAGGCGAGCGCAAGCATCGCGCCGGCGCCCGCGCACACCCCGTCGATCGCCGCGACGATCGGCTGCGGGCAGTGACGCATCGCCTTGACCAGGTCGCCGGTCATGCGGGTGAAGTCCAGCAGCTCGGGGCTGCTCATCTTCGTGAGCGGGCCGATGATCTCGTGCACGTCGCCCCCGGACGAGAAGTTGCCGCCGGCGCCGGCGATCACGATCGTCTTGATGTCCGATGCGTATTGCAGCCCGCGGAAGAGATCGCGCAGCGCGGCGTAGGAGTCGAAGGTGAGCGGGTTCTTCTTGTCGGGGCGGTCGAGGGTGACGATGCCGACCTTGCCCTCGGCCTGCCAGCGGAAGTGCTGCGGCCTGAAATTCGCGAAGGCCCGCTTGTCGTTCATGACATGACCTCCCCTCCTGCAACGGCGATCGCCTGCCCGGTGATCGCGGCAGAGGCGGGCAGGCAGAGCCAGAGCACCGCGCTCGCCACTTCCGCCGGCTGCACCATCCGCCCCTGCGGGTTGCGGGCGACGAGCGCGGCGCGCGCGTCGCTCTCGGTCTTCCCGGTTTTCGCGACGATGTTCGCGACCGCAGTGGACACGATGTCAGTCTCGGTGTAGCCCGGGCACACCGCATTGACGGTGACGCCGCTCTTCGCGCACTCGAGCGCAGCCGCGCGCGTGAGACCCATGACACCGTGCTTGGCGGCGCAGTACGCGGAGACGTAAGCGTAGCCGACGAGCCCCGCGGTGCTCGCCACGTTGACGATCCGGCCGGCGCCGCGGGCGAGCATCTCCGGCAGCGCTTCGCGCGTGCAGAGGAACGTGCCGGTGAGGTTCACCGCGAGCATCCGCTGCCACAGCGCGAGCTCGGTCTTCGCGAGCGGCGCGGTCTCGGCTTGCCCGGCGTTGTTCACCAGGATGTCGATGCGCCCGCAGCGTGCACGCACCGCTGCAAATGCCGATTTCACCGACGCTTCGTCGGTCACGTCGGTCGGAACGGCCTGGGCCCGGCCGGCACCGCCGAGCACCTCGGCCTGCGCGGCGAGCCGCGCGGCGTCCCGGCCGAGGATCGAAACGGTCGCGCCTTCGGCCGCGAGCGCAGCCGCGATCGCGGCGCCGATGCCGCGGCCGCCGCCGGTGACGACAGCGTGCTTGTCGGCGAGCGCGTGCATGGGGCGGTCAAGACCTCCTCTGCCGGGGCCCGCGAACGGCCCCTACACGCCGATCCGGTCGTAGAACCTGGCGAGCGCGTTGTTGAACGCTTCGGGCTGCTCGATGTTGGCGATGTGCGACGCCGAAGGAATCGGGACGAACTCCGAGCCCGGAATGTTCTCGTGGATAGTCTTCGTCGAGGCGGCGGAGGCATCCTCGGTACCGGTGATCGCGAGCACCGGCACCTTGATCTCCCTCAGCCGCTCGGTGAGGTTGATCTTCGGGAGCGCGTGGCAGCAGCCGACGTAGCCGGCGACCGGCGTCGCGCGGATCATGTCCGCGATGGGCTTCACGCGGTCCGGCCGATCCTTGATGTAGGAGGGGGTGAACCAGCGCGCGAGAGTCGGCTCGACGAGCGCCGCCATGCCCTTCGACTCGGCGGCGTCGATGCGCTCTTGCCACGTCGGCCAGACCTCGGGCGGGTTGCGGCTCGTCGTGTCGGCGAGCACGAGGCTCTTGAGGAGCCCGCCCTTCTTCAGGGCGAGCGTCTGCCCGATCATCGCTCCCATCGAGATGCCGATCCAGTGCGCCTCGCGCACTTCGAGCGCGGCAAGCAGGCCGGCCGCGTCGTCGGCGAGCATGTCGAGCGTGTACGGCCCCGACGTCACATCCGTCCGGCCGTGCCCGCGGGTGTCGAAGCGGAGCACCCTGAAGCGCTTCGAGAGGGCGGCCACCTGCCCGTCCCACATGCGCGAATCGCACGCGAGGGAGTGACTCATCACGAGCCAGGGCCCGGAGCCGTCGACGGTGTAATGGATCTGGATGCCGTTCGCATTCGCTTTCACGCCCTTCTCCTTTTCTCGGACCGCGTTCCTCGCCGGCTGCCGCCGGTCGGTCACCTGGTCGGCGGTTCCTTGATCCGCGTGATCCGCACCACCTCCGGAATCCGCCGCAGCGCCTTCATCACCCGCGCGAGATGCAGCCGGTTGTGCACCTGGATCGTGAAGTGCATCGCGGTGTACACGCCGCGCTCTTCGTCCATGCTCACGTTGTCGATGTTGGAGCCGGCCTCGGAGATCGCGGCCGCCACCTTGGCGAGCACGCCGCGCTGGTTCGCCGCGACGAGCCGGACCCCGACGTCGAAAGTGCGTTCGGTGTCGGGCGCCCACTCGACGTCGATCCACTTGTCGGGGTCGGTCCGCGCCCTGGCCACGATCGGGCAGTCATGAGTGTGCACGACGAGCCCCTGGCCCTTCTTGATGAAGCCGATGATCGGGTCGCCGGGGATCGGGCGGCAGCACTTGGCGAACTGCACCGCCATCCCCTCGGAACCGCGAATCACGATCGAGGCGGCCGCGCCTTGCGGCCTCGCGTCCGCCGGCGCGTGATCGGCGAGCGCGAGGAGCTGGCGCGCGACGATCGCCGCAAGGCGCTTGCCGAGACCGACGTCGGCGAGGATCTCCTCGCGGGACTTCGCGCCCGACTCGCGCACGAGCTTGTCCCAGCGCTCGGGGCCGATCGCGATCGGGTCGGACTCGAGAGCGCGCAAAGCCTGCCCCAGCAGCCGCTCGCCGAGCGCGGTCGACTCCTCGAACTGCATCGTTTTCAGGAAATGGCGGATCTGCGAGCGCGCCTTGCCGGTCTTGACGTAGCTGAGCCACGCCGGGTTCGGATGCGCGTGCGCAGCGGTGACGACCTCGACCCGGTCGCCGTTCTTGAGCTCGGCCCGCAGCGGCACCAGCTCGTAGTTGACCTTGGCCGCCACGCAGCGGTTGCCGATGTCGGTGTGCACCGCGTACGCAAAGTCGACCGCGGTGGCGCCGCGGGGCAGCGCCATGATCTTGCCCTTCGGCGTGAACACGTAGACCTCGGCGGGGAACAGGTCGACCTTCACGTGCTCGAGGAACTCGGCGGAGTCGCCGCTCGCGTTCTGGATCTCGATCAGCGACTGCAGCCACTTGTGCGTGCGGCTCTGCACCTCCGACAGCGTGCCGCTCTCCTCGTCCTTGTACAGCCAATGCGACGCGACGCCGGTCTCGGCCACGCGGTGCATGTCGCGCGTGCGGATCTGCACCTCCACAGGTGCGCCGTACGGGCCGATCAGCGCGGTATGCAGCGACTGGTAGCCGTTCAGCTTCGGGATCGCGATGTAGTCCTTGAACTTGCCGGGCACCGGCTTGTAGAGCGAGTGCAGCGCGCCGAGCGCGACGTAGCACGCGGGCACGTCGCGCACGACGACGCGGAAGCCGTAGATGTCGAGGACCTCGGTGAAGGAGAGCTTCTTCTCGATCATCTTCTTGTAGATCGAGTAGATGTGCTTCTCCCGGCCGCTGACCGACGCTTCGAGTTGCGCGTCGCCGAGCCGCTGCTTGATCGCCTCGAGGATCTTGTCCACAACCTCGCGGCGATTGCCGCGCGCCCCCTTCACCGCCTTGGCGAGCACCCGGTAGCGCATCGGGTGGATGTGCTGGAACCCGAGCTCCTGCAGCTCGCGGTAGAGCCCGTCGAGGCCGAGGCGGTTGGCGATCGGCGCGTAGATCTCGAGCGTCTCGGACGCGACGCGGCGGCGCTGCGCCGGCGCGACCGCATCCAGCGTGCGCATGTTGTGCAACCGGTCGGCGAGCTTGATCAGCATGACGCGCACGTCGCGCGCCATCGCGAGCAGCATCTTGCGGAAATTCTCGGCCTGCGCATCCTGCTGCGACTGGAACTCGATGCGGTCGAGCTTGGAGACGCCGTCCACCAGGTCGGCGACCGGCTTGCCGAAGCGATTGGAGATATCGTCGGTCGAGACCTCGGTGTCCTCGACCACGTCGTGCAGCAGGGCCGCGACGAGCGTCTGCGCGTCGAGCTGCCACTGCGAGAGGATCTCGGCGACCGCAACCGGGTGCGAGATGTACGGCTCGCCGGACTTGCGGAGCTGGCCGTGGTGGGCCGCGTCGCTGAAGTGGTAGGCCTCTTCGAGCCGGGAAAGGTCGGCGGGTTTGAGATAACCGGCGACGCTCTGCCGCAAGCCTGCCAGGGGCGCCACCGCACTCATCGGGACCGGCCCCGTGCATCTCCGGCAGACGGCGCCGGACACGACGCAAGAGAATTGAAGCAGGCGGCGCGAGGGTGCGGAGCGCGCCGCCGGTCCTGCGGATGGCGCGACGTGTGACCGGCCGCGGCGCGGGCCGCGGTGCGGGGTAAACCGGTCAGGTCACACGCGCGGCAGGTCACTAATTCTGGTGCACCCGGCTCAGAAGCTCGATCCCGACCTTGCCGGCGGCGATCTCGCGCAGCGCGGTGACGGTCGGCTTGTCCCGCGCCGCCTCGATCAGCGGCGTGCCGCCGTGCGCGAGCTGCCGCGCGCGGTAGGTCGCCGCCAGCGTCAGCTGGAAGCGGTTCGGGATCCTGTTCAGACAATCTTCGACGGTTATGCGTGCCATGTGGGCTCCAGGCCTCAATTATGCAATCGGAATAGCTCGGGGTGACGCGCGCTCTGGCGGGGAAGGGTCAGCCGGGATGCGCGCACGACCGCGGCGAGATCTCGCCGGGCTTCCTCGAAGTCGTTATTGATTATAACGTAGTCGAACTCTGCGGCATGGGCCATCTCGGTCTCGGCGGCCGCCAGGCGGCGCCGGATCGTCGCGTCGCTGTCCTTGCCGCGGTCGCGCAGCCGGCGCTCGAGCTCGGTCGTCGACGGCGGCAGGATGAAGACGCCGATCGCCTCGGGGAAGACGCGCCGCACCTGCTCGGCGCCCTGCCAGTCGATCTCGAGCACGACGTCGCGGCCCGCCGCCCGTTTCTCGGCGATCTGCTTCTGCGAAGTCGCATAGAGATTGCCGTGGACCTCCGCGCTCTCCAGGAACTCGCCCGCGTCGAGCATTCGCTGGAACACCGCCCGGTCGACGAAGTGGTACTCGCGCCCGTTCACCTCGCCCGCGCGCGGCGCGCGCGTCGTGTAGGAGACCGACAGCGCGAGCGCGGGATCGTGGGCGAGGATCGCGTTGACGAGCGAGGACTTCCCGGCGCCGGAGGGGGCGGTGACGATGAAGAGGAGGCCCTGCATGGCTGGCGATGGGTAAAGGGGGCTAGGGCTGAAGACGGTAAACGACTACCCCGCGGTCGCGATTCGGCGATGTTCGCACAAGCCGATCCGGTGACCGGCATTCCCTTGCGCGCGAGCGTGGCCTACTCCTCACCGATCACCCCGTCACCCATCATTCGAGGTTCTGCACCTGCTCCCGCATCTGTTCGATCAGCACCTTGAATTCGAGCGCCGCGGCCGAGAGCTCTTTCGATACCGATTTGGATCCGAGGGTGTTCGCCTCGCGGTTGAGCTCCTGCATCAGGAAATCGAGGCGTTTGCCGACCGTGCCGCCGCCGGCGATCACGCGCTCGACCTCGTCGAGGTGAGCGCCGAGACGCGACAGCTCCTCGGCCACGTCGATGCGCACGCCGTAGACGGCGATCTCCTGGCGAATCCGCTCCTCGTCGCTCGCCGCGAGCACCTCCCGCAGCTTCGCTGCCAGGCGTTCCTCGTAGGCCGCGATCGCCTGCGGGAGAAGCGGCTCGAGCGCCACGAGCCGCGCGCGGACTTTCGCGACGCGCTCGAGAAGCATCCGGCCGAGCTTCTCGCCCTCACGCGCGCGCGACGCAGCGAGCTCCGCGAGCGCGGCGCGCATCGCGTCCGTCGCTGAGTCCCGCAGCGCCTCGGCCTCGCGCGCGTCGTCGCCGAGAACGCCGGGCCAGTGCAGCACGTCGGCGACGCGCAGCGGCTCGGCGTCGGGGATCGCCTCCCGCACTCGCCGCGACAGTCGGGCGAGTCGCTCGAGCGCCTCCGCGCTCAGCGCCGCCTCGCCGCGCGCCGCGGGCGACGCCGTGAACGCGAGTCGGCAGTCGATCTTGCCGCGCGCGAGACTCGCCATCGCAAGCTCGCGGAGCGTGGGTTCGACCGACCGCAGCTCCTCCGCGAGGCGAAACTGCACGTCGAGGAACCGGCTGTTCACGCTGCGCAGCTCGAGTGAGATCGAGCCCGCGGGGACCTCGCGGGTCACCGCGGCATATCCCGTCATGCTGCTGATCATGGATTGTTCCTGCTTTCGCGAGCGGCCGGTCCTTTACATCGCCCGGCTAAACTCAGAGAATCGGGCGTCCTCCCCCAATCTTAACAAAGGCTTACGGTTCTTCCCGGCACATGCCGTCGCAAGCGAACCTGCCGCTGCCCGAGGGGTACCAGCTCCAGACCTACCGCATCACGAAAGTGCTGTCGGCCGGCGGCTTTTCGATCGTTTATCTGGCGCACGACGACGGCGACCAGCCGGTCGCGATCAAGGAGTATCTGCCGAGCTCGCTTGCGCTGCGGCGCGAGGGCGACGTGCTGCCGTCGATCGCCGACGAGAACGTCTCGACGTTCCGCTACGGCATGAAGTGCTTCTTCGAGGAGGGCCGCGCGCTCGCGAAGCTCTCGCACCCGAACGTGGTCCGGGTGCTGAATTTTTTTCGGGCGAACGAGACCGTCTATCTCGTGATGCGTTACGAACGCGGCCGCACGCTGCAGGAGCACATCCAGGCGCGGCGCGGCGCGATGAAGGAGAACTTCATCCGCCGCGTGTTCACGCTGCTCCTCAACGGGTTGCGCGAGGTGCACGCGAACAAGCTCCTGCACCTCGATATCAAGCCGGCAAACGTCTACATCCGCAACGACATCACCCCGGTGCTGATCGATTTCGGCGCGGCGCGCCAGACGCTCACCGCAGAGGGGTTCAAGCTGAACCCGATGTACACGCCGGGGTTCGCGTCGC
This sequence comes from uncultured beta proteobacterium, assembly GCA_963744255.1. GTDB lineage: Bacteria > Pseudomonadota > Gammaproteobacteria > Burkholderiales > SG8-39 > DATEDA01. The sequence continues at coordinate 9,652 of CAVUSZ010000051.1, forward strand.
CGGAGCACTATCAGAAGCGCGAGCTCCTCGGACCGTGGAGCGACATTTACTCGATCGGCGCGAGCATCTTCGCGTGCCTTGCCGGCGCCGCGCCGCAGGCGGCGGACCTGCGGGTGGAGAAGGACCGCTACGTATCCGCGACGAAGCTCTTCGCGACCAAGTACTCGGACCAAATGCTCGAGACGATCGACTGGTGCCTGCAGCTCGACCACTCCAAGCGTCCGCAGAGCGTGATGGCGCTGCAGAAAGTGCTGCTGCGGGAGCGCGATCCGGAAGGGCCGAGCAAACGATCGTTCGTAACCAGCCTTCGCGGGTCGCTGCTCAAGCTCGCGCGGCGATAGGATGATGCAGGCCCTGCGAGGAGGGCGCAGACGATGAAGTTCTCGATATATCAGGAAAGCCGGCAGGGGCCGCGGAAGTCCAATCAGGACCGCGTCGCCTACTGCTACAGCCGGGACTCGCTGTGCATGGTCATTGCCGACGGCATGGGGGGGCACCTGCATGGCGAGGTCGCCGCGCAGATCGCGACCCAATTCATCTCGGAGGCGTTCCAGCGCGAGGCGCAACCGCGGATCGCCGACCCGTTCAAGTTCCTGCTCGACTCGATCACCAACGCCCACCACGCGATCGTCGACTACGCGAACGTGCGCAGCCTCCTGGAGACCCCGCGCACGACCTGTGTCGCGTGCATCGTGCAGGACGGGCTCGCGCACTGGGCGCACGTAGGCGACTCGCGGCTCTATCTCATCCGCAACGGACGCGTCGAAGCGCAGACCAAGGATCACTCGCGCGTGCAGATCCTGGTCGACGCGGGCCGAGTGCGCGAGGAAGCGATCGCCGCGCATCCGGACCGCAACAAGATCTTCAACTGCCTCGGCCAGATGGGGCCGCCGAGGGTAGACCTCTCGCGGCGCGTGGCGCTACACCACGGCGACGTGATTCTGCTTTGCAGCGACGGGGTCTGGGGTCCGCTCAACGCGCGCCACATCTGCGAGGAGTTCCTGCGCAACGACGTCATGAGCGCGGTTCCGATCCTGCTCGACATGGCCGAGGCGCGCGCCGGGAAGGACGGCGACAACGCGTCGGTCGTGGCGGTGGGCTGGGCCGACGAGGCGGGTGGTGCGGGCGCCGACTGGATCTCGACCGTGAGCATGGACCCGACCGAGCTGAGAACGACCGTCGAGCAGTTCGGGCGGTCGAAGCCGCCGGCGCCGCAGGGCGGCTATCTCACCGACGACGAGATCGAGCGCGCCATCGACGAGATCCGGAACGCGATCAAGAAGCACTCGAAGTAGTTTCTCGAGTCATGCGTCCGTCAGGCCGGAAACCCGACGAGCTCCGTCCCGTCCGGATCACCCGCCGGTACACGAAGCACGCCGAGGGATCGGTGCTGGTCGAGTTCGGCGATACGAGGGTCGTCTGCACCGCGAGCGTCGAGGAGCGCGTCCCCCCGTTCCTGAAGGACAAGGGTCAGGGCTGGGTCACCGCCGAGTACGGCATGCTCCCCAGGGCGACCAACACGCGCACCGATCGCGAGGCGGCTCGCGGCAAGCAGTCGGGACGCACGCTCGAGATCCAGCGGCTGATCGGGCGCAGCTTGCGCGCGGTGGTCGCCCTCGACCGCCTCGGCGCGCGCACCATCCAGATCGACTGCGACGTCCTCCAGGCCGACGGCGGGACGCGCACCGCGAGCATCACCGGCAGCTTCGTCGCGGTCCACGACGCGATTTCGGTGCTGACCGGACGCGGGCTCCTCGCCGCCTCGCCGATTCGCGACTTCGTCGCCGCGGTGTCGGTCGGCTTGTACCAGGGCGTGCCGGTGCTCGACCTCGACTACGCCGAGGACTCGGCCTGCGACACCGACATGAACGTGGTGATGACCGGCGCCGGCGGTTTCGTCGAGCTGCAGGGGACGGCCGAGGGCGCGCCGTTCACGCCCGTCGAGCTGGTGTCCCTCGTCGCGCTCGCCGAGCGCGGGATCCGGGAGCTGATCGCGCAGCAGCGCGCCGCGCTGGGCGTCTGACGCATCGGTGAAGCAGCTCGTCCTCGCATCGTCCAACCCCGGCAAGCTGCGCGAGCTCGCGGAGCTCTTCGCGCCGCTCGGGATCGAGGTGGTGCCGCAGGGCGCGCTCGGCGTGACGGACGCCGAAGAGCCGCACGCCACTTTCGTCGAGAACGCGCTCGCGAAGGCCCGGAATGCCGCGCGCCACGCCCGGCTGCCCGCGCTCGCCGACGACTCGGGGATCTGCGTTGCCGCGCTCGACGGCGAACCGGGCGTCCACTCGGCCCGGTTCGCGGGCGAGCCGAAATCCGACCGGCGCAACAACGAGAAGCTCGTCGCGCTCCTGAAGAACGAGGCTGACCGTCGCGCACACTATTATTGTGTGGTGGTGCTCGTCCGCCATGCCGACGATCCCGAGCCGCTGATCGCCGAGGGGCGGTGGCACGGCGAGGTCATCCCCACGCCCCGCGGCGCAGGCGGGTTCGGCTATGACCCGTACTTCCTGCTGCCCGATCTGGGCCGCACCGCCGCCGAGCTCGAGCCCGCGGAGAAGCACGCAGTCAGCCACCGCGGCAAAGCCCTGCGGCGGCTGCTCGCGCTGCTGCAGGAGCAGGACTGAACGCGGATGCGCCGGTCGGCGCGTCCGGCGGCCTTACTCGTACTGCGCCGCGAGCCCTTCGTTTCCCTCGCGCACCACGCGGCCGACGATCACCGCCTCGAGCTTCGCGGCGAGGTTGCGGTCCAGCTTGAGCAGGCGCGCGTGATCGGCGCTCGCGCGCTTGAGGTCGCCTTGCTGCGTGAATAGCACTCCGCGGTACATGTACGCCGCCGCGAGATCGGGCTTGAGTTCGATGGCGCGATCGTAGTGCCGCAACGCCCGTTCAAAGTTCTGCGGGCCCTGCATGCGCAGGCTGAATGCGAGATTGTTATGCGCCTCGGCGAGGCCCTCGAAGCGCGCGAGCGCCTCCTCGAAGCGCGCCTGCGCGGCCGGGTAGCGTTTCTCCAGCATCAACTTCACGCCGTCGTTGTACGCGACGATCGCCCGCTCGCGCGGCGTCCCCTTTGGCACTTCCAGCGGATCGCTCTCGACCGCGACCGCTGGCGGGCAGGCGAGGGCGACGAGCGCCCCCGCCAGGGCCCCGAGCCAACGGCGGCGCTCCCGCATCGCTTCGCCGGCGCGGGCTACTTGCCAATGTAGCGCTTTGCCTCCGCGATTTCGGGTCGCGGGGTGTCGGCCGCAGCGGTCAGTTCGACGACTCGCGTGGAGTAGTACGCCGCCTTCTTCGCGTCTCCCGCGCGCTGGGCAGCCTGGGCCGCGCCCGTGAATGCGCGGTAGCGGTTGGGCTCCTTGACGAGGACGGCCTCGAACTCGCGCAGCGCGTCGGCGGGCTTGCCCGACTCGAGGATCGTGTAGGCGAGCACCTCCCGCGCTGGCAGCAGCAGCCCGGGCGTCACGACGTGCTTCTGCGTGGCGTCCTCGCGCGCCGCGGCTTTGCGGAGAATCTCGATGCCCTCTTCTTGCTTGCCCGCGGCGACGGTCGCCGCCCCGCGCACCACCTCGGCTTGGATGTCGACCTGCTCGACCCAGTAGCCGAGCTTCATTTCCGTCAAGGCGTCGCGCAGGGCCTGCAGGCGCTTCACCTCGACGAGCGCCGCTCCCGGATCCTTGTTCATCGCGGCGCCGAGCCCGCGCCCGAACGCGTTGATCGCCTCCGCCTGCGGATATTTCTTCCACACATAGCCGTCGGCCGGCGGGTCGAGCGGTAGGCTCGCTGCCGCCTTCCAGTCGCCACGCTCGACCGCATAGCGCGCCGGCATCGCCGCGTAGGCGTATGCGGCGGCGACGTGATCGACCTTCTTCGGCACTGCCTGCGCGTGGCGGATGACGCTCTGCGCCGCCTGATCCTGGCCGAGCTGCAGATGGGCGTAGACCATGTAGTCGTAGGCGTGCACGCTGTTGAACGTCTTGTCGGCGTCGACCCGGGCCGACTCGCGGTTCGACTCCACCGAATCGCGCCACGCGCCGACGCGCGTGAAGATGTGCGAGGGCATGTGCAGCGCGTGCGCGGCGTCGGGGGCGATCTTCGAATAGCGCTGCGCCGCATTGAGCCCTTGCTGGGCGATCGGCGGGTAGTCGTAGCTGTGGATGAGATAGTGCGCGACGCCCGGGTGCTCGGGCTGCTCGACGAAGATCGGCTCCAGGATGCGCGCCGCCCTGAGCTGGTTCGAGAAGGTCTGGTCGGCGGGGTCGAAATTGACCGACAGGATGAGCGCGTAGAGGATCGCCGCCTCCTTGTCGGCAGGGTAGCGCGCCGACACCTGCGCCATCGCCTCCTCGAACGCCTTCGCCCGGGTGCGATGGTTCAGCTTGTCGTGGTCCTTGTAGAAGACCGCGAGCGCTTCGACGTAGTCGCGCTCGCGCTGGGTTTTGAGCCCGGTCTTGCGCGCCGCCTCGAGCGCTGCCTCGCCCTCGGCGAGGATCTTGGGCGAGAGGCTGCCCGGCCAGGTGAACGGGTTGTCCAGCACCGCGAGCGACTGCAGCCAGTGGACCATGCCGCAGGTCGGGTCCGCCTTGAGCGCGCTCTCGAGGGGCGCCTTGTAGTGCTCCCAGGCGAACGAGTGGTAGTACGCCATGGCAACGTCGAAGTCCTTCTGGGCGGCTGCATTGCACTCCACCTTGAAGTGGACCTTGCCGAGCTTGGCCGGCACGCTGCCGTGTTGGTGCTGGGCCGTGGACGGGGCAGTCCCCAGGCCGAGGAAAAGGGCGGCGGCGGTGACGGCGGCGAGGGGGGTACGCTTGGTTCCCATGAATCGAGTCCTCCTACTGTGGTCCGCGGGACGGGCCCGCGCCCTTCAAAGGCAGTCGGTCGAGCGGCGCGAGGCGAGTTATGGGATTGCGTATCCCCGCGCGCCTAAGACCACTAAAGACCATTCGGGGCGAGTTCGCAATACGCATTTTGGATGATCGCCCTGTCCAAGCGACACTGGGGGCACCCGAAACCGGGGACCACGACTCTCTCAAGCCATCCCAACTTCCCGCCTCGGGCGGGTTCGCTCGACGCCGGAGTCTGCTCTCGACGTTGCGGTGCTGGTCGCGGGCGATGGCGACCGGAAGCTCGAGGACCGGTGATCTCGCCCGCCGCCGCCGCGGGCGCGGCGTGCTCTATCATCCCGGGCGCCATCATGCCCAGCGCTGTCTTACCCGCGCCCGCCGCCGGTGCCAGGCTCCGCCTTGCGGCGCTGCCGCCGCTCGCGCTCTATGTGCATGTCCCGTGGTGCGTGCGGAAGTGCCCGTACTGCGACTTCAACTCCCACGAGCTGCGCGAGGCGCTGCCCGACGCCGCATACGTCGAGGCGCTCATCGCCGATCTCGAGCGTTCGCTCCCGTCGGTCTGGGGCCGGCGGGTGCACTCGATCTTCTTCGGCGGCGGGACGCCGAGCCTGCTCCCGGCAGAAGCGATCGACCGCCTGCTCGCCGCCTTCCGGGCGCGGCTCCAGCTCGCGGCCGACGCCGAGATCACGCTCGAGGCGAATCCCGGCACGTTCGAGGCCGAGAAGTTCCGCGACTTCCGCGCCGCCGGCGTGAACCGGCTCTCGATCGGGATCCAGAGCTTCGATCCGGCGCGCTTGAAGGCGCTCGGACGGATCCACGACGATCGCGAGGCGCGGCATGCGATCGAGATCGCGCAGGCGACCTTCGACAACTTCAACCTCGACATGATGTACGCGCTGCCCGAGCAGACGCTCGCCGAAGCCGAGCGCGACGTCACCGAGGCTCTCGGCGCCGGGGCGCCACATCTATCGTTCTATCATCTGACGCTGGAGCCGAACACGCTCTTCCATCGCTTTCCGCCGCCGTTGCCCGACGAGGAGACCTCCGCGGCGATGGGCGACATGGTCGAGGAGAGGATCGTGCGTGCGGGTTACCTGCACTACGAGACGTCGGCATACGCACGTCCCGGCGGCGAGTGCTGGCACAACCTCAACTACTGGCGCTTCGGCGACTATCTCGGCATCGGTGCCGGCGCGCACTCGAAGCTGTCCTTCCACGACCGCATCGTGCGCGAGGTGCGCTTCAAGCAGCCGCGCGAGTACCTCGCCCGCGCCGCGGCGGGCGACGCGGTCCAGGAGCGCCATCCGGTCGAGCGCCGCGACCTCGGGTTCGAGTTCATGCTGAACGCGCTCCGCCTCACCCGAGGATTCGACGTCGCGCTCTTCACCGAGCGCACCGGACTGCAGGTCGCGGCGGTCGACCGGCCGCTCGCCGCAGCCGAGAAGAAAGGCCTCATCGAGCGCGACCACGTGCGGATCCGCCCGACCGCGCTCGGGCGGCGGTTCCTCAACGATCTCCTGCAGCTTTTCCTCCCGGAGGCGAAGTGAAGCGCATCGCGCGCGACGTGAAGGCGTTGACGTTCGACGTGTTCGGCACCGTCGTCGATTGGCGCAGCTCGATCACCGGCGAGGGGCGGAAGCTCGGACGGAAGAAGAAACTCGCCCTCGACTGGGTGGCCTTCGCCGATGCGTGGCGCGACGGTTACCGTCCGGCGATGGATCGCGTGCGGCGCGGCGACCTCCCATGGACGAACATCGATGGCTTGCACCGCATGATCCTGGACGATCTCCTTGCGCGCTTTCGGATCGAAGGGCTTACCGAGCCGGAGAAGGATCACCTGAACCGCGCCTGGCACCGCCTCGCGCCGTGGAAGGACGCGGTGCCGGGACTGAAGCGGCTCAAGAAGAAGTACGTGATCGCCACGCTGTCGAACGGCAACGTCGCGTTGCTCACCAACATGGCAAGACACGGCGGCCTGCCTTGGGACTGCATCCTGTCGGCGGAGCTTTTCGGGCACTACAAGCCCGACCGGGAAGCGTACGAGGGCGCGGCGCGCATGCTTGGCCTTGCACCGGGGGAGGTGATGATGGTCGCCGCGCACAAGGACGATCTCGACGCGGCGGCGCGCGCCGGGCTGCGCACGGCGTTCGTGCAGCGGCCGATGGAGCGCGGCGATCCCGCGAATGCGGATCTTGCGCCGGAGCCGCGCTTCGACGTCAACGCGCGGGACTTCGTCGACCTGGCGCGGCAGCTGGGCTGCTAGACCCAGTCGCGAGCGACCAGGAAGGTTTCGTAGAGGCGAGCCTCGGGCGTGCCGTGCTCCGGCCGCCAGTCGTAGCGCCATTTCACCACCGGCGGCAGCGACATCAGGATCGATTCCGTGCGCCCGCCCGACTGCAGTCCGAAGAGCGTGCCGCGGTCGTACACCAGGTTGAACTCGACGTAGCGGCCGCGGCGATAGGCCTGGAACTCGCGCTCGCGCGCGCCGAAAGCGATGTCCTTCCGTCGCTCGACGATCGGCAGATAGCCGGGCAGGAAATGATCGCCGACGCTACGCATGATCCCGAAGCAGGTGTCGAAGTCGGGTTGAGCGAGATCGTCGAAGAAGATGCCGCCGACACCGCGGGGCTCGTTGCGGTGACGCAGGAAGAAGTATTCGTCGCACCAGCGCTTGAAATGCGGATGAAGATCGGCGCCGAACGGCGCTAGGGCAGCGCGGCACGTCCGGTGGAAGTGGGCCGCGTCTTCCTCGAAGCCGTAGTACGGCGTGAGGTCCATGCCGCCGCCGAACCACCAGATGGACGGCTCACCGGCTTTCGCCGCGACGAGAAACCGCACGTTCATGTGCACCGTCGGCACGTAGGGATTGCGCGGATGCAGCACGAGCGAGACGCCCATCGCCTCGAACCCGCGCCCGGCGAGGTCGGGACGTGCCCCGGTCGCCGACGGCGGAAGTCGCGCGCCCGCGACATGCGAGAAGTTGACGCCGCCGCGCTCGAAGACTCCGCCGTCCTCGATGACGCGCGAATCCCCGCCGCCGCCTTCGGGACGCGTCCATGCGTCGCCGCCGAAGCGTCCGCCGTCCACCGTCTCGAGCGCGGCGACGATGCGGTCCTGCAGCCCGTTGAGATAATCCCTGACTGCGGCGACGTTCATGCGCCGCATTTAACCACAGCGATCGGGGCTAGCTCTTTCTCGCGGCGATGGCCCGGAAACCGATGTCGCGCCGGTACTGCATGCCGTCGAAGCGGATCGCCGAGACAGTCTTGTAGGCGCGTGCCTGCGCCATCTTGACGCTGTCGCCGAGCGCGGTGACGCACATCACCCGGCCACCGGAGGTGACGAGCGAACCGTCCCGCAGCTCGGTGCCGGCGTGGAAGACGTGGCAGTCCTCGGTATCCGGCGGGATGCCGGCGATCGCGTCGCCGGTGCGCGGCGTGTCGGGATAGTTCGCGGCGGCGAGCACCACTCCAAGCGCGGAGCGTCGGTCCCAGCTCGCCTCGACGCGGTCCAGCTTCGCGTCGTGGGCGTGCTCGAGCAGCTCGAAGAGATCGCTCTTCAGCCGCATCATGATCGGCTGCGTCTCGGGATCCCCGAGCCGGCAGTTGAACTCGAGCACCTTCGGGTTGCCGGCCGCATCGATCATCAGGCCGGCGTACAGGAACCCGGAGTAGGGGATACCGTCCTTCGCCATCCCGCGCACCGTCGGCCCGATGATCTCGCGGACGATGCGCGCATGGAGCGCCGGCGTCACGACCGGTGCGGGGGAATAGGCGCCCATGCCGCCCGTGTTTGGGCCCTCGTCGCCGTCGCGCAGCCGCTTGTGGTCCTGGCTGGTGGCGAGCGCGAGGCTGTGCTCGCCGTCGACGAGCACGATGAAACTCGCCTCTTCGCCGTCGAGATAGTCCTCGATCACGAGCTTCGTGCCCGCCTCGCCCATCTCGCGCCCGACCAGGATCCGCTCGATCGCTTCGCGCGCCTCGCCTGCGGTCATCGCGACGACGACGCCCTTGCCGGCAGCGAGCCCGTCGGCCTTGATCACCATGGGCGCGCCGCGAACGTCCACATACTCGTGCGCGGCGCGCGCGTCGACGAAGCTCCGGTAACCGGCGGTCGGGATGCCGTGGCGGGTGAGGAAGCTCTTGGCGAAGTCCTTGGAGCTTTCGAGCTGCGCGGCGGCTTTCGTCGGACCGAAAATGCGCAGGCCCCGCGCGCGAAAGAGGTCCACCACGCCGGCCGCGAGCGGTGCCTCGGGCCCGACGACCGTCAGCTGGATGTGCTCCCGCGCGGCGAACTCGGCGAGCTTTTCGAGGTCGGTGACCGCGACGTTCTCCACCCCCGGCTCGCGCGCGGTGCCGCCGTTGCCCGGCGCGACGAAGACCTTCTGCACGCGCGGGCTCGCGGCGAGCTTCCACGCGAGTGCATGCTCCCTTCCGCCGCCGCCGATGACCAGGAGTTTCACGATTATCTCGACGCTGGTGACGCAAAGGGCGGGGCGGACGCAACGGGTTCAACCTGCGGCTCCATTGTGCGCTCGCTAGCGTTCCCAGCAGGCTTCGCGCCGCTGGCTGTCAGTGCCGGAAGTGACGAACACCGGTGAACATCATTGCCAGGCCGAGCTCGTCGGCTGCGGCGATCACCTCCTCGTCGCGCACGCTTCCACCGGGCTGGATCACGGCCTTCGCGCCCGCCTGCGCGACGACGTCGACGCCGTCGCGGAACGGGAAAAACGCGTCGGAGGCGACCACCGACCCCTGCAGCGAAAGCCCCGCGTTCTGCGCCTTGATCGACGCGATGCGGGCGCTGTCGACCCGGCTCATCTGTCCGGCGCCCACGCCGAGCGTCATGCCGTCGCCGCAGAAGACGATCGCATTGGACTTCACGAACTTGGCGACCCGCCAGGCGAAGAGCAGATCGTGCAACTCCGCGGCGGTCGGCGCGCGCTTCGTGACGACCTTCAGTTCCCCGGCGGCGACGTTGCGCGCATCGGGCGTCTGCACCAGCACGCCGCCGCCGACGCGCTTGAGGTCGAAGCCCGGCGCCTCGTGACCCATCGGTACGGTAAGCACCCGCACGTTCTGTTTCGCCGCGAGCACGGCACGCGCTTCGGGGCTCGCTTCCGGCGCGACGACCACCTCGACGAACTGCCTGGCGACCGCGTCCGCGGTCGCACCGTCGAGCGGCCGGTTGAACGCGATGATGCCGCCGAATGCCGACGTCGGGTCGGTCTGGAACGCGCGCTGGTATGCCTCGAGCGTATCCGCTGCCTCGGCCACGCCGCAGGGGTTGGCGTGCTTGATGATCACGCACGCCGGGCGCTCGAACGTCTTCACGCACTCCCACGCCGCGTCGGCGTCGGCGATGTTGTTGTAAGAGAGCTCCTTGCCCTGCAGCTGGACATAGCGGGCGAGGCTTCCCGCCACCGGCTGCGGGTCGCGGTAGAACGCCGCAAGCTGGTGCGGGTTCTCGCCGTAGCGCATTTCCTGCACCTTCTCCCACTGCATGGTCAGCCGCTCGGGAAATAGCGAGGGCTTGCGGTCGGCATCCAGGCCGGTGAGGTAGTTCGCGATGGCCGCGTCGTAGGCGGCGGTGTGAGCGAACGCCTTCTTCGCGAGGGCGAGCCGCGTGCCGGCGGAGAGCGCGCCGCCGTTCGCTTCCATCTCGGCGATGATTGCGTCGTAGTCGGCGGGATCGGTGACGACGGCGACACCGGCGTGGTTCTTGGCCGCAGCGCGGACCATCGTCGGCCCGCCGATGTCGATGTTCTCGACCGCTTCGTCGAAGGTGCAGTCGGCGCGGGCGATGGTCTCGCGGAAGGGATACAGATTGACGACGACGAGGTCGATCGGCTCGGTGCCGGCCTCCTTGATCGCCGCCATATGCTCGGGCAGGTCGCGGCGCGCGAGGAGTCCCCCGTGGATCTTGGGGTGCAGCGTCTTCAAACGCCCGTCGAGCATCTCCGGATAGCCGGTGTAGTCGGCGACCTCCGTGACCTTCACTCCGCTCGCCGCGAGGAGCTTCGCCGTGCCGCCGGTCGATAGGATCGACACGCCGAACAGCCCGAGCGAGCGCGCGAACTCGGCGAGGCCGGTCTTGTCGGACACGCTCGCGAGCGCCTGCCGGATGCGGATGTCCATGGTCGGCAAGGGTGAATGGTAACGGGCGAGGAGTATGAAGCGTCTCAGATGCCGGGGCGGCGCCCGCCGCCCCGGCACCACCCGCCAACCATCGCGCGTTGCCGTTACGGCTCTCAGACCTTGATCTTGTGCTGGCTGATCTTCTTGCGCAGCGTGTTGCGGTTGATGCCGAGCATCTCCGCGGCGATCGTCTGGTTCCCTCCGGACTTGACGAGCACCGTCTCGAGCATCGGCTTCTCCACGTTCTTCAGCACCATGTCGTAGATCGCGCGCGGCCGCTCGCCGTCGAGGTCCTTGAAGTAACGCTCGAGGGACTTGCGCACGGTCTCTGAGATCTCGCTGGAAGTCTGCCTCATGCCGCCAACTCCTCCTTGTTATCGCAACGCGGGTACGGTTCCAGTTGCGCGAGCTCGTCGAAGTAGCGCCCGACTGCGGCGAGCTGCTCCTCGCACGACTCGATCCGGTTCAGCACCTCCCTGAACTGCGCCGACCGGGCGAGCGGTTTCGTATACCAGGCGACGTGCTTGCGGGCGACCCGCACGCCGGTCTCGCGGCCGTAGAGCTCATGGAGCTCGGCGAGGTGGGCGAGCAGCAGGTCGCGGATCTCGGCGACGAGCGGCGGCCCGAGCCTCCGGCCGGTCGCGAGAAAGTGTTCGATTTCGCGGAAGATCCACGGTGCGCCCTGTGCCGCGCGGCCGATCATCACGCCGTCGGCACCGGTGTAGTCGAGCACCCGTTTCGCGTCCTCCGGTGTCGCGATATCGCCATTGGCGACGACGGGGAGCCGGGTCGCGCGCTTCACGTCGCGGATGGTGTCGTATTCCGCCTCGCCGCCGAAGCCGCAGGCGCGGGTTCGGCCGTGGATCGCGAGAAGCTGTACGCCGGCCTGTTCCGCAATGCGCGCGACGCGCACCGCATTCCGGTTTCCCGGGTCCCAGCCGGTGCGGATCTTCAGGGTCACCGGTACCCCGACCGCGTTGACGACGGCGTCGAGGATGCCCGCCACCAAGCTTTCGTCGCGCAGTAGCGCCGAGCCGGCGGCCTTGCTGCAGACCTTCTTCGCCGGGCACCCCATGTTGATATCGATGATCTGCGCGCCGCGGTCGACGTTCTCGCGCGCGGCCTCAGCCATCATCGCGGGATCTCCGCCCGCGATCTGCACGGCGATCGGCTCCCCCTCGCCGCGATGATCCGCACGCCGGCGCGATTTCTCGGTCGCGCGCAACGCCGGATCCGACCCGATCATCTCCGATGCTGCGAGCCCCGCGCCGAAGCTCTTGCAGAGCTTGCGGAAGGGCCGATCGGTCACGCCCGCCATCGGCGCGACGAAAAGACTGTTCCGCAGCACGTGCGTGCCGATCTGCATTCGTCGCGGCGGGGAAAAGCAATTAGGGAGAGGAGCGCGATTCTACGCTCAAAATTTCGCGCGCGGTAACGAAATTGTTCGCGACGCGCGACGTCCGACGACGCCCTGTTTGCGCGCACGCAACGCGCTCGCGCGCTCGCGATACCCGGCGAGAAAAAAATCGAAACGCGCCGCAGATTTCGGCGCGGTTTCTAAACCGGCGCGGCGATTTCGGATCGTCGCGTTGCTTGGTCTAGGGAAGTCCGCGCGCGCCGAGCATCATGCGGCGGGCGAACAGGCGGCGCGCGGGCGGGACGACGTCGAGCGCGGCGAGGCCGACGCCGCGCACCGCGCGAACGATCGGGCTGGCGCTGGAGAAAACGTTGACGAGAAAGTCGGTCACGCCGATCGCGGCGAACCGGTCGACACGCCGCGCGGCGCGGAACGCGGCGACGAAGTGGGGCGAGCCGATCGAATCGCGGTCGCCGCGCGCAACGAGCGCGGCGAGCTCGACGGCATCGCGCAAGCCGAGATTCAGGCCCTGGCCCGCGACCGGATGCAGCGTCTGCGCCGCGTTGCCGATGGCGACGACCCGCGGCTCGGGCGTGTTCGACCGCCGATACCAGAGCCGGAGCCCGAAGCTCGAGCGCGGGCCGACGTCGTGAAAGCGCCCCAGCCGCGCACCGAAGCGCGCGGCGAGCGCGGCGAGGAAGCGCTCACCGCTCGCTTCCAGCAAGCCGGGCGCGCGCGTCGCGGGCACCGTCCACACGAGTGCGAGCGCCCGGTCCGCAAAGGGCAGGAGCGCGAGCGGGCCGTCCGCGGTGAAGCGCTCCCACGCGACGCCGGGGCGCTCGATCTCGGGACGCACCCGCGCCACGATCGCGGTCTGACCGTAGTCGCGCAGTACGAGATCGTCGCCGGCCGCCCGGCCGCCGTCGGCCAGGACGAGCAGCCTCGTCACGACCTCCCGGGGCCCACCGCTCGTATCTATAGTGTGCATCGCGGCGCGGACCCGATCGCCATCGACCCGCCAGGCCCCGATACGGCCGTTCAGCAGGACCGGCGCGGCCGCTCCGGCGAGCGTTGCCGCCAGCGCGTCTCCATCGCAGACGTAGCCAAGTGCCGGCACACCGAGCTCCTCGCGCCGGATGAGCGTGCGGCCGAACCCGCCCGCCTGGGACACGTGGATGGTCTCGATCGGCGTCGCGTCGAGCGCCGCGAACACCCCGATCGATTCGAGGACGAGGCGGCTCCCGTGCGCCAGCGCGATCGGCCTGAAGGCGCCGGAGGGTTCCGGCAGCGGCTCGACGAGCAGCACCTCGGCACCGCTCGCGTGCAGGCCGGCGGCGAGCGCCGCGCCGACCGGCCCGCCGCCGGCAATCAGGACGTCGCAGGCCTCAGGCGCCGCGCGCATCTCGCATCAGCGCCTCGACCTCTGCCACGAGCTTCGGGGCGCCGGCGGTGAGGATCTCACAGCCCGCCGCGGTTACGAGCGCGTCGTCCTCGATGCGCACGCCGATGTTCCAGAAGCGCTCGGGCACGTCCTCAGCCGGCCGGACGTAGCAACCGGGCTCGACGGTGAGCGTCATGCCCGGCCGGAGCGCCTTCCAGTCGCCGCCTTCCTTGTAGTCGCCGGCGTCGTGCACGTCCAGCCCGAGCCAGTGCCCGGTGCGGTGCATGTAGAAGCGCTTGTACTCTTCCTTCTCCAGCACCGTGTCGAGCGTGCCGCGGCAAAGGCCGAGATCGATGAAGCCCTGCGCCAGCACCTTCACCGCCGCGTCGTGCGGCGCGATCCATGGGCTGCCGGGCTTCACTTCCGCGATGGCCGCGAGCTGGGCGGCGAGCACCAGGTCGTAGATCTCGCGTTGCGGGCCGCTGTAACGCCCGCTGACGGGGAAGGTCCGGGTGATGTCGGCGGCGTAGCCGTCGAGCTCGCAGCCGGCGTCGATTAGGAGCAGCGTTCCGTCCTCGAGCGGCTTGTCGTTCTCGCGGTAGTGCAGGATGCACGCGTTGGGCCCGCCGGCGACGATCGGCCAGTAGGCCGGGAACTGTGAGCCGTGGCGCCGGAACTCGTAGAGCAGCTCCGCCTCGATCTCGTACTCGACCATGGCAGGCCGCGTGACCCGCATCGCGCGCACGTGCGCGCCGGCGGAGATGCTCGCCGCCCTCCGCATCAGCGCGAGCTCGTACTCGTCCTTCACGAGTCGCATGGCGTCGAGCGTTGCGCGCAGGTCGCGGATCTCCGTCGGCGCGACGACGCCAGTGCGGGCGAGCGCCCGGACCTCGTTCAGCCAGCGCATGATGCGCGCGTCCCACGCCGGATCCATGCCCGGCGCGTAGTGCAGCGCCGGCTGGTTCGCGATCAGCTGCGGGAGCTTCGCGTCGAGCTCGCCAATCGGGTAGCCTTCATCAAAGCCGAACGCTTCGCGCGCCGCCTCTGGCCCGTAGCGGAAGCCTTCCCACAGCTCACGCTCCGGATGCTTCTCCCGGCAGAAGAGGATCGACTTCGGCGCCGGCCCCGCGATGAGCACGAGGACCGCGTCCGGCTCCGGAAATCCGGTGAGGTAATAGAAGTAGCTGTCGAACCGGTAGAGGTAGTCGCTATCGCGATTGCGGAGCCGCTCGGGCGCGGTCGGCACGATCGCGACGCCGGCGCCGATCCGTTCGAGCACGTCGGCGCGCCGCGCGCGGTAAGGGGTGACGTCGACCATACGGGCTGATTGTCGGCTGCCGGCGTCCGCCGGGCAAGCGGACCGGCGGATTCATGGGTGCGCGGCGCGGCCGCCTCCGCGAACCGCTTCGCCGGGTCAGGCGCGGCCAAGCTCCGCGTCGAGGCGGGCAAGCCGCTCGGGCGTGCCCACGTCGACCCAGCGGCCCGTATAGTGCTCGCCGGTGACGTATCCTCGCATCGCAGCGGCGCGGATGAGCGGTGCGAGCGGTGCGCGCGTCCCGGGCGGAATGTCGGCGAACAGTTCCGGCCGATAGACGCCGATGCCGCTGAACGTGAGCATGGAGGCGCCCTCGTTCGCGACGCGCCGGCCCGCGAGCGCGAAGTCGCCTCCGGGATGGTGCGACGGATTGTCGACGAGCACGAGATGCGCCGCCGCCCCGGCGGCCAGCGCGCCGCGCAGCCGCCCGAACGGGTAGTCGGCGTACAGATCGGCGTTCGCGACGAGAAACGGCGCGGGCCCGAGGAGCCCGAGCGCGTTCGCGATGCCGCCCGCGGTCTCCAGCGCCACGCTTTCCGGCGAGTAGCGGATCCGCACGCCGAGTTGCGATCCGTCGCCGAGCGCGCCCTCGATCAGCGCGCCGAGATGCGCGTGGTTGATCACGAAGTCGGCGTAGCCCTCGGCGGCGAGGCGGCCGATCAGCCGCACGACGAGCGGCTTGCCGCCGGCGGGGAGCAACGCCTTCGGCGTCGCGTCGGTCAGGGGGCGCATGCGCTCGCCCCTCCCCGCTGCGAGGAGCATGACCTTCAAAACGAGTACCTCGCTCCATCCTGCCGCCCTTCCAGCCGGTCGAGGAGCGCGGCGAGCGCCCCGAGCGCGCGGTGACGCGCGAGCACCGGCCGGATGTACCCGATGAACCGCGGCGTGTCGTCGAGGTACTGCCGCTTGCCGTCGCGATACGCCAGCCGCGCGAAGATCCCGGCCACCTTCAGGTGACGCTGCAGCCCCATCCATTCGCAGTCGCGCCAGAACGCGGCGAAGTCGGCGTCGACCGGCAGCCGCGCGCGCCTCGCCTTCTCCCAGTAGCGGATCGTCCAGTCGAGCGCGCGCTCCTCTTCCCAGCTGATGAACGCGTCCTTTACGAGCGAGGCGATGTCGTAGGTGATCGGGCCGTACACCGCGTCCTGGAAATCGAGGATCCCGGGGCTCGGGTCGGAGATCATCAGGTTTCGCGGCATGTAGTCGCGGTGAACGAAGACCTTGGGCTGCGCGAGGTTCGCGCCGATGATGAGCGCGAACGCGCGCTCGATGACCTCCCGGTCGGCCGGCGAGAGCGCGACGCCGAGATGGCGCCCGAGGTACCACTCGGGGAAGAGTTCGAGCTCGCGGCGAAGGAGCGCCGCATCATAGTCGGGCAGCTCGCCGCGCCTGCTCGCGAGCTGCCACTTCACGAGCGCGTCGGTGGCCTCGCCGAACAGGCTGTCCGCCGTCGCGCGCTCGCGCTCGAGCGCGGCGAGATAGGTGGTCGTGCCGAGATCGGTCAGCAGCAGAAACCCTTGCTCGAGGTCCTGCGCGAGCACGCGCGGTGCATTCAGCCCGGCGCGCTCGAGGAGACCGGCCACGTGGACGAACGGCCGGCAGTCCTCGCGCTCGGGCGGGGCGTCCATCGCGATCGCGGTGCGGACGGCGGCGCCATCGTAGCTGACGCGGAAATAGCGCCGGAAGCTCGCGTCCGCCGAGGCGGGCACGAGCGCGAAGGGGGCGTCGGGAGCGAGGCCGGCGAGCCAGCGCTCGAGCGCGGCGAGACGTTCCATTCGAGAGCGAGCTGTTGCTGCGCGGGGTCCATCGCTTCCGCCGTTGCTCTCCGAAAGCGATTGTGCGATTGTAGCAGCCAAAAAAGCACATCCCCCTCGCGTAGAGATGTCACCCGGTCGCCTAAGCGCCGCGCTTGCGGCGATGATCGCGCTTGCGCTCGCCTGGCAAGGCGCGGCCGCGCAAGGCCAGGGCTTGCGGCTCGAGCGCTCGCTCGACCCGCCCCCGAGCGGACGCAGCCCGGATCTGCCGACCTACCTCATCGCCGATCGCATCGAGGGCCTCGGCGGCGCCGAGGTCGAAGCCATCGGCGACGCCGAGATCCGTCGTGGCGACACGACGCTCATCGCCGATCGAATCAAATACCAGACGGACGTGGACGAAGTCGAGGCGACCGGCAACGTGCGCCTTCGGGTCGGCGAGGATCTCATGACCGGACCGCGGCTGCGGATGCGGATCGGCGACACGAGCGGCATCTTCGAGAGTCCGTCGTATAACCTCGCCCAGCGCACGGTGCGCTCGCGGCTCAGGCGCGGTCTGCCCCCCGCAGCGCAACTCACTGCGACCGAGGACTCGCGCTTGTGGGTCGACGTCGAGGGCCGCGGCGAGGCCGGAGCGATCCGCTTCGAGGGCGACCAGCGCTACCGCGTCACCGACGGCACGTTCACCACCTGCAAGCCGGGTCAGGACGACTGGTTCATCCAGGCGAACGAGCTCGACATCGACATGGACCGCGAGGTCGGCACCGCGCGCGGCGCGCGCCTCAACTTCCTCGGCGTGCCGACGCCGCGGATCCCGTGGTTCGACTTCTCGCTCAATAACGAGCGGAAGACCGGTTTTCTCCCGCCGACGGTCGGAATCCAGGACACCGTGGGGTTCGAGGTGGTGACGCCGTTTTACTGGAACATCGCCCCGAACTACGACGCGACGATCGCGCCGCGCTACATGGCGAAGCGCGGCCTCCAGTTCCTCAACCAGTTCCGGTTCCTGCAGCCGACCTTCCGCGGCGAGGCGCGCTACGAGATTCTCCCAGAGGACAAGGAGCTCGGGGAGCGCCGGTATGCGAGCGCGCTCCTGGGCGACTTCAACTTACTGAACGGGGTTTCCGGGTTCGTGAACTACCAGAAGGTCTCCGACGACAACTACTTCCGCGACCTCTCCGGGCGACTGTCGATCGCGACCCAGACCTATCTGCCGCAGCAGGCGCTTGTCACGTACGGGGCGCCGGCAGGATGGTGGAGCGCGACCGCCAACTACCAGCGTTTCCAGACGCTGCAGGATCCGCAGAACCCGGTGCCGATCCCGTACTTCCGCGAGCCACAGCTCCTGCTGAACGTGCTGCGGCCGACCCCGGTCGGGGTCGACCTCGGCTTCCGCGGCGAATTCGTGAACTTCGGGAACGCCGCGCTGGTGCCGACGGGCACCCGTACCACCGGATACCCATCGGTGTCCTGGCCGCTGGTCAGGTCCTACGGCTTCGTCAGGCCGAAAGCGGGCGTGACGGCGATCGGCTACGACCTCGAGACGCTCGGCAGCTTCACCGACGCGCGGCCCTCGCTCGCCCTGCCGATCGCCAGCGTCGACTCCGGCCTCATCTTCGAGCGCGACACGCGCTGGTTCGGCGTCGATTTCGTGCAGACGCTGGAGCCCCGCGTCTATTATCTCTACGTTCCGTTCAAGGATCAGAACAACCTGCCGGTGTTCGACACTACGAACGCCGATCTGAGCTTTTCGCAGCTCTTCCAGGAAAACATCTTCGTCGGCGGTGACCGCATCGCGAACGCGAACCAGCTATCGATCGGGGCGACGTCGCGGCTGCTCCGACCCTCCGATGGACAGGAGATGGTGCGCGCAGTGCTCGGCCAGCGCTATTACTTCACCGAGCAGAAGGTGACGATCCCCGGCCTGCCGGTGCGCACGAGCAACATCTCGCCGCTAGTCGCCGGCCTGGCGGGCCGCGTGACCCCGAGCATCACCGCCGAGATCGGCGCGGCGTACCAGTTCTACGATCCCGCCGGTTTCGCGAGGTTCACGGCCGGGGCGCGCTACTCCCCGGCGCCGGCGTCGGTGGTGAGCCTCGCCTACCGCTATGTCAACCAGAACTACACCGCTGGCGCCGGCACGATCAACAGCGTCGATGCCGCAGCGCAGTGGCCGCTCGGCGGCGGCTTTTACGGCGTTGCGCGCTATAGCTACGACATCGAGGGGCGCCAGACCGTCGAGACGCTCGCCGGCCTCGAATATAATGCCGGCTGCTGGATCGTCCGCGCGGTCGCGCAGCAGTTCCAGACCGCGACGGCGCAGGAAACGACGGCGTTCTTCGTGCAGCTCGAGTTCAGCGGCATCGCGCGCATCGGGCCCAACCCGCTCGAGGTCCTACGGCGCAGCATCCCGGGCTATTCGCTCATTAACCAGTCGACGGCCGACAGATCGCTCGACTCCGGGGGCTTCGGCGGGCCGGCGGTGCCGATGGAAACGGGCGCGCGGGTGACGCCGATCCGGCCCGGCAGGCCAGGCGCCTATGGCACCTATGACTGACATGCGTTGCGCTGCGTTCTTTATCTTGCTCGCGGTTGCCGGGACGGCAGGCGCGCAATTCCGCGCACCGGGCGCGCCTGCGCAGCCGGGGCCGTCGACGCCCGGCATCCAGCCGCGCGCACCGGAGAGCCAGCCGCGGCTCGGGCCTACCGTAGTGCCGCGCAGCCAACAGCAGCTCATCGACCGCATCGTCGCGATCGTCAACAGGGACGTCATCACCCAGCGCGATCTCGCCGAGCGCATCGCGGTGGTCGAGAACCAGCTCAAGCGCCAGGGCACGCCGCTGCCGCCCGCTGACGTGCTCGAGCGCCAGGTGCTCGAGCGCATGATCAGCGACCGCGTGCAGGTGCAGTTTGCGCGGGAAACCGGCGTGCGCGCCGACGACGTCCAGGTCGACCGGACGGTGCAGGCGATCGCCGAGCAGAACCGCCTGTCGCTCGCCGATTTCCGTCGCGTGCTCGCCGAGCAGGGGGTGTCGTTCGAGAGGTTCCGCGACGACATCCGCAACGAGATCCTGATCTCCCGGCTGCGCGAGCGCGAGGTCGACAGCAAGATCCAGATCGCCGAGAGCGAGGTCGACAACTTCCTCGAGGAAGCGCAGTCCACCGCCTCGGGTCCCGCGCAGTACAACCTCTCGCACATCCTCGTGCGGGTGCCCGAGAACGCGAGTCCGGAGCAGGTCGAGGCGCGCCGCCGGCGCGCGCTCGACGCGCTCGCGAAGGCGCGCGGCGGCGGGGACTTCAGCGAGCTCGCGGTGAGCTTTTCCGATGCGCCTGACGCCCTGCAGGGCGGCGGCATGGGATGGAGAGAGCAGGATCGCCTCCCGGAGATCTTCAGCGAGGCGCTCGCGAAGATGAAGCCGGGAGAGGTGAGCGACATCCTGCGCAGCCCGGCCGGGTTTCACCTGCTCAAGCTCAACGATCGGCGCGGTGCCGGCGGCGGTGCCTTCGTGGTCGAGCAGACGCACGTGCGGCATATCCTCGCGCGGGTGGGCGAGCTCGTCTCGGAGGGCGAGGCGCGCCGCAAGATCGGGCTGCTCCGGACGCGGATCGTCCAGGGGGAGAACTTCGCCGAGGTGGCGCGGCTCAACTCCGACGATACCGCCTCGGCGACACGCGGCGGCGATCTGGGCTGGATCGTGCCGGGCGATCTCGTTCCGGAGTTCGACCGCGCGGTGCGCAGCCTCAAGCCCGGTGAGATCTCGGAGCCCGTGCGCACGGCCTTCGGCTTCCACCTGATCGAGGTCCTCCAGCGGCGCACCTCCGACCTGTCGGCGGACCGGAAACGGCTCGAGGCGCGCAAGGTGCTGCGCGAGCGCAGGAGCGACGAGTCGTACGAGGAGTGGCTCCGTCAGCTCCGCGACCGTGCGTACGTCGAGTACCGCCTCGAAGAGCGGTAAGGGATATCGGGGTTGAACCACCGGCCGCGCAAGCGCTTCGGCCAGCACTTCCTCCACGACCGCGGCGCGATCGCGAAGATCCTTGCCGCGATCGACCCAGGGCCCGGCGACTTCCTCGCCGAGATCGGCCCCGGCCTCGGCGCGCTGACGCGACCGCTCCTCGAGCGGGCCGGGCGGCTCGACGCGATCGAGATCGATCGCGATCTCGCCGCGCGGCTGGAGGAGGCGCATCCCGCGCTAACGGTCCATCGCGGCGACGTGCTGGAGTTCGATCTCGGACGCCTGCCGGACGGCCTGCGCATCGTCGGCAACCTGCCGTACAGCGTGTCGACGCCGTTCCTGTTCCGGCTCGCGGCGTTCGCCGCGCGGCTGCGCGACGCCCATTTCATGCTGCAGAAGGAGGTGGTCGACCGGATGGTCGCGAGGCCGTCGACCGCCGAGTACGGGCGGCTGTCCGTGATGCTCCAGCATCGCTTCGCGATGACGAAGCTCTTCGACGTGAAGCCGGGGGCGTTCCGTCCGCCGCCCAGGGTGGACTCCGCGTTCGTGCGGATGGCACCGCTGCCGGCGGGCACGCTCGCCGCGCTCGACGACGCGCAGTTCGCGCGCGTGGTGACCGCGGCGTTCACCAAGCGCCGGAAGCAGCTTCGGAACGCGCTCGCCGACGTGATCGCCGAGGCCGACCTGCGGGCGCTCGGGATCGATCCGCAGCTCAGGCCGGAGAATCTCTCGGTTGCCGACTACGTTGCGATCGCGAACACGGTCCGGCGATGACCGGGCGCGATGGCGCGGGCCTTGCGAGGCGTTTCAGTCCCGCTGGATCAGCTCGATCTTGTAGCCGTCCGGGTCCTCGACGAATGCGATCACCGTCGTCCCACCCTTGACCGGGCCGGCCTCGCGCGTCACCTTGCCCCCGCGCTTCTTCACCTCCTCGCACGCCCTGGCCGCGTCCGGCACGGCAAGCGCAACGTGGCCGTAGGCGGTGCCGAGGTCGTACTGCCCGACGCCGTAGTTGTAGGTCAGCTCGAGCACCGCGGTTTTCTCCTCGTCGTCGTAGCCGACGAACGCGAGCGAGTACTTCTGGTCGGGGCGATCGGTGGTCCGCAAGAGCTTCATGCCGAGTACTCCGGTGTAGAACCTGACCGAGCGGTCGAGGTCTCCCACTCGAAGCATGGTGTGCAGGATTCGCATGTCGGTCCGTTCCGTTCGCCTAGAGATCGGGGATCAGGTGCCCGCGCTCGCGCAGCGCGCGCCGCGCCCACTTGTGATCGGGAAACACCGATTCGACGACGCGCCAGAACGCCGCCGAGTGGTTCATGTGCCGCAGATGCGCGAGCTCGTGTGCGACGACGTAGTCCACGAGCGGCATCTCGAAGTGCACCAGCTTCCAGTGCAGCAGGACCCGCGCGCGGCCGTCGAGGGTCATGGTACAGCTCCCCCATTGCGAGGCAGCGCTCGACAGCGCGACCGCTGGCGCCGGCACGCGCAGCTGCGCGCTGACCGTCGCGACCCGCTCGCGGTAGAGCGCAAGCGCCGAATGCCTGAGCCAGTCGAGCACGATCTCCCGCAGCCGCGCTGCGGTCTCGAAGGCGGCCGCCGGCACGTCGAGGCGCTCGCCAGCTAGGCGAACGCCGGCCCAGACCGTGCGCGCAAGCGCGCGCTCGCGGCCGAGGTACGGGAGCCGCGCGCCCTCCCGCCACAGGAACGGCGCGCGTGTGTCGCGTCGCACTTCGGCGATGCGATTCGCCACCCAGCGCTCCTTTTCGCGGATGAACGCTTCGATCTCGTCGATTGTCGCCCAGCGAGGCGCCGCGGCGGTGAGACCGCGCTCATCGACGACGATCCCGATGGTGCGGCGGCGCGTGCGCCGGAGCCAGTACGGCATCACGCGCCCGGCGAGCTGAACGTGCCGCAGCCGCCCGGGCGGCGCTTGCGTCGGACCCTTCAGGTCGCTGCGCCCGGATTCCGCGGGGAAAGGCAGTTCGAGCTGCGCGGACACTCAAGCCTCCTGAAGCGCGGCTGGAGACTTGGCGACCAGTTCGGGGGGCGTCAGCCGCTCCATCTCGGCCTCGATCCACTCCTCGACGCGACGCATCAGCTGCTCGGCGGTGAGACCGGCGCTATCGATCGGCGGCCCGATTACCACCGTGACCTTGCCGGGATACTTGAGGAACGAGTTCCGCGGCCATACGAGCCCGGCGTTGTGCGCGACGGGGAGGACACGGGCGCCGGTGTTCACCGCGATCACCGCGCCGCCCAGCTTGTACACGCCGCGCCGGCCGACCCCGACGCGCGTGCCCTCCGGATACACCATGATCGAGAAGCCCTGCCGGAGGCGCTCGGCGCCGAGCTCGATCAGGCGCTGCATCGCCCGTTTGCGGTCGGCGCGGTCGATCGCGATCGGGCTCATCAGCGCGAGCCCCCAGCCGAGGAAGGGGATCCACAGAAGCTCGCGCTTTGTCACGTAGACGTGCGGCGGAAAGATCGACGTGTAGGCGATCGTCTCCCATGCCGACTGGTGCTTGGAGAGGATGGCGCACGGCTCGCGCGGGATGTGGCCGCGGCCGATGACCTCGTAGTCGATCCCGAGCAGGTGGCGCGCGAGCCAGGTCGCGAGCTGCGGCCACGCGGCGACCACCCGCCACCGTGTGAGTCGTGGCAACGGCGCCGCGAGCGCGCACGCCACCCAGTGAAACGGCGTGTAAGCGATGAGAATCGCGAGATACAGCGCCGAGCGGAACGCGACCATCGAAGCGTGCGCCCGACTACTCGATCAGCGCCGCGGCGACCGCGGCGAGATCCGGGTAGACCCGCGTGCCCTCGGGCAGCCCGCCCCCTTCGAGCGTCTTCGCGCCCTTGCCGGTGAGCACCAGGATCGGCTGCGCCTTCACCGCCGCCGCAGCCTGCAGGTCGCGCAGGGAGTCGCCGACGGCGGGCACGTACTCGAGCGGCGTCGAGAGGCGCTCGCCGATCTCGACGAACATCCCCGGATTCGGCTTGCGGTAAGGCGAATCGGACTCGGCGGTATCGGGGCAATAGAAGATCGCCTCGATCCGCCCGCCCGCCTGGCTCACCATCTTGTGCATCTTGCTGTTGACCGCGTTCAGCGTCGCCATGTCGAACAGCCCGCGGCCAACGCCGGACTGATTGGTCGCGACCACGACGCGGAATCCCTCCTGGGTGAGGCGCGCAATCGCTTCCAGGCTGCCGGGGATCGGTTTCCACTCCTCCGGGCCCTTGATGAACGCGGCGCTGTCCTGATTGATGACGCCGTCGCGATCGAGGATGATGAGCTTCACGCCGGGAGTTTAGCGCAGCTTTGCGGCGCGCTATGCCGCGAGCTTCGAGATGTCGGCGACCCGGTTCATCTCCCGGCGCAGGTCCTCGAGCAGCGCGAGGCGATTGCGGCGCAACGCCGGATCCTCGACCATGACCATGACCGAATCGAAGAACGCGTCCACCGGAGACTTGAGGACCGCAAACGTCTTCAGGTAGCCCGTGAAGTCGCCCTGCTCGAAGCGCAGCGTGGCGTTGCGCGACGTGGTCTGGAGCGCGTCGAAGAGCGCGCGCTCCTGGGGTTCCCCGAACAGCTTCGCGTCGGTGTTCTGGAAGGACTCGCCCTTGGCGGCGGCCTGGCGCAGGATGTTCGCCACCCGCTTGTTCGCGGCCGCGAGACTCTCCGCTTCCGGCAGGGAGGCGAACGCGCGCACCGCGGCGAGTTGCCGAGGCACCAGATCCAGCCGTGCCGGACGCAGCGAGAGCACCGACTCGACCTCGTTCGCCGTGTAGCCCGCGTCGCGCAGATAGCTGCGCAGGCGCTCGAGGACGAACGTGTGCAGGTCGCCGGTGGAGTCCTGCACCGGCAAGCCGGCGTACCCGGCGTGCGCCTCGCTCAGGCACTCCGCGAGATCGAGCGCGAGCGACTGCTCGACGAGGAGGCGGACGACGCCGAGCGCGGCGCGGCGCAGCCCGAACGGATCCTTGTCGCCGGTGGGCTGGAGCCCGATTCCCCAGATCCCCGCGAGCGTGTCCAGCCGATCCGCGAGGGCGACGCACGTCCCGATGCGAGTCTCCGGCAGCGCGTCGCCGGCGAAGCGCGGGCGGTAGTGCGCCTCGATCGCGCCGGCGACTGCCTCCGGCTCGCCGTCGTGGCGCGCGTAGTAGGTGCCCATGACTCCCTGCAGCTCGGGAAATTCGCCGACCATCCCCGTGAGCAGATCCGCCTTGCAGAGATGGGCGGCGCGTCGCGTCGCGGCTTCGTCCTCGCCGAGCCTTGCGGCGATGACGTCCGCAAGGCGCTGGATCCGATCGACCCGTAGCAGTTGACTGCCGAGCTTGTTGTGAAACACCACGGTCGCCAGTCCAGGCACGCGCGACGCCAGCGTCACGCGCCGGTCCTGGTCGTAGAAGAACTTTGCATCCGCGAGCCGCGCCCGCAGCACCCGCTCGTTCCCGTGCACGATGTTGTGCGGATGCGGGATCGCCATGTTGGACACGATGAGGAACCGGTTGAGCAGCTTTCCGCGCCCGTCGACGAGCGGGAAGTACTTCTGGTTCTGCTTCATCGTGAGCATCAGGCATTCCTGCGGCACCTCCAGGAAAGCCTTGTCGAAGTGGGCCTCGTACACCGCGGGAAGCTCGACGAGCGCAGTCACCTCGTCGTAAAGCGCATCCTCGGCGGCGATCGACGCGCCGCCTGCGGCGGCGGCGAGCTGTTCCCGTATCCGGCGCCCGCGGAGCTCGAAGTTGGCGATGACCTCGCCGTCGCGTTCGAGGAGCGCTTCATAGTCGTCGGCGCGGGCGATCTCGATCGCGCCCTTGCCAAGAAAGCGGTGGCCGCGGGTGGTGCGGCCGCTCGATTGGCCGAGCACGGTGCCGGGCACCTCGTGATCGCCGTGCAGCATCACGAGGCCGCGCACCGGGCGCACGAACTCCTCGTTGCGGTCGCCCCAGCGCATGAGCTTCGGGATCGGCAGCTTCTTGAGCGCGGCCTCGACGAGCCCCGCCAGCGTCGCATCCAGCGAGGCGCCGGTTGCGACCGAACGGAACGCGAAGACCTCCTGCTTGCCGTCGTGGATTCGCTCGAGCTGGTCCACCGCCACGCCCTGCTTCTTCGCGAAGCCGAGCAGCGCCTGTGAGGGCGTACCGTCCGCGCCGAGGCCCGCTTTCACCGACGGCCCTTTCGCCACGACGCCGCGGTCGGGCGCCGGCGACGCGATGTCGCCCACCAGGACGCCGAGACGCCGCGGCGTCGCGTAGACGGCGAACCCGCCTTCGGCCGACGCGAAGCCCGCGCCGCGAAGGCCAGCGACGAACGCGTCGGCGAAGGCGTAGGCGAGCGCGCGCAGCGTCTTCGGCGGCAGCTCCTCGGTGAGGAGCTCGACGAGGAGGGAGGCCTTCACTGCGCCCCCTTCTTGAGCATCGGAAAACCGAGCCGTTCGCGCGACTCGTAGTAGCCCAGCGCGACCGCACGCGCCAGCGCCCGCACCCGGCCGATGTACGCCGCGCGCTCCGTGACCGAGATCGCGCCGCGCGCGTCGAGCAGATTGAAGGTGTGCGAGCACTTCATGACCATCTCGTACGCCGGAAGCGCGAGCTCCGCCGCCATCAGGCGCTTGGCTTCGCGCTCGCAGTCGCCGAAGAGGCCGAGCAGCCACCGCGGATCGCTTTCCTCGAAGTTGTACTTCGACTGCTCGACCTCGTTCTGGCGATAGACGTCGCCGTATGTCACACCGGGGGTCCAAACCAGGTCGAAGACGTTGTCGACGCCCTGGAGATACATCGCCAGCCGCTCGAGACCGTAGGTGATCTCGCCGAGCACGGGCTTGCACGCGAGGGAGCCGACCTCCTGGAAGTACGTGAACTGCGTCACCTCCATGCCGTCGAGCCACACTTCCCAGCCGAGCCCCCACGCGCCGAGCGTCGGGGATTCCCAGTCGTCCTCGACGAAGCGGATGTCGTGCTCGGCGGGGTTGATGCCGAGTGCGCGCAAGCTGTCGAGATACTGGTCCTGGATGTCGGCGGGCGCGGGCTTCAGCACCACCTGATACTGGTAATAGTGCTGGAGCCGGTTCGGGTTCTCGCCGTAGCGGCCGTCCTTCGGGCGCCGCGAGGGCTGCACGTACGCGGCGCTCCACGGCTCCGGCCCGATCGCGCGGAGGAACGTCGCGGTGTGGAACGTGCCGGCGCCGACTTCCATGTCGTACGGTTGCATCAGCACGCAGCCGCGCTCGCCCCAGAACTGCTGCAGGCGGAGGATGACGTCCTGGAAGAGCACGTGGATCGAGCGGGCGCGGTCGGCGAAGGCCGCGATTCTACCGGCTTCGCCCGGGACGAACGGCGGGCCGCTCGCACCCCCGGTCAGTCGGTCGTCATCTCCACCATCCTGAAGTCGGCCTTCGGCGCACGACAATCGGGGCACAGCCACCCGTCAGGGATGTCCGCCGACTGCGTGCCCGGCGCGATCCCAGCCTCGGGGAGACCGAGTGCCTCGTCGTAGACGAGGCCGCACCATAGGCAGCGCCAGCGTCGCACGGTCAGCGCGGTGGAAGCATGAGCCGCAGGCCGAGCACCGCAAGTGCGGTGCCGGCGATCCGATCCACCCACGGCTTGATGCGCTGATAGCCGGCTTGCGCCCGCGGCGTCGAGAAGAGACAGGCAAGGGCGACGTGAAAGCCGGTCGAGTCGACGATGATGACACCGACTGCCGCGAGCTTGAGCCAGGGCGGCGAGTCGGGCGCGAGCAGCGCCGCGAACACGCTGCTGTAGAAGAGAAGTGCTTTGGGATTGGTCAGATTCGTCAGCAGACCCAGCCTGAAGGCTTGCGAATCGGTGTGCAGGACGGTGCGTTCGGGGAAGGCGGGCGCCAGGCGCGAGTCGGCAGCGCGCCACAGCCTGATGCCCAGGAATACGAGGTAGCCGCCGCCGATGAGCTTCAGCCCGTGATGCAGCCAGGCGAATCGGGCGAGCAGAACGCTAAGGCCAAGCAGCGCCGCACTCGACAACAGGCCGGCGCCGGCCGCGATTCCGAGTGCGGCGCAGACACCGGCGCGGCGGGTCTGGCTCGCCGCGGTCCGCGTGACGATGAGAACGTTCGGCCCCGGGCTAACCATGGCCAGGACGTGGACGACCAGGACGCTCGCAAGCACGGCCCAGGCGTTCATGTCATGAAAGGCGCGCCGGTCGATCCCCGGGCGGGGAGGGGCCGCTAGGAATCGACCGGCGCCAAGGAACCGTGGCGTACCACGCCCGGGTGCTGCACAGGCCGATGCGGTTCGGCGCGTGCGCCGATCGGCCGCCGCCCGCTCACTTCACGCCGAGCTTCTCCGCGGCCATCCGCGTTCCGTCGATGCGGTTCTTGATCTTCTGGAACGCGATTTCCCGCGCGTAGTCCGGCGAACCGTGATTGGGCTTCTCGTCGATGCTGAACGGCGAGAACCCGCAGTCATCCGTCGAGCCGAGGCGCTCCTTCGGGATGTGTTTCGCGGCCGCGACCAGGTGATCGCAGATCTCCTGCGGGCTCTCGGGCCGCGGGCTCTGCGTCACGCAAACGCCGACGTAGCACATCTGCGCGACCCCGTTGGCGTCGTCACGGCTGTGCTGCCCGATCAGCTTGTGCACCCGCTCCCGGTCCGCTCGCTCGCGAGCTGGATCAGGAAGTATCCGGCGTTGATCTTGAACATGCTCGGGAGCAGATCGTTGTAATCGACGTCGGCGCTGTGTACCGAATCGCGGTCGCCCCCGGGGCAGGTGTGGACGCCGATCCGCATCCGCTCCTCCGGCGTGAAACGGTCGATCACGCGGTTGTTGAGTTCGATGAAGTGCGGGAGCATGTTGCGGCCCGTCCATGGGTTCCGGGGATCGTTCCGCGTAGCGAGCCGCCCCTCGGTGAAATCGACCGAGACCCTGGCCGCTCCGGCCGCGAAGGCGCGCCGGATGTCCTTCTCGCACTCGTTGCACAGGTCTTCCTCGAACTGTGCCCGGGAATAGCCGGGCACCTCCTGATCCAGGGGATAGAGGAGGGCGAGCATCGAGGGCGCGATGACCGCCTGCTTCATCGGTTTCTTGGCGAGCTTGATCGATTTCGCCAGCGTGTCGGCCGCGAACGTCTTGTACCGGAACGGGCCGCCCGTCAGGCGGGGCAGCTGCCGGTGGTGCCCGTCGGCGAAGATGGCGAAGTACTGGCCGCCCCCGGCGAGATTGGGAGCAAGGCCGGTCCCTGCGAGCGTGTCGGTAATCGGATAGGTCGCGAAGCTCGACCATCGCTGCTCGCCGTCCGAGATGATCGGCGACCCGGTGGCCTCGAAGCGCTTGATCGAATCCCGGACGGCCTCTTCCTGCTCGGCTTCCAGCTGCTCTTTGGATGATCTTGGCGGCATCGTAGGCAGCGTACGCGGCCTGAAGCTTGGCAGGCCGGGGCAGGGAACCAACGGGCTCGGTCGGAATTCCCGTATGGGTCCGCGGATCATAGCTGGCCATGATTCTGTCTCCTCCATGGGTTGCCGACCGGGACGGCGGCCGTCAATTCTCGTTGACGGCCGCGCGGAGGAAAATCCGCGGATCGTGGTAGCGACGCTACCGGTAAACCGGTAGCCGTCGCCTCAGGGCGAGGTCAGGCCTTCCCTGATCGCGTACCGCGTGAGCGCCGCCACCGAATGGAGATCGAGCTTGCGCATGATGTTGCGCCGGTGCACCTCGACCGTGGCGACCGAGATACCGAGCTGCGCGGCGATCGCCGGCGAGTGCTCGCCCTGGGTGATCAGCTTGAGCACGACGCATTCGCGCGCGCCGAGACAAGTGGGCGGCGGCGCGGTGCGCGCTGCGCCGGACTCGTAGCCGTTCAGGACCGTGCGCGCGACCTCGGGCGACAAGAAACCCTGCCCGGCGGCGAGGGCGCGGATCGCGCGCGGGAGCTCCTCCGCCGCGGCGCTCTTCGTCACGTAGCCGTCGGCGCCGGCCTTGAGCATCTCCTGCACGCACCGCTTGTCGCCGTGCGCGGACAGCGCGAGTATCCTCGCCGGCGTCCCGCAGATACGCAGCTGCCGCGCGACTTCGGTGCCGCTCATGTCGGGCAGGCCCACGTCGAGCACCAGCACGTCGGGCCCGATCCGTGCGACGAGCTCGAGCGCCGCGCGGCCGTCGCCGGCTTCCCCGACAACCGCGATGTCACGCTCGGCCGCAAGCAGGCCGCGCAGCGCTTCGCGAAGCATCCGGTGATCGTCGACGAGGGCGACGCGAACGGTCAACGCACGTCCTCTGCGGCGTCGACCGCTTGCAGCGGCGCGGTCAGCGTCACCACCGTTCCGCTCCCGGGCCTGCTCGCGACCTCGGCGGCCCCGCCGATGAAGCGCAACCGTTCGCGCACGCTCGCGAGCCCGAAGCCGACCGGGCGGCGGCGCATGACCACTTCCGGGTCGAAGCCGGCGCCGCCGTCTTCCACCGTCAGCACGATCGCGCTGCCGTCGCGCCGGGCTTCGACCCGTGCCGCGTCCTGCTGGGCGTGCTTGGCGACGTTGATCAAGAGCTCGCGCACGGCACGAAACAGGATCGAACGCTCGACCCGTCCGAGCGGCTTGGGCTGGCCGTCGTCGGCGATCTCGACCGCCAGCCCGTGCACGCGCCGCATCTCGGCGGCAAGCCACTGCAGCGCGGCAACCAGGCCGAGCTCGTCGAGCACCGCCGGACTCAGCTGAAACACGAGCGATCGGGCAGCGCGCCCGGCCTGGTCGACGAGCTCCCCCACTTCGTGCAGGTTCCGGCGCGAAGTGGCGTCGCTCGTGCTTCTTGCCAACAGCTCGATCTTGAGGAGCGCGACGCTGAGCAGCTGGGCGAGATCGTCGTGCAGATCGCGCGCGAGCTGCCGCCGCTCGCGTTCCTCGGCCGTCGCGAGCGCGCTTGCCGCCGCGCGCAATGCCCGCGTCCGATCCTCGAGCGCCCGCTCGAGCGAGGCGACGGCCGCCTCCAGATCGTCGGGCTCGTTTCGCAGCCGCTCGCTGTCGGCGGCGAGCGCCTCGTCCCGCCGGTGCAGTTGGTCGGGAAACGCGATCACGTTCGTTCTACTCCCGCTTCCTCCCGCGCCAGGAGGAGCGAGCCGATGTCCCGCGCCCGTCGCGCGGCGTCTCGGTCACCCTCGCCGGCGGCGACGATCGACCCCTTCATCAGGATGTGCCACTGCCGCGCGAAGCCGTCGGGATCGCGCACCCCGGCATCCGCGGCGAGCTGCCGCAGGAACGAGCGAATCACCTCCAGGTGGTGAACGGTGGCGCTCCGTACTGGGTGCGTCCGGTCGTCGATCTCGAGGAGGACGTTGATGAACGAGCAGCCTTCGAAGTCGGCGCGCCGGAACCACTTGTCGAACACGTCAAAGATGGCGAGCAGGCGCTCGCGCGGCGAGCCGCCCCGGCGCTCCACCTCCGTCTGCAGCCAGGCGCGGGTCCACAGCTCCTCCCGGCGCCGCAGGAACGCGAGCGCGAGGTGGTCCTTCGAGGGGTAGTGGCGGTAGAGCGTCATCTTCGCCACGCCCGAACGGGCGATCACGGTGTCGACGCCCACCGCCCGGATCCCGTGGCGGGAGAAGAGGTCGTAAGCGGTCTGGAGGATGCGCTCGCGGGCGTCGACGGCGGGTCGGCTGCGGCGGCGCGCGGCGGTCTGCGGCATGCGGACGATCTCGCCGGTGCGAGACTGAACCGTCTGCCTCGGACCGGGCTTCAGTGGGATGGAAGCGATGTTAGCACGATACAGGTGGGTCTACTTCGATCTCGGCTACGTGCGGTCGCCGGCCGGGCGCATGACAGTCCGCGGGCAAGCCCCTGCCCACACGGCGTAGATGCGCCCGACCGCGCGACCCGACAGTAGGGCCGGCCGCGGCTCGCCGGCCCGGATGGATCAACCGTAGCCCGCACGCTATAGTGACCGCGCCATGATCGGGATCCGCGAACCAACCGGATACGCGCGATGGACATGAAGAACGGCGTGACGCCCGCACCTGCGCTCGAGACCCCGCTGCCGCCGACCGCGCCGGCAACCTGGTGGGCCAGCGACGCCGTCGCCGCCGCCTTGCGTGCGCTGGAGGTCCCGTTCGTCGCACTCAACCCCGGCGCGAGCTTCCGCGGCCTCCACGACAGTCTCGTCAACTACCTCGGCAACGAGCGGCCGCAGATGTTGCTCTGCCTGCACGAGGAGCACACGGTGGCGATCGCTCATGGCTACTACCGCGTGTCGGGGCGGATGATGGCCGCGGCCGTGCACGCCAACGTCGGGCTGATGCACGCAACGATGGCGATCTTCAACGCTTGGTGCGACCGCGTGCCGGTGCTCGTGCTCGGCGCGACCGGTCCGGTCGACGCGGCGAAGCGGCGGCCGTGGATCGACTGGATCCACACCGCGCGCGACCAGGGCGCGCTCGTGCGCGACTACACCAAGTGGGACGACCAGCCCGCTTCAGCCGCGGCGGCGCAGGAGTCGATCATGCGCGCGGCGCTTCTTGCCCGGACCGCGCCGCGCGGGCCCGTGTACGTGTGCCTCGACGCCGGGCTGCAGGAGTCGCGGCTCGACGCGGCCCCGCCTGCGCCCGATGCGTCCCGCTTCACGCCGCCGCCGCCGGCGCAGCCCTTGCCGGCGACAATCGAGCACGCGGCGAAGCTGCTCGGCAGCGCCGCGCAGCCCCTGATCCTCGCCGGCCGGGTCGGTCGCGGCGGCGAGGCGTGGCGCGAGCGCGTCGCCCTCGCCGAGAAGCTCGGCGCGCGCGTGATGACTGACATCAAGCAGGCGGCAGCGTTTCCGACCGATCACCCGCTGCATCCGGTGCCGCCCGCGACCTTCCTCTCGCCGGCGGGCGCCGAACTCGTGCGCTCGGCCGACGTGATCCTCAGCCTCGACTGGAACGATCTCGCCGGCGTGCTGAAGAGTGCATACGGCGCCGCGCCGGTGGCGGCGAGGGTGATCCAGGCGTCGGTCGATCTCCACGCTCACCGCGGGTGGAGCATGGACCACCAAGGGCTGCCGCCGGTCGATTGCCATCTGCTCGCCGAACCCGATGTCGCGGTGCCGCTGCTCATGGCGGCGCTCGAGCGGACGGTGCCGGCAGCGTCGGTACCTGCGCGACCGGCGCCTGCGCCAGCGCCGGTGGACAGTGGGCTCACGGTCGCGACCGTGGCGGCAACGCTCAACGACGCGCTCGGCGACGCCGACGCATGCTTCGTCCGCGTGCCGCTCAGCTGGGGCGGCGACTACCGGGCGTTCCGCCACCCGCTCGACTTCATCGGTTACGACGGCGGCGCCGGGATCGGCTCCGGCCCCGGCATGGCGGTCGGCGCGGCGCTTGCACTCCGCGGCTCGGCCCGCATCCCGGTCGCGTTCATGGGCGACGGCGATTTCCTGATGGGTGTCACCGCGTTCTGGACGGCGACGCACTACCGGATTCCGCTCCTCGTCGTCGTTGCGAACAACCGCTCGTTCTTCAACGACGAGCTGCACCAGGAACGGGTCGCGCGCGAGCGCGGCCGGCCGGTCGAGAACCGCTGGATCGGCCAGCGCATCGACGGACCGGACATCGACCTCGCGGCGATGGCGCGCGCTCAGGGCGCGCTCGGGTTCGGCCCGGTGAGCGACCGGGGCGAGCTTGCCCCGGCGCTGCGCGCAGCGATCGACGCCGTGCGCGGCGGCGCGGTTGCGGTGGTGGATGCGCGCGTTGCCACCGGGTACCACGGGACGATGTCCACTGGCATGCTGCGCACCGGCAAGACCTGAGCTCTCGTGCTCACGCTAGAGCGCATCACGAAGCGCTTCGCGATCCCCGGCGGTGAGCTCACCGCCGTGGACGGCGTCGCACTCGAGGTCCCGCAGGGGCGCTTTGTCGCGGTGATCGGGCCGAGCGGCTGCGGCAAGTCGACGCTCTTCAACATCATCGGCGGCCTCGTCGACGGCTACGAAGGCCGGGTGCTGATCGACGGGCACGCGGTCGATGGCACGCATCGCCACGTCGGCATGGTGTTCCAGGAAGAGTCGACCTTTCCCTGGCTCACGACGCTCGAGAACGTCGCGTTCCCGCTCGATGTCGCCGGCATGCCGAAGCCGGCGCGGCGCGCTCGCGCGCAGGCGCTGCTCAAGCTCGTCGGTCTCGACGGCTTCGAGGACCGCTACCCGTCGGAGCTCTCCGGCGGCATGCGCCAGCGCACGGCGATCGCGCGCACGCTCGCCTGCGAGCCCAAGCTGCTGCTGATGGACGAGCCCTTCGGCGCGCTCGACGAGCAGACGCGGCTCCTGCTCGGCGACCAGGTGCTGCGCCTCCACGGCGAGCTCGGGCAGACGACGCTGCTCATCACCCACAGCATCACCGAGGCGGTGCAGCTAGCCGACCAGGTCGTCGTCATGACCTACCGGCCGGGGCGGGTGAAGCGCATCGTGGACATCGACCTGCCGCGACCCCGCACGTCGGCGATCGTGGCAAGCCCCGAGTTCGGGCGGCTCGTCGCCGCGATCTGGAACGACCTCCGCGAGGAGGCCTCGCGCGGAATGCAGGACACCGAAGCGCGGGTCTGAGCAACGGAGGAGGGAGCGATGGGTGCTGTCCTGAGAGCTGTCGCAGGGGTCGGAATCGCCGCGGCGCTTGCGGGCGCCGCCGCCGCGCAGGACAAGGTCCGCGCGGCCGTCGGCCAGCGCGGCAACTGGGACACGCTGTTCATCTCGCAGGGGGTGGAGGCCGGGATCTTCAAGCGCGAAAGCATCGACGTCGAGATCACCTGGACGCGCGGCGGCGCGGAAACGCTGCAGGCGGTGATCACCGACAGCGCCGATGTCGCGGTCGCGAACGGCATCCCCGGCGTGATCGGTGCGATCGTGAAGGGCGCGCCGGTGAGGATCGTGAGCGCGCAGATGACCGGCGCACCGGATCTCTACTGGTACGTCCGCGCCGACAGCCCCGTGAAGACGATGCAGGACATGAACGGCCGCACCATGGCGTACTCGCGGCCGGGCGCGTCTTCGGAGCAGGTCGCGCTCGCGATCGCCGAGCACGCCGGGGTGAAGCCCAAACTCGTCTCCGCCGGCGGCATTCCGGATACGCGCACCCTGGTGATGTCGGGCCAGCTCGACGCAGGCTGGGCGGTGCCTCACTTCAACCTGGACCTCGTCGCGGAGGGCAAGATCCGGATCATCGCGCGCGGGTCGGACGTCCCGGCGCTCAACGACCAGACGGTGCGCGTGAATGCCGCGGGCACGAAGTTCCTCACCGGCCGGCGCGACGTCGCGCGCCGCTTCATGAAGGCCTATCACGAGTCGATCGAGTGGGTGTACGCGAATCCCGAGAAATCGATCGCGTTCTACGCCCAGTTCAACAAGGTCCCGTCCCAGATCGCGCAGCAGACGTTCGACAGCTTTCCGAAGCAGTCGGTCGCGGGCTGGCCGGTGAGGGGACTCAAGCAGAACCTCGCCGAGGCGCTCCAGCAGAAGCAACTCGAGAAGCCGCTCGGCGAGGCCGAAGCGCAGAAGCTCCTCTTCGATTTCGTGTTCGAGGCGAAGTGAGCCCATGACGGCGGCGCGCGCGGGGCTCGCCGGCGTCGCCGCGGTCGCCGCGCTCCTCGAGGGCGCGATCCGCGCGGGGCTCGTCTCTGCGCTGGTGATCGCGCCGCCGTCCCGTCTTCCGGCGGGATACGCGAAGCTCTGGGCCGAGGGTTTCGTCGTGCAGCCGTTTGCCCTCACGCTGGGCCAGGCGCTCGCGGCGACCGCAGGAGCGGCGCTCGTCGGCATCCCTTGGGGCTATCTCCTCTGGCGGAAGCCCGCGCTCGGCCGGGCGTACGAGCCGTGGATCGGCGCGGCGTTCGCGGCGCCGACGATCCTGCTATTTCCACTCTTCCTCGTGATCTTCGGCCGCGGGTATGCGACGACGATTTTCGTCGGCTTCATCGCCGCGGTGATTCCGGTGACGCTCAAGACGCGCGAAGCGTTCCTCGGCGTGCCCAAGGTGCTGCTCGACGTCGGCCGCAGCTTTCGCCTTTCCGGCGCGCAGGCGCTCGCGCGCATCGCTTTCCCGGCTGCAGTGCCGGCGATCTTCACCGGCCTGCGGCTGGGGCTGATCTACGCGCTCGTCAACATCATCGGCATGGAGTTCCTGATCGACTTCGGCGGCCTGGGGCGGGTCGTGTCGGAGATGTATTTCCGCTACGAGATCCCGGCGATGTACGCCGCGATCCTGCTGATCGTCGCGGTGAGCTGGCTCGTCCTCGCCGCGCTCGCGCGGATCGAGACATGGCTGAGACCGCGTTAGCCGCCCCGCCGCCGGCGTCCGCCGCCCGCGGGGGCGCACGGGTCGCGCGGATCCGCCTCGTCACGATCGCCGCGATCCTCGTCGCGTGGGAGTGCCTTGCGCGATCGGGCTTGCTCTACGAGGACGTCGTCCCGCCACTCGAGAAGGTCGTGATCGCGTTCGCGGGCCTCGTGGTCGACCCGGGGACCTGGCGCCATCTCGCGGTCACCGCGTGGGAGGTCGGCGCCGGCTTCGCGATCGGGTTCGCTGCCGGCATCGCGGTCGGCGTGCCGCTCGGGGCGCGGCGTTTCCTCGGCGACGCCGCCGCGCCCTACTTGAACGGCTTTGCGACCGCGCCGAAGATCGTGTTCCTGCCGATTGCGATGCTCTTCTTCGGCACCGGGATCGCATCGAAGGTGGCGCTTGGTGCGCTGTCGGCGTTCTTCCCGGTCGCGATCAACACCGCCGCGGGCGTGCGGCAGGTGGACCCGGTGCTGGTGCGGGTCGGGCGGAGCTTCCGCCTCACGGGGTGGCAGATGGCGCTACGGATCTATCTCCCGGCGCTGCGCCGGTCGCTGGTGACGAGCATGCGGCTCGGCTTCGGGCTCGCGGTGGTCGGCGTCCTGCTCGCCGAGATCAAGCTCTCGGCAGCGGGTCTCGGCCATCTCGCGATCGAGCACTACAACCACTTCCGCGTGCCACAACTCTATGCCGTGCTGATCCTCGTCTTCGTGCTCGCTGTCGGGGCGAACAGTCTGATGGCGCGACTGATGCCGCGCCACTAACCGACGTACCGTCGCAGGAACTCGAGGGTGCGAGTGCGCGCGAGCTTGGCGCTCTCGGCGTGATACGAGCCGCGCTGGTCGCAGTTGAAGCCGTGGCCGGCCGGGTAGAGATGGAAAACTTGCGTCGAATGCGCCGCGCGGACCTTCTCCACCGCGTCCAGCGGGATCGCGTGATCCGTCTCGCCGAAGTGGAACATCACCGGGACCTTCGGCTGCAGGGCCGAATTGGCCGCGACGCCACCGCCGTAGTAGGAGACTGCGCAAGCGAGCCCGTCGAGCTTTGCCGCCGCCGCCCAAGCGACCGTCCCGCCCCAGCAGTAACCGACGATCCCGACCTTGCCCGCGGGAGCCACGGCCTCGATCGAGGCGGCGGCGTCCTTGAGCGCGTCGTCAAGCGGGACCTTTTGCATGATCGCGCGGCCGCGCTCGATCTCAGGTTGCGAGTAGCCGATGTCGAGGCCGCGCTCGGTCCGGTCGAAGAGAGCTGGCGCGATCGCGAAATAGCCGTCGGCGGCATAGCCGTCCGCGACGCCGCGGATGTGGCTGTTGACGCCGAAGATCTCCTGGATGACGACCAGCGCGCCGCGGGGCTTGCCCGCGGGCTCGGCGCGATATGCCGCGAATCGGTGGCCGTCGGCCGCAGTGAGCTCGATGGTGGTGCCCATAAAGAAATGAGAGTGGGCGCGCCATGCGACCCGGCGCGCGGGTTACGTGGGCGGGGAGAGGTTCCCCGGTCTCTAGTGATGCGTCTCGCCGTCGAGCTTGTGCTCGAGCGAGACGATCTGATCCTTCAGGAACAGCTTCTTCTTCTTCAGCCGGTGCAGCTGTTCGTCCTCGAAGATCCTGCTTTCTTCCATTCGCGCGATCGCCGCGTCCAGATCGTGGTGCTCGGTTCGTAGCGAGCTGATTCTTTCCCTAAGCACCTCGATCTCTGCGTCAGTCATTGCAGCCTCCTTTGCGCGGAAAATTCAGGATGGAAACCCGGGGATGAAGGTCGCGGCACCGCGCCGCGGCTATTAGTTTACTCCTCGTCGCGCCCCTGGAAAGCCCGTCGGCGCGCGACGCCCGAGTCGGGACCCGGATGCGGTACGTGCGCGGTCAAGGATTCGCACCCAAGTCCGCGTCGCGACGGCGTTTTGACCGGACGCGGACCGCCGCCGCGGCGAGCATCGCAAGGCAGGCCACGACGACCGGCCGATTCCCCGCGACGATGTACGGCGTCGCGCCCGCATGGCCCCGGACCAGCCCTTCGAGCAACCCTTCGGTGAAGGAAGGAAGGCGGCCGGCGACCGCGCCGTCCGGCGCGACGATCGTGGTGACGCCGGTGTTCGTCGCGCGCAGCATGAAGCGCCCGGTCTCGACGGCACGCATCCGCGAGATCCGGAGGTGTTGCATGGGGGCAAGCGAGTCGCCGAACCACGCGACGTTGCTGACGTTCACGAGCAGCGTCGCCTCGGGCAACTGGCGGATGATCTCCTCACCGAATGCGTCCTCGTAGCAGATGTTCACGGCGACGCGCTGGCCCGCGACCGCGAGCGGTTTCTGGTCCGGGGCACCGCGTGCAAACTCGCCGAGCGGAATCCGCATCATTGCGACCAGCCAGCCGAACCCGGTCGGCACGAACTCGCCGAACGGGACGAGATGCGACTTCGCGTAGATCTGTTGCGGCGAGGCGCCGAAGCTCACGACGGCGTTGTAATAGCGCCCCGCCTTGTCGAGCAGGGGCACGCCGATGAGCACGTCGCCGCCGCGCGCGGCGACCGGCGCGGCGAGCGTCTCGAGATACACGGGGTCGACTTCGCCGAGAAACCGCGGTATCGCGGTCTCGGGGAGCACGACGAGACGCGCCTTCGTGCTGCCGGCAAGCCGCGCGTACGTGTCGAGCGTCTCCCGATAGCGGCCCGGAACGAACTTCAGCGCCTGCGGGATGTTGCCCTGAAGCAATGCGACGTCGAGCGGCTCGCCCTGCGGGGCGGTCCAGTCGACGGCGCGCAATCCGAAGCCGAGCGCGACCGCCGCGATCACCGCGATCGCGCCGACGCGCGGCACGCTGCGCACGACGAAGAGCGCGACGAGCGCGCCTGCGATCGCAGCGGCGAGGAACGACACGCCGAACACCCCGAGAACCGGCGCGAAGCCCGCGAGGGGCCCGTCGAGCTGCGAGTAACCGAGCGCGAGCCACGGGAACCCGGTCAATACCCAGCCGCGGAGCCACTCGGCGAGCGTCCAGAGCGCGGGGATCACCAGCATGAGCCGCACCGGCGCGGCGGCGGCGAGCTTCGCCTGCGCCCAGCCGACCGCTGCCGGATACGCCGCGAGGTAGAGGCAGAAGAGAAGGGTAGCTAGGCCAGCGAGGGGCGCAGGCAGGCCACCGAAGTCGTGCAGACTGACGTAGACCCAGCTCACGCCGACGAGAAAGAGGCCGGCGCCGAACGCGAACCCGAGGGCGGCCGCGGCGCGCGGCGACGGCGCGCGGAGCCAAAGCCACGCGAGCGCCGCGAACGCCGCGAGCGCAAGCGGCGAGAGGGACCAGTCGCCGAAAGCGGCGACCGAGACGGCGCCGAGCGCGAATGCGGCCGCGAGCCGGGCAGCGCTCGAGGCCGCCGCCGTCATGCCCCCGTCGGGGCCTTTGCCCGCTCGACGAGCAGCGTATGCAGCCGCCGGCTGTCGGCGCGCTGCACCTGGAACTTCAGGCCGTCGATCGTCGTCGACTCGCCGCGCTTCGGCAACCGGCCGAAGCGGCTGATCACCAGTCCGCCGACCGTGTCGAACTCTTCGTCGGGGAAGCTGGTCTTGAAGACCTCGTTGAAGTCGGCGATCTGCGTCTGCGCTTTCACGCGCCAGCGCCCACCCTTCTCGCGGAGGATGTTGTCCTCGACCTCGTCGAAGTCGTACTCGTCCTCGATGTCGCCGACGATCTGCTCGAGCACGTCCTCGATCGTGACGAGCCCGGCGACGCCGCCGTACTCGTCGACGACGATTGCCATGTGGTTGCGGCTCGCGCGAAACTCGCGCAGGAGCACGTTCAGCCGCTTCGACTCCGGAATGAAGATGGCGGGGCGCAGCATCTCGCGCACGTTGAACTCCTCCTCGCCCGCGTAGTAGCGCAGCAGGTCCTTCGCGAGCAGGATGCCGATCACGTGGTCGCGGTCGCGATCGATGACGGGAAAGCGGGAGTGGGCGGTGGCAATGACGTGCGGGATGAACCGGTCGGGCGGCTCGTTGATGTCGATCACGTCCATCTGCGCCCGCGGGATCATCACGTCCCGCACCCGGGTTTCCGAGACCTGGATCGCGCCCTCGATCATCGTGAGCGCGTCGGCGTCGAGGAGGTTGCGGTCGTAGGCCGAGCGCAAGAGCTGGATCAGCTGCTCGCGGTCCTCGGGCTCGCGCATGATGAGCGCGCCGAGGCGCTCGAGGAGGGAGGGTTTGTGAGGAGGGCTGTCGTCCATGGGGAACGGTCCGGGGGCGCTAGCGCCGGTAGGGATCGTCGAATCCCAGCCGCGCCAGGATCCGCCGTTCCGCGGACTCCATTATCGCCGCATCCCGGCCGCGCTCGTGGTCGTGGCCGGCGAGATGCAGCGCGCCGTGCACCGCGAGGTGCGCGCAATGCGCGCGGAAAGGAAGCGCTCGCTCCCGCGCCTCGCGCGCGATCACCGGCGCGCAGAGCACGATGTCTCCGGCGAGCCCGCGGCCGCCGTAGCCGAAGGTGAGCACATTGGTCGGATAGTCGCGGCCGCGGTAGTCCCGGTTGAGCCGGCGCCCTTCGGCGTCGCCGACGAATCGCACCGTGATCCGCGCCCGGCGTCGGGGCAGCGCTGCCGCGAGCCAGATCGCGATGCTCGTCGGCGCCGGCAGCCCTGCGCGCCGTGCGGCGTACTGGACGGCGAGCTCGAGGCGCCCGCCGCGCCCATCATCGGCCATGCCCGTCGCCGCGCTCGCCGCGCGCTGCCCGCGCGCCGCGCTCGTACACCTCGTACGCATTCACGATCCGCGCCACCAGCGGGTGGCGGACGACGTCCTCCGAGCCGAATCGGGTGAACGCGATCCCGCGCACCCCGGCGAGAATCCCCTGGGCCTCGACGAGCCCGCTCTTCTGCCCGCGCGCGAGGTCGATCTGCGTGACGTCGCCGGTGACCACCGCTTTGGTCCCGAAGCCGATCCGCGTCAGGAACATCTTCATCTGCTCGGGCGTCGTGTTCTGCGCCTCGTCGAGGATGATGAACGACTGGTTGAGCGTGCGCCCGCGCATGAACGCGAGCGGCGCGATCTCGATCGTGCCGCGTTCGAAGTTGCGCTGCACCTTCTCGAAGCCCGCGAGGTCGTAGAGCGCGTCGTAGAGCGGACGCAGGTACGGATCGACCTTGGCGACGAGGTCGCCGGGAAGGAAGCCGAGCCGCTCGCCGGCTTCGACCGCAGGCCGCACGAGCACGATCCGCTTTACGGCCTCGCGCTCGAGCGCGTCGACCGCGCAGGCGACCGCGAGATAGGTCTTGCCGGTGCCGGCCGGGCCGACCGCGAAGGTGATGTCGTGATCGACGATGTTGCGCAGGTACTCCCGCTGGCGCGGCGTGCGGCCATGCAGGTCGGGGCGGCGGGTGTGGAGCACCGGCGTCTCGAGCGCGTCCTCCTCGCGCGGCGCGCGCGCCTCGACGAGGCCGAGCTGGATGTCGTCGATGGTCAGCTCCCGCCCCGCGCCGGAGTAGAACTTCTCGAGCAGCTCGGCGGCCCGCGCGGTGCGGTCGGGCTCGCCGCGAAGCGTGAAGCGCTCGCCGCGGCGCGCGATCGTCACGTCGAGCGCGGTTTCGATCTGGCGGAGGTTCTCGTCGAGTGCGCCGCACAGGTTCGCGAGGCGCTGGTTGTCCGCCGGGGCGAGCGTGACTTCGACGGGCTTGGCCTTCAATGCCGGGCGCAAGAGGGAGCGGAGTGCTTATTCTGGCAGTGTCGCCGCGACCGCGCGCGCGGGCTCGCGGGTCGAGACGGTACCCCGGAGGCTGTGCGAGCGCGCCTCGTCGATCAGGACCTCGACGAAGCTGCCGAGGAGGCGCGGGTGGCCGGCGAAGTTCACGACGCGGTTGTTGTCGGTACGGCCGCACAGCTCGGCCGGGTCCTTTCTTGCGCGGCCTTCGACGAGCACGCGCTGCACCGTGCCGACCATCGCCGCGGCGATTCTCTGCGCGTGCTGTTCGAGAGCCGCCTGCAGGCGATGCAGTCGCGCGAGCTTCTCGTCCGGCGGCGCAATGTCGGGGAGCTCCGCGGCCGGCGTGCCGGGGCGGCGGCTGTAGACGAAGGCGAACGAAGCGTCGAACCCGACGTCCTCGACAAGCGCGAGGGTCTGCTCGAAGTCGCGCTCGCTCTCGCCGGGAAAGCCGACGATGAAGTCCGAGGAGATCGAGACCTCCGGCCGGATCGCCCGCAACGCCCGGACGATCGCCTTGTACTCGAGCGCGGTGTAGCCGCGCTTCATTGCCGCGAGCACGCGGTCGGACCCCGACTGCACCGGGAGATGCACGTGCGACACGAGCTTGTCGATGCGCGCGTAGCAGTCGATGAGTCGCGGCGAGAACTCGCGCGGATGGGACGTCGTGAAGCGAAGGCGCTCGATGCCCGGGACCTCGGCCACGTAGTCGAGGAGCAACGGGAAATCGGCAATGGTTCCGTCATCCATCCGCCCGCGGTAGGCGTTCACGTTCTGGCCGAGGAGCGTCAGCTCTTTCACCCCCAGCAGGCTCAGGTCGGCGATTTCGGTGAGCACGTCGTCGAAGCGCCGCGAGACCTCCTCGCCGCGCGTGTAGGGCACGACACAGAAGCTGCAGTACTTGCTGCAGCCCTCCATGATCGAAACGTACGCGCTCGGGCCGTCGACGCGCGGTGGCGGCAGGCGGTCGAACTTCTCGATCTCCGGGAACGAAACGTCGACCTGCGGGCGGCCGGTGCGCCGGCGCTCGGCGATGAGTTCGGGCAGACGATGGAGCGTCTGCGGGCCGAACACGAGGTCGACGTAGGGCGCGCGCGCGACGATCGCGCCGCCTTCCTGGCTCGCGACGCAGCCGCCCACGCCGATGACGAGGTCGGGCCGCGCCCGTTTCAGGTGCTTCACCCGGCCGAGGTCGGCGAAGACTTTCTCCTGCGCCTTCTCGCGCACCGAGCAGGTGTTGAAAAGGATGAGGTCGGCGTCCTCGGGTCGCTCGCAGCGCTCGTATCCGTCGGTGGCGGCGAGCACGTCGGCCATCTTGTCCGAGTCGTACTCGTTCATCTGGCACCCGAAGGTGCGGATGTAGACGCGCGGCGTCATCCCGGCGGTTGCAGGCCGCGTGTCAGTGCTGCGAAGCGGGCGGCGGCGCCGGGGGCGCCGGCGGCTTGTCGCCGAAGCGGGCCGGTTGTGGCGGCGCGTACTGCGGCAGGACCTGCTCGACCGGTCGGCCCTGCACGGCGGCGGGCGCGAACTTGTCGGGCCGCGCCGCCTCATCCGCCGTGAGCACCCATGCGCGGAAGAGCGCACCTTCCCTGTCGACCTGGTACTTCACCAGCGAATCCCTGGGCAGCGCCGCCGGCAGCACGATGAGGTTGTTCTGGCCGCGGATCTGCGCCCCGGGCGCGAGCGTCGTTTCGCGGCCGTCGAGCGTCATCACGTTCTCCCGCACGTGCGAGAGGTTTCCTCGCTTCGCGTCCTCCGGGAGCGTCCGGATCGAGATGGTCTGGGCGCCGACCGCACCTGCCGCGAGGAGCGCGCCGGCGAGGCAGGACAACAGATGGATTCGCATCGCTTTCCTGAAAGGCCGTTTCGAACCCCGCATTCTAGCCGGGGCGCCTTGAACAACCGGCATTTTCATCGGCTGCGGTGAGGAAAATGGTGGCGAGTCAGGGATTTGAACCCCGGACCAACGGATTATGATTCCGCTGCTCTAACCACTGAGCTAACTCGCCACGGGAAGGGGCGGCATTTTCCGGCCCCCTCCCAGGGGTGTCAAGGCGGCGAACCTTGACCGCAGCCATTGCTGCATCGCAGCAGGTCTGGTACTTCCTCCTCCTACCGCATTTGTGGCGGCTTGCGCGCCGCATTACCAAGGGGGGCCTTCATGAAGATCTGCGTGGTCGGCGCCGGCTCGATCGGCGGCTATGTCGGGGTCAAGCTCGCCGCGGCGGGCGAGGACGTGACGCTCATCGCCCGCGGCGCGAATCTGGAGGCCATCCGGGCACGCGGCATGCGCCTCACCATGGCCGACGGCACGGACTACATCGCGCCGGGCATCAAGGCGACCGCGAGCCTCGCCGAGGCCGGGCCGCAGGACGTCGTGATTTTCGCGATGAAAGCGCACCAGGTCGCGCCGATCGCGAAGGACCTGCATCGCCTGCTGCACGACGACACCATGATCGTGCCGATGCAGAACGGCATTCCGTGGTGGTACTTCCAGCGCCACGGCGGACCCTTCGAGGGCCGCCGCATCGAGAACGTGGACCCCGACGGCGCGATCATGAGCGCGGTCGATCCGGCCCGGATAGTCGGCTGCGTCGTCTACCCGGCGTGCGAGCTGACGGCGCCAGGCGTCGTGCGCCACATCGAGGGCGACCGCTTTCCCCTCGGCGAGCTCGACGGCTCGGAATCGGCGCGCGTCGTGCGGCTGGCGGAAACGTTCGCGCGGGCCGGGCTCAAGGCCCCGGTGCTC
Organism: uncultured beta proteobacterium; assembly: GCA_963744255.1. Classification (GTDB taxonomy): domain Bacteria; phylum Pseudomonadota; class Gammaproteobacteria; order Burkholderiales; family SG8-39; genus DATEDA01. Next base: position 54,080 of record CAVUSZ010000051.1, read on the forward strand.
GGCAGTATCCGCGCCGAGATCTGGCTGAAGCTGTGGGGCAACCTCACTTTCAATCCGATCAGCGCGCTCACGCACTCGACGCTGGTCGATATCTGCCAGTTCCCGCCCAGCCGCGAGCTCGCCACCGCGATGATGCGCGAGGCGGAGAGCGTGGCGAACAAGCTCGGCATCGGCTTCCGCGTGACGCTGGAGAAGCGCATCGCCGGCGCCGAGAAGGTCGGCAAGCACAAGACGTCGATGCTCCAGGACGTGGAAGCAGGGCGCGACCCGGAGATCGACGCGCTGGTCGGCGCCGTCATCGAGCTCGGCAAGCTCACCGGCGTGCCCACCCCGCACATCGACACCGTGTACGCGCTCGTGAAGCTCCTCGGGCGCACCATGCAGGAGGAGCGGGTCTCGATCCGCGCGCAGCCGTTCGGCTGATGCCGGGCGGATAGAATCGCGGCGTGGACTGCAACGTCGCGATCGTCGGCGCCGGCCTCGTCGGCGCAAGCCTGGCTGCGGCGCTCGGGCGCGCCGGTCTCGAGGTGGCGCTCGTGGAGCATGCCCCACCCGCGCCGCCGGGCGAGGACTGGGACAGCCGCATCTACGCCATGAGCCCGGCCTCGCACGAATTCCTCCATGAGCTGGGCATCTGGGACGCGTTCGACGCGAGACGCGTGCAGCCAGTCGCGCGGATGGCGATCTTCGGCGATGCACCCGGCTCGCGCGTCGAGTTCTCCGCCTACGACGCGGGTGTCGCAACACTTGCCTTCATCGTCGAGGGCGGGCGGCTCGCGTATGCGCTCTGGGAACGGGTCGCGCGCCTCGAGAACGTCCGGCGCGTTGCGCCGGCGCGCTGCGAGCGCCTCGAAGTCGGCGGCCGCGCGGCGACGCTCGCGCTGGAAGGCGGCGAGGCGATCCGAGCGGAGCTCGTGGTCGGGGCGGATGGCGCGCAATCCTGGGTGCGGCAGACGAGCGGGCTCACCGCGCGCGCAGCGAGCTACGGCCAGCTCGGCGTGGTCGCGAACTTTGCCCCGGTCCGGTCCCACGACGCGACTGCGTTCCAGTGGTTCCGGGCGGACGGGGTGCTCGCCTATCTGCCGCTGCCGGGGAACCGCATGTCGATGGTGTGGTCCACGTCCGAGGACCATGGCCGCGACCTCGCAGGGCTGTCCAGCGGCGAGCTCTGCCGCCGCGTCGCCGACGCGGGACGCGGGATCCTGGGAGACCTCGAGCTGATTGCACCGGCACAGACCTTCCCGTTGCAGCGAATGACCACCGAATCGATGATCGCACCCCGTGTCGCCCTCGTGGGCGACGCGGCCCACGTCGTGCATCCGCTCGCGGGCCAAGGCGTCAATCTCGGGTTCGGGGACGCGCAACGGCTCGCGCAGACGCTCGCGCGACGTGAACCTTTCCGCGACTGCGGCGACCGGACGGTGCTGCGCCGCTACGAGCGCTCGCGGGCGGAGGCTATACTTGCGATGCGCACGGTGACCGACGGGCTGGCGAAGCTGTTCGCGCTTCCCGGAGCCGCCGCGGCGCGTGTGCGCAACCTCGGACTGAACCTGACCGACCGCTCCGCGCTCGTCAAGAACCTGCTGATCGCCCGCGCGATCGGCTGAAGCCAACCCAGAGCCGACGCCACGATGCTCCGGAAACTCGCCGCCTGCCTGATCCTCGCCTGCGTGACCGCCGCCGCGCACGCCGACGACGAGGCGATTCGCAAGGCGGTCCAGGCGATGCTCGGCGATCAGGTGAAGGTCGAGGGCGTTGCCAGGACCGGCTTCCTCGGGCTCTACGAGGTCCGGCTCGCGACGGACGACGGCGCGAAGATCCTCTACACCGATGAAGCGGCGAGCTATTTCTTCCTCGGCAACATCATCGACAACAAGACCCAGACCGACATCACCGAGTCGCGGCTGCGCAAGCTGAACGCGATCCGGTTCGCCGACCTGCCGCTCGCGCAGGCGTTCAAGATCGTGCGCGGGAACGGCTCGCGCCAGGTCGCGTATTTCTCGGATCCGCGCTGCCCCTATTGCCGCCGGCTCGACCAGGAGCTGACGAAGCTCGAAGACGTGACGGTGCACGTCTTCCTGATGCCGATCATCGCGGCCGACTCTGCCGCAGTCTCCAAGGCGGTGTGGTGCTCGCCGGACCGCTCGAAGGCGTGGCTCGACCTGATGCTGAACGACGTCGAGCCGCCGCCGTCCAAGGCGCGCTGCGATACGCCGATCGAGAAGAATCTCGCGCTGAGCCGGAAGTACCGGATCAACGGCACGCCGACGCTCATCTTCGCCGACGGGCAGCGCGTTGCGGGACTGATGTCCGCGCCGCGCCTCTCGAAGATGCTCGACGAGACGAGCCGGAAGTAGCGGGCGTTACCGGGCTACCGGCAGCTCTCTCGGCAGCAGCACCCACATCCGGCCCTGCTGCCGCATGCGTCCGGCAAGCATGCCGGCGTCCGCGCCCGTCCCCCAGAAGAAGTCGGCGCGCACCGCGCCGCGGATCGCGCCGCCGGTGTCCTGCGCGATCACGAGTCGCTCGAGCGGAACGTTCGAGTTTGGCCGCGTCGTGGCGAGATACACGGGCGCGCCGAGCGGGACGAAACGGGGGTCCACCGCGATCGAGCGCTCCGCGATGAGCGGCACGCCGAGCGCGCCGATCGGCCCGGTGTCGCCTGGCGGCAGTTCGCGGAAGAAGACGTAGCTCGGGTTCTGGTTGAGCAGCTCGGAGAGCCGGGCCGGATTCGCCCGCGCCCAGGCCAGGATGCCCTGCATGCTGGCCTCGCCCAACGTCAGCTCGCCCTTGTCGACGAGATAACGGCCGATCGACTGGTACGCGTGACCGTTCTGGTCGGCGTAGCCGATGCGCAGCTCCACCCCCGAGTCGAGTCGCACGCGGCCCGAACCCTGGATCTGGAGGAAGAACGCCTCGACCGCATCGTCGACGTAGACGATCTCCTTGCCCGCGACCTGCGCGGCGCCGCCGTCGATTTCGGCGCGCGAGTAGTACGGCACGACGCGCCGCCCGTCGAGGCGGCCGCGGAGCCGCAGGTTCTTCGTCTCGGGCGCCACCGCGGCGAGATCGATGACGAGCAGATCGTCGGGCGGCGCATACAGGGGATGCAGGTAGGGCGCGCGCCGCTCACGGCTGCCGCGCAGCAGCGGCTCGTAGTAGCCGGTCACGAGACCCTGCATGCTGCCGTCGGCGTTCGCCACGCGATACGCCACGAAGTTCGCCTCGAGAAACGCGCGGATCGCGGCGGCGCCGGGCGCTTCCAGTGCGTTCGCGCGCTCGCATGCGCCACGCCAATGCTCGCGGAAACGCAGCGTGCGGCAGCTCGCACGAAACGCCGGCCACGCCTGCGCGAGGTCGTCCTCGCGCCAGCCGGGAAGGTCGTCGAAGCTCGCCGGCGAAAGCGTCGGGGCTTTCGGGGGCTCGGGCCGTGCCTCGGGACAGACGGGACAGACCGGGCACGCCGGAGCCGCCGGGCACGAGGGCGCTTGAGCGACTGGCGGAGGCTTCGATGCGCACGCTGCGAGGAGCGCGGCGAGCGCATAGGCTAGGATGGGGCGCAGGCTCGACCACATCTCACGCAGAGTATACGGCGCGCATGGAAGGCTTCTGGATCATCCTGCTCGAGATGGCGGTCGCGCTCGCGATCGCCGGCGTCATCGTGTGGTGGACGATGAAGAAGTGAGCGCAGCTTCAGTGGAGCGTGCGCGGGATGGAAAGCGTGAACTCGGGGATCGGTGCATCGAACCGGGTGCCGTCGTCGGCGACCATCTGGTAGGTGCCGCGCATCGTTCCGACCACCGTCGCGATCGCCGCGCCGCTCGAATACTGGTAACTCTCGCCCGGCGCGAGCAGCGGCTGCTCACCGACCACGCCGCGCCCGCGAACTTCCTGGACCTGATTGTTGGCGTCGGTGATGATCCAGTGGCGGCTGATCAGCTGCGCCGCGACGGTCCCGGTGTTGCGCAGCGTGATCGTGTAAGCGAACACGTACCGCCCCGCCGGCTCGTCCGACTGGTCGGCGAGGTACTGGGACTCGGCGGCGACGCTGATCTCGTAACGCTTGGCGGGCGTCATCCGCCTATTGCACCCGAAAACCCGGCCGCGCACAACGAGGCGGGCGAGGCCCGCCTGCGCGGCCGCGGCTCGCGGCGACCCTTTGCCGCTAGAATCGACGCTCGCGTGCCGCCGCCCCGCACCTACTGCATCGCCCCGTCGATCCTGTCCGCCGACTTCGCGCGGCTGGGCGAGGAGGTATGCGCCGTCGTCGACGCGGGCGCCGATTTCGTGCACTTCGACGTGATGGACAACCATTACGTCCCGAACCTCACGGTCGGACCGCTCGTCTGCGAGGCGATCCGGCCGCACACGAAGGCGGTGATCGACGTGCACCTGATGGTGAAGCCGGTCGACCGGATCGTCCCCGACTTCGCGAAGGCGGGCGCGAACATCATCAGCTTCCACCCGGAGGCGAGCGAGCATGTCGACCGCACGATCCGGCTCATCCGCGATTCGGGCTGCCGGCCGGGTCTCGTGTTCAACCCGGCGACTCCGCTCGTGTGGCTCGACCATACGCTCGACTCGCTCGACCTGGTCCTCGTCATGTCGGTGAATCCCGGCTTCGGCGGACAGCATTTCATCGCGGGCGCGCTCGACAAGATCCGCGAGGCGCGCCGGCGGATCACCGCGTCAGGTCGCGAGGTGCTGCTCGAAGTGGACGGCGGGGTGAAGATCGACAACATCGCGGCGATCGCCCGCGCGGGCGCCGACACTTTCGTGGCCGGCTCGGCGATCTTCGGCACCAGGGACTACAAGGCGACCATCGCCGCAATGCGCGCGGCGCTCGCCACGGTGGCCTGAATGACTTTCCGCGCCGTCCTGCTCGACCTGGACGGAACGCTTCTCGACACCGCGCCCGACCTCGCCGCCGCGGCGAACGCCATGCTCGCCGACCTCGGGCGCCCTGGGCGGGCGCCCGAGGTGATCGCAACCTACATCGGCAAGGGCATCCCGGGCCTCGTCCACCGCACGCTCACCGGCGCGCTCGACGGTACCGCGGAAGCCTCGCTCTTCGAGCGTGCGCTCCCGCTTTTCGAGCGTCGCTACGCCGAGGAGTCGGGACGGCGCGCCCGGCCGTTCCCGGGCGTCGTCGATGGTCTCGCCCGGATCCGGGCGCTCGGACTCGGCCTTGGCTGCGTCACCAACAAGGCGGGCCGCTTCACGCAGGCGCTCCTCGACGGCCAGCGCCTCGCGCGGTTCTTCGGGTGCGTCGTCAGCGGCGACACCCTCCCGCGCCGCAAACCCCATCCGCTCCCCGTGCTGCACGCGTGCGAGCTTCTTGGGGCACGGCCGGCGGAGGCCCTCCTCATAGGAGATTCCTCCATCGACGTCCTCGCCGCGCGGGCCGCGGGCTGCACGGTGTGGTGCGTTCCATACGGATACAACGAAGGGCGACCGGTCGAGGCGCTCGAGTCCGACGCGGTTGTCGGAGACCTTGTCGAGGCCGCGCGACGGCTCGAAGACCGAGCCGGTGGCGGGCCATGACGGCTTGTCGGCCGCGTGCTCGTTGTGCGGAGCGACAGCCCGGTGCTATAGTCCGCCGCGACTCGTTCCTTGCGCACGGTACGTTCGCGATTCCAGCATGAGCTGTCCGCGCTGTGAGATCTGGGGGCTTTGGCGTAGCTGGCGCTTCTGGCGCCGCTAACCGCTCGTTTAGGCGCGCACCAGTCGCGCGCACCTCGCAGGTCCCCGCAGCACGCACGACGGAAGGCTCATGACCGAAACCGAATTCAAGCGGCTCGCCGCCGAAGGCTTCAACCGGGTGCCGCTGGTGCTCGAGACCTTCGCCGACCTCGACACGCCGCTCTCGATCTATCTCAAGCTCGCGGCGAAGCCGTACTCGTACCTCCTGGAATCGGTGCAGGGCGGCGAGCGGTTCGGTCGCTACTCCTTCATCGGCTTGCCGGCGCTCGGCCGTATCGTCGTTCGCGGCCGCAAGGTGCTGGTGCTGCACGGCGAGACCGTCGCGGAGGAGGCCGCAGTCGAAGACCCGTTGGAGTTCGTGCGGGGTTATCTCAAGCGCTACCGCGCGGCGCCGCTGCCGGCGCTGCCGCGCTTCGCCGGCGGCCTCGTCGGCTTCTTCGGCTACGACACGGTGCGTTACATCGAGCCGAAGCTCGACCGCCGGCGTGAGTTGCCCGATCCGATCGGCGCTCCCGACATCGTGCTCCTGCAGTCCGAGGAGATCGCGATCGTCGACAACCTCGCCGGGAAACTGTATCTCGTCGTGTACGCCGATCCGCGCAATCCGCAAGCCTACTCGCACGGTAAGGAGCGGCTCCGCCATCTGCTTGCGGCATTGCGCGAGCCGGTAGCGATCCCGCCGCACGGGCCGATCGTCGCGCACCAGCCGCAGTCGGGCTTCGGCGAGGCGAGCTTCCTGCAGGCGGTGGCGAAAGCGAAGCGCTACATCTTCGACGGCGACGTCATGCAGGTGCAGGTCGCGCAGCGGCTCTCGCGCCGCTTCGCCGGCGCGCCGCTTGCGCTCTATCGGGCGCTGCGGACCCTGAACCCTTCGCCGTACATGTTTTTCTTCGACTTCCGCGACTTTCACGTCGTCGGCGCTTCGCCCGAGATCCTGGTGCGGCTCGAGGGCGACAAGGTGACGCTGCGCCCGATCGCGGGCACGCGGCGCCGCGGCGCGAGTCCGGACGAGGACCGCGCGCTCGCCGAGGAGCTGCTCGCCGATCCCAAGGAGTGCGCCGAGCACGTGATGCTGATCGATCTTGGCCGCAACGACGTCGGCCGGATCGCCGAGATCGGCTCGGTCAGGGTGACCGACCGGATGGTGATCGAGCGCTACTCGCACGTGATGCACATCGTGTCGAACGTCGAGGGTCGCCTGAAGCCCGGCCTCGACGCGCTCGCCGTGCTGCGAGCGACGTTCCCGGCGGGCACCGTCACCGGCACGCCGAAGGTACGAGCGATGGAGATCATCGACGAGCTGGAGCCGGTGAAGCGCGGCATCTACTCCGGCGCGGTCGGCTATATCGGCTATCACGGCGACATGGACCTCGCGATTGCGATCCGCACCGCGGTGCTCAAGGACGAGCTGCTCCACGCGCAGGCCGCGGCGGGCATCGTCGCCGACTCGGTGCCCGAGAGCGAGTGGAACGAGACCAACATCAAGGCCCGAGCGCTCCTCCGGGCGGCGGAGATGGCGACCGCCGGGCTCGATTCGAGGATCGAATGATGGTCCCCGACCGCCGGCGGCTAGCGCCTGACCCGGAGCGTACCTTCCCAGCCGCAACCGACCGCGACGCAGCGATACCGCCGCCGCGGGGAGAACAGACTGATCAGCCGGTCGATCGAGCGGCGGCGCACGCGCACCACGGCGGCGCGACAACGCGGGCAGCGGAGGCCACCCTTGGTAGCGCTACCGCACGGAGAGACGCGCTTCTGCATCTCGGAGCAGGCTCGGGTGAGGGCATGGTGCGCCTCGGACAGCGGGCGCACAAGTCGGGCAGGAGCCCCGCGTCCGATGGCTGCAGGACGGGCCAAGGGGGAGATTCGCAATGTTGCTGATGATCGACAATTACGACTCCTTCACTTACAACCTGGTGCAGTACCTCGGCGAGCTGGGTGCCGACGTGAAGGTGATCCGGAACGACGAGGTCGGCGTCGACGAGGTCGAGCGCATGCAGCCGGAGCGGATCGTCATTTCGCCGGGCCCCTGCTCGCCGAACGAGGCCGGGATCTCGCTCGGACTGATCGAGCGGCTGGGGGGTGCCGTCCCCATCCTCGGCGTCTGTCTCGGCCACCAGGCGATCGGGCAGGCGTACGGCGGCAAGGTCGTGCACGCGAAGACGCTGATGCACGGCAAGACCTCCGCGATCCACCATTCGGGGCACGGCGTATTCGCCGGCCTGCCGAGCCCGTTCATCGCCACCCGCTATCACTCGCTCGCGGTCGAGCGCGAGTCGCTCCCGGACTGCCTGGAGGTCACAGCCTGGACCGACGACAGCGAGATCATGGGCCTGCGCCATCGCACCCTTTCGGTCGAGGGCGTGCAGTTCCATCCCGAGGCGATCCTCACCGAGCATGGACACGCGATCCTGAAGAACTTCCTTGCCGCGGGTGTTGCCGACTGATGAGCTACGGATAGGCGCGATCACATTCCGCGCACGACTTCGGCCCCGGCAGATTCGAGCCCGCGGCTCGCTGGCAACGCATCGGAGGACGCACGCATGACCATCACTGCACCTGAGGCCCTGCAGCGCACGATCGAGCACCGCGAGATCTTCCACGACGAGATGCTCGATCTCATGCGCCAGATCATGAGCGGGCAGATGTCGCCGGTCATGATCGCCGCGATAACCGTCGGCCTGCGTGTCAAGAAGGAGACGATCGGCGAGATCACCGCGGCCGCGCAGGTGATGCGCGAACTCGCCGTCCGCGTGCACACGAAAGAGCCGGAAAACCTCGTCGACGTGGTGGGCACCGGCGGCGACGCCGCGCATACCTTCAACATTTCGAGCGCGGCGACCTTTGTCTGTGCGGCTGCGGGCGCGCGCGTCGCGAAGCACGGCAACCGGGCAGTGTCGTCGAAGTCCGGGAGCGCGGATGTGATGGAGGCGCTCGGGGTCAACGTCAACCTCACGCCGGAGCAGGTCGGGCGCTGCATCGACGAGATCGGCATCGGCTTCATGTTCGCGCCCAACCACCACGCGGCGATGAAGCATGCGGCGCCGGTGCGCCGCGAGCTCGGCGTGCGGACGATCTTCAATATTCTCGGTCCGCTCACGAACCCGGCGATGGCGCCGACCCAGCTGATGGGCGTTTTTCATCCCGACCTGGTCGGTATCCAGATTCGCGTGCTGCAGCGGCTCGGCGCGCGGCACGCCATGACCGTCTACGGCACCGAGGGCATGGACGAGATCTCGATCAGCGGCCAGACGATGGTCGGCGAGCTGAAGGACGGGCGGGTTACGGAGTACACGCTGCACCCCGAGCAGCTCGGGCTGCCGGTGCACGACCCCCGCACGCTGCGCGTCGAGAACGTGGAGGAGTCGCGCGCGATGGTGCTCGCCGCCCTGGAGAACAGGGCCGGTTCGGCGCGCGACATCGTCGCGCTGAATGCGGGCGCGGCGATCTATGTCGCCGGCCGGGCGGCGAGCGTCCAGGACGGCGTCGAAGCCGCGTTCGAGGCGATCAAGAGCGGCGCGGCGCGGGCGAAGCTCGACGACTTCGCCCGGTTCACCCAGCAGGTCGCCAAAGGCTGAGCCGGGCAGGCTGATGGAAGACGTGCTCAAACGGATCCTGGCGGTGAAGTCCGGAGAAATCGCCGCGGCGCGCGCCGCCGCGCCGCTCGACGAGATGGAGCGCCGGGCGAGGACGGCGCCGCCACCCCGCGATTTTGTCGGCGCGCTGCTGCGCGAGGATGGAGCGCGGCGGCGCCGCAGTCATTGCGGAGATCAAGCGGGCGAGCCCGAGCAAGGGCGTGCTCAGGTCCGAGTTCGATCCGGCGGCGATCGCCCGGTCCTATGCGGCGAACGGCGCGGCGTGCCTGTCGGTGCTCACGGATGCGACGTTCTTCCAGGGCTCGGCAGACGATCTGCGCGCGGCGCGCGCGGCTTGCGCGGTGCCGGTGCTGCGCAAGGACTTCGTGATGGATCCGTACCAGGTGTTCGAGGCGCGGGCGATGGGCGCCGATTGCATCCTGCTCATCGTCGCAGCGCTCGAGACCGCGCAGATGCTCGAGCTCGAGCGAGCGGCGCAGTCGCTGGGACTGGCGGTGCTCGCGGAGGTTCACGACGCTGCCGAGCTCGAGCGCGCGAGCGCTCTCCAGACGCCGCTCCTCGGCATCAACAACCGCAACCTCCGTACCTTCGAGACGACCTTGGACACGACCCTGAACCTCCTTGATCGCGTACCGGCGGGCCGCCTGGTCATCACCGAGAGCGGTATCCTCGCCGCCGCCGACGTGGAGCGCATGCGCGCAAGCGGCGTGAACGCTTTCCTCGTGGGCGAAGCGTTCATGCGCGCTGCCGATCCGGGCGCAGCGCTCGCCGCGCTGTTCGGAAGCGGGGCCGGGGGGCGGGCGTGAGCGGGCTGCCGACCAGCGTCGAGTCCGCGCTCGCCCAGGGACGCGAGCTCCAGGCCGCGGGCCGGCTGCGCGACGCCGAGGCCGCGTTCCGGACGGTGCTCGCGTTCCAGCCCGACCATCCCGAGGCGCTGTGGTCGGTCGGCGTGCTCGACGCGTGAGCGCGGCGACCCGGCCGGCGCGACGGAAGCGCTTGCTCGCGCGTCTTCACTGGCGCCGCGCGAGCCTGCGGTATGGTTCGAGCTGGCCGTGACGCACGCCCGGGCAGGTCAACATGGCGCGGCACGCGAAGCCGCCGGTCGGGCGCTGAAGCTGAAGCCGGACTGGGTCGACGTGCATGCGCTGCTCGCCGAGGTCGAGATCGCGGCCGGAAACGCGTCTGCCGCGCTTGCCTCAGCCCAGCGTGTCCTGAAGCTGCGGCCGGAGTTCGCCCCCGCGTACGTGCTCTTCGGCGCAGCGTGTGCCGCCGCAGGGGAGATCGCCGGGGCCGAAGCCGCGTTCCGCCGTGCGCTTGCGCTGAAGCCCGACGACGTGACGGCGACGGTGCACCTCGCCAATGCGCTGCGGGACCAGGGTCGGCCCGCGGATGCCGAACCGCTGTATCGCGCGGCGCTCGCGGGGGCGCCGGAGGCCGTCGAGGTGATCGTGAATCTCGGCGACGCCTATGCCGCGATGGGCCGGCTCGACGACGCGGAGCAGGCTTACCGCGAGGCGGTCTGGCGCCGGCGCGACTTCGAGCGCGGGTGGACGAATCTCTTCGAGGTGATTCGCCGACGCGGCGATCCGCAGCGCATGGGCGAAGTGGCGCGTGACGCGGTGGAGGCGCTCCCGCGTTCGGCCGAAGCGCGCGTCATGCAGTCGGCCGCGCTGGTCGCTCGCGGCGACGTCGGGGGCGCCGCATCCATGCTGGAACAGGCGCTCGCCGCGGGCATCGACTCGCCACGATTGCGGGTCGCGCTCGGCAGCACGCTTCGCGTGTCTGGGCGGCTCGACGATGCCGCGGCTGTGCTCGAGCAGTCGGTTGCTGCGTCACCGGCCGATGTCGAGGCGCTGCTCGAGCTCGCGCTCGTGCAGCGCGCACGCAGCCGCGCCGAGGACGCGCTGGCGGTGGCGACCCGCGCCGCCGGGATCGAGCCCCCGCGATGCGCGCGCGCAAGCGATGAAGGGCACCACCTTGAGCGATCTCGGCCGCTGGGGCGAGGCGGTTCGCGCCTACGAGGACGCGCTTGACCTCGCACCGGGCACCCCGGACATCCTCGTGGCGCTCGCTCGAGCGCTGCGCCAGGCGCGGCGGCACGAGGAGGCGCGATTGCGCTGCCAGGAAGCGCTAGCGGGTGCGCCGGGGCATCGGGACGCGCTGATGCTTCTCGAGGACTTGGCTACGGATGAGGGCCCGAGCCTAAGTACTTGAAAGCGCGAGAAAGCGGTTCTGTTGCTAATCCGCAACCCGCGACGGGTAAAGCGAGAGCAACTCGGTCTGGTATCAGTCGCCGGCCTTTGTTGGTGGCCGCATAGCGTACTGCGCAACCGCGGGCGCGACTGCCAATGCGAGCAACGACGGTGCTCCGTTCCCAAGGGAAGGCGAGGCGCAACTGTCGCTGAGAGCGGGGCTAGCGAAGCCCCTGCGAGAGGCGGACCCTGTTGCTAATTCGCAACAGGCCAGTCGGGAAAAACACTCGAAAGCCACTTAAATTTTGAGCTTGCCGCCCTCCCTGTGAAAACATTGGACCGACTTCTCGACATGGGGAGGTCGGGGTTCGGGACAAGGGGCGCTTCGGCGCTCCCTGCTGCGAGTTCCCTACCTTGTGGCAAGAGCTTCTAGAGGAGAACCATCTCAATGCAAAAGAAAGTGATGGCGGTGGCTGTGGCGGCTGCGCTCGCTGCTCCGGCGGCGGTGCTGGCGCAGGGCAGCAGCGTGCAAATCTACGGCGCTATCAGCCTGTCGGTCGAGGGCGCGGAGGCGAGTGGTGCCGACACGAGCCTCGCACCGGCGGGCGGCGGCAGTTCGATCCGCGGCGGGAATATCGGCGGCGGCGCGTACGCCACCACGAACGTCAACGAGCCTTGGCGCAGCCGCACGCAAGGCGCGGGCTCGAACGTCGGGGTACGCGGCCGTGAGGATCTCGGCAACGGGCTCTACATGGGCTTCCAGGCCGAGTTGGCGATGCAGTCGGGGGGCGTCACGCCGATGAGTCCCGGCGGCTCTGGCATCTTATCGAGCTGGCGTAACAGCGGCCTGTGGCTCGGCGGTCGGTGGGGCGAGTTCGGCATTGGCATCTGGGATCTGCCGTTCAACATCAACCAGACGCTCGGCGCTGGCCACGCGACGTACGCCAACGCATCGACGAGCATGGCTGCCGGCCTTCTCGGCGGCGGCCTCGGCTCCACGGCGGCGGCGACGTCGTCCGGCCAGGACATCGGCCAGTTCTGCGGCGCCTCTGGTCTGGGCGCATCGGCGACGACCTGCTTCCAGAATGCGTTCAGCTTCCACCGCCGGCAGAGCAACTCGGTGTGGTATCAGTCGCCGACCTTTGCTGGCTTCCGCGGCCGCGTAGCGTACGGCGCAACCTCGGGTTCGACCAGCAATGCGAGCAACGAAGGTGCGCCGTTTCCAGGCGAGGTCAAGCCGCAACTGTGGGGCGCGAGCCTGTCGTGGACCCTCGGCGGTCTGTATGCCGGAGTCGGCTTCGAGTACCACGAGGACTACATCACCTCGTCCGCCCGCGCGATGGGCGCCAACATCGGCACGACCGGCGCAGCGATCGGAAGCACGGCCGGTACGTCCTGCGCGGCGCTCGGTAACGGCTTCGCCCTCGGCGGTCAGCTAGCCGCTCCCGGGTTGGGGGCGACCGCGGCGTGCATACCGATCGGCAGCGGAGCCGCGACGGGGCTGAGCGGCGACGAGGCGACGGGCTGGAACGCCAACGTGCGCTACACGTTCGGGTTCGGTCTCTCCCTCGGGGCCTACTACGAGACCATCGAGTGGAAGATGAAGTACGGCAACAACCCCGGCACTGCGGTGGGTCTCGTGAACAAGATCGAGCGCGAGGCCTGGCGGCTCGACGGGGCGTTCCAGCTGGGCGCCCACACCTTCGGGGTGCAGTGGGGGCAAGGCCGCAAGCTCAAGGGCGACTCCCAGAACGCCACCTTCAACGGCGACAGCACCGGGACGGACGTCTGGATCGCGGGGTATGCGTACAGCCTGTCGAAGCGGTCGAGCGTGTTTGCCTACTACACGTTCGTCGACAACGACACCAACTCGCGGTCGAGCGGGATCGTGTTCAACGGCATCGGCCCGAACGCGGGCGGCGATCCGCAATACGGTGGCGTAGGCCTCCGCCACCTGTTCTAAACGGCGGTCACGCTTCGAAACGGGCGCCTTCGGGCGCCCGTTTTTTTTTGCCCGGCACCGCGCCGTCAAGCAGGGATCGCCGGGACCTTTGCCGTCCAGAACTGGTACATCGCCCGGAAGACCCCGGGGTGGACCGATTCGAGCTCGGCCCAGTGGTCGAGGTCGCGCATGTCCGGATCATCGGGGTAAGTCTCGCGGTAGAGATCCTTCGGCGCGGGATCCGTGAACGTGAACCCGAGGAAGGTGAGATGGTTCTGCGCGAGGAGGTCCCGGATCTCGCGCATCGTGAACCGGTGCTCCTGGACGTGGAACAACAGGTCCCGCACCATCGATGTCGAATAGAAATCCACCGCCTCGTCGACCAGTGAACGGAACCTGTCCCCGGCGTGATCCCTGACGAAGCGCCGGCAGGCGCGGATGCCCTCGATCGTCGGGGCGAAGCCGTGCCGGGCGATGAGGGAACGGAGCTCGACGATGTCGCGCCGGGCGAGCTCGCTGTAGAGCCCGAGCATCAGGTACCCGCCGGGTGAGAGCAGCTCGGTCGAGGCGCTGCAGACCGCGCGCCGGCTCCGCCATGTGGTGCAGCACGCCGACGCTGGAAATGACGTCGAACCCCGGCTCGAGCGCGCTCAGGTCGAGGATGTCCGCGCGGTAGAACTCGATGTTGGCGACGCCGAGCTCGTCCGCTTTCCTGACCGCATACGCCAGGCTCGCGCTGCTGAGATCGATCGCGGTCACTCTCGAGCCCAGGTAGCCGGTGGCGTAAGCGATCGCGTGCCTGCCGGTCCCGCATCCCGCGATCAGGATGCGAGGTGCATCGGTGGCGGCGTTGAGACTCGGGGCAAACGGCGCGATCTCGCGCAGGATCTGCGTCGTATAAGGCACCGGCTCCTGCCTGAAGACGCTCAGCCACCTCGGATAAGGGTTTTCCTCGTATTGCGCCTTCACCGCAAGCGACGTCCGGTCCCGTATCTCGCCGATCTGCGTGAGTCGCGAGGCGATCGCCGATTCGATCGCCGGCTCCACGAGCTGTGCGGCCACGAGCCTGCCGAGCCCGGTAGCGGATGGCGCCAGGTTCGCACGGCACCACCGGGCGATCTTCGGCCGCTTCGCGAGCGGTCCGTAGCACGCGATGATTCCGAGAGCGGTGCTCGGACAATCGACCCGCCTCGAGCTCGTCTTCGAGCTTGCGTTCGAGCCCGGCGACCAGCGCATCCTCGGCGTCCGTGACGTCCCACGCATACTCGTTCAGGAAGCACTGCTGCGCGAGGGCCATGATGAGCGGTGCGACCGGATCCAGTGTGTCCGCGCCAGGCTCGTCCCGCGCCACCAACTGCAGCAGAGCGCTGCGGATGCGGGTGAAGAGCGCCTCGTTCGTGCGGTCGGCAATCTGAATCTTCTCGAGCGCACCGAGCAGCAACGGGTCGTTGCAGAGCTCGATCCGCGGCGCGCGGAAGAACTCGGGATCCTGACCCTCGAGCTCGAGCCCCAGCCGACGGGCTTTCGGGCGCAGGATCACCGCGCTGAGTCGGCCGAGGGCCTGGTAGTCGACGTTGCGGGCGGCAAGGCACGCGAGCACCGCCCGCTCCAGCGTCGCCACCGGAAGCTTCCGCTCGTCGAGCGCGCGGATCGAGGCACACCGGCAGAAGCTCGCCTGGAAGTCCGCGGAGTCGGGCTGGAGCTCGATGCTCCTCGCATGACTTTCCAGCGCCGCCTCGTGTCGCCTGAGCTTGGCTAGCGCGACGCCCCGGCTCGAATGAGCTTCCGCGAAGTCGGGCCTGAGAGCGATCGCGCGGTCGTAGCACGCGAGCGCCTCCTCGAAGCGTCCCTGCCGGGCAAGCGAGACCCCGAGGTTGTAGCGGGCCTCGGGATCGTCCGGCGAAACCTGCAGCACCTGCATGAACAGCTGCTCGGCTTCCGCATCCCTCTCCTGGTCGAGCGAGAGGCGCGCCAGATTGAACACGAGGCTCGGGCGCCCCGGCGCGAGCGCGAGGGCTTCGCGATACAGCCGCTCCGCCTCCCGCCAGCGCTTCGCGAGATGCTCCTCGAGGCCGCGCGCGAAGAGATCCCGGGCGCGTTCCAGGTTCGAGCTCATACCGGCCCGAGTGTAGCGTTGCGCCGGGGAAACGAATCTCGGCCGCGGGTTCGCCGCGCTCACCTCGCCGAGCCGGCGGGTAGAATCCGCAAGCGATGTCAGCCGTCCCGAGTTCACAGCCGCTTCTGCACCCCGAGCTTCAGGCAGTGCTCGCCCGTTTCCGCGAAGCGCGCGCACAGCCGCCCGAGACCTTCAAGCACTGGCCCGGCGTGCTCGAGCGCCCGAGCTTCTTCGACGTCGACGCCCTTCAGCGGCACCTGTCGAACCCGCTGCTCCAGCCGCACTGGGTCTCGCTCGTGTTCCGCGGCCAGGACATCCCGCTCGAGCAGGCGTGCTGCTACAAGATCGTCCAGACGAAGCAGCTCGTGTTCATCGACAAGCGGTTCCTCGACGGCTACCTCGCGCAGGGGGCGTCGGTGGTGCTGGAAGGGCTGGACCTCTTCGACCCGGGCATCAACGCCTTCGTCGCCGAGCTCGACGCCGGTTTCCCGCTGGCGTTCTCGAACTGCGTCGCGTTCTTCTCCCAGCGCGGGAACGAGGCCTACCGCGGGCATTTCGACTCCGACGACGTCTTCGTGATCCATATCTCGGGCGAAAAGCGGTGGCGCCTGTTCGCGCGCCAGCAGTCGCGGCGCGTGAACACCTACGATCTCACGCCCGAGCAGATGGGACCGCAGATCGGCGAGCTGACCATGCGTCCCGGGGACGCGCTCTACGTGCGCTCCGGCGTGCCGCACATCTGCGACACGGCGGCGAACCACAGCCTGCACCTGTCGTTCGATCTCTGCGACCGCACGCCGACGGTCGAATACCAGCTGCAGATGGCGCTCGACCGGTACAAGCACGCGACCAGCCGCGCCCTACTCGCCCGCCCCGGAGGTCGCCGGCGCGTTCGCCGAGCTGCTCCGGTCTCCGGCGATGCGCGGCGAGCTCGAGCAGCGCACGGAAGCGTTGCGCAGC
This sequence comes from uncultured beta proteobacterium, assembly GCA_963744255.1. Lineage (GTDB taxonomy): Bacteria > Pseudomonadota > Gammaproteobacteria > Burkholderiales > SG8-39 > DATEDA01. The sequence goes on from CAVUSZ010000051.1 coordinate 70,589, forward strand.
GAGCTGCGCGTATTCCGCGAACGAATCGCGTTCGCGGGGCGCGTGACTTCGCTGTCGCGCTACTCAAAAGGGTAACGCTTGAACATCGACGCCTTGATCATCGAGTTCGACAAAGGCCTCCGGACCCTCGCCGGGATCCCGCGTGCGGGGCGGCCGATGCCGGGAGGCGAGGGCGGTGCGGCCCCGCTCTCCGCCGAAGAGCGACATGAAGCCGCCGCGCTGATGCGCGTCAATCACTGCGGCGAGGTCTGCGCGCAGGCGCTGTATCAGGGCCAGTCGCTCGCATCCGCGAACCCGGAGCTCAAGCGCGCGCTCGAGCAGGCTGCGCGCGAGGAGGAAGACCACCTTGCGTGGGCCGAGCAGCGCATCGAGGAGCTCGGCGGCCGCACGAGCCTGCTCAATCCCCTGTGGTACGCGGGGTCGCTCGCGATCGGCTTCGCGGCGGGAAGACTCGGCGACGACTGGAACCTGGGCTTCCTCAAGGAGACCGAGAAGCAGGTCGAGCGGCACCTGCAGGGGCATCTCGACCGGCTGAGCCCCGCCGACACGCGCACCCGCGCAGTGGTGGCCGCCATGCAGCGCGACGAGGCGGGCCATGCCCGCACCGCTGAAATCCTCGGCGCGCGCGAACTGCCCCGGTACGTGAAGAACGGGATGGCGGCCGTCGCAAAAGTGATGACCAGCTTTTCGTACCGGATTTGATGCACTCGCTTGCACGAGCGGTGACCGATGACGATTCGCGAAATGAGCGACATCACGGCCTGGGGCGCAGACCCGGGGCCTGAGCTCGCGCGCCGTGCGACGGAGTGGGTCGAAAGCGGCGAGGTGCTGTGGCTCTCGCGGCTGCGTTTCGAGCTGACCGCCGGCGAGCAGCGCTTTCTCACGCCGTCCGTCTCCGACGGGAAGGCCAAGAACATCAGCGTCGACCCGGCGAGCGGCGCGGTCGGCGGCACCTCGCTCGTGGGCGACGACCGCCGGGAGCTCGCAGCGATGATCCGGCGCTTCACGCATCATGCGCGCGCCATCGTGGATCGCTTCTTCCCGCACTACGGCGATCGCCTGCAGACGCGGCTCGCAAGCTACCGGCCGGTCGGCGTCGAGGGCCGCCCCCAGTCGGCGAAGAAGGACGACACGCGGCTGCACATGGACGCGTTCGCCTCGCGGCCCAATCGCGGCGCGCGCATCCTGCGGGTGTTCACGAACCTGAATCCCGTGGGCAAGGCGCGCGCCTGGAACGTGGGGGAGCCCTTCGAGCCGTTCGCGGCCCGCTTCGTGCCGCGCATCCCGCGGTACTCGCCGGCGGTCGCCTGGCTACTGGAGGCGATGCACATCACCAAGACCCGCCGCACCGAATACGACCACGTGATGTTGAAGCTGCACGACCTCTGCAAGCTGGACGCCGCCTACCAGGCGGAGTGTCCTAGGACTCGCTTCGAGTTTCCGCCGGGAAGTTCCTGGATCTGCTTCTCGGATCAGGTGCTGCACGCCGTGCTCGAAGGGCAGTTCATGCTGGAGCAGACCTATCTCCTGCCGGTCGAGTCGATGGCGCACCCCGAATGGTCGCCGCTCCGCATACTCGAGCGACGCTACGGGCGCGCGCTGACGTGAGCCGCGCGCGCGGCTCGCAAGCGAGGACAGCGACCGCCGGAATGCCGACTTCCTCGAAGGGAAGCAGAAGCAGAACCGAGCGAGGATGTCGACGAGCAAATCGACCCAAACGCCCTGAATGAAAACGGCCGCTCTTCGAGCGGCCGTTCTCGCCCCCCTCGACGATGGCTTAGAAATTGTAGCGAAGCTGCACGCCGAGGATGTTGACGTCCGCCTTGTAGGTGCCGAAGAGGTTGCCTTGCGGCGCCGCGGGCGGTGTCGCCGAGGGCAGCTGGCTCGATGCGTCGTCGACGAATTCGTGCGCGTAGCCGAAGTCGAGCGCGCCTTGCTTCGAGAACTGCCATTGCGCGCCCACCGCGAGCCAGACGCGGCTCTCGTCGGGCAGCCGCGGCGTGCGGAATTCGTCCTGGACCGGCGTCCTGTCGTAGGCCGTCCCGAAGCGGAGCTTCCACTGGTCCGTGAGCTGGTAGTTCACGCCGAGCCCGGCCCGCCAGCTGTTTTTGAACCGGAGCGGCGTATTCGATAGCCTCGCGCCCGAGCTGCGCACAATGGTGAGATCCTGGATCGAATCCCATCCCGTCCAGGTGTAATCGGCGAGCAGCTGGAAGCGTCCGAAAGCGTGGGATAGGCCGACCGAGAACATGTCGGGGAGCTTGATTTCCGCCGTGACGCCGCTGTTCGGAACCACCGCCGCGAACGCCGCTGTCGTGGGGCGGTTCGAGAACGAGACGTCGCCCCCGAGCTTCTGCGTGACGGTCGAGCGATACGTGATCCCGATCCGCGTGTCGGGCGAGAAATTGATCATCGCGCCGAGATTCCAGCCCCAAGCCCAGTCGTCGCCCTTGACCTTGGCCACCCCCTCGCAGTTCTGCGGTCCGGGGCCGGATCCCGGACACGTCGCCGCCGAGATATTGGCAAGCCCGCCAGGAAATCCGGGGGCTGCGGCGATCGCGCTGTAGTCGACCGCGTTCGTCAACTCCGCATCGATGTACATGACGTTGACGCCGCCGCCGACGGAGAACATCTCGTTCACCTTCCACGCGACGGAGGGATTGATGTTGACCGTGAGCACTTCGGACTTGATCGCATGGAAGCGCCCGACCCAGCCCGAATCCCACTCGGTTTTGAGGCCGAAGGGCGCGCTGACTCCGATCCCGGCCCAGACGCTGGGGGTAATCTGCCACGACAGGTAGCCAGCCGGCACGAACCCCCAATCACCAGCGTCCCCGCCGTTGTTCGTGAGGCCGGTTGTGATCAGCGGCGGCAGCGTCGTGCGACTGGCGTCGCTGCTGAAGTCGATCGAGGTCTTGATCGCAATCAGTGCGCCCACCGCCTGGCGGCCGGGCAGGCGGGTCATCCCCGCGGGATTGTAGAAGATCGTACTCGCGTCCTCGGCCACGGCCGACGCGCCGGCATACGCGTTCCCGAGACCGCTCGCGTTCTGCGTCCCGATCGCGAACCCCGCGGCGCCCGCCTCGCCTGCGAACGCGGCGCCGACTGCCGCTGCTACCAGCGTCCCCCTGAATCCACGATGTTTCATGTGGCTTCTCCTCCGTTGATGTTCTGGGTCGAAAGGCGGCAGGGACCGCCTCTCCTCTCGAGCCAGTATAGGGAAAGCGTTGCGTGGCTACAACGCCAGCGGGCCCGCTTACCAGGCTACGCGCGGACTTCTGTGGTGGAGCCGCAACAGGCGTGGATCAGACCTTCAGCGTGCAGCCGGTGCAGGCTCTTCGACCAGCTCGTAGTCGTGCGTCATCGCGGCCGTCTTGCCGAGCATCGCCGTAGCGGAGCAGTACTTGGTATGGGAGAGCTTGATGGCGTTCTCGACGACGGAGCGCTTGAGGTTGCGGCCGCGCACGACGAAGTGCATGTGGATCGCGGTGAAGACTTTGGGATCGGTCGACGCCCGCTCGGCTTTGAGGTCGACGCGGCAGCCAGTCACGTCCTGCCCGCTGCGCTTGAGGATTACCACGACATCGGATGCAGTGCAGGCACCGGTGCCGGCGAGCACGGTCTCCATCGGTCGGGGGCCGGTGTTCCGGCCGCCGACCTCCGGCGCCCCGTCGATGACGAAGGCATGTCCACTGCCGGTTTCGGCCACGAACTGGACGCCATCAGACCACTTGATCGTGCATTCCATGAGCTTGCTCCCGCGCTGGAGGCGCGATTCTAGCGCCGCCTACCTGGCAACTCCGATCGCGGTCTCGGAAGTGGCCGCTAACATCGAGTCGATCCCTCCATCCCGCACCGCACCAAATTTTTCTTGCATTGCACAAATACAGGTGCCATAATCTCAACCGTGGCGAGTGCTCGGGAAACGCAAGGGCCCCCGACGCTCCAGGGTTTATCTCCTCCACCCTCCTCCTTTGGTGGATTTTGAGCAGCCGCATAGGCTGCTCTTTTTTTTGTGCGGCTGCTCTCCCAACCCGCTGATTTCTTTGACAGCGACGGGGCGCTGAAACTACAATTCGCCCCTTTCTCCCGCTGGTCGGAACATGAAGACCTTCACCGCGAAGCCGCACGAAGTCCGTCGCGACTGGTTCGTCGTCGATGCGACCGACAAGGTGCTCGGTCGGCTCGCCGTCGAGCTCGCGCGCCGGCTCCGCGGCAAGCACAAGCCCGAGTTCACGCCCCACGTCGATACCGGCGACTACATCGTCGTCGTGAATGCGGCGAAGCTGCGCGTGACCGGCAAGAAAGCCACCGGGAAAACCTACTACCGCCACAGCGGCTATCCCGGCGGCCTGTACCAGACGAGTTTCGACAAGCTCCACGCCAGGTTTCCCACGCGCGCGTTGCAGCACGCGGTGAAGGGAATGCTCCCCAAGGGGCCGCTCGGCTCCGCCATGGCACGCAAGCTCAAGATCTACGCCGGTACCGACCACCCCCATACTGCGCAGCAGCCCAAGACGCTGGAGCTGAACCGATGATTGGCGACTATCACTACGGCACCGGCCGGCGGAAGAGCGCCGTTGCCCGGGTCTTCATCAAACCCGGCAAGGGCAGGTTCGTCGTGAACGACAAGCCCGTCGACGAGTTTTTCGGGCGTGAGACCGGCCGCATGATCGTGCGGCAGCCGCTCGCGCTGACCAACCATCTGATGACCTTCGACATCAAGGTGAACGTCGACGGCGGCGGCGAATCGGGACAGGCGGGCGCGGTGCGGCACGGCCTGACGCGCGCGCTCATCGAGTACGACGCGGCACTGAAGCCCACGCTGTCCAAAGCAGGCCTGGTGACGCGCGATGCCCGCGAGGTCGAGCGAAAGAAGGTCGGCCTGCACAAGGCGCGCCGCCGCAAGCAGTTCTCGAAGCGCTGATGCGCTGGAAGATCCAACAGGAAGCCGCCGCCAGGGCGGCTTCTTAGTCTGTGAGGCGGTCTCGCCGCGCGACGGGACCGGGACGGGGGCAGGGCGAATGATCAGGATCGGAATCGTCGGCGGCACCGGCTACACCGGTGTCGAGCTGCTGCGCCTTCTCGCGCAACACCCGCAGGCCGAGCTCGTCGCGATCACGTCGCGCAGCGAGGCCGGCATGGCGGTCGCCGACATGTTCCCGTCGCTACGCGGCCGCGTGAAGCTCGCGTTCGTCGAGCCGGCGAAGGCGAACCTGGAGCGCTGCGACGTCGTCTTCTTCGCCACGCCGCACGGCGTCGCGATGAGCGACGCGCGCCGGCTCGTCGACGCAGGCGTGAAGATCATCGATCTCGCGGCCGATTTCCGCCTGCAGGATCTCGACGAGTGGAAGAAGTGGTACAAGCTCGACCACGCCGCGCCGGAGCTCGTCCGCGAGGCGGTGTACGGCCTGCCGGAGGTGAATCGCGCGGCGATCAGGTCCGCGCGCATCGTCGCCAATCCCGGTTGCTACGCGACGACCGTCCAGCTCGGCTTCCTGCCACTCGTCGAATCCGAGACCGTCGATCTCGATCACCTCGTCGCCGACGCGAAGTCGGGCGTGAGCGGCGCCGGCCGCAAGGCCGAGCTGCCGCTCATGTTCAGCGAGGCGTCCGACAACTTTTCGGCCTACAACCTCGCCGGGCATCGGCACGTGCCCGAGATCCGCGAGACCTTCCAGCGCGTTGCCGGCCGGCCGGTCGGCCTCGTATTCGTGCCGCATCTCACGCCGATGGTGCGCGGCATCTTCGCGACCCTCTACGCGCGCATCACGCGCGAGGCGGACTTCCAGGCGATGTACGAGAAGCGCTTCGCGGGCGAACCGTTCGTCGACGTCCTGCCCGCCGGCCGACTTCCCGAGACGCGCTCGGTGCGCGCCTCGAACGCGTGTCGGATCGCCGTGCATCGGCCGGGCGGCGGGCGACACGCTCGTCGATCCTCGCCGTCATCGACAACCTGGTGAAAGGCGCTTCCGGTCAGGCGGTGCAGAACATGAACATCATGTTCGGCATCGACGAGACCGCCGGCCTCACGCAGCTACCCGTCCTGCCCTGATGCCCTTCAGCTTCCGCGCGCTGCGCCACCGCTGGGGGATAGCGGCGCCGAAGCTTGCGGTCATCCCGCACGTCGCCTGGTACTGGCGGGCGATCGGGATCGTCGCCGTGCTGTCCCTGTCGCTCGCGCTGGCGATGTGGATGTACGACGCTGGCCGGAGGATCGCGGGATTCGACGCCACGACTGCCGCGGGGGAGCTCTCCACGCTGCGCAACCGGGTCGAAGCGCTCGAGGACGAGCTGAAGCGGCTGCGGGCGAGCGCCGCCTCCGCCGACAGCCGGATCCAGATCGAGAAGTCGGCGCAGGCGCAGCTCGCCAGGCAGCTCAAGACGGTCGAGGCGGAGAACGCGCGGTTGCGCGAGGACGTCTCCTTCTTCGAGGGGCTCGCCGCACGCGGCATCAACGACGACAAAGTCGCGGTGCCCCGCTTCAAGGTCGAGCACGACGCGATGCCCGGCGAGTATCGCTACCGCGTCCTGGTGACGCAGGGCGGGCCCCGGGACCGCGAGTTCAACGGGCGGCTGCAGTTCGTCGTGAGCATGCAGCTCGGCGGGCGCGAGGTCGCGGTCGTCATCCCCGAGGACAAGTCCGAGGAGGCCGCCTATCGACTCAACTTCAAGCGGTTTTTCCGGGCAGAAGGCTCGTTCCGCGTCGATCCGGAGGCGACGGTCCGATCGGTCCAGGTTAGAGTGATCGAGGCCGGCGCGACGCAACCGCGCGCGACGCAGAGCTACACGCTGTCATGAAGCGGCAGGAGGTCTCCATGTTCGGACTCAAGTCCGCGAAATCGCAGGGCCGCATCGATAGCCTGATCGGATCGGGCACACGGATCGAAGGCAACATCATCTTCTCCGGGGGCCTGCGCGTGGACGGCGAGGTGAAGGGGAACATGCAGGCCGCCGATGACCAGCAGGCGACGCTCGTCGTGAGCGAGCAGGCCCGCGTCGAGGGCGAGGTCCGCGTGGGGCATGTCGTGGTGAACGGCACGATCGTCGGGCCGGTGCACGCGACTGAGTTTCTCGAGCTGCAAGCACGCTCGCGCGTGACGGGCGATGTTCACTACAACGTCCTCGAGATGCACCTCGGCGCGATCGTCGAGGGACGGCTCGTTCACGCGCCCTCGTCGTCCGCGCCGAGAATGGTCGAGCTGAAACTCGCGAAGTCGAGCTGAGCGAGCGGGCGCGCAACGCGCCCGCCCGATTCCGCACTGTCCGAAGGTCGGGCCGGGGCGTCGATCGGTCGACATCCTCCTTGGGCGAGGGGTAGGCCGAAAGTGGCTATCGCCCCGCACCAGCAGCCGAACGCGTTCGCCTCCGGCCGCAATCCGCAACACGCGGTCGTCTGCGTGACCGAAGGCATCATGCAGCTCGTGGACCGGGACGAGCTCGAGGGCGTGCTCGCGCACGAGCTCGGGCACATCAAGAACGGCGACATCCTGCTCCAGACGGTGACCGCAACCTTGGCCGGCGCGGTCGGGATGGTGTCGCGGATCGGCGTGGTCGGCGGGGTCGGAGGCGACGCGCGCGGAGCGCGCGTCAACCCGCTCATGGCCATCCTCGCGCCCCTCGCGGCGATGCGGATCCAGTTCGCGATCAGCCGCCAGCGCGAGTTCGGCGCGGACCGGACCGGCGCGGAGCTGAGCGGCCGGCCGCTCGATCTCGCCAGCGCGCTGCAGAAGCTCGACGCGGCTGCACGTCGCGTCCCGATGCAGATCGCGCCCACGTATGCGCCGATGGCGCAGGTCGATCCCCTGCAGGCCTACGGGAAGGGTCTGCTCAAGATGTTCTCTACGCATCCGCCGATGGCGGAGCGCGTTGCGCGGCTCGAAGCCATGGCGCGCGCGAACCTGGGGGCTGCGGCGGCGGCGTAACCGGGTGGAGAGCGGCGCCCAGAAGATGAAGTGACGTTGTGCTAGTGTGTATTTTGAGGAGGTGACGCCTGGTCGACGAGAAGAGGCGTTCGCCGGCGACTGGGGAGGATCGGCAAACCTGGGTTCACGCTGACTTAGAGGGAAGGAGCTTCAATGATCAAAACACGCACTCTCGCAGCCGCAGTCGCCCTCGCCGCTCCGCTCGTCGTGCAAGGGCAAGCTAGCTACCCCCCTGAGCGGTGGTTCGACGACCGCTGGTACCTCACCCCCTTCGGAACCTACGTCCTCGTCGACAACGATCGCAAGTCCGATGACGGCTGGGGTGGCGGTCTCGCGATCGGCCGGCCGATCCACCCGAACTGGAACCTCGAGCTCCGCGCCATGTACGAGCGGCTCGGTGGGGAGAGCGGCGGCCCGGGCGCGTACGAGAACTGGAGCGGCTCGATCGATGCCCACTGGTTCTTTCTCGGGCGCGCGGGCCAGCGGCGCTGGCGGCCCGACGCCGTGCAGCCCTACCTGATCGCTGGAATCGGGGCGATCAACGACAAGGTGGAGGGTAGCTCCACCACGCCGTCCGGCAACAAAACGAGCTTCATGTGGAACGCCGGTGTCGGTGCCGTCTGGCCATTTTCGTCCTGGGCCCGCTTCGTCGGCGACGTGCGCTACCGCTGGGACGACAACCGCGGCGGCTACGGTAGCGGCGGCAGCTTCGGCGACTGGCTGTTCACCGTGGGGCTGCAGATCCCGCTCGGGGAGCCGCCGCGCGTCGCGGAACCGCCGCGCCCCGCGCCGCCGCCGGCGCCGCCACCTGTGGTGCCCGCGCCCGCGCCGGTCGTGAAGCCCGCGCCGCCGCCGCCCCCGAAGCCGGTGGTGCGCAACTTCGATCTGTCGGCCGAGGGCATGTTCGCGTTCGACAAGGCGACGCTCACCGACATCGGACGCAGCCGGGTCGACAACCTGATCAAGGGCCTTAGGGAAGCGGGCATCACGCTGACGTCGATGACGATCGCCGGGCACACCGACCCGCTCGGCACGGAGGCCTACAACCAAAAGTTGTCGCTGGAACGGGCAAACGCCGTGCGCGACTACATGGTGAGCCAAGGCGTCCCGGCGGGTGTCATCCGCACCGAGGGTCGCGGCGAGTCGCAGCTCATCGTGACCGAAGCCGATTGCAAGGCCAAGGGGCAGGCGAAGACCCGCTCCGCCCTGATCGCCTGCCTGCTGCCGAACCGGCGCGTTGCGATCACGGCGACCGGCGAGCAGCGCGGCTGACGCGCGCTCGCGCGCCAGAACGCCGCGTCCACAACGGAGGGCCGACCCGCCTGGGTCGGCCCCGCTTCAACCGACGAAAGGAGTCAACCCGTGACGACCAAAGCCGACTTCACTCCCGACGAATGGCAGGCGATCTTCACGGCCGCGCCGATGGCCGGCCTAGCGGTGACTGCTGCGAGCCCGAACGGACCGTTCGGCGTCATGAAAGAGATGTTCGCCGTTGGCAGTTCCATCGGTGAGACGCTGCAAAAGGGCTCGACCAACCCGCTCGTGAGTGCCCTCATCGACGACATGAAGAGCCACGGCACCAAGCCCGAGCGGGCGCAGGACATCACCACGCTCGAGGAGGCGAAGACCGCCGCACTGGAGAACCTGAAGAAGGTCTCGGCGATCCTCGCCGCCAAGGCGCCCGGCGCCGAAGCGGACGGCTTCAAGCGCTGGATCGTCGGCGTCGCGAAGAACGTCTCCGAAGCCTCCAACGAGGGCGGATTTCTCGGCTTCGGCGGCACCAAGGTGTCGGATGCCGAGAAGCAGGCGCTGCGGACGATCGCCGAGACGCTCGGCGTGCCCGACGCCGCGGCCTGAGCGCTAGCCCATCGCTGTCCGCAACCTGGGGGGCTCGGATCTCCCCAGGGTCTTCCTCAATCACTGAACGCAGTCTGTAGTGCTGAGCTCGTCGCGAGGGTTCGGCAGGCTTGTGCTTCTGCTCGTCTGTTTGGCGGCCTGGCACGGAGAAGTGACAGGGCAGGTGATCGGAACCGCCACTTACCGCGAGCGCATGGCCCTGCCGCCCGACGCCGTGTTCGAAGCCACTCTGGAAGATGTCTCGAAGGCGGACGCTTCGGCGGAAGTGATCGGCCGGGTCCGCATCGAACGCCCAGGCAATCCGCCGATCCGGTTCGAGATCCCTTACGACCCGGCACGCATCATTTCGAGCCGGCGCTACTCGGTGCGGGCCCGAATCCTGGTTGGCGGAAAGCTGTTCTTCACGACCGACGAGAGTTACCCGGTGCTCACCGGGGGTCGGGGCAACGAGGTAGCGTTGCTCTTGCGCCGGACGGGCGCCTCGGCCCCGCCTGGCGGACGTGCCGGGCCCGTGGGCGCTCTGCCCGCTACCTTTGCCGGCGACCTGCCTTGTGCCGATTGCCCGGGCATTCGCCATCAGCTGGAGCTGTTTCCCGACCAGGCTTTTTTTCTGCGGATGACCTACCTTGGCAAGGGCGACAACGCGAGCTTCGATGATATCGGCGGCTGGATGATCGCCAGTGACCGGAGCACGTTGGTCCTCCACGGCGGGCGGGAGGCGCCGCTCAAGTTTGCCATCAGGGATGGCAACACCCTGCGCGGGCTGGACCCGGAGGGCCGGGAGATCGTCTCGTCCCTCAACTACGATCTGAGAAGGACCCGGGAGCTGCAGCCGTTGGAGCCCCGGCTGCTCATGCGCGGGATGTAACAAGTACTTCGCCGATGCCGGCCGGTTCACCGAGTGCCTGACCCGCAGGAGCTGGCCGGTTGCTCAGGCGCAGGACAACGCCGCGCTGGAATCCGCCTATTCCAAAGCGCTGCGCCAGCCAGGAGATGACTTGCTGGTGAGCCTGGACGGTCGCGTGGCGATGCGTCCGAGGATAGAAGGCGAGGGGCAGCAGCCCACGCTCGTGGTCGAGCGGTTCATCGGTGTCTGGCCGGGTGAAAGCTGCGGGGCGCGATTCGCCACGGAACCGCTGGAGAACACCTACTGGAAGCTGACCCGCCTGGGCGACATGGCGGTGACTGTGGCTCCCCGAATCGGGCAAAGATGGGCACTGGATTGAGGTTTTTTTAATGCCCTGAACGGCTGCAGGCGACCGAGGCAATGGCTCACAGAAGTGAGCGCGCAGCGAGCCAGACGCCAGTGCCGATCGCGGTGATCCCCACACCCCGCGCGATGGCCTCGCCGCGCGCGAGCAGCTTTTCAGCAGCGATCACTGCCGCGGCGAGGATCATCGTCGCCAGGCTCATCGCACCGAGCACGAGCAGCATAAGCATGAGCCCCCAACAGCAGCCCGCGCAATACCCCCCGTGGTGAACACCGAAGCCGAACGCTCCGCGCGAGGCACCGCCGAGGTGCCGGGCAAGGAGATGCAGTGGATGACGGCAGTGCTTGAGGCAAGCGAACTTCCACGGCGTGAGCTGCCATATGCCCGCCACCACCAGGGCGACGCCCGCAGCAAGCGGCACGAGGCGGCTCGCGACCTCCGAGACCATGGCAGCACGCGCAATCGCAAGGCCGAATCCGTAGGCCATGATTCCGAAGGCGGTCCATACCGTGAAGTAGCCGGTGCCGACGAGCGCCGTACGGAGACCGAGGTGCGGCTCACCGCGGAAAAGCATCACGCGTCGGTAAACGAGCAGGACGGGCAGAGCCGAGGGCAGCATCATCGCCACCATCATGGCGAGCCACATGAACAGGAACGTCGCAGCGGCGGTGAGTGCAGCTTGGCCGGGCATCGTCATCCACATCATCGACATGGTCCAGTCACCAGGCATGCTCATTCCGCCGGACATCGTGTCGACGAAGTAAAGCGTGATGGCGGAGGCGGTGGCGAACACGGCAACCGCCACTGCGGCGATGCAACGTTCTCCCGGGGCCCGTGTCGCCGCTACCGCAGGGAGCGCGGCGCGCGCCAGATCCTGAGACGGGATTCCAGGATCGGGGCGCGGCCCGGCAAGCTCAGGCGTTGCTCCAGTCGAACGCATTGAGCTGGGCGTAGGTGCTCTGGTGGCGCATCGCGAGCGGCGCCGGCGCTATCACCTCCAGGCGCACCGAGTTGCCCATCTCCGCCTCTTTGTACTCGAAGCCGTTCGGCAGCACGATGCGCGCGCGGTGCTCTTCGCCGGTGACAGGGTTCTTGATCGGCTCGATATCGCACTCGGCCATGCCGGGAATGCGAATGCGTGCGATGCGCCGCTCGCGATCAACATCAAGCGTGATGGGCGCGACCGCCGTCTCAAGCGTGTGTGGGCATACCGACGCGAAGATCTCGAAGTACGCGCCGCCTTCCTTGCCGCTGTGGATCGCCATCAGCGCCTTGCGCTGGTCGGGCGACGCCTTCTCGTCGATCACCCACTGACGGGTCCCGTTGCCCTCGTGAATCGCCCCCGGCCAGCGCACGATCTGCACGAAGCGTACGTCATCGAGACGGATGCCATCGCGCTCGCCGCTGCGAATCTCGTAGCCAATCACCGCCTCGCAGCTCCCGCTCGTCGGCAGCGCATTGAATTGGCAGGGACAGCCCCACGCGCAGTTGCAGCTCCCGATCTCTTCACCGGCCATGCGCCATTTGCTCTTCGTCGAGGTACTCATGAGTCCTCCTTTCCTCTTGCTCGAGTGCTAACGAATGATAGGGACTTCGCCCGCTCAAAGCCGGTGGTGGCCCGCATGGCATCAAAGTGCCAAGAATCAGTTTCGTATCTTCAATCGAAACGAGAGGGGAAGCCACGGGAAAGATTACTACCGGCGGGATCGAACTGGCAATGAACGTTTCTTGCCGTACGGGATTGATGCGAATGGCGAGGTCTTCCTTGAGCAGATAGAATTCAGCAATCCGCCGATCGAGGAGCGCGTCGCGCGGCTCGCGGCAATCGCGGACAACGCATTTGGCTGCGCGACGCCTAGCCCGGAGCTAGACACCGCCTTGAATCGCGCCGACCTGCCCCCAAGTTGAGCCACCTGGAGGGGGCTGGCAGGTGTCGCCCCGCGGCGGACGAAGAGGGACCCCACGGGGGGCGAGAAGGCAAGCCATGGCGGCAGTGCTGCGTTTCATTGTCGTGGTCACCCTGGTGGTCGGCGCGGTGATGCTGGCCGCTCGCCTGCTCGGCCAGCTCGAGAGCCTCGTCCAGCGCCGTCGGCGCAAGTGGGGGAGCGGCCGCGGCGGCGTGCGCTTCGATGCGCCGGGCGATGCGGCGCCGGACGTCGCCGGACAGACCGACGCGTTCACGGGCGAGCCGCTCGATGCGCGCCGCGGCCTGTATCGGTGCGACGACTGCCGCGCGACGTACCACGCCGACACCTTCGCGCTGCTGGCGCGCGAGCACGGCGGGCGCTGCGTGGCTTGCCGCGGCCGGTCGATCCGGCCGTGCGTGCGCACGGGCCGCTAGGCGGCCCGCGCGTTGGACCGGCCCCAAAGGCAGTCGTGCAGGTGCGTTGGCGTGATGTGCGCCCGCTCGACGCCTCCTCCATGGACGCGCTTGCGAAGCGCCCGCCTGCGGAGATCCTGCGCGTGGCGCCGGATGCCTCGTGTGCGGACATCAAGGCCGCCTACCGGCGTCTCGCGCGGGCCTACCATCCGGACGTCGCCGACCCCTTCGTGCGCCGGCGCAACCAGGAAATGCTGAAGCTCGATCAACCGCGCCTACGAGGCGCTCCTGCGCAGCCGTGGATGCCAGTAAGAAGCGCCTTTCTCCGACTTCGGGGAGCACGAGGGGGGCATGTCCCCTCGCATCGTGACAACAAGAGAACGCTATCTCCGGCACGAGATGGTCGAGTGGTTCGACCAGGACTACGTGCGCGGCCTCGATGTCGTCGTCGTCGGCGCCGGCGCCGTCGGCAACGAGGTCGCGAAGAATCTATGCCTGCTCGGCGTGGGCGCGCTGCATCTCGTCGATCTCGATCGCGTCGAGCCGCACAACCTGCCGAAGGCGGTTCTCTTCCGCGAGACCGACCTCGGCTCCGCCAAGGCGGAGGTAGCCGCCGCGCGCTGCGCCGATCTCGATCCCAACGTGGTGGTCACGCACGCCGACGGCGACTTCTGGGACGTGCTCGGCTTCGCGCGCCTGCGCCGCGCAGCCGCCGTCGTCTGCTGCGTCGACAGCCTCGAGGCGCGCCTTCGGCTGAGCGCCCTCTGCCAGCTCGCGGGCGTGCCGCTCGTCAACACCGCGATCGACAGCCGCAGCGTCGCCGTCGAGCACTACCCCTTCGGTGCGGTGCACGGGTGCGCCTGCTACGCGTGCACCCTCCCCGCCTCGGCCTACGCGCGGATGCGCAGCCGCTACTCCTGCGGGTGGCTCCGCAAGCGCGCGGCCGAGGAGCGCAAGATTCCGACGACGATTATCACCTCGGCGTTCGCGGGCGCGTTCGCCGCCGCGGAGGTGCTGCAGCGGCTGCGCTCGCCCGGCGAGGCGTCGCGCCGCGTGTTCCTCGACACGCGTTCACTGGCGATGAGCGAGGTACGGCTCGAACCCGATCCGGAGTGCGTGGCCTGCGCGGCGCGACCGGCGCGCGCGGTGTTCGTCAGCGCGCCGCGCGCGGCGGGACTCGCGCTCGGGCCGGCCGAGGTCCCGCAGGTGCCTGCAGAGATCGCATTCGGCGAGCCGATCGTGCTCGAAACGGATTGCCGGTCCTGCGGGACGAAGGTCGCCGTGAACGAGTCGGCGCGCCGCCACGACGACTCGCTCGCCTACTGCGGCGGTTGCAGGCAGCAGTCGCGCCAGGTGAGCATCGTGGAGCGCATGGCGCTCGCCGATTTCCTGGACCGGTTCCGCACCGTTCCGGTGCCGGGGAAGTACCTTCGGGCCGACCTGGAGGATCACGCCATCATCATCGAACTGGAGTGAAGCAATGAGCGAAGTCAGCCTGATCGTGCGCACCGCCGACCAGTCCCGAAAGGCCGAGATTGCCGTGTCGTCCGAGAACACCGTGGGCGACATCGTGCACTCGGCGATCGACAACTGGGCGCTGCCGCGCGACGCCGATTACACGGTCGTCAACGTGACGCGCGGCAAGTCGCTGAACCCGGCCGAGCCGATCGGGCGCGCCGGCGTCGAGCCGGGCGACGTGCTCGAGCTGCAGCCCGTGCTCGTCGCCGGCTGAGCGGCGGCCGCGTGGATCCGCGCGCGCGCCGCCGCGAGGAGGACGTTCGCAGGCTGTACGCGCTCGAGGCGCAGTACCGCGGGCTGCTCGCCGTGCTCGAGGTCGCCGGCCAGCCGCCGCGCCGCGTCCGGCTGCGTCTCGCGATCCCGACGGCGCGCAGCGCCGGCTTCCCGCTCGATCGGCAGGCTGCCTCCGAGCTCGTCGTCGAGCTGCCCGAGGCCTACCCCCTGCAGGAACCGCGGCTCACGATCACGACGGCGGTGTTCAACCCGAACGTGTACGCGAGCGGTGTCGTCTGTCATGGCGTGAGGTGGATGCCGACCGAGGGCCTCGATCTCCTCGTCGTGCGCGTGATGCGGCTCCTCGCCCTCGATCCCGCGATCGTGAACCTGCACTCCGCGGCGAACGGACTAGCCGCCGTATGGTATCGAATGGCACTCGCGCAGAATCCGCGCGCATTCCCTTCGGTCGCAATCGAACCGCCGCGCCGGGAGAAGCGCCCGACCGTCGCCTGGCCGGGGCGAGGCGACGCCGCTCCGGCAAAGCGGCTCGTCGAGTGCGCCGGGTGCGGGGTGATGCTGCGCGTGGCTGCAGGAAGAAGCGGCGTGGTCGTCTGCCCGCGCTGCGGCGCGCGCGTAGAGGTCGCGGCGTGATCCGCTGGTTGAGCGACCGGGCCGAGGACCGCGTGCGCCACTTCGCTGCGCTCGCGCAAGTCGTCGGGGCGGCGCCGACCGTGCAACTGCTCGCGCGCGCGACCGCGGCACCGCTCGCGCTCGTTGCGGCACCGGTTGCGCACGAGATCGCAGCGCATCTGCGTTCGAGCCCGGACGAGATGGGCGGCCTGCTCGTGGGCCAAGCCTACGCCCTGCCGGTCACGCCGCGGCACGGTTTCGGCTACCTCGTCGCGGTCGAGGCGCAGGTGCCAAGCGAGCGCTTCGACAACTCGCCGGTGTCGCTGCGCATGGCGCCGCAGCTCTGGCAGCGCGCGGCTCCGTTCCTCGACGCGGGCATGAGCGTGGTCGGCTGGTACCACAGCCACCCGGGGCTCGGCGCCTTCTTCAGCGGCACCGACCGGGAGACGCAGCGCGCCTTCTTCCGGCAGCTCTACTCGCTCGGGCTCGTGGTCGACCCGCTGCGTGCCGAGCTCGCCTGCTATGCCGGGCCCGACTCGGCCGAGCCCGGGTTCGACGTCCTCGTCTCGCCATCGCTCGCCCCGTTCGGCGCGCTCTTCGGCGCCGGATTCTAGCCGCGCACGTTCCGGCGCCTGCTGGCGGCTGCCCCGCCTGTCTGCGTCCGCAACGGGCGAGCCTGGATCCTCCCGGGACTTCTCCAGGAGCGCGAGCGCCGGGCGACCCGGAGGGAGGGCCCGGGGCAGGAGCCCACGCTCCTGCTCGAGACGCTCGCGAGCCGTGCAGACGAGGTTGCTCATTCCGAAGTAGCATCCTCCGCGCCACGATGAGCAGCGCCGGCAGTCAAATCATGCCCGAGTCGCTCGCGGCGCCTACTTCCATCGCCCGGCCGCTTCAGGGCGGCGAACCAGCTCGCCTCGGGCACCGGGCCGCGCTCGCGATCTTCGTCGCCGCGCTGTACTACGCCGCGGCCGAACTCGGCCTGGCGCTGAGGTTCCCCGGGCTCGCAGTCTCGGCGATCTGGCCGCCGAGTCCGGCGCGCCGGGATTGTTAGCATCGACGCTTGGATGAACGTCAGGAGAAGGCGAACTTCATGGAAACAACGAAACCCGCGGACCTCGTCAAGCAGGCGATCGCGCTCGAACCCGCGCAGAAGGCGCTCTCGCTCGTCGAGGAGTTCAAGAACTTCGCGCTCAAGGGCAATGTGATCGATCTCGCCGTCGGTGTGATCATCGGCGCCGCCTTCGGCAAGATCGTCGATTCGCTCGTCAAGCACATCATGATGCCGCTGATCAGCATCGTTCTGCCGGGCGAGGAGAGCTACCTCGGCTGGAAGTGGGTGATCGACGGCAAGGAGATCCTGTACGGCCAGTTCCTCGGCGAGCTGCTCAACTTCCTGGTCGTGGCCCTGGCGCTGTTCATCTTCATCGTGAAGTTCCTGGGCTGGGTGATGCGGACGAGGTCGGGCGAAGCGGCCGA
Source organism: uncultured beta proteobacterium (assembly GCA_963744255.1). GTDB lineage: Bacteria > Pseudomonadota > Gammaproteobacteria > Burkholderiales > SG8-39 > DATEDA01. Next base: position 87,742 of record CAVUSZ010000051.1, read on the forward strand.
GCAGGCGGAGCCGACCGGAGAGGAGGTGCTTCTGGCCGAGATCCGGGATCTGCTAAAGCAACGGCCCGCTTGACCGATGCGCTGTAGGCCGAGCCTGCCGCGCTCGACGCTGCTGCGAAACTAGAGCGTGACCGTAGGCCGCCGGTTGCGGCCAATCGAGAAAGGGAGAGACTCACCGCGGAGGCCGGAGGCGGCTGAGAGTTCGCGCCGCAGCCGGCTGGCCCGCGGGGCACCAAGGCAAGCGGCAGCAAACCGTCAACTGCGCGCTCGCGCGCAAGGAGAGAGCCATGGCTATCACCGCAATGCTGGAAGACCTGAGCCGCAACTGGGGATGGATAGCGCTGCGCGGCGTCGTCGCAGTGCTGTTCGGGATCCTCGCGTTCATCTGGCCGGGCATCACGCTCGCGGCGCTGGTGATCGTCTTCGGCGCGTTCGCGTTCGCCGACGGGATCCTGGCCCTCATCGCGGCATTCAAGGTGCGCGATCGCGGCAAGCCGTTCTGGTCTCTCGTCATCGTCGGGCTCCTCGGCATCGTGGCCGGTGTCGTGACGTTCCTCTGGCCGGAGATGACCGCGCTCCTGCTCGTCACCTTCATCGGCGCGTGGGCGTTCGTGATGGGGATCTTCGAGATCGCCGCTGCGATCCGCCTTCGCAAGGAGATCGAGGGCGAGTGGCTGATGGGCCTGTCGGGCCTGCTGTCGGTGCTCTTCGGCCTGTTCGTTTTCTTCCAGCCCGGCGGCGGCGCGCTCGCGCTGATCTGGGTCATAGGCGCCTACGCGATTTTCTTCGGCGTCCTCCTGATCGTCCTGGCGCTCAAGCTGAAGGGGGCCGCCGGACGGCCGGCCGCGGCGACGTGAGGGCCGCAGTCCCGACCCGACATCCGCGAAGCTCTTCGCGGGTTGGCCTTGGCTTCGGAAAGCGACGCCGCAACCTCACCCTCTAGGCGAAGCGGCCCAGCCGCGTTGGGGCGTACCATCCGCCGAGCCTGACTCCCTGGCTCCTTCAACCTGCAGAAGATCCGCAAGCAGCTGGAGGCCGGCGGCGGCTGAACGGGTGGGGCGCGGGGAACGCGTCCGCGTTCTCCTCGCCTCAAGAATAGGAGGTGACATGCATTCTCTGATCAGCCGTTTCGTGCGCGCCTTCATCCTCGGCTTCCCGCTCCTGTCGGCGCTCGGCGGCGCGCAGGCGCAGCAGCCGACGTTCACGCAGGAGCAACTCGACCAGATGGTCGCGCCGATCGCGCTGTATCCCGACTCGCTGCTCTCGCAGGTGCTGATGGCCGCGACCTATCCGGCCGACGTGGCCGACGCGGCGAAGTGGTCGAAGGCGAACTCGAAGCAGCAGGGCGACGCCGCGGTGAAGGCGGTCGACGGCCAACCGTGGGATCCCAGCGTGAAGTCGCTGGTCGCGTTCCCGCAGGTGATCCAGATGATGGGCGAGAAGCCCGACTGGGTGCAGAACCTCGGCGACGCGTTCCTCGCGTCCTCGAAGGACGTCCTGGATTCGGCGCAGCGCCTGCGCGCCCAGGCGCAGAAGGCCGGCAACCTCAAGTCGACGGACCAGCAGAAGGTCGTGGTGGAGCCGGTGCCGCAGACCCAGCAGACTGTGATCAAGATCGAGCCGGCGAACCCGCAGGTGGTGTACGTGCCGACGTACAACCCGACGGTCGTCTACGGCGCCTGGCCGTATCCGGCCTATCCGCCGGTCTACCTCCCGCCGCCACCCGGCTACGCGATCGCGAGCGGGCTCGCGGCCGGAATCGCGTTCGGCGTCGGCGTCGGCATCACGAACGCTCTCTGGGGCGGTTGCAACTGGGGCCGCGGCGACGTCGACATCAACGTCAACCGATACAACAACGTGAACGTCAACCGCCAGATCAGCGCCAACCAGACGAACTTCCAGCACAACTCCGCCAACCGCCGCGGCGTGCCCTACCGGGACCAAACGAGCCAACAGAAGTTCGGCAAGAACGTGGCCGGCGCGGACCAGCGGGCGGATTTCCGCGGTCGCGATCCCGCTCGCGATGCGCAGCGCCAGCAGGCGCAGGCCTCGCTCCAGCAGCGTGGTATGGATCCGGCGACGGAGCGCGAGCGGTTGCGCAGCGACCCCGGGGCGCGCGAGCGTGCGCAGACCGCTGCCCGCGATACCGGTCGCGATGGCGCGGGCGGAGGCCGCGGTGACCGCGCAGGCCCCGGCGGGGCCGGGGGGATCGACCGCGATCAGGCGCGCTCTGCCGCACAGGCGCACGGCGGCGGCGACAACGCGCTCCGCGGCGCGGGCAATGGCGGGCAGGCGCGGCAGCAGATCGACCGCGGCAACGCGAGCCGGCAGTCGATGGCGCAGCACGGCGGAGGCGGCGCTCGAGCAAGCGGCGGCGCTCATGCGGGCGGTGGCGCTCGGGCGGGCGGTGGCGCCCGGGCCGGCGGCGGCGGGCGGCGGCACTAGGGAGGCGAATATGAACATCACCCGCACGATTCTCGTCGGCGCGCTCGGCGTCCTCGCATTCGTTTCCCCCGCGGTGCTCGCCCAGCAGGCGTATCCGACCCCCGAGGCCGCGGCCGACGCGCTGGTCGACGCCATCGCCCGCAGCGACGACGCGGCGCTGCGCACCGTGCTCGGCACCGACTGGAAGCGCTTCATCCCGAGCGTCGACGTCGACCAGGACGACGTGTACGCGTTTCTCGCCGCGTGGGCGAAGCAGCGCAAGATCGTGCCCGCGAGCGCCGGCAAGGCGATGCTCGCGGTGGGCGATCAGGGTTGGACGCTGCCGATCCCGATCGTGAAGGATGCGGGCGGCTGGAGCTTCGACACGCGCGCGGGCGCGGACGAGATGCGCACCCGGCGCATCGGGCGGAACGAGCTCGCGACCATGCAGGCCGCGCTCGCGTACTTCGACGCGCAGAGGGAGTATGCGCTCAAGGACCGCAACGGCGACGGCGTGCTCGAGTATGCGCAGAAGTTCTTCAGCACGCCCGGCAAGCGCGACGGCCTGTACTGGCCCGATCTCTCGGGAAAGGACGAGAGCCCGCTCGGGCCGCTCTATGGCGGGCAAAAGGCCGGGGAGGGTTATCACGGCTACTACTACAGGATCCTCAGGGGACAGGGCAAGGACGCGCCCGGCGGCGCATACGACTACGTGATCGGCGGGCGGATGAGGGCCGGCTTCGCGCTCGTCGCGTGGCCCATCCGCTACGGGGACACGGGTGTCATGAGCTTCATCGTCAGCCACGACGGCGCGGTGTACGAGAAGGATCTCGGTCCCGACACCGACGCGGTCGCGCGCGCGATGACGCGCTTCAATCCCGATTCGGGCTGGCAGAAGGTGACGGTCCCCGGCGGGTGAGTCGGCCGTTCGCCGGTGCGCACCGGCGTGGTTTGCGCCGCGCTGCTGTCGGGAGGCCTCCATGCCCCTGGGGGCCTTGGGCGCTCCGCATGCGCCGCCGCGCGTTCTGGGAGGATGATCAGTTCAACACGTCCAGCGCCACCGCGCGCGACCCGACGCCGATCGATCGTGTCTCGCGCGCCTACGACCGGCGGATGGGCCGGTGACCGCTCGCGCAATATGCCGATGTGCATCGCCAGGGGCCGGCTGACGTTCTACTTCTGACGCCCGGAGGTGATGCTCACGGCCGCCCGAGATAGAAATAGAAGCTGCTGAACCCCGCGTCGGTTTGACCGTAACCCAGGTAGATCGGTCCGAGCGGGCTGTCGAGCCCGAAGAAGGCCGCCGCCGAGAGCAACGTCCCCGTCTGGTTCCCGGGGATGAGCGGCATGCCGACCCGGCCCGCCTCGAGCGACAGGCCGGCGTATATCCCCGGGATCAGCGTGAACTGCGCGAGCCGGTTAAAGTACACGAGCCGCCCGAACGCGATCGACTGGCCGAGCAGCGCGCCGGTGCGATAGCCCGACTGCTGCAGGAAGCCCCCCCAGTTGAACTGGTCGTAGCCCGGGATCGGGTCCGAGCCGATCCTCCCGCCGAACTTGAGACCGAGGTTGAACGTGTGGTCGCCGAACGAGTGTGCGGCCTGGCCATCGAGCGACCACTTGGTGTAGTTCTGGGTCGCGCCGAGGCCGGTCCGCGAGTTGAAGACGTGCAGCGAACCACCGTAGCCGGAGCGAGGGAAGTTGGCGTTGTCGAGCTGGTCGAAGAAGATCCGGCCCCGGATCGCGCCCTGATTCACCTTGTTCGGGTCGGGCTCGAGCGACGGCGGCCCGGTATCGACCGACGCGCGGACCTGGCCAAACACCGCCCCGACTCGCAGCTCCCCGTAGCGCGTGAACTGGCTTCCGAGGTCGAGTCCCACGCGTTCGTACCGCAGGTCGAAGATGGCGAGCCGCTGGTCGTTGTCGAAAACCGGGAGCTCCCGGCGCTCGGCCTCCACGTAGGGCGCAACGAAGAAATACCGCCGTACTTCGAGCGGCTGGTAGAACTCGGTCAATACCCGGCTCGTACGTCCCACCTGGAAGTCGGTCCGCCACTCTGCGCCGAGCCTGTTGATCCAGGTCTTGCGATAGCTCGCAAGCAGGTTGAAGTACGCATCCCCAGAGAAGTCCGACGAGAGGCCGAGGCCGAAACGCAGGTAGTTCGGGCCCCAGGACTTCTCGACCGCGTCGACCGAGAGCACCCGCTTGCCCGTCTCCTCGATGACGCGGTAGCTCACGTGCTCGAAGTCGTCCGTGCCGTAGATGCGCTGCATGTCGCGGTCGAGCGTCCGCTGGTCGATCGGCTGCCCGGGGCGCGTCTCCATCTCGGCTTCGAGAACCGCCGGGTTCACGCGCGTGAGCCCCCTGAAACGAATCTCGTCGACCGGGCCCAGATCGGGCGGCGCCACGGCGAGCTGCCGCTGGCGGAGCGCCGCGTACTCGGCCGGCGGCAGGCTGAGCGCCGACAATCGTTCAGCGACCTTCCGCGCCGCGGCCTCACCGATCGGGATCGTCTTCAGCAGCGAATCGAAGTCGCCGGCGGAAAAATTGCCAAGCTCGGGGAGGATCAGGATGTCGGTCGGCTTGAGCGAGGCAAGCGACGCCTGCACGTTCTGCTCGGTGAGGATGTTGATCATCTGCTCGGTGACCCCGAAGATCGAGCTCAGGTCCTCGCGCTTCATGAGCGGCGTGCCGAGATTGACCGCGATCACGACGTCCGCGCCGATCGTGCGCGCGATGTTCACCGGCAGGTTGTCGGTCAGCCCGCCGTCGACCAAGAGTCTCCCCTCGATCTCCACCGGATCGATCAATCCCGGCACCGACATGCTCGCCCGCATGACGCTCGCGAGCTCGCCCGAGCTGAAGACCACCGCCCTGCCGGTGACGAGGTCGGTCGCGATGGCGCGGAACGGAACCGGAAGCTCGTCGAACTTGCGAAAGCCCTGCGCCCTGGCGAGTCTACGCAACACCGTCTCCAGCTGGACCCCGGAGATGATGCCCTTCGGCAGCAGCAGCGCGCCGTCGCGGATGCCGATCTCGGGCGTGAAGAGGCTCGTGAAGTCGTCCGCCTTGCGGCGGATCGAGCGCTCCTGGCGGGGCGGCTTCTCCTTGAAGAGTAGATCGGTCGACATCTCTCCCAGGGTCTTCTCCATCTCCGCGACGGTGACGCCCGTCGCAAAGGCGCCGCCGACGATCGAGCCCATGCTCGTCCCCGCGACGCAGTCGATCGGCACGCGCAGTTCCTCGAGCACCTTGAGGACGCCGACGTGCGCGGCGCCGCGCGCACCGCCGCCGGAGAGGACGAGGCAAATCCTCGGGCGCTTGCCTTCCGTGGAGCTCGCGGCCGCGGGTGCGATGGCCGGTCCGGGCGTGGGCGTGACCGCAGGTCCCGGCGTCTGGCCCGCCGCCGGCATTGCGACAGCGAGGGTCGTCGCGATCGCGACAAGGGCTGGGAGGGTTCGCATGGTGGATGTCTTCCGAGGAATGAAGCGCGCCGGATGCGTTCGACTGGCGTCGGACCGGCCGGCATGGTGCCGGCAAACTCGCAGCTCGACAATCGCGCGCTGCCTTCCCCCTCCGGCGCGCCGGGTTATTCCCGTCGATTTAATGGGTTGCGGAAACCGCCATTGACCCCATCTCTCCCGGAACCGATAATCGGTAGCATCGGCTCCAGGAGCACAGCATGAACGCCCCCACCGCGACCGAAATGCCCGCGCCGCTCGTCTTCACCGACAGCGCGGCCAGCAAGGTCAAACAGCTGATCGACGAGGAAGGCAACCCCGAGCTCAAGCTCCGCGTGTTCGTGAACGGGGGCGGCTGCTCCGGCTTCCAGTACGGCTTCACGTTCGACGAGGTCACGAACGAGGACGACACCGCGATGGAGAAGAACGGGGTGACGCTGCTCATCGATGCGATGAGCTACCAGTACCTGGTCGGCGCCGAGATCGACTACACCGAGGGCGTCGAAGGCGCGCAGTTCGTGATCAAGAACCCGAACGCCACCAGCACCTGCGGCTGCGGATCATCGTTTTCCGCCTGAACAGGCGGCTCGATCCGGCGAAACGGGGGCTTCGGCCCCCGTTTTTCGTGCCGGTCTCGACGGACTACTTCTTCGCCGCCGGCGGCTTTGCGGCCGGCTTGGGTGCCGGCTCGACGGCGAGCGCGAGCGCCGCGGTGCAGGTCACCTCGACCTGGTCGCCTTTCTTGACCTCCAAGGAAGGGACTGTGAGAAGCCGGGCATAACCGCCCCGGGGAAAGCGCCGATTGTCGGCTAGTCCAGCGCGGCGAAGCTCGTGTGCGCGAGCAACTCGAGCTGCGCGGCGAGGGGCCCGACGGCGGCGCGGAACGCGGCCATGCGTTGATGCGCGACCGGCTCCGCAACCGGCATCGCGATGGCGAGCGGGTTGCGGTGCTCATTGTTGACGCGGAACTCGTAGTGGAGATGCGGACCGGTCGCCCACCCCGTCGCGCCCACGAACCCGACCAGGTCGCCCTGCGCGACCCGCGTGCTCTTGTGGATGCCGCTGCCGAAGCCGCTGAGATGCGCGTACAGCGTCGTGATCCCGCCGTGGTGCCGGAGCACGACGACGTTGCCGTATCCTTCCTGCCTGCCCGCGAACTCGACCACGCCATCGGCGGTCGCCCGCACGCGCGTCCCCGCCGGCGCGCCGTAGTCCACGCCCTTGTGTGCGCGCGACTCCTGGAGGATCGGGTGGAAGCGCATCGCGAACCCGGAGGTCACGCGCGAGAACTCGAGCGGCGAGAGCAGGAACGCCTTGCGCAGGTTCGAGCCGTCGGGCGCGTAGTAGCCGCCCTTGCCGTCCTCGTCGACGAACCAGACGGCGCGGAACGCCTTGCCGTTGTTCACGAACTCGGCCGCAAGCACGCGGCCCGAGCGAAGCTGCCGGCCCTGGTGGTGCAGTACCTCGTACAGGACCGTGAAGCGGTCGCCGCGCCGCAGGTCGCGATGGAAGTCGATGTCGCCCGAAAAGGCGTCGGCGATCTGGATCGTGACGCTGTCGGGCAGTTCCGCATCATCGCCCGCGGCGAAGAGCGATGAGCGGATCTCGCCTTTCTTGAGATACGCCCGGCGAACGAGCTCGGCGGTCTCGTCGACAATGCCGAAGCGGTCGCCTTCGCGTCTGAAGCCGAGGATGGTCGCGTCGCCCGCGATGAACCGCAGCTCGAGAAGCTGGCCGAGATCGGTCGTGCGCGCGTGCACCGTCATCCCGGGCCGAAGGTTGCGGAACGGCTTCGAGCCCCCGTTCTCCCTGAGGAGCTGCATCGTGTCGGTGCCGTCGACGCCGAGCCGGTTGAGAAAGGCGGCGAACGTGTCGCCGCGCTCGAACCGTGCTTCGTGCCAATACGTCTGCGCCGGTTCGGCGGCCGGATCCGGGAGCCGCAGCTCGAGCGGCTCGACGACGGTCTCGCGCATCAACACCTCCGCACCGTCGCGCGCGGTGCCGAAAGCGGCGACGCCGATGAGCAGCGCAGCCGCGCCGACGGCGAGCGCTCCCCGCCGCCGATGCGTCAGGTCGCGCTGGACCTCCGTCTGCGCTAACATTCCCATCTTCCCTGACCCCGACCCCCCTTGTTTCTCTTGGCCTTGCGCCCGGAGTGTAGCAACGTTCCGAAGTCAAAAAAAGCAGCAGGTCACGGGGCCATGATCGATATCGACCACCAGCTCGCCCTCATCAAGCGCGGGTGTGACGAGCTCCTCGTCGAGGAGGAGCTCGTCCGCAAGCTCGAGACCGGCCGGCGGCTGCGGGTGAAACTCGGAATGGACCCGACCGCCCCCGACCTCCACCTCGGTCACACGGTCGTCATCAACAAGCTCAGGCACTTTCAGGACCTCGGACACCATGTTCAGTTCCTCATCGGCGACTTCACCGGGATGATCGGCGACCCCTCCGGGCGGAACGCCACGCGTCCGCCCTTGAGCGCCGAGCAGATCCACGAGAACGCGCAGACCTACGAGCGGCAGGTATTCAAGATCCTCGACCCGCAGAAGACCGAGATTCTGTTCAACTCCACCTGGTCGCATGCGCTCGGCGCCGAAGGGATGATCAGGCTCGCGGCGCGCTACACCGTCTCCCAACTGCTCGCGCGCGACGACTTCGCGAAACGCTTCCGCGCCGAACAGCCGATCCACCTCCACGAGCTCCTGTATCCGCTCATGCAGGGCTACGACTCGGTGGCGATGAAGTCCGACGTCGAGCTCGGCGGCACCGACCAGAAATTCAACCTGCTCGTCGGGCGCGAACTGCAGAAGCAGTTCGGGCAGGAGAGCCAGATCATCCTGACGACGCCGCTTCTCGAGGGACTCGACGGGGTGCAGAAGATGTCGAAGTCGCTCGCCAACTACGTCGGCATCGACGAGCCGCCGCAGGAGATGTTCGGCAAGCTGATGTCGATCTCCGACGAGCTGATGTGGCGCTACCTCGAGCTGCTGTCGTTCCGGCCGCTGGACGAGATACACCGCTGGCGCGGCGAGGTTGCAGGCGGCCGCAACCCGCGCGACGTCAAGGTCGCCCTGGCGCAGGAGATCGTCGAGCGCTTCCACGGGAAGCCGGCGGCGGGGAAGGCGCTCGCCGACTTCGAGTCGCGCTTCCGCGACGGCGCGATGCCGGAGGAGATCCCGGAGGTGACGCTGCCCGCCGGCCGCGAGCCGCTGGCGATCACCCAGATCCTCAAGCAGGCCGGGCTCACGCCGAGCACGTCCGAAGCGCTCCGCATGATCGACCAGGGCGGGGTGCGGCTCGACGGCGAGCGGGTCGGCGACAAGGGCCTCAGGCTCCCGCGCGGCACCTACGTGCTCCAGGTCGGAAAGCGCAAGTTCGCGCGCGTGATGCTGAAGTAGCGTGAGTCCTGCGGACCTCGCACGGCTCGTGCTGCTTGCGGCCGTCTGGGGTCTCGCGTTCGTCTTCATCCGCGTCGCCGTCCCGCCGCTCGGGCCGGTCGGGCTCAGCGTCTTCCGCACGCTCGTCGCAGGGGCTGTGCTCTTCCTCTATGCGCGCGCCATCGGCATCGACCTCCGATGGCGTGCGCGCTGGCCGCGTTTCGTCGCGTTCGGGATGCTCAACTCGGGGGTTCCGTTCGTGCTGATCGCGGCCGCCGAGGAGGCGCTGACCGCTTCGTTCACTGTGATCCTGGTCGCGACCGCGCCGCTGTTCGCCGCGCTGATCGCGGCGGCGTGGGCGCACGAGCAGCTCACCGCGCGGAAGATCGGCGGACTGCTGCTCGGGATCGCCGGCGTCGCGTTGCTCGTTGGCTGGGAGCCGGCCGGCGCCGTGGCGCCGCCGGCATGGGCCGTCGCCGCGACCCTCGGTGCGGCGGCACTCTACGGCGTGGCGGCGAACTACACCAAGCTCAAGACCGGCGACATCCCGCCGCTGGCGACTGCCGCGGGGAGCCAGCTCTGCGCGGGCCTTGCGCTCCTGCCGCTCGTCGCGGCGGCGCCGCCCGTCGCGGCGCCTTCGCCGGTCGAATGGGCGAGCGCGCTCGCCCTGGCGCTCGCCTCGTCGGCGTTCGCGTTCGTTCTCTATTTTCGGCTGATCGCGAACGTGGGCGCGGTGAAGACGCTGACGGTCAACTTCCTGTCGCCGCTCTTCGGCGTCACGGGCGGCGTGCTGCTTCTCGGCGAGCCGGTCACCGCGAACATGCTTGCCGGCACCGCGGCGATCCTCGCCGCGACTGCGCTGGTGCTGTGGGGCGGAACCAGACGCTGAAGCGGAACGCGAGCGCGAACGTCGCGTCGAGCCGGTGGTCGTGGTGGTCGGAGGCGAGCTCGAGGTCGAAGAAGTCGAGAGCGCCGGCGGCGCGAAGAAGGGTCCCGCGTGCCGGGTCGGCGCGAACCGCGCGCCTCCATCGGTCCGACCTGGATTTGCCCGTCGCCATCACCAGAACCCGGCATGCACCGCGGCAGCCTCGTCCTCGAGCAGCGGCCCGGCAACCTCGATTGCTCGCTGGCCGCGCGCGAAGACCTCGCGGCACGGCAGGGCGAGCGTGGGATTCTCCGGATGGCTGCCGGTGAGCGCGAGGAGGCGCGACTCGGACAGGCCGTACACCAGGCGGCCGATGCCGGCCCAGTAGATCGCACCGGCGCACATCGCGCACGGCTCCGCGCTCGAGTAGAGCGTCGCCGCTCGCAGCGCTTCCGGCGGATGCGCGACCGATGCCGCCCGCACCGCCTCGAGCTCGGCGTGCCCGGTCGCGTCGCCCCTGCCCGGCACGGCGCGGTTCATCGCTTCGGCAAGGACCTCGCCATCGGCGCCGACGATCAGCGCGCCGAAGGGATGGTTGCCGCCCGCGCGCGACCGCGCCGCCAATCCAATGGCGCGGCGCAGATGCTTCAGATCGTCGCCGCTCGCCACCGGCGGCCCTACCCGTGCGCGTCCATCCCGCGCGTCGCCCACCCGGTCATCCGCCGCTCGAGCACCGCGAAGACCTGGTACATCACGGTCGCCATCACGCTGATCACGATCAGCCCGGCGAACATCAGCGGCACCCGCATCGTCGAGGCGGCGGAGAGCATCAGCTGCCCGATCCCGGAGTTGGAAGCGGCGAGCTCCGAGACCACCGACCCGACGAAGGCGAGCGTGATCGCCACCTTGAGCGAGGCGAAGAAGAGCGGCATCGAGCGCGGCAGCCCCACCTTGAGCAGCACCTCCGCGCGGGATGCGCCGAGCGCCCGCAGCACGTCCTCGAGCTCGGGCTCGATCGTCGCGAGCCCGATGGCGATGTTCACCGTGATCGGGAAGAAGCAGATCAGGAACGCGGTGAGGGTCGCAGGCAGGGTGCCGATGCCGAACCAGACGACCAGGATCGGGACGAACGCCGCCTTCGGGATCGCGTTGAAGGCGACGAGCAGCGGGTACAGGCCGTTGTACATGAAGCGCGACGACCCGATGACGACGCCGAGGATCACGCCCACGACGATGCCGAGGCCGAAGCCGACCATCGTGGTCCAGAACGTCGGCCACGTGTTGTACATGATCGGCCCGAAATTGTCGTACAGCGCCCTGAACGACGCCGTCGCTGAAGGCAGGACGAACTCGTCGATCCCGAAGATCCGGACGGTGAGCTCCCACAGGAGGAGCAACGCCACGAGGAAGATCCAGGGTGCCCACCGGTCGATCGTGCGTCGGGTTGCCATGGCCGTTATCCCCCCTCAGGTCCTGCGGACGCGCCCGATGTGCTCGCGCAGCTCGTGCACGATCGCGGTGAAGCGGTCCTCGTACGTGATCTCAAGATCGCGCGGCCGCGGGAGATCGATCTCCCGCCGCGCGATGATGCGCCCGGGGCGCTTCGACATGCAGTACACGGTGTCGGCGAGGAACATGGCCTCGCGCAGATCGTGCGTCACCAGCACGACGGTGAACCGCTGCGCCTGCCAGAGGTCGCGGAGCACGCACCAGAGCTCCTCGCGCGTGAACGCGTCGAGCGCGCCGAACGGCTCGTCGAGCATCAGCAGCTTGGGCTGGTGGATGAGCGCGCGGCAGATCGAGGCGCGTTGCTGCATGCCGCCGGAGAGCTGCCAGGGAAACATGTTCTCGTTGCCCTGGAGGCCGACGGTCTCGAGGATCGCTCGCGCGCGGTCGGCGTACTCGCCGCGGCTCGACTTGAAGTTCGTCTTGTAGGGCTCGACGATCTCGAGCGGCAGCAGCACGTTGTCGAGCGTGGTGCGCCAGGGGAGCAGGTTCGGCGCCTGGAACGCCATCCCGACGATCTTCAGCGGGCCGGCGACCTGGCGGCCGTCGACGAGGACGCTGCCCTGCGTCGGCGACCGCAGGCCGGTGCAGAGCTTCATGAACGTCGACTTGCCGCAGCCCGACGGGCCGACGATCGCGATGAACTCGCCTTCCCGGATCGAGAGCGTGATGTCCTCGACCGCGTTGCCGCTCGTCTCGTCGTAGGCGAGATAGACGCGGTCGAAGTCGACGAACACCTGCGCCATCGTTCTCCCTTCCCGGTCGCGAAAAAAAACCCCTGCTCGGCCGAGCAGGGGCTCTCTCCGCGCGGAACGGCCGCTATTTCCTGAAGACCTGCCGCTCGCCCGGGCTCGGCAGGAAGCTCGAATTGAAGATGAGGTCGGTGTTGGGGGTCGCCTTGAGGTCGAACGCCTGGACGACCTGCGCGACGGTGTCCTCCAGCCTGAGCTTGTTCACTGCGCCGATCCCGCTCGACTTGAACGTCGGCGTCGCGATCACCGTGTCGATCGCGAGCTTCAGGCGGCGCTTCTCGAGCGCCTCGTCGATCAGGGGGTCGCGCTGCTTGACGTATTGAATCGCGTCGTCGGGATCGGCGACGACGTCGCGGATGCCCTTGGTGAGCGCGCGGAGGAAGCCGGCGATCGCCTGCGGGTTCGCGTCGATGAACTTCTGGTTCGCGATGACCGTGTTGCTGTAGAGGTTGACGCCGTAGTCGGGGTACTTGAGCACCACCACGTCCTCGTCCTTGACGCCGCGGGCGTTGAGGTTCAGCAGGCTCGTGAAGTAGAACCCGGTGATCGCGTCGACCTCGCCGCGAGCGAGCATCGTCTCGCGGAGCGGCGGGTCCATCGACTGCCACTTGATCTTGGACGAGTCGAGGTTGTTCGCCTTGACGAAGAGCGGGAAGGCCTTGCGGCCGGCGTCGAAGACTGGCGCACCCATCGTCTTCCCGTTCAGGTCCGAGGGCTTGGTGATGCCCGACTTCTTCAGCGCCAGCACGGCCGCGGGCGAGTAGTCGTAGAGCATGTAGACCGCCTGCATCCGCGCCGAGGGGTTGCCCTGGTTCGCCGCCAGGAACTCGATCATCGCGGCGATGTCCGCGAAGCCCATGTCGTAGGCGCCGGAGGCGACGCGCGTGACCGTGCCGCCCGAGCCGTTGCCAGCGTCGACGATGACGTCCAGCCCCTCCTGCTTGAAGTAGCCCTTCGCGACCGGCAGGACGAACAGCGCTGCCGGGCCCTCGAATCGCCAGTCGAGCTGGAACCGGATGCGGGTCGGCTGCTGGGCCGTGGCGGAAGCGGCGAGCGCGGCGAGCGCGAGGCCGGCGATCGCCCTGATCGCGCCGCGGCGCGCGGGCAGGAACCGTGCGGTCATCGTTCTGATCCTCCTCGAGAAGCGCCGAATCGGGGTCCGATGCGGGCTGGTTGTGTGCAACCTGCGTGCCAGCTCGCAGCCCGCGCGTTGCCGGGGGATATCACCACGAACATGGGGCTTCCGCAAGGGGCGGCGGAACGCGCCCCGAGGCGTGCCGGGAGTCGGCTTCGGAAGCCGGCTAGAAACCGCGGCTGCGATTGATGATCATCTGCCCCCCGGCGGGGGGCGGCACAACCGTCTGGACCGGTGGCGCGAAGAAGTGGGGCGAGCTTGTCGACATCACCGGGACGTGCGGCATGACGGGGGGCGGCACGACCGCCGGCGACGGCAACACCGCGACCGGCGACGCGACGTTTGCCTTCACCGGCGCCTTCGGGATCACCACCACCACCGCCGGCGGCGGGAACGTAATGAACCCGGGCACGAACGGCGAGAAGAACACCGGCGCGACTGGTGGCCGGATGATCGTAGTCGCTAGCGCTGGCGAGAACGGGTGAATCGGCGCGTGCACGACGGGGGCGACCGGCGCGGTCTGCACGGCAAAGCCCGGGCCCGGAACGCCTGCGTGTGCGCCGAATGGCACCCCGACGGGGAACCCGGCGCGCGCACCGCCGGCCTGCACCGCCGCGCTCGGCAGGCTCAGGACGAGGACCAGGGCTGCTGCTCGGAGGGACATCGTCTTCATTTCGACCTCCTGTGACCGAAGGGTTCCGGTGCCGCACCCGGCGCGTGCACGGGCGCGCGACCACGCACTGCCCGTGTGCGGCTCGTACGCTCAACGGGTAAGTCTACGCCGCGTTGACGGCGGGCATTAGAATCGCTTGGCCATCATGGAGTTCATCAGGGAAAGCGCGGCGATCAGCGCCGCCTCGCCGTCCGCGGGCGGCCCGGTCGTCGAGCTGCTCGCGGTCGAGAAGACGTACCCGAACGGTACGGGCGCGGTCGCGAGCGTCGACCTCGCGATCGGGCCGGGCGAGTTCGTCACGGTGCTGGGACCTTCGGGTTGCGGCAAGTCGACGCTCCTCAGGATGATCGCCGGCCTCGCCTCGCCGTCCGCGGGCAGCATCCGCTGGTGGCGTCAGGGTTTCGACGCCGTCGGCCAGCCGGGCCGCAAGCTGGCGATGGTGTTCCAGGAAGCGACCTTGATGCCGTGGTCGCGGGTCCACGGGAATGTGCGTCTGCCGCTCGATCTCGCGCGCGCCGAACGGCCGGCGGCCGACCGGGCGGTGACCCACGCGCTCGCGCTCGTCGGGCTCGAGCAGTTCGCGCACCACTATCCGCGCGAGCTGTCGGGCGGGATGCAGATGCGCGTCTCGATCGCGCGCGCGCTCGTCACCGGGCCGGACCTGCTGCTGATGGACGAGCCGTTCGGCGCACTCGACGAGATCACCCGCAGCAAGCTCGATGGCGAGCTCGCGGAGCTCTGGCGCAGGCAGTCGCTCACCGTCGCGTTCGTCACCCATTCGATCTACGAGGCGGTGTTCCTCTCGACGCGAGTCCTCGTCATGTCGGCGCGGCCGGGCCGGATCGTCCGCGAGGTCGCGATCGACGAGCCGTTCCCGCGCACCGAGGAGTTCCGCGTGTCGCAGCAGTTTGCGGCGTGCTGCCGGTCGCTCTCCGGGGCGCTCGCGGAGGCGAGCGAGGGCTGATGGACGTGGCGGCTTCCCGGTTCGTTCGCGTCGCCGCGCCGGCGCTGGTCGGCATCGCCGTGATCGTCCTCTGGTACGCGCTCGTCAGGGCGTTCGACGTCCCGAAGTACCTCGTGCCGTCGCCGGTCGACGTCGCAGAAACGCTCCTCGCCGACTGGGGGCTGCTCTCGCGCGCCTTGCTCGTCACGCTCAAGATCACCTTCTTCGCTCTGCTCTGCGCAACCGTGCTCGGCACGCTGATCGCTTTCGCGTTCGCGCAGAGCCGGGTGATCGAGGCGAGCTTCTTCCCGTACGCGGTGCTGCTGCAGGTCACCCCGATCGTCGCGATCGCGCCGCTCATCATCATCTGGGTCGAGAACATCGAGGTCGCGCTGGTGCTGTGCGCGACGATCGTGGCGCTCTTCCCGGTCATCTCCAACACGACGCTCGGCTTGCGGAGCGTCGACCCGGGGCTGGCGAACCTCTTCCGCATGAACAGGGCGACGCGCCTGCAGACGCTCTTCCGTCTGCTCATCCCGAGCGCGGCGCCGTATTTCTTCGGTGGTCTTCGGATCTCCAGTGGGCTCGCGCTGATCGGTGCGGTCGTGGCGGAGTTCGTCGCCGGCACCGGCGGCCATGCCGCGGGGCTCGCCTACCAGATCCTCCAGGCCGGGTTCCAGCTCAACATTCCGCGACTCTTCGCCGCGCTCGCCCTGATCACCGTGACCGGCGTGGCGCTGTTCCTGCTCATGGTCTGGGTTTCCCGGCTTGCCCTCGGCCACTGGCACGAGAGCGAGCTCGCCGCCGACGGCTGATTAGAATCCCGCAGTCGCAACCTCCGGAGATCGGTCATGCACCGCGGTCTTGCCGCACTCCTCGCCTCGTTCGCGCTCGCAGGCGCCGCCCTCGCGCAAGCGCCGCAGAAGCTCGTTTTCCTCACCAACTGGTTCGCGCAGGCCGAGCACGGCGGCTTCTATCAGGCGGTGGCGGAGGGCATCTACGCAAGACACGGGCTCGACGTGACCGTCCGCATGGGCGGCCCGCAGGTGAACGGGATGCAGCTCCTGCTCGCCGGCCAGGCCGACCTCTTCATGGGGTACGACATCCAGGTGCTGCTCGGGCGCGAGGCAGACCTGCCGCTCGTGACGGTCGCGGCGTCCTTTCAGAAGGACCCGGTCGTGCTGATCGCGCATCCGGACGTGAAGACGATCGAGGCGCTGAAGGGCCGGCCGATCTTCATCAGCTCGGCGAGCAACACCACCTTCTGGCCGTGGCTGGTCGCGCGCTACGGCTTCGCGGACGACCAGAAGCGGCCGTACTCGTTCTCGGTGCAGCCGTTCCTCGCCGACAGGCGCTCGGCGACGCAGGGCTATGCCACCTCCGAGCCGTTTCTCGTCGAGAAGGCCGGCGTGAAGCCGACGGTGTTCCTGCTCGCCGATCTCGGCTATCCGCCTTATGCGCAGACCATCGTCGCGACGGAGGCGTTTCTCGCGAAGAACGGCGACGCGGTGAAGCGCTTCGTGCGCGCGAGCGCCGAGGGCTACCGGCGCTACTTCGCCGATCCGGCGCCGGCGAACGCGCTGATCAGGAAGGCGAATCCCGAGATGACGGAGGAGCTGCTGGCGTTCGGCCTCAAGACGATCCAGGCCTACGGCATCGTCGCCGGCGGCGACGCCGCGAAGCAGGGGATCATGACGATGACCGACGCGCGCTGGAAGCAGACCTTCGAGTTCATGGTGAACGCCGGGCTGCTCAAGCCCGGCGTGGACTACCGGAAGGCCTACTCGCTCGACTACGTGCGGGACGTCAGGGTCCTACCGTGAACCGTCGCCGCGCCGTTCCCGCTGGTACTGATCGAACGGCATGGCCTCGTCCCGCGGCTGCCCGGGGAGCGACAACTCGACGGCCTGGTTCTGGACCCTGACCGTGTAGTACACGGCGCGCGCGAGCTGGTCGGTCGTGCAGCCGGACACTGCGGCGCACGCAAGCGCGACGACGAACGGCACCGCTTTCATCTTGTTTTCGCTTTCTTGAATTCTCGGTGCTGCGACGCAGGCTCTACCTGCGTCGCAGCACGTCGTTGCTCTTCTTGAACCCTCGGTGTTGCAGCGCAGGCTTCACCTGCGCTGCAACACGTCCTTGCTCTCAATGCAGCCGTCGCCGCCCCTTCTCGTTCACCGGCGCCTGCACCGTCACCGAGCCCTGGCGGACCGCGCCGCCGGCGCTCGGCGCGGTACGCGCGAACAGCTGGTTCAGCAGCGCGACGGCCTCGCCGATCTCCGAGTCGCCGAACTGGCGCGCGAGGATGTGCGACACGTCCTCGATCATCGCCTGGCGCTGCGCCTCGTGGATCGCCTCGGGCGTCGGGCCGACGAAAACCACGGCGAACTCGTCCTGCCCGTCGTCGTGATAGTAGCTGACCTCGATCTCGGCAGCCCGCTCGGTGTAGGGGTTGAGGCCGGTCAGCGCCGCCTCGATCGTCTCGCGGAACGTGCGGCCGACGTCGCCCGTCCAGCACAGCTCGAGCAGCCGCTCGCGGCCGTCGAACACGATCCCGGGCTCGTCCTCGTACACCGAGTGGGTATCGGCGAGCGAATCCTCGTCGATGTACTCGAGCCACGGACGGAGGGCGGCCTCGACCTGCGCGCTTGTGACGCCCTGGCGGAGCGGGATGTTGCCGTGGACGTGGACTTCGATGCGCATGTAGCTCTCCTTCCCGCCGGCAGGCGCCGGGGGCGGTATTTTCCCCCGGTTCGGGCGCTCGCGTCACCCCGGGCAGGGTCAGGCGCCGTGTCGTTGCTTCGTCGGCGGGATCCGAGCAAGTATAGTTTCCCGGCCACTCATGCCGAGGACTTCGCCGATGTCCAGCCTTCGCCCGCTTCGCGGTCACGCCCGCTACGAGTATTCGCCTATCACGCGGCGGCCGGACTATTCGTGGCCCGAGGGCCGGCGGCTCGCCGTCTACATCGGCTTCAACGTCGAGCACTTCGAGTTCGGGCAGGGGCTGGGCGCGAAGCTCGCGCCCTCCGGCGAGCCCGACGTGCTCAACTACGCGTGGCGCGACTACGGCAACCGCGTCGGCGTGTGGCGCTGCCTCGAGCTCTTCGACGAGCTGAATCTGCCGGCGGGCGCGCTCATCAACACCGCGCTCTACGATTACTGCCCCGAGGTGATCGCCGCGTTCCGCGCGCGCGGCGACGAGATCATCGCTCACGGACATACGAACGCCGAGCGGCAGGGCGACCTGAGCGAGGCGGACGAACGCGCGCTGGTCGCGGCGTGCACCGAAAGGATGCGGCGCGAAGAGGGCAAAGCGCCGCAGGGGTGGTTGTCGCCCTGGATCTCGGAGAGTCACGTCACGCCCGACCTGCTGCAGGAGGCCGGTTACACCTATGTCCTCGACTGGTGCCACGACGACCAGCCGCTGCGCCTTCGCACGCGCGCGGGCGAGCTCTGGTCGATCCCCTATCCGCAGGAGATCAACGACATTCCGGCGATCGTCGCGCGGCAGAACTCGGCCGAGGAGTTCGCCGACTCGATCGTCGACTCCTACGAGGAAATGCTCGCGCAGAGCGCCCAGCAGCCGCTGGTGATGGGCATCGCGCTGCATCCGTACCTGATCGGCCGGCCGCATCGCCTGCGTCACCTCCGCCGCGCGCTGCGCTATATCGTGCAGGGCGGCCGCGTGTGGTGGACCACCCCGGGCGCAATCAAGGATCACGTCGCGCCGATGGCGTAGGCCGCTACACTTTCCCCGTGCTTCCCGAACCGACCGTCGAACGGCGCGATACGGATGCGCCCAAGGGACCCGCTTCGCCGGGATCTTCGGCCTCGGCTGGCTCACCGACTCGGAGTCGACGGTGGACGCCTACGCGTTCGACGAGAGCGGGCTTCTCCTCACCAAGAGCCGCTACTTTCTCGCGCTCCGCGGCGTTCAACATGCGGCTGCTCGATCCGGGCGTGGATCTCACGCAAGGCGGGGAACGGCCGGGCGACCGGCGGTCTGACCCGCCGATCTCGACGCGAAGACACGCTTCAAGGAAGCCACGATGACGACGATCCTGTGCTTTGGCGACTCGATCACCTGGGGATTCAATCCGGCTGACGGCACCCGCTTTCCGTTCGAGCGCCGTTGGAGCGGCGTGCTCGAGGCGACGCTCGGGCCGGGCGCGCGCGTCATCGAGGAGGGCCTCAACGGCCGCACGGTTGCGACCGACAGCTGGGTGCTGCCGAACCGCGACGGCCGCGCGATGCTCGCCCCGCTGCTCGAGACGCACGCTCCGCTCGACTGGGTGATTCTGATGCTCGGCACGAACGACGTCGCGCCGACCTACAAGCTCGAGGCCGCCGAGATCGCCTTCGGCATGGCGACCCTCGTCTGGACCGTTCAGAAAAGCGGCGCCGGAACCGGCGGCGGCGCGCCGCAGATCCTCGTCGTCGCGCCGCCGCCGCTCGGCCGGATGTCTCCGCTGATGGAACTCTTCTTTGCGGGCGCCGAGGCGAAATCGCGCGCGCTCGCGGCCGCCTATGCGACCGTTGCCGAGGCGAATGGCTGCAGGTTTCTCGATGCCTCGACAGTCGCAGCCGCGGGCGATCCCGACGGCGTGCATCCCGACGCCGCCGGACAGCGCGCGCTGGGGCTGGCGGTCAGCCAGCTCCTCGCCGAGACCCGAGCAGCGTGAGGCGCGCGGGCCCGCCTGACGCGCCCGGTCAGATCTGCTTCTCGTCGAAGAAGCAGAGATCGACACCGGCCTGCGCGAAGTTTCCGAGGTCGGCCGCGGCCGCCTTGCCTTCCGGTGAGGCGAGCCCCGCCTGCAGCGCCGCCATCGAGCCGAACGCGAGGGTGGCGACGAGGTGGTACGGAGCCGGCCCCGCCGGCGTCAGCACCGGGCCCTGGCTTACATCGTAGCGCTGGACGCCGGGGATCTTCTTCGCGAGCGGTGCGTGGGTACCGAAGTAGTAGCGGTCGAAGCTTTCGGGATCCGCAGGCCGCTTGTACATCACCAGCAGCTTCGCCATGGCTGTCTCCTACGTTGTCAGCGCCAGGAGGATACACGCCCGGGGTTGCGCCGGTAACAAACCGGAACCGGGCGGACATCGTCAGGTTACGTTCGCCTGCCAACATTCGCGCACGTTGGACGTGCGGGAGAGCCCGGATGAAAGTCCTCGAAGCGAACGAGCTGGAATCCCTGGTGCGGCGCACCTTCCCCGGGAAGCCGGGCTTCGCCGTCGGGATCGACCTCGGCCTCACGGCGAGCCGCCTGCCGGCGGTGGCGTTCATTCACGGCGGCCCCGATCCCTATCTCGACCGGGAACTGGACGACTGGCTGGAAGGTGGGCTCAAGTTCGTCGGACTCTATCCGCTGCTCAACCGGCTGTGTCGCACCGGCGCGATCGCCCCGGGCACCTACGCGGTGACCCGCGCCAATTAAGCGCATGCGGCGGTCAGCCCGCGCCGCCGCTGCGGTCCGGGGCGCCGGCGAAGCTCTCCTTAACCTTGCGCCAGCCGGAGCGGAACGCGTCGCGGGTCGCGCGTCCGAAGCTCCGCGCGCCCTGGCCGACCTCGCGCCCGGCGCGGTGGATGCCGGCACGCGTGTCGGACCAGGCGCGCTTCACGTCCTGCTTGAACCCGCGCGAGCCTGAGTCTTTCGCCGGCTCGGCCGCTTGCGTGCTCGCGGATTCGCGACCGGCGGTGTTCGGCTCGGCCCATGCGGCGCTTGCGGCGAAAAGCGCCGCAGCCAGCGCGGCCACCACGTTTCGTCGGATCATCTGTTGCTGGTACGCTGTCGATAGGTCAAAGCCTAGCAGCCACCCGATTCGCTCGCATCTGTCGGGCGTTCCCGACACTGCGGTATGCCATGAGGCGAGGTTGAACTCAAGGAAACACCTCCAGTCGTAGGACAATGCGGCCCAGCTCATCGCCTGACACCGAGCACGACGAGATTCGAGACCCTGCCGCGACGGACGCACGGCCACCGGTGGACGACGGCCCGTACTTCCATCGCTACGACGAGCCGACGTCGGGCGGGCGGAGAGCGCTATGGTTGATCGTCGCCGCGCTCGCGATCGCCGCCCTCGCAGGCGGCTACTACTATTGGCTGCAGCGACAGAAGGTCGCGCCGCCGACGCATACCCTGCCCCCGCGAGCCGAGACGGCACCCATGCCGCAGCCCGAGGCCGAGGCGGCGATCCGGCATCCGATCGAGGCGGCACGGCCCGAGACGGGCGCGGAAGCGGCGGCCGAGCCGACGGCGTTGCCGTCCCTGGATGAAAGCGACCGCAGCGTGGCGGACGCCCTCGCCGGCGTCGTCGATCGCGGCGCGATCGACGAGTTCCTCAATCTGACTGGCTTGGTGCGCCGCGTCGTGGTGACGGTGGACAACCTGCCGCGCAAGAAGACGGCGCAACGACTCTGGCCGCTCAAGCCGACGGCCGGACGGTTCCTCGCGATCGGCGACGGCCAAGCGGTCTACCTCAGCCCGGACAACGTTCGACGTTACGAGCCGTTCGTACGCCTGGTGGAGTCGGTCGACACCGGCAAGGTCACCGCGCTTTACGTGCGCTTTTATCCGCTCTTCCAGCAAGCCTATCGGGAGCTCGGCTACCCGAAGGGCTACTTCAACGACCGCCTCGTCGAGGTCATCGACCATCTGCTCGTCACCCCGGAGATCGACGGGCCGATCAGGCTTGCGAAGCCCTGGATCATGTACGAGTTCGCGGATCCCGCGCTCGAGGCGCGCTCGGCCGGGCAGAAGACGCTGATACGCATGGGAGCCGCGAACGCGCAGCGCGTGAAGGCGAAGCTGCGCGAGTTCCGCCGGCAGATCGCCGGACGCACCGTGACGCAGTAACGCCCGCGCGCGAACGAGTAGACTCCGGCGTTCCTCGCTCGGGGTCCGCACGGTGAAAGTCCTCGTCCTCGGCGGCGGCGTGGTCGGGCTCGCCGCGGCCTACTTCCTCGCGCGCGACGGCCACGAGGTCGCGGTGGTCGAGCGGAACCACGGCGTGGGGCTCGAGACGAGCTACGCCAACGGCGGCCAGCTTTCGTACAGCTACGTCGCGCCGCTCGCGAGCCCAGGCGTGCTGCCGAAGATCCCGCCGTGGCTGCTGCGGCGCGATGCGCCGCTCCGCTTCAGCCCCGTGCTCGATCTGGAGCAATGGCGCTGGTGCCTCGAGTTCGTGCTCGCGTGCACGCGGCGCCAGGCCGACCTCACGACGCGCCGCCTGCTGCGGCTCGCCTACTACAGCCGCGCGTTGATGCACCGGTTCGTCGCCGAGGAACCGGCCGAGTTCGACTACGTTCGCAACGGTAAGCTCGTCGTCCACTCGGACCCCGCGTCGTTCGAGTCCGCGCGCCGGTTGCTCGACTACCAGGCGAGCCTCGGCTCGGACCAGCAGGCGCTCTCCCCGGACGAGTGCGTGGCGCTCGAGCCCGCGCTGCGCGCGATGCGCGCGCGGCTCGCGGGCGGGATCTACACCCCGAGCGAGGATACCGGCGACTGCTACGAGTTCTGCGTGAGCCTCGAGCGGCTGCTGCGCGCCGCGGGGGCCGAGTTCCTGCTCGATACCGAAATCTACCGGCTGCTGAAGTGGAGGAGCCGCATTCTCGGCGTCGAAACGAGCGCCGGCGTGCTGGAGGCCGACCGCTACGTGCTCGCGCTCGGGGCGGCGAGCCCGCGGCTCGTGCGGCCGCTCGGGATTCGACTCCCGATCTATCCGCTCAAGGGCTACAGCCTCACGCTGCCGATCGACCCGGGGCACCTCGCCCCGCGGATCAGCATCACCGACTACAAGAAGAAGATCGTCTACGCCCGCCTCGGCGACGAGCTCCGCGTCGCCGGCATGGCCGACCTCGCCGGCTACACTCCGGCGATCGACGAGTCGCGGGTCGCGACGCTCGCCGACGAGGCGCGCGCGGCCTTCCCGGAGGCGTCGGACTTCGCGCAGCTCAGGCCGTGGTGCGGCCTGCGCCCCGCGACGCCGAAAGGCACGCCGATCCTGGGTGCCACGCGCTATCCGGCCCTGCTGCTGGATTGCGGACAGGGCGCGCTCGGCTTCACGCTCGCGCTTGGCTGCGGGCGCGTGATCGCGGATATTGCCGGCGGGCGAACGCCCGAAGTCCCGCTGGAGGGATTTGCGGTCGAGTGACGGAGACTACGACGATCCGGCGACCGCGGCCTCGCGCAGGGTCGGCGGCATCTCGTCGTAGCGCACGACCTTGTTGCGCCCCCCCTGCTTGGCGGCGTAGAGTGCCTGGTCGGCCTCATCGATGAGGGTCTTCAGGTTCGGCGCGCCGAACTCGAGCGACGAGAGGCCGAAGCTCGAGGTAACGCGCAAGCCCGGCAGCGACCGGATGCCGGGGCCGGCCTGCGCTTCGACGCGGAACCGGATGCGCTCGGCCACCACCACCGCCCGCAGCGCGTCCACACCCGGCAGGACGATGCAGAACTCCTCCCCGCCGTAGCGGCACAGCACGTCGGTCGGGCGCAGCGCCGCCTTGAGCACCCGCGCGACCTGCACCAGCACCTGGTCGCCGACCGCGTGGCCGTAGGTGTCGTTGAAGTGCTTGAACTTGTCGATGTCGGTCATCAGGCAGCAGACCGGCAAGCCCTCTTCCCGACCCTTCCGCAGGATCTCCTCGGCCTGCTCGAATAACGCGCGCCGGTTCAGGCAGCCGGTGAGCGGGTCGATGTTGGCGAGCCCTTTCAGCTCCTCGTTCTGCGCCGCGATCTTCTGCCGCGAGGACTCGAGCTCGGAGAGCGCGCCCTGGAGCGCGGTGTTCTTGCGGTCGAGCTCGGTGACGTCGGTGAACGAGACGAGGCACCCGCGCACCGCGCCGCGGCCGTCGGTGATCGGGCTGGCGGCGAGCTTCGCCTTGCGCGGGCCGTCGTCGACGTGCGGGATCTCGAGCATGTCGCCGGTCACGGTGGCGCCGTCGCGCATCGCGACCGCCCACGGGTGATCGACGGCCTCGCGCTTTTCGCCGAGCGCGTTCTTCAGCCACGGGATCTCGGACGCCCGGCGCGCCGAGAGGCCGACCTTGTCCTCCCCGTGCAGCTCACGGAACGCCTGGTTCGCGAGCACCACGCGGCCGTTGGTGTCGAGCACGATCACCCCCTCCGTCAGCGTGTCGAGCGCCTTGCGCACCCGGTCCGGGATCGCCTTGGTGGGATCGAGATGCTCGAGCACGCGGCGCATGTACCAGTAGTAGAGGAGGAAGCCGCCCAGCACCATCACCGCGAGCAGCAGCACGAGCGGGTGCCTCACCCAGCCCATGACCGACTTCGGCAACACCGGCCGGAAACTCACTTCGACGTTCCCCCACAGATCCTTGCCCGCGTACACGGGGACCGCTACATGCGTGATCGTCGACTTGCCGTCCTTGAGCGCCACCCAGTGGCGGGGGTGCTCGGCGGTCTGGATGTAGACGTCGCCGGAGTTGCGGCGGATGCCGACCGACACGATCTCGCCGTCGCGCGCGGAGAGCGCGTCGATCGTGCGCTGGATCGAGTCCTTGTCTTCCTTCTGGATGAGGACCGCGAGTTGGATCGCCAGGTCCTCGGTGATCCCCTTGCGCACGCGCTGCGCGAGCTCGACGTCGTCGCGCAGCACACCGAACAGGAGGTCGGCGACGAAGATCAGGAACAGCGTGAGCGAGACGAGACCGATGCAGATGCGTCCGACCGGCCCGAAGAGCCGCATCATGCGTGGCCTCCAGCGGACGGCGCACTCAGGACGGCCCGTCGCCGAGCAACCGGCGGGCGCCGCGCTGGTCGTCCTCGCGATCCTTGTCCTCCGCGGTGCCGTCCCATTCCTCTTCTTCCTCGTCGCGTCCGAGCACGCCGCGGGTCGACGTGGCACCGGGCCAGGGTCACGGTGTGCATGCTCGGCAGCAATCCGGACTCTCGGTCCGCCCGCCAGACCGAACCGACCGACGGCGCCGCGCCCGTGATTCGGACCGAGCTCGGCACAACCTCGATACGCTGCCGGTCTTCCTGGTCGAGGTCAAGCGTCTCCTGACCCGTGGCGGGAACCACTCCCATCTCGGCACGCGTCGGCTCGATTGGGTCTCCGATCGGGGCCGGGACTGCTCGACCGGGCCCTCGTCGCTGTCGGCCCCGCCCGACGCCGGCTCCGTCCAAGGCCGGTGCCGGCTTAGCGCGCCTCGCGATCGTCCAGGACCCAGGCTGCCCGGTGCTCTTCGTCCTTGCGGTCCTGGTCGTCCCCCTCGGCATCGTCCCATTGATCTTCTTCGTCGTCGTCGCGGCCGAGCACCGGCAGCGGGTCGACGTGACGCCACGCGGGGGAGGACGCGAGCACGCTCGCGATCAGACCGGCGGCGCGGGCCGCCCACCAGACCGCGCCTACCGACATTGCGAGACCGGTGATGCGGACGGAGCTCAGGGTTACCTCGATCGCCCGCCGCTCCTCGTCATCGGGGTTACCGGAGCTGTCGTGACGGGTCGGCAGCACCTGCATCTCGGCACGGATCGGCTCGACCTCGATCTCCGACCCGAGCGGCTTCGAGTCGCTCTCGGCGCGAACGATCGACGTCGGCGCGTCGAGCGTGACCGGTTTCTCTGACTGCGTCGCGCCCGCCGGCAGGTGCGTGACCGGGGTCGACACCTCGGTCTCCCGCCCCTCGCCGCCGCCACCGGGGGCCGGGGTAGTCGGCGAGCGCAGAAAGGCCTGCACCTGCGCACCCGGGCCCTGCGCGCTACCCGGCTGAGCTTGTGGCGCCGGCGCCGGCGCCGGCGCCGGCTCTGGCGCTGGCGGCGTGATCGTGGGTGCACCGCCGCTATTGCTGCCGCCGCCGCCCGGTGCCCCGGTCACGCGCACGCCGGCGGTGAACGCCACGTTGAGCGTGTGCGGGCCGACGCCGGTCGTGCCGTCGGATACGTAGATCGTGACCGTCGGCGCCGTGCCGGAGCCGTCATGCACGAAGCGCACCTCGCCCGCCACGATCTGGTGCTGGGTGAAGCTCGCGATCGCCACCCCCGGCGCGGAGACGAGCTCGAAGCGGCCGTTTGCGAGCGTGCCGACCGTAAACACGAGGCTTGTCGCCGCATCGTCGGCGTCGGTGACGCTCAGGTTGCCGGTGCCGATGCCGGCAGTCCCGCCGTCGGCGACCGTGAAGCCGGTCGGGCCGATGACCGGCGGGTCGTTCACCGCATTGACCGTGAGGGTGACGGTGGCGACGCCCGACTGCAGGGTGCCGTCGAAGACGCGGTAGGTGAACGCGTCGACGCCGCTGAAGTCCACGGTCGGCGTGTAGCTGAAGCTGCCGTCGGCGTTGAGCGTGAATGCCGCAGCGGCCGATGGGCCGGCGACGAGCACCGCGGAGAGCGCCGGCCCGTCGATATCGATGTCGTTTCCGAGGACGCCTGGGCCGGGGATGTTCAGCGTCGCGTCTTCGTTCACCGCATGTGCATCGCCCGTCGCGACGGGCGCGTCATTCACCGGCGTGACGGTGATCGTCACCGTCGCAACATTCGAATCGAGCGCGCCGTCGTTCGCACGGTACGTGAACGTGTCCGTCCCGAAGAAGTCCGGATTGGGTGTGTACACGAACGTGCCGTCGCCGTTCAATGTCAGCGTGCCGTTCGAGACGTTCGTCACCAACGTGCTGCCGAGCCGGTTCCCCTCGGCGTCGGTGTCGTTGTTCAGCACGCCGCCGAGCGCCGGTGCGGCCTGGGCGGCGCCGAACGCGACGAACTCGGTCCCGGCCTGATTCGACATCGCGCGGTATTCGGCCTGGATCCACCCCGCCGTGCGCGCCGCCGCGGCGATCCGTGCCTCGTCGATCCGGCCGTCGAAGTGCGGTCCGGCGCCTTCGTCGCTCGAGCCGATCGACGCGCTCGCCGAGGCGCTGTTCGGGAACGCGGTTCCGGGCAGGGCGTAAGGTCCCCCCGGGGTGATCGGACGCGCGACGCCGTCGACATACACCGTGATCGTGTTGGTGACGACATCGACCACGCCCGTGACGTAGTGCCACGTCCCCGCCGCGACGGGCGTGCCGGTGGTGAAGACGGTGGCGACGGCGCTGTCGTCGGATCGGACGATAAATTTGACATCGCCGAACGGATCGAGCTCGATCGCCATGCGCGAGTTTCCGCTCGGCGCGCCGCCGTTGTTGACGCTGGCGCTCAGGATGATGTTTGGGTTGACCCCATCGTTGTTGGCGGGGTTCACCCAGGCCGAAAAGGTCGCGGCGGATGCGCCGTCGATGAACGAGCGATCGTCGCCGAGATCGATGTAGTCGTTCGTGGCGTCGAAGCCGTATGCAGAGCCGATCTGCCCGGTCTGACCGCCGGTGGCCCCGTTCGTCGCCGTGCCGTCGTAGTTCGTCGAAGTAGCATCCTCGACTGTCGGCCCGACATCATCGAGGTGATAGACCGAGCGATAGCCGGTGCCGGCCCAGACGGCGGACGGATCTGCTCCGTCTGCAACGCCCGCGTTGCCGTAGTACATCGTGATCGAGTCCGTCGCGCCGATGTCGATCTGCGGGACCTTGACCCACACGTACGAGCTGCCAGTCTCGTCCCAGCGCTCGATCTCGTAGGCGAGCGGCGTGCCGTCCGCATCGAAGAACCGAAGATCGCCGCCGTCGGCCTGAGTCAGCGTGTAATCGACGTTCGTGGAGTCCAGGACGAGAAGGACCGGGAAGTTCGACAGCGTCTCGGCCGGAGCGAAGCCGCCGACGTTGGTGTTGTTGAACGTGATCTGCCGGCGCCGGCTCCAGTCGGTGTCCCACCAGCCGACCGTCAGCGTGGAATCCTCGGTGAGCGTATAGCCGTCGTTCACTGCCACCGGTGCGGCGGTCGCGGTCACGCACGGCGCGAACTCGGAAGTCTCGGTCGAGGTGAGGTCGGTGGCCGTCGCCGAGATGAGCTCGCCGGCCGCCACCGCTATCGCGGGTGTGAACGTGGTGGAGAAGCCGGTCGGACCGCCGGCGACGGTCACGTCGGTGAAGCCGAGATAACGCTGGCCTTCGCCGCGCCCGGTCGGATCGGCGGCGCTCGAGGCGAAGAACTCGATCCGGAACGTCCGGGCGCCAGTGCTGTCGAGCGTGCCCGAGATGCTGATATCGGCACCGAGGACGTTGGCGGTCGCGAGCACCGGATGGTTCTGCAGGTTGTTCGCGCCGACGTCGCCGTCGCCGGCGTCGTTGGCGCTCACGCCGTCGCCGCCGAGGTCGATGCCGAGTCCGCCATTCGAGTGCATCGAGTTGCCGAGGATCGAGTTGGTCGCTGCGGCGGTTATCAGCACGCCGTCGCCGGTGTTGGCGTGGATCCGGTTGCCCTCGACCCGGTTGCCCATTGCGCCCGCCGCGAGCTGCACCCCGGCGCCGTTGTTGCCGGAGATGACGTTCGCGGCGGCGCCGCCGACGGTGTTGCCCGCGGCGCCGTTCTCGATCAGAACACCATCGCTCGCGTTGCCGAGATCGAATGACCCCGTCGCATCGAGACCGATGTAGTTGCCGAGGACGACGTTCCCCACGGCGGCGGCCGCGTCGATGTTCACGCCATCGTCGAGGTTGCCCGAGATGACGTTCCGGTCCGCTACCGCCGCGCCGCCGACGACGTTGCCGCTCGAAAAGATCTCGACTCCGTCGATGGCGTTGCCGCGCGCGAGCTGCCCGGTCACGTCGGTGCCGAGGTAGTTGCCTGCGACCACATTGCCATCGCCGAGGAGCGCGATCCCGCTCAGGCTGAAGCGGTTGATCACCAATCCGCGCACCGTGCTGCCATTCGAGTCGAGCACGAGACCGTTCGCGACCCCGGCGGAGCTGCCATCGAGCTCGATGAGCGGCGGGCCCGTGTAGCCGACGCCGCCCTGCGTCCGGCCGTCGAGGAGGACCGGGTCGGTGATCGTCGGCAGCGCTGAGGCGGGAGCGATCGTCTGCACACTGCCGAAGGCACCGATGTTGAAGGCAATCGTGTCGGCGCCGGCCGCGGCGTTCGCATCGATGATGGCTTGGCGCAGCGATCCAAGGCCAGCGTCGTTCGTGTTGGCGACGGTGAAAGTTGCGAGGAGGTTGTCCCAGAGGTCGTGGCTGCCGGCGCTGCCGAGTACGTCGGCGTCGACGCTGCCGGTCCTGAACTCGAGGTCCCAGTCGCCGCCCTTGGACGCCGCGCCCGTGAAGTCGTCGGAGGCCGCCACATCCGCGCCGGTCAGACGGGCCAGGGCGTCGAGCAGTGACTTGCCTTCGGCGGTCGCGGCGAGATTGCAGCCGTAGAGGAGAAGATCGCCGTTCTCGCCGAGCGCTGCGCCCCACTTCTTGATCGCCGCCGAACGCTCGAGCAGGCTGTCGAAGTCGAGCTTCGCGCTCCCGAGCTGCACCGCCCCGTCCCCGGCGTGCGAAATGATGTGGATCGCATCGAGCCCGGACCTCCCGGCCAGCGTGTCGGTGATCTTGCGGATGCCGTCGCGCTCGGCATCGATGATCACGAACTCGAGCTGACGTCCGTCGGCAGGGGTGCCCTCGCGCATCGACTCGATCAGACGCTGATAGTCGGGGGTCGCCGCGTCGACGAAGACAAGCTCGTTGGTGCCCCGGATCGGGACCACCTGGGCAGAGATGACCACAGGGGGACTGCCGTCGGCGATGCTGCGGAACTCGGCGCTTTGCAATCCTGGGGCGGCGAAGACGGCGTCGGCAACGAGCGGGTTCAAGTCTGCAGACATGAGCACCCGCGGCTCGAGTTCCTGCAGAACGGGAGTACGGGCAAAGCGTCGGGCGACGGAAGGGGTCCCGGCTTTTACATGAGACGCATCCGCACGTGCAGCCGGCTTCGCGGGAGTCGCGCCCTCGCGGGGCCCGGCGCGAAGCGACGGAACGGTGTCGAAGGGGGACGGACGGATCGGCAGCGGACCCTCGGCGGAAGCGAACGACGTCCCGGATGCAGCGTTCGCTGCCCCGACCGACTGTTCGGTGCGTTTGACGCTCGACCCCACTGCCCTGATCGCCGCGTTCGAGCCGCGGCTCGTCTCCGTTGGTTGGCGAGGTCAAACTGCAAGATGCGAGCCCAAGCGAACGCCGGCGGGTGGTCCTCGCGTGCGATCCGCTATGGCGCGCGGCGGATGCCACAGCGCCGGCCGAAAGCCGGCCGCTCGCTGGCCGAAATCCACCGTCCGCCGTGAAAAATTCACGGGCACCGATCGCGCTTGCGTGGCGATGACAGGACGCCGACGCCGCGTTGCCGGAACGTCGCCAGCGCCTGGGGAAACGCGGTGGTCGCCAGTGGCATCAAGGATTTCGACGGCGGTGCTCGGCATTGCGTCCGGGCGCCGGCAGCGGATCCATGTGACGCCACGCGGGCGTGGTCGCGAGCAAGCCATTCGGCTGCCCGCAGCGCGTTGCGACCGCGTCAGCGCGCAGGCGGCGCCCCCGGTCGCACACCGGCTAGAATTCATGCCCTCCGCTGCGACCGCGCATGCCTCCGGCACCCGAGCTAGCAAAACTCTCCCGACCGCGCATCTACCGCGTCAGCCCGCGCGAGCGGCTGTTCCGGCTCCTCGACGAGCGGCGCGAGCACCCGGTGCTGTGGCTGTCGGGCGCCCCTGGGGGCGGCAAGACGGTGCTCGTCGCAAGTTATCTCGAGGCGCGGAAGCTCGTCGGGATCTGGTACCACGTCGATCCCGGCGACGCGGATCCGGCGACGTTCTTTTACTACCTGGGGCTCGCGGGCAGCCGGCTCGGTGGCAAGAAGCTGCCGGCGCTGCCGCTCTTCACGGACGAGTACCGGCAGGACCTCGACGGCTTCGCGCGCCGCTGGTTCCGCGAGTTCTTCGCGCGCATGGCCGCAGGCAGCGTGCTCGTGCTCGACAACATCCACGAGGCGGCCGGCACGAGCGAGCAACGCGCGGCATTCGCGACCGGGCTCGAGCAGATCCCGGTCGGGGTCAACGCCATCGTGATCAGCCGCACCGAGCCGCCGCCGGAGTTCGCCCGGCTGGTCGCGAACCAGACCATCGCGCGAGTGGGCGCCGCCGAGCTCCGCTTCACGCGCGACGAGGCGGCGCGCCTCCTCGCCGCCGATGGTGAGCTCGCGCCGGACGCGCTCGAGCGCGTCTACCAGCGTTCCGACGGCTGGGCCGCGGGTCTCATCCTGCTGCGTGAGCACGCGACGCGCGCGGACGCCGGTCCCGACCGCGGTCCGCCGGCCGCCCCCGAAGCGGTGTTCGCCTACTTCGCCGGCGAGATCGTGAACCGCATCCCGGAGCCCAACCAGCGCGTGCTTGTGCTGTGCGCGCTCCCGCCGCGAATCACACGGTCGGACGCCGCCGCACTGACCGGCGAGGCCGACGCAGCGAAGCTCCTCGAGTACGGCTATCGCCGGCATCTCTTCGTCGCCCGCCGCGACGGGCCGGAGCCAACCTACGAGTACCACGCGCTCTTCCGCGAGTTCCTGCTCAAGCGCGCGCCCGTGCTCTTCGACGCGGAGGCGCTTGCAGGCTATCGCCGCCGGGCGGCGGAGCTGCTCGAGGCGCACGGCACGGGCGACGCGGTGTTCGAGCTGTACCGCGACGCCGGCGACTGGGCGAACGCGGTGCGCGTCACGCTCGCGGACGCGCCTGCGATGCTCGCGCAGGGGCGGTTCCAGTCCGCGCTCGAACGCATCGCCGCGCTTCCCGCCGCGGCGCACGCGGCGGAGCCCTGGCTTGCGTACTGGGAGGGCGTCGCACGCGTGAACGTCGACCCGCTCGCGTCGCGCGCGGCCCTCGAGCGCGCCTACAACGGCTTCGTTGCGCACGGCGACAGCGCCGCGCAGATCCAGGCGGCGGAGGCGGTGATCGTGTCGCACTATCTCGCGTGGGACGACTGGCGCCCGGTCGACCGCTGGACCGAGATCATGGAGAAGCTGCTCGCGCGCGAGCGGGCGTTCCCGAGCCGCGAGGCCGAGGCACGTGCGCTCTCGAGCCTCGCGATCGGGCTCGTGTACCGCCAGCCGGGCCATCCGATGCTCACCGGCATCTTCGAGCGACTGAATGAGCTGCTCGACACGGTCGGCGACCGGAACCTGCAGGTCGCGATGGGGACGCGTCTCATGGACGGTCTCACCAAGGCCGGCGACTTCGCGCAGGCCGTGCGCGTGGCGCAGCGGGTCCGCGCCGTGATGGACGACCCCGGCGTGCGCCCGCTCACGAGCGCGTGGTGCCGGGTGTGGCTTTCGAACGTCTACTACTTCGACGGCCGGCCCGAGGAGATGACGCGCGTGCTGGCCGACGCGCTGCGGCTCGCGGAGAGCCACGGGTTCGCGTTCTTCGTCCCGATCATCCGTCTCTTCCGCGCGTGGGGACTGCTCTCGTACGGCGAGGCGGGGGAGGCCGCCGCGGAGATCGGGCGGCTGGAGTCGGTGGTCGACCCGGAGCGCAAGCTCGACCTCGCGCTGCTCAATTTTCTCAAGTGCTGGAGCGCCGCCGAGCGGGGCGACTTCGCCGCGGCCGAGCGCGAGGGTCGCGCGGCCGCGCAGTTCGCGCTCGAGATGGGCTCGGTCGCCGCGGCGCTCATCTGTCACACCGGGCTCGCGCTCGCGCTCGACCAGACCGGGCAGTCGGCGGCCGCGGCCGCCGTGCTCGAGCGGATGCGCAGCCTCATAGCGGACGTGCGCGGCGGGAACCTCCGCTACCACCTCGGACTGTGGGACGCGTACCTGCGGCTCCGCGCCGGCGACGCGGAATGGCGCGCACCGCTCATCGAGGCGCTGGCACTCGGCCGCCGCGAGGGCTATTTCAACCAGTATCTCTGGTGGGAGCCGATGATGAGTCGGCTCGCTGCGGTGGCGATCGCCGAGGGCATCGAGACCGACTACGTGCGCCGGCTCGTCGCCGCGCGCGGGCTCCCGCCCGACGGCGAGGTCGCGCCCGACAACTGGCCATGGCCGCTGCGCATCCATGCGCTCGGCCGGTTCGAGGTCGTGCGCGACGGGACGCCGCTCGCGTTCCGCGGCAAGGCGCAGAAGAAGCCGCTCGAGCTGCTGAAGGCGCTGGTCGCGCTCGGCGGCGAGGGCGTCGAGACCGGGCGGCTCGCGGCGATCCTCTGGCCGGACGCCGCGGGCGACGCGGCGAAGGTGTCGTTCGACAGCACGCTGTACCGGTTGCGCAAGCTTCTCGATCGAGACAGCGCACTCGCGCTCGTCGAGGGCAAGCTCTCGCTCGACCGGCGGCAGTGTTGGGTCGACGTGTGGGCGTTCGAGCGCGTCGCGCGCGACGCCGAGGGCGCGCGCGGTGCCGCGGCGGCCGTGGCCGCGCGCCGGCTGCTCGAGGCCTACCCGGGGCACTTCCTTGCCACCGACGAGGACCTGCCGTGGCTGATGGGGCTGCGCGACCGGCTCCGGTCGAAGCTGCTCCGCGCGGTCCTCGCGCTCGGTCGGACGCTCGAGGCGGACGCGCGCTGGGAGGACGCGATCGCGCTCTACCGCCGCGCGCTGGAGCTCGACAACCTCGCCGAGGATCTCTACCGCAGCCTGATGGTGTGCTACCGCGAGCACGGACGCCTGTCGGACGCGTTGCAGACCTATCGGCGCTGCAAGGAGCTCCTGTCGGTCGTGCTTGGTCTGCAGCCGTCGCCTGCCACCGAGGCGGTGCGGCAATCGCTGGACGCCGCTACGCCGCCAGCGGCGAAGCGCTCGCGGTAAACCTGCCCCCGGACCCCACCGCGGTCTAGCGTCTTACCAACGCCAGCGACGAAGTCGCTGCTGGGCCCGCTCCCGCTGCTTCCGCTTCCACCCCTTTCGGGCGGCGAATCGTGACTTCGCGCCCGCATGCGTTGCGGCGCTTGGCCTCGACAATCATCGAGGGTTCGGTGCAGGCATGCGCGTGAGGAGGATCACGGCCCATCGCGCGATCGGGCCGGCTCACCGAGGTCGCGCGTTCCGCTATCCGCAATCGTTCGGCGGGATGTGTGCATGGCGTCACACCCGGACGCCGATCGAGTGGGGTTTGGTCCGTTAGCTGCTTTCCGCCCAACGGCAGTGAACGAGATGCGTGGCAACAGAACCAACTAGCGGGGGATGGCAATGGATCAGGTCGAATACGAGCGATCGCTCCGCGCCGGCGATTGCGCGCAACGCGCGGCGTCGTTGCGATAGTCGACATGGCGATGTGGCCCTCACCCGACCGGGGTCGGGGAATGCGGCGCGCCAAGCGCCAGCGCGGCTTCAGCTTGGCCGAGCTCGCGATCATTCTCGTGCTCTTCGCAATCCTCTCCGGAGGATTTCTGCTGGGCAGTGGAATGATCGCGCAGACGCGCATCAAGCTCCTCGCAAGCGAATTCGAAGGGCTGACGATCGCCGTGCTGGTCTACACGGGCCGTTACGCCGCTCTGCCCGGCGACGATCCCGCCGCGGAGAGCAGATGGGTCGGCAGGGCGAGGAACGGCACGGGCGACTGGCGCATCAGCGGCGTGTATCAGGCACCGCCGCCACCGGGCGATCCGCTGGCCGCGCTCACCGTTGACGGCGCATCCGGCGAGTCGCTCAACTTCTGGTGGCATCTGCGACTCGCCGAACTCCTTGTCACGCCGCCTTCGACGGTTACGCCGGTCGCGCAACCGTTGAATCCGTACTACGGCGTCGTCGGCGTGGAGTGGGGAGTGCTCGGCTTCCCGGGTCTGGCGGTCTGCGCTGCCAATCTTCCCGGGGACGTGGCCATCGGCCTCGAAAGTCAGCTCGACGACGGCAATCCGCGTCAAGGACTGATGCGCGCCGCAAAGCAGAGCGTCGACAACCAACCCATCGCGACCGCCGACCCCACGGTCACGGCGTTCACGGCTACCGACACGTACGTTCTCTGCAAGCGACTCGACTGA
Source organism: uncultured beta proteobacterium (assembly GCA_963744255.1). Classification (GTDB taxonomy): domain Bacteria; phylum Pseudomonadota; class Gammaproteobacteria; order Burkholderiales; family SG8-39; genus DATEDA01. The sequence continues at coordinate 122,691 of CAVUSZ010000051.1, forward strand.
GGAGAATGAGGGTGGATATCATTTTCGAGCGCAGGCGAGTCTATGTCGCGCCACGCAAGAGCGTTCTGTTCTTCGCCAGGGTTGGCGATCGCCGGGTGCGCTGCTATGTCCGGCAGGACGCGCTCGACGATCCTCCGCAAGCGCTCCGCGAGGACGTGGACGTCTATCAGCGCTGCCTCCTTGCCTTCGACGACAACAAGGACTTGATCCAGGCTGCGGCGAGGCGGTTGATAGAAGCCCAGGCCCTCCATGCACTGGATGCAGTGGTCGTGTCCAGCACTGCGCTCGCTTTGGAGACGAAGACTCCGCTAGCGTAGCGGGATTCTCTCCATCGCCGTTCGGCCCCCACGGGGTTTCAGCGTTCGCCGGCGCCTCTCGTGCGGTCCCGGCTTCGGCGACGCGACGGCATGGGGCCTCAAGGGGCCGAGGAACGGACGAGGCGATAAGCCGCAAGCCGGGACTCGATCACTTCGCCGTCGAGCATCAGGTCCAGGCACTGCGGCAGGTCCGGGAAATATGGCGCGAGGGTGTCCGCCAGATCCTCGGCGGTCGTCGCGTACCACCGGTCCTCGTCGAAATAGCGCATCTCGAATCGCATCCCGAGGGCCAGTTCCACGAAAGCCTGTACTTCACGCACCCGCAGTGCCGATTCGCTCTCGACGGAAGTCGCCGCGCAAAGGGTGTCTGTATCCATGCTGGCCTCCGGCTCTCCTTGGCGCCGATCGACAGGATGTCGAATTGTCGTCGAGCGGCGAGTCAACCAAGAGCAACTTCCATGCGCGAACAATCGCGCGGTCGTGTTCTCCGCGGTGGTCCGTGACGCCGTTTGCGCCGCCATCGCGCGGAGGCTCCCCGACCTCCATCGGGGACCGGCCATTCGTCACACGAGCGGCTCGAGCGTGTCGAGAGATGCGACGACTGGCGACGAGCCGGTGACATGCCTCGCCCGAGAAATACTGCTCGACAAACGAGCCCCGTCGTGACGAGCCAGCCGCGAGGGCCACGACTTGAGATGGCGATCGCGCGCTACGACGAGCCCCCGGAGTAGCTCGCGACTAACACTGGTGCACGGGAATGCGGCGACGGCGAGAAAGAGCCCTCGCTTCCCCTCGCGATCTCTCTTGCAGCCGCGACCGGCAAGGCGTCAGTCATCTGTCAGTCCCGCGTGCACACCAGTGCACGCGCTCCCACCGGCGCTCCTCCGGGCTGGCTAATACCAACGGTCTACCGGGGAAACCCAGCATCCATGCGGGTTTGCGGGGCCTTCGCCGGCGCGGACCTCACCTTGGACCGCACCGCGGCCGATTTCGCGATGCGTCAGCTAACGGCCAGCACCCGGGCTTCAGACTGCGCACCGTCAACAAGCGAAAGGAACTTCGACGATGGCGCTCCGCATCCTGCAGCACCCGTTCCTCAAGACGACTGCCGCGATCGCCGTGGCGCTTGTGCTCGGCTATCCGCTGAGTTTGCAAAGCGTGACAGCCGGCAACGGCGCGACGGGGCGCGTGATCCCCGAGACGCGGCTCGCGCCGATCCAGACGGCGGAGTACTTCCCGGCCCGGTTCACGCTGCAGCCGGACGCGAACGAATCGCAGGAACCGATCCCCACCTTTTAGCGAGGAGTCGTGCAATGGAAACGAGAGAGTTCAAGGCGCGCAGCATCCGGTCCGTCGCCGAAGCGCTGGTGCTCGCGTCGGGCGCGGTAGCGACCGCGTTCGGCGTCGCAGCGGCCGCCCACATGATCTTCGGTGCGGTGCGCGCCGCGATGTCGTTCATCGCCTGAGGCTGAAGGAGAGCGAGCCCATGGGCCCGTCGCGGAGCGTCACGGTGAGCATGGACCCGCATCCGCGACTGATTGGGAGCGCGGGCCCGCTCTTCCCGCGGCTCGAGACCGCGCGTCTGCGGCTGCGCGCGTTCCGCCTCGCCGACGCCGCCGAGGTGCAGCGCCTCGCCGGCGACCCGCAGGTGGCCGACGGCACGCTCCTGCCGCATCCCTACGAAGGCGGCATGGCCCGAGCGTGGATCTGGGACCAGGCGTTCGAGTACATGGAGGGCGTGGCGATCAACTTCGCGATCGAGCGAAGCGACGATGCCGCGCTCGTCGGCGCCATCGGTCTCGAGATCGACAGGGTCGGCGCGTGCGCGAAGCTCGGCTACTGGCTCGGGCGGGCGTACTGGGGACGCGGCTACGCAACCGAGGCGGCGCGCGCCGTCGTCGGCTACGGCTTCGCGGTGCTCGAGCTCGAGCGCATCGGGGCGCCCTGCTTGCGTTGGAATGCGGCCTCCGCCCGCGTCCTGGAGAAGATCGGCTTCACGCAGGAGGGTAGCCGGCGCAGCTACATCGCCGCGCGAGGGCGCGAGGACACCGTCGACACGCACGGGGTCCTGCGCTGGGAGTGGGAAGCGCTGCGTCGCGCGCAGGACCTGGGCCGGGCGGCGTCGCATCCGGTATCGCTCGCGCGCCGCGGGGGCTCGCTCGGCCGCGAATCATCGACAACGTGACGGGAGTGGCAAAGATGGGTCTTGTCCAGGCTCGCAGACAACCGGTCCGGCTCGCCTCGCCGACGTCCGCGATCGGCGTGCGTCACGCGGAAGCGGCGGACGCCGACGCGCTGCACGTGATCTTCACTGACCCCGAGGTGATGCACTGGCTGATCGACGCGCCGTACATGCTGCAGGCGCAGACGCGCAAGCACATCGTCGAGCTGCCCGACGGGCGCTACATGCTGGTCGCGGTCGAAGGCGGGGAGCTCGTCGGCGCGCTCGGGTTCGGCGCGCACACCGCGCCCCCGTCCGCCACGTCGGTCGCCTCGGCCCGATCGCAGTGGCACGCGCGTGGCAGGGCCGCGGCGTCGGCTCGACGCTCATGCGCGCCGCGATCGACCTCGCCGACAACTGGCTCAACCTGGTCCGCCTCGAGCTGCTCGTGATCGACGGCAACGACGCCGCGATCGGGCTCTACCGGCGCTTCGGCTTCGAGATCGAGGGCACTCTCCGCGCTTTCGGCTTCCAGGCCGGCCGCTACGTCGACGTGCACACGATGGCGCGCGTGCGGAACGCCGCAACCGCCTGAGGAGACGCTCCGTGCAGCGCCGTATCGCCGTCAACGTCCCGTTCTCCGCCGGCAGCCCGGCTGCCGTCGCAGCGTACGACGAGGCGCTCGACCGCTTCCTCGCGGCGACCGGCGACCCGCTTGCCGCGCTCGAGCCGGCGCTCCGGGCGGAGCCGGCGTTCGCCGCCGGCCATGCGCTCCTCGCCGGCCTCGCCGTCGCGGCCTGGGACAAGCGCTCGTTCCGGCTGCTGCGGCAGAGCCTGGGGGCAATGATGCCCCTGGCCGCGACGGCGAACGAGCGCGAGCGCGCCCACTTCGCCGCGGCGCGCGCCTGGCTCGCCGGGGAGTGCACGAAGGCCGCCGACCAGTACGCCGCGATCGTGCGCGAGTGGCCGGGCGACACGCTCGCGCTCCGGCTCACGCAGGCCTCGTGCGTGTTTATCGGGCGTTCCGGCGGGCACCTGCAGGTCGTCGCGCCCGCGCTCGCCGCCTGGCGGCCGGGCATGCCGGGCTACGAGCACGTGCTCGCGATGCACGCGTACGCGCTCGCCGAGAGCAGCGAGGGCGTGCGCGCCGAGGAATCGGGCCACCGCGCGCTCGCCCTGCGCCAACGGCATCCGTTCGCGATCCACGCGGTCGCGCACGCGCTGCTCTACCGCGGCCGCGCCGCCGAAGGCGCGAAATGGCTCGCCGACCGCGCGGCGGACTGGCGCGGCATCGGCGGGCTCGCGCGCCACCTCGCCTGGCACGACGCGCTGTTCCAGCTCGAGATCGGACGGATCGACCGCGTGCTCGCCAATCTCGACGCGCCGCGCCCGGCGGGCGCGGGCGCCGACGCGACGCCGGCTTCGGACGCCGGCGACGCCGCGGCGCTCCTCTGGCGGCTGCACCTGGAGGGGATCGACGTCGGCGATCGCTGGCGGCCGGTTGCGACGACCTGGGCCGAGCGCGCCGGCGATGCATTCTGGCCGCTCCTCGACGTGCACGCGATGATGGCGTTCGCCGCCACCGGACGGGACGCCGAAGCGGGCGAGCTCCTCCGCGTGATGGGATCCGCGGCCAAGGGTTGCACCCGGGGCGCGGCGGTCGTGCGCGAGGTGGCGCTGCCGATGGCGCGCGCGGTGCTCGCGTTCGGCCGCGAGCAGTACGCGCGCGTGATCGACCTCGCCGCGCCGCTCCGCAACGACCTCTGGCGCCTCGGCGGGAGCCGCACCCAGCGCGATGCGCTCGATCTCACGATCCTGGAGGCAGCGATCCGGGCCGGCAGGGCACGGCTCGCCCAGGCGATCATCGTCGAGCGGAAGGCCGCCGCGCCGCTGACGCCGCGCGCTCGCGTCCAGGCCGCTCGCGCCGGTGCGCTGCCCGAGAACACCGGCGTCCGGGCCGCCGCCTGACCCGCAACGGAGGAGACGCCATGCCCGCGCTCAAGATCAAGGACTCCACCATCGCCTATACGGACGTTGGCCGCGGCGACACGGTGCTTCTCGTCCATGGCAGCGCGAGCTCGCGCCGAATGTGGCAGCCGCTCGCGCAGGCGCTCGCCGGGCGTTACCGCGTCGTCGCGCCCGACCTCGTCGGCTATGGCGAAAGCACACCGTGGCGCGCGGGCCTGCGGGCGACCGACTTCGACGTGGTGGAGACGTTCGCACAAGAGCTCGGGCGCCCGCTGCACGTCGTCGGCCACTCGTACGGCGGTGCCCTCGCGCTGCACGCCGCGCTCGCGAGCCGGTCCACGGTGACGAGCCTCGCGCTCCTCGAGCCGGCGGCGTTCGAAGTGCTGCCCGGCGCCGACGGCGCGGCGTACGCCGAGATCGAAGCGGTCGCGAGCCGCCATCTCGAGCTCGTCGCCGACGGCGATCTCGACGCGTGCGCGGCGCATTTCATGGGCTACTGGATCGGCACGGAAACCTGGGCGGCGATGCCGGCGGAGACCCGAGCCCGCCTCACGGCGACGATGCCCAAGATCGCCGCCGAGTTCCGGCTGCTCTTCCGCCGCCGCGACTGGGTCGAGGGCGTGCGCATGGACGACATCCGCCGCCTGCGCGTGCCGACGCTCCTCGTGCGCGGCACGCACACCACGTCCGCCGCCCGCGCAATCGTCGCCCGCCTCGCCGCGACGATGGCGCACGCCGATCTCGTCGAGATCGCCAACGCCGGCCACATGCTGCCGGTGACCCACGCGCAACCCGTGAACGCGGCGATCGAGGCGCATCTCGCACAGGCCAGCGCCGAGACAATTTACGACGCAGCCGCTTGAGAGAGGAGAAGCTGAAGTGTCCTGGAAACCTGTTGTCGCCGTCGCCGCCCTGGTCGCCGCGGCGTCGGTCGCGGCACTCGCCGCCGCACGCGGGCCGGCGCAGCCCGCGGCGTTCGACCCGGTGATCGACGCGACGGCGTGCCTGCCGGGCGATCGCGGACGGAGCGCGCTCAAGGTGTACCTCGCCGCTGCGCAGCGCAAGACCGAGATCGGTCCGTTCGACCAGCGCCCCGCCGGACGGGCCGCGGATCCGGACGCGGCGGACGCCCCGCTCATCGAGGGCCTCGGCAAGCGCCGCTACCGCATCACGACGTCGGCGCCCCAGGCGCAGCGCTATTTCGACCAGGGGCTCGCGCTCGCGTACGGCTTCAACCACGCCGCGGCGCGCGCGGCGTTCCGCACCGCGCAGCGGCTCGATCCGGAGTGCGCGATGTGCCTCTGGGGCGAGGCCCTGGTGCTCGGGCCCAACATCAACCTGCCGATGTCCGCCGCCGACGGCGAGGCTGCGCTCGTAGCGCTCCAGATGGCGCGCGCGCTCGCGGGGCGGGCCAGCGGGAAGGAGCGCGCGTTGATCGACGCGCTCGCCGCGCGCTACTCCGCCGATCCGGCGGCGGAGCGGGCGAAGCTCGACGCGGCCTACGCCGACGCGATGGAGCGCGTCTACGCGCGTTTCCCGTGGGACCACGAGATCGCCGTGCTGTACGCCGAGGCGCTGATGAATCTCGCGCCTTGGGACTACTGGGAGGCGGCGGGAACCAATCCGAAGGGCCGCACGGGCGACATCGTCACGACGCTCGAGCGCGTGCTCGCGGCCGATCCCGACCATCCGGGCGCGATCCACTTCTACATCCACACGGTCGAGGCGTCGGCGCGGCCCGAGCGCGCCGTGCGCTACGCAGAGCGGCTCGAGAAGGCCGCGCCGGGCGCCGGGCATCTGGTGCACATGCCGTCGCACATCTACTACCGGGTCGGCCGGTACCTCGACTCGCTCGAGGCCAACAGGCGCGCCGTCGCAGCCGACGAGCGCTATTTCGCGCGCGCCGGCGGCGGGGGGATCTACCGCTACGGCTACTACCCGCACAACATCCACTTCCTGCTCGCCTCGGCGCAGATGGCGGGGGACGCGAAGATTGCGATCGAGGCGGCGGGCAAGCTCGCGGGCGCGCTCTCGGACGACGTGACGCGCGACGTGCCGTGGGTGCAGCCGATCATGGCGGCGCCGTACTTCGCCCATGCCCAGTTCAGCGACCCGGCGACGATTCTCGCGCTGCCGGCGCCGCGGGCGGACTTTCCGTACGTGACGGCGATGTGGCACTACATGCGCGGCGTCGCGCACGCCGCGCGCGGCGACGCCGCCGCGGCGCAAATCGAGGCGGAGTCGATCGCGCGGCTCGAACGCTCGGCCGGCATCGAAGCGCTTGCCGCCGGCGGCGTGCCGGCGGCCGACGTGCTCCGCGTCGCCGGCCACGTGCTCGGCGCGCGCATCGCCCAGGCGCGAGGTCGTCTCCCGGATGCGATCGCCGAGCTCGAGCGGGCGATGGTCATCGAGGACGGGCTCGCCTACATGGAGCCGCCGTTCTGGTATTACCCTGTGCGCCAGTCGCTCGGGGGCGTTCTCGTCCTCGCGGGCGAGCTGGATCGCGCCGAGGACGCGTTCCGCGCGAGCCTCGCGCGCGCGCCGAACAACGGCTGGGCGCTCTACGGCATGATCCAGGTCTACGAGCGTCGCGGCGACGTCCGCGCCGCGACCGCGGCGCAGAGGCGCTTCCTTGCCGCCTGGGCGGGAGCCTCGAGCGCGCCGGATCTCGCGCGGCTATAGGAGGAACAGGCCATGGTCTTCGCTTTCTTCTTCCACGCGCCAGCCCGCAAGCACGGTGCGCGCGCCGCGGTGCGGCGCCCGCCGGGATTTTTGCGCGTACGCCGCGCCACGATCAAGAAACCCCGAAAGGAGCACTTCCGATGAGCCTCTACGACAAGCGCGGCAACCCCGTCTCGGCGGCGAAGCCCGCAGCGCTCGCCCATTACGAGCAGGCGACCGATCTTTTCCTCGGCTTCTCCGGCCGCGCGTCCGAAGCTGCGGACGCGGCGGTCGCTGCCGACCCCGGCTTCGTGATGGGCCACTGCCTGAAGGCGGGGCTCGCCGCGATCGCGAACGAACGATCCTTCGAGCCGCAGATCCGGCCCGCCGTCGAGGCGGCGCAGCAGCTCGCGGCGCGGCGCGAACCGCCGCGAGCGCGGGCACATCGCCGCGGCGCGCGCGTTCCTCGACGGCGAGTGGCGCAAGGCGAACGCGATCTACGGCGAGATCCTGATCGACCATCCGCGCGACACCGTCGCGCTGCAGCTCGCGCACGGCCTTGACTTCTATCTCGGCCAGTCGGCGCTCCTGCGCGACCGGATCGCGCGCGCGCTGCCGCACTGGAGCGAGCAGGTGCCCGGCTACGGCTATCTCCTCGGGATGCACGCCTTCGGGCTGGAGGAGATGGGCGACTACGGCCGCGCCGAGGCCGCGGGCCGCGAGGCGGTCGGGCGGAACCGCGGCGACGTGTGGGCGATTCACGCGGTCGCGCACGTGATGGAGATGCAGGGCCGCGCGCGCGACGGCATCGACTGGCTCGAAGGGCGCACCGCCGACTGGGCCGCTTCCGACAACCTGTTCGCGATCCACAACGCCTGGCACCTCGCGCTCTTCTACCTGGATCTCGGCGAGCACGAGCGCGTGCTCGCGCTGTACGACGAGCGGGTCCGGGCGGGGAACTCGACGGTCGCGCTCGATCTCGTCGATGCGACGGCGATGCTCTGGCGGCTGCATCTGCGCGGCGTCGATGCCGGCACGCGCTGGCTCGAGCTCGCCGATGCGTGGGAGGCGTCGATCGACGGCGGCTGGTACGCATTCAACGACGTGCACGCGATGATGGCCTTCGTGGCGACCGGTCGCGACCGCGAAGCGGACCGGCTGCTCGCGTCGATGGCGCGGCGCGCGGAGAAGGGCGTGACGAACGCCGAGCTGACGCGCGAGGTGGGGCTGCCGATCGCCCGGGCGCTGCGCGCGTTCGGCCGCCGCGACTACGCGAGCGCGATCGCGCTGCTCGAGGGTGTCCGCCTCACCGCGCACCGCTTCGGCGGCAGTCATGCGCAGCGCGACGTCCTGCACCTGACTCTCGCCGAGGCGGCGATCCGCGGCGGCGGCGCGAACTACGCGCGGGCGCTTGCGGCGGAGCGGCTCGCGCTCAAGCCCGCGAGCCCGTCGAACCGGAAGCTCGCCGAGCGGGCGCCGCTCGCTCCAGGCGTCGGCATAACGGATCCGCCCGAGGAGCAACACCCCGGGCCGCCGCGGCTCGAACGGGCGAGGGGTGGGCGGCCGCGAACGAAGCCTCCCGCGCCGCGGCGACCGGGATCCTTCGCAGCACCAGACTCACAGGAGGCACGCGAATGGCACTACGCATAGGCGACGAGGCGCCGGACTTCACGGCGCAGACCACCCAGGGACCGATCAAGTTTCACGACTGGATCGGCAACGGGTGGGCGATCCTGTTCTCCCACCCGAAGGACTTCACGCCGGTGTGCACCACCGAGCTCGGCTACATGGCCCGGCTGAAGCCCGAGTTCGACCGGCGCAACACCAAGATCCTGGGGCTGAGCATCGACTCGGTCGGCGATCACGAGCGCTGGGCGAACGACATCGAGGAAACCCAGGGGCATGCGCCCAACTACCCGATCATCGGCGATGCGAACCTGGAGGTGGCGAAGCTCTACGACATGATCCATCCGAACGCGAGCGGCGAGGCGGCCAAGCGCACCGCGGCGGACAACGCGACGGTGCGCTCGGTATTCGTGATCGGGCCGGACAAGAAGATCAAGCTGATGCTCACCTACCCGATGAGCACCGGGCGCAACTTCGACGAGGTGCTGCGGGTGCTCGACTCGATGCAGCTCACCGCCAGGCACAAGGTGGCCACGCCGGTGAACTGGCGGCAGGGCGAGGACGTGATCATCCTCGCCTCAGTTCCCGACGAGGAGGCGAAGAAGCAGTTCCCCGACGGCTGGCAGGCGCCGCGGCCGTACCTGCGCATCGTGCCGCAGCCGAAGTAACGTTGGCACAGGACGGCGCACGCTGCGCGTGCGTCGTTCCTTTCAATACGGTAATACGCCCGTCAGGGGAATGTCAGCAGGCGCCGGGTAACGTCGGGCGATGAGCCAACGCTTCCGGAGCCCGTCATGACTCGCGTCCTCGCGGCACTGCCGCTTTTCCTCCTCACGTGCGCGGCGTATGCCGACGTCGCGCCGGAGCCGCCCGCCGAATCCAACATGATCGGCACGATCGTCTTCCTCCTGATCTTCGTGGGCGCGTGCGCCGCCGTGGCGTGGCTGATCTGGAAGAGCGAGAAGAAGCCGAAGCAGACGCCCGGCCAGCACTGACCCCGGCCGCTTTGCGCTGCGACGCGCTTCATCGAGCGCGACAGCGAAGCCGGCCTGGAGCGCCTTCGCACGAAAGACCCGATCGTCCGCTCCGGCCGGGGTTTCCGGTTCGTCGTCGTTCCGATGCCGCGCGGCGCGTGCACCCGCGGATGCGCGCTGCCCGAGGCTAGCGCCCGGTCCGCTCGAACTCCGCGACGCGCTGCATCGAGCTCGTTGTGAACTCGTTTTGCGGCGCATCGCCGCCGATGACGAAGAGCAGCAGGTGCTCGGCATCGGGCTCGCCCTGCGTGATGTTCTCGAACCGTCGCGCGCAACCGGGCGGGAAGGAGATGCAGTCAAGCCGGCCGACCTCGAGCGACTCGGTGTCCGGTCCCTCGTTCCACTGCACGAGCCAGCGGCCCGACATCACGACGAACGTCTCGTTGGTGTCGTGGTTGTGCATCAGGACGCCCTTGCCCGGCTTGCACTTGACGAAGCCCAGGTTGAATCCCTCGGAAATGCGGATCGCGGCATTCTCGGAGGCGTTCTTGCCGACGGGCGAGTTGACTGCGCCTTCCCCCGCGGTCTCGGGTGTCTGGAAACCGATGACGTTGTAGGTGGTCTTGTGGCACTCGGGCAGCATCGAGTCCTGCAGCCCGTCGGTAAAGCCCTCGAGGTCCGAGAAGCGGGCGACGCGCTTCAGCATCTCCTCGCGCGTCCAGATGCGGACCGGCGGGATCCTGCTCGTGGCCCGTTGCATCACGCGGCCGCCTTGACCGACGGCAGCCCCGCCAGCGCCATCGCCAGCTCGCGTTCGTCGTAGTCGCGGTCCTCGAGCTTGCCGGCAAAGTAGTCCATGTAGGCCTGCATGTCGAAGTGGCCGTGGCCGCAGAGGTTGAAGAGGATCGCGCGCGATACGCCTTCCTCGCGGCAGCGGACCGCCTCGTCGATCGCGCCCTTGACCGCATGGTTCGCCTCCGGTGCTGGGAGGATCCCCTCGACCCGCGCGAACTGCACGCCGGCGTCGAACACCGCGGTCTGGTGATAGGCCTTCGCCTCGATGAGGCCGAGCTCCTTGATGTGGCTGACGAGCGGCGCCATGCCGTGATAGCGCAGGCCGCCGGCGTGGAAGCCGGGCGGCGTGAAGATCGACCCGAGCGTATGCATCTTCACGAGCGGCGTGAGATGCGCGGTATCGCCGAAGTCGTAGGCGTACTTGCCGCGCGTGAGGCTCGGGCAGGCGGCGGGCTCTATCGCGACGATGCGGACCTTCGTCCCGCCGCGAAGCTGCGCGCCGAGGAACGGGAAGGCGATGCCGGCGAAATTCGATCCGCCGCCGGTGCAGCCGACGATGACGTCCGGGTAGTCGCCGGCCATCTCCATCTGCGCCATCGCTTCCTGGCCGACGACCGTCTGGTGCAGAAGAACGTGGTTGAGGACCGAGCCGAGCGAATACTTGGTGTCGTCGCGTTGCGCCGCGACCTCGACCGCTTCCGAGATCGCGATCCCGAGCGAACCCGGGTGCTTCGGGTTCTTTGCGAGGATCGCCTTGCCCGACTGGGTCTCGTCCGATGGCGAGGGAACGCAGCGCGCGCCGTAGGTCTCCATCAGCGCGCGGCGGTAGGGCTTCTGATCGTACGACACGCGGACCATGAAGATCTGGACATCGATGCCGAAGAGCGCGCCGGCGAAGGCGAGCGACGAGCCCCATTGACCCGCGCCGGTCTCGGTCGAGAGCTTCTTGATTCCGGCCTCGCGGTTGTAGAAGGCCTGCGCGACGGCGGTGTTCGGCTTGTGGCTGCCGGCGGGCGAGACGCCTTCGTACTTGTAGTAGATCCGCGCGGGAGTCTGCAGTGCTTTCTCGAGACGGCGCGCGCGATAGAGCGGCGAGGGCCGCCACTGTCGGTAGACGTCGCGAACCGGCTCGGGAATCGGGACTTCGCGCTCCTGCGTGACCTCCTGCATGATGAGTTCCATGGGGAAGAGCGGCGCGAGGTCTTCAGGACCGAGCGGTTTCAGCGTGCCCGGATGAAGGACGGGCGGGAGCGGCTTCGGCAGGTCGGCCTGGATGTTGTACCAGCGCGTCGGGATGCGCGATTCGTCGAGGACGTACTTCACCGGGTCGGTCATGGTGGAGCTCCGTGGGCTGGACGGTTGGAGTGGAGGGGAGGGCGGGAAGTCTACTCTCGGGCGGCGGGGGTGGAAGGGTGCGGGCAGCGGGGGGACGGTACTGGATGCCTGCGGGTGGATTCCTACCCGTAGCTATCACTCCCTAGCCGTGGCAATTCTTGGCTCTCCGTGCCAATCTTCTCCGACGTCTGCTTAACATTAGCCCGTTAGCCGGCACAGGCACAGCGCGCGCTGGGTTCGTGGACACCGATTTTCTAGCAGATTCTGAGCCCGATGGGCGGCCTCCGGACCCTCGGGAGGAGGACGCAAGGGAGAGGTTGGAAGCGTTCTTCGAAGCGAATCGCGAGGCGGTGTTCTTTTCTCGGCAGATCGAGGTTCAACACGAGGATAGCTGGTACCACTGGATTACCAATCGAGCATTGAGGGATTTGATCGAGGATCGTTTACTCAAGAGTGAGACCCGCTCTTTGGCAACTGGTGGTTCAGTGCGTCTCATGTGGCATCGAAGCCATCGGTACTATCGACGGGACGCGACGAGGGTGGTTCGGTTGGTTGAGGAATACGCGAATCCCAATATCGGAGGTGCGGTAGGGCTACACGGTGAACACATGGTGCTGGAGGGCTTCGCGCGACGAGAGTTCGTGATGCGCGGGCGACACGCAAGAGGGTTTGGAGCGCGACGCTGGGACGCGAGTGCTCACGATTTGGACTTCATATTTGAGCGAGACTCGATCGCCTATGGGGTAGAGGTAAAGAATACGCTGGGGTATATGGAGTACGACGAGCTCAAGGTGAAGTTGCAGATGTGCAGCGTTTTGGGGATCAAGCCCGTGTTTGCTGCTCGGATGTTGCCGAAGACTTGGATTAACGAGATCATCGACAGCGGAGGATTCGCGCTGATCATGAAGTATCAGCTCTATCCGTTGGCGCATCGGGATTTAGCGCGTCGGGTTAGCAGCGAGCTTGGTCTACCGGTTGATGCGCCGAAGGCGTTGGCAGAGGGAACGATGGACCGGTTCGTCCGGTGGCATGAGAAGAACCTGTGAATTCGGCAAGAGATTCACGTCAGCGGTGTGGTAAACCGAGGATAACACTGAGGATTTCTTGCACCCCTATGAATACGTTGTGGCTTGTGCGTTGTTCGGGGCGGGCTAACGGTGGCTTGAACGCGGCCTGCAAACAGCCGCGCTGTGCTTGCTGCTTGCAGGCGGGCTAAGCTCGTTGGGCTAGTCGTCACAGGCGATGCTCGATGCCATCGTTGCCTGCTTCGAGAGCGATCCGCTCAAGATTCTCTATCTCTTCGGCGGGGGCGGTGGGCTTTGGTTCTGGCTGGAGAAATGGCGTGAGCGCATTCTACAACAGTCCGTTCGCCGACCGACTGGTCGTGAAGCGGGGAAGAAAAGGGAGGGGTGGTCAGCACGAATTTCTGGCCGGCTTCCCTTCGGTCAGTCGAGAGCAGGTCATCGAGTTCCTCGAGCAAGCGAAAGACCGCCTGGTCGCCGCAGCCTCGTGAAGGGGCTCGTCGACGAGTGCGTTGACTGGCGCCTCTCGCGCGAAATCGTCGGCCATGAGGTGAAGACCGCGCGCCAGATGGGCTGGTCAACCGTAGAGAACGGGGAACTCCTTGCGTTGACTGCGGAAGCGTTCGACGTGTTCGTCACCGTTGATCGAAATCCCTCCTTTCAGCAGAATATTCCGGCCTTCGCGATCGCGGTGATCGTTCTGCGAGCGAAGGCCATCGCTTGTCTGACGTGCAGCCGCTCGTCCCCGAGCTGCTTGCGACCATCCCGACTGCCAAGGCGGGCGCGGTCACGTACGTGGGGTCTAACCGCGCGCTCGGGGAACGAGCACCTCACCTGATAGTTGGGATACCACCACCTGCTGCTGAAAGAGGTGTTGAGGTTTCCGCCCGTTTCACGATAGCCACCCATCCCCGATACGATCCATACCGCCGGAGAAGCGCAGCTCACTCGAGGAGAAGAGCCCATGGCCAAGCTCAGGCACATCGCATTCTCAGTCCCCGACCCGCGGCGGTCCGCGAAGTTCTACTGCGACGCGTTGGGCATGAGAGTGGTCGGCGAGGCCAACTCGGCCACGGCCACCGGCGTCTATCTGTCGGACGGCACCATCAGCCTCGCGCTGCTCAAGTACCGGACGGACGAAGCGGCCGGGGAACGCGGCAAGGACTACGTGGGCGTGCACCACGTCGGCTTCTGGTGCGACGACCTCGACGCCCAGAGCCGGCTGGTCGAGCAGAACGGCGCGCAGCTCTTCCTCGACGTGCCGCGCGAGAAGACGACGGAGTTCTACGAAAAGAAATACCGCGACCCGGACGGCATCATCTTCGACATCACCCACTCGGGCTGGAAAGGCATAGAGAAGTAGGCCATTCCGATGTAAGACGTGGTCGCGCGGGGGACGCGTTCTAGTATCGCGGCCCTCCGCTGTCGCCTCCGGACGTTGGTGCGCGCGGATTGCGCGGTCATTTGGCGGCGCGTATGGTGGGGTTCCCCACCCCTTCCCCGGAGGAATCGCCGTGGCCGCAGACCCGCAGGTTGCAACGCATCAACCGATGGAAGTGCGTCACCGCGACGAGCTCGACTGGGAGACGATCCGGTGGCCGGGAGAGACCGGGAAGATGCTCTTCCATCCTCGCCCCGAACGGCCGACCGAGCCCAACGCGGGCATTCTGCGGCTCGACCCCGGCGCGCATCATCCGCTGCACAACCACGATTTCGCGCAGGTCTGGTACATCCTCGCAGGAACGTTCCGGATCGGTGCCCGCGAATGCGGGCCGGGCACGATGATCTTTCATCCCGATCCGCACTACGAAGACGAGTTCCACACCGAGACGGGCGGGGAGATCCTGATCGTGCAGTACCCGGGGCCGAGCACCGGCGGGCGGCCGATCTACGACGATCGGTTCAACTTGCCGGAGCGCCGACCGATATCCGAAGAGCGCACTGACCGTTAGGCGCGGAGGCGCAGGCCGAACCATCGCATCGACGGAGACTCGGCTTCGCAGGATCCGCGCCCAGCCGCCGCACTTCTTGAATGAAGCGGAGGTGCCGTATGCAGATCTCGAATCGTCTGAAGGGACAGGCTCCATGCGGGTGACATCACGCGAGTACAAAGTCATCGTCGATGGCGCTTTGTTCGCCGACGTGGACGCGGCTCTGAGCGACATCCTCGAAGACGTTGCAGACCTGGGGCGGTCCGTCGGCGCGACCGTCGCCGGGGGGTTCAACCCCAGGGATCCCAGCGAGCGGACGATCCTCTTCCTCGATACCCCGGATTACACGCTCCGCGACAACGGGCTGCTCCTCCGTCAGCGAATCAAGCGCAAGACCGGCAAGACCGGAAAAACCGGCAAGACCGAATACACGCTCAAGTGCCGTACGGAAGACCGGTATATCGCCGCGGCCAGGGACCTCAGCCCGGGCCGGGGACTCAGCGACGACTCGAAGTTCGAGGAGGATATCGGCGTTCCCTTTGTCAGCCGGTTCTCGCACTCCGTCACTGTGAGCCTCAAGGGCGATGACGAGCTGGCGGGCGAGAATTTTCCAGGGACGCTGTCGGCGGCGGGCAGGCTCTTTCCCGGGATTGTCACCGTGCAACGTGATGGCTTGCGGTGTCCGCCCGGGACCGCGCTGGCGCCGGTCAACGGCCTCAAGGCCTTTGAGCGAGTTTTTACGGGGCCGGTGCTCCGCTTTCCCAAGGGACACGCGACAGCAGGCAAGATGGCGTTGATCCTCTGGTCGAAGGCCAGGAAAGGCCGCATCCTCACGGCCGAATTCTCTTTCCGCTACGAGGACGACAACGAAGCGTTCTCACCGGAAGTGGCCGCCGTCGCGAGGCGCTTCTTCGCGGGCTTGCAGCACCAGGACTGGACCCGGCCGGAGGCGCTCACCAAGACGCAGTACATGTACGGGGGCAAGGCTGGATGAGCGCGTCGTTCGGTGTGCCGCAACGCGGCGCGCGCCGCGCCACGCTCGCCCGGTATCCAGGACCGCGAGTCGCTAATGGAAGACATGCTCACATGGGGAAGGCGCGTGCTCGCCTCGCAGCCCTTCAGCGTCCTCCTCGGCGCGGAGCTCGCCGGCTTCTCTCCGGGAAGCGCCGAGCTCAGGATTCCGATCAAGCCTGAGCTGAAGCAGCAGAACGGCTTCGTGCACGGTGGCGTCATCAGTTACGCCGCGGACAATGCCCTTACCTACGCCGGCGGCAGTGCGTTGGGTCCGGGCGTGGTCACTTCGGAGTTCAAGATCAACTACGTGAGACCCGCGCTCGGCGAGGTTCTGATTGCGCGAGCCGCGGTCGTTCACTCCGGCAAGAACCAGGCTGTCTGCCGGTGCGACGTGTTCGTCTCCAGCGACGGAAGCGAGCATCTGTGCGCAACCGCCCAAGGCACGATCACGCGACTCGGGCAGCCTTCAGAATCCGGATCCTGACCAGGGCCTCGGCCGCTGTTGCGCTGCTTCGCGCGATCGCGGGTCTGCTTGATCTTTGGCCCGAAAACGGCGAGGCTCCGCACCCATGACTCGCTTTCGCTGGCGCGTCACGACCACCGGCGCTGTCGGCCCCGTAACGCCCGTCGAGCTCTTCTTCGACGTGGTCTTCGTCTTCACCATCACCCAGCTCACGCGCGTCCTCGAGAAGGACCTTTCCCTGGCGGGAGCCGGTCGAGTCCTCCTGCTCTTCAGCGTCCTCTGGTGGATGTACGGCGGCTACGCGTGGCTCACCAATCACGTGCCGCCGCGACGCGTGTCGCAGAAGCTGCTGCTCTTCGCCGGAATGGCCGGCTTCATGCTCGCGGCGGTCGGGATCCCGCACGTCTTCGACGGCACCGGCATCCTGTTCGGCGCAGGCTACCTCGTCGTGATCTGCGTCCATCTGCTCCTCTTCACGCAGTCCGACGCTCTCGCCGGCGTCCTGCGGCTGGCGCCGTTCAACCTCACGTCGGCGCTCCTCGTCTTCGCCGCCGGTTTCGTGCACGGCCCGGCCGTCTACGCGATCTGGGTCGCGGCGTTCGTGGTGATGACAATCGCACCGTACCTCGCGCCGGGCTGCTCGTGGGTCGGGCGCGCGTCGGCGTTCCACCTTTCCGCAGAGCACTTCGTCGAGCGGCACGGGCTGCTGGTGATCGTCGCGCTCGGCGAATCGGTCGTCGCGATCGGGATGGGCGTGGACGTCGAGCACCTCACCCCTGGCGTCCTCGGGGCGATCGTGCTCGCGCTGGCGCTGCCGGCCGGCCTGTGGTGGACCTACTTCACCGACACCGCGGCGGCCGGGCACGCCCTAGCCGAAGCCGACCCCGGCACGCGGAGCCGGCTCGCCGTCAGGGCATACATCTTTGCGCACATCCCGTTGCTTCTCGGCATCGTCGCCGCGGCGGCGGGGATCCACGGCGCGATCGCTCATCCGGGCGAGCCGGCGCACTTGCCGTCGGCGATCGCGTTGGCCGGAGGCGTCGCTCTCTTCCTCGTGGCGATCGCGGAGGTCCGGCGTTGCCTCGCAATCGGCCCGCCGCTGAGCCGGGTCGCTGCAGCCGTGGCTGTTCTGGCGACGATCCCGATCGCCACGTTGGTGCATGCCGGACTGCAACTCGCCTCGGTCGCCGCTGTCGTTGCGACCATGCTGATGATCGATGCTCGGCTGACTCCGGCGAAAACACCCACCCATGCTTGAACTCGGGCCTCGAGCGCGCGCCCTTCGATGGCCGTAACCGCCGACCGAAGGGCCGTCGGAGCGGGCGCAACCGGTTGAGCCGTTTCGTCCTCGCAACCGCCGGCTCGCTGGGCGATCTGCATCCATACATCGCGGTTGCCCGCGCGCTGACCGAACGCGGGCACCAGGCGGTGATCGCCACCGCCGAGGACCATCGCGCGGCCGTCGAAGGGTCCGGCGCCGAGCTCGCGCCGATCCGCCCGAGCGTATCCGACTTCGGGGACTACCAGACCTTGGTGAGGAGGCTCTTCGACGCTCGCCGCGGACCCGAGTACCTCTGGCGTGAAATAGTGGTGCGGCATCTGCGGTCCTCGTACGAGGATCTGTCGCAGGCGGCCGACGCCGCCGATCTGCTGGTCTCCCACCCGCTCACCGTCACGCTTCCGCTCGTTGCAGAGCGCCAGGGATTGCCGTGGGTCGCCACCGTGCTGGCGCCCCTGAGCTTCATGTCTTCGTGCGACCCGCCGGTTCTCGCCGCCGCGCCGTGGCTCCGGAAGCTGCGCGCCTTGGGGCCGACGCCTTATAGGCTGGTGCTCAATCTCCTCAAGCACAGCGTGCGGGGATGGGAGGCGCCGCTCCGCCACTTCCGCGGGGAGCTCGGACTGCCGGCGTCGAAGCACATGGCGATGTTCGAAGGACAGTTCTCTCCGCTCCGCAACCTGGCGCTGTTCGATCCGCAACTCGCGAGCCCCCAGCCGGATTGGCCGGGCAATGTCCGCATCTGCGGCGCGGCGATCTACGACGGCGTTCCGCCGGACGGCGCGATCCGCGATCAGCTCGAGCGTTTCCTCGCGGAGGGCGAACCGCCGATCGTGTTCGCGCTCGGTTCGTCGGCGGTCTGGATAGCGGGCGATTTCTGGTATAGAGCCGCCGCAGCAGCGCGGCAACTGGGGCGGCGCGCCATCCTGCTGACCGGCCCCTCGACGCCGGAGGATCTGCCGGCAGGGGTGCGGGCGTTTCCCTACCTCCCGTACTCGACCGTCTTTCCGCGTGCGGCCGCGGTCGTGCATCAGGCGGGCATCGGCACGCTCGCGCAGGCGATGCGAGCCGGCCGCCCGCAGCTCATCCTGCCGGTCGCCTTCGACCAGCCGGACAATGCGCGCCGTGCGGCAGCGCTCGGCCTGGGGCGGGTGCTGCCGTTCAGGAAGGCGACTGCTCAGCGCCTCGCGTCCGAGCTCGCAGCCCTGCTCGGCCGGCCTTCGTATGCGCGCGAAGCGCGCGCGGTCGCGGAGGCGCTAACGAAAATAGACGGGGCAGGGTGCGCCGCGGAGGAGCTGATCGCATGCATTCAGCCGGAGAGCCTCCCGCGCGCTCCGCGTGCGGCCGCCGCGGCGACCGGCTCGCCGCACTGAACGGACGTCCGACCCGCCCAAGGCAAAAAGGCTTACTCTCGAGGCTTGCCTTAACCTCGCTCCCATTGAATAGGATCGAAATGGCCAAACCCAACTATGCGTTTGCAAAGCGTCAGCGAGACCTTGCCAAGAAGCAGAAGAAAGAGGCGAAACGGCAGCGGAAAGCCGGAACACCGGGCGAGCAGCCCCAGGAAAACCCGCCGGCAAAGCCCGTCGACGATGCAACGGGTACCTGACGGGTCGATGCAAGGGCCGGTCGCTCACCGATTGAGGCGCGTCGCATGACGATGCAGCGCGGCCGCGGCGGGGTCGAATACGAGGACATCAAGCTGGGCGACGGCCCGACCGCTCATCGTGACGCCAAGGTCGAGGTTCGCTACAACCTGTTCCTCAATCGTGGCGACCCGGTCCAGGAGAACCAGCACTATTCCTTCCGGGTCGGCAAGCGGCGCACGATTCCCGGTCTGGAGTACGGGGTCGAGGGCATGCGTGTCGGCGGCGAGCGAAGGCTTCGTGTCGCCCCTCACCTTGCCTACCGGGATCTGGCGATTCCCGGCCTCGTCCCCGCCCGAGCCGTGCTCGAGTTCCACGTCACGCTGTTGCGCGTGGACCCTGGAGAGGACGCAGACCGGTAACTCCTGACCGCCACCGCGGCCAGGTTAGTCTCCACCGAGAAACGGCCCTACACAGCGCGCCGAGCGCGCCGTTTTACGCTGCAACGCCTGCTTTCGCTACTGCTCAAGCAGGGATCGCAGCATCCAGGCCGTTTTTTGGTTCCGACGTAACCTGGCCGCCGACGCAGCCAGGTTAGTCTCCACCGAAAAACCGCGTTACGCGGCGACTGTGTGCGCCGCTTCATGTTGCGCTCTCGCTCGAGCTACTGCTCGAGCAGCGAGCGCAACATCCACGCGGTTTTTTCATGGACCTGCATCCGCTGCGTGAGCAGATCCGCGGTCGGCTCGTCGTTCGCGCGTTCCACGACCGGCCAGACCGACCGCGCCGTCTTCACGACCGCCTCCTGACCCTTCACGAGCTGCGCCACCATCTCGTTCGCCGACGGCACCCCTTCCGCCTCTTCGATCGAGGAGAGCCGCGAATACTCCTTGTACGACCCCGGCGCCGGAAATCCGAGCGCGCGGATGCGCTCGGCGATCAGATCCACCGCCGCCGCCAGCTCGGTGTACTGCGTCTCGAACATGAGGTGCAGCGTGTTGAACATCGGCCCGGTCACGTTCCAGTGGAAGTTGTGGGTCTTCAGGTACAGCGTGTAGCTGTCGGCGAGGAGTCGCGACAGGCCCTCCGCGATCTGCTTGCGGTCGGCTTCGTTGATGCCGATGTCGATCGCGGGCGCCTGGCCGCGGGTTGCGCTGGTTGCCATGTCAGTCTCCTTTCGTTGCGTCCAAAATTACACCGCGAGGCCGGTGTCGAGCAGCATCATAGCGACGAATCCGGTCATCACGCCGAGCGTCGCCCGGGTCTCGTGGCCGCGCCGGTGCGACTCGGGGATGATCTCGTGGCTCACGACGAAGAGCATCGCGCCGGCCGCGAACGCGAGGCCCCACGGGAGCGCCGCCTGCGAGATTCCGAAGATCCCCGCGCCGAACAGGCCGCCGAGCGGCTCGGCGAGACCGGTCGCGGCGGCGATCCCGACCGCCGCCCAGCGCGAGTACCCGATCCCGGCGAGCGCCGCCGCGACGACGAGGCCCTCAGGCAGGTTCTGGACCGCGATCCCGATCGCGAGCGTCCACGCCCGCGCGAGATCTTCCTGGCCGAAGCCCACGCCGACCGCGAGCCCTTCCGGCAGGTTGTGGAGTGCGATCGCGAACACGAAGAGCCACACCCGGCGCGCCACCTGCGGGACGTGCTCATGCGGCAGCCAGCGGTCGAGTGCGGCGATCGCCGCACCGCCGGCGAGGACGCCCGCGGCGACGATCGCGCCGGCGAGCCAGCGGCTGCCGGTGAGCGATTCGCCCGCCGCGAGGCCGGGCACGACCAGGGAGAACGCTGCCGCGGCCAGCATCACGCCCGCACCGAAACCGAGCATCGCGTCCCGCGCCGGCGCGGAAACCTCGCGGACCGCGAGAACCGGGAGCGCGCCGAGCCCGGTCGCGGCCGCGGTGAGCGCGGTGGCGAGGAGGGCAGGGCCGATCGCCGGATTGCCGGCGAACGCCGCGACGATCCGCTCGAATCCGCCCGCGGCGACGAAGAGCGCCGCGAGCACCGTGAATCCGGCGAGCCGCTGCAGGACTGCGTTGCGCTCGTCGCCGAACAGGGCACGAGCGGCGATTCTGACTCTATCGGCCATGCGCTGAAGATAGGGGCGTTCACCGCGCCTTTCCAACGGATTATTCCGAACGCCTTGATCGGTCCGTCCGAACACGGTTAAGGTAGCGGCGATGCGCGCCCGACTCCTCGCTCTCCTCTGGTTCGCGTTCCTGCCAGGCGCCGTGTCGGCGCAGCTCGAGGCGTTTAACGAAGTCCCGATCGTCGAAGGCAAGGACGTCATCTGGGTGCCCACGCCCGACGGCGCGGTCGACCGGATGCTCCTCATCGCGCGCGTGGCCCCGGGCGATCTCGTCGTCGACCTCGGCTCGGGCGACGGCAAGATCGTGATCGCGGCGGCGAAGCGCTTCGGCGCGCGCGGCCGCGGCGTCGAGTTCAGCCCCGATCTCGTCGAGGTGAGTCGCCGCAACGCCCGCATCGACGGCGTGGCCGACCGCGCGCGGTTCGTGCAGGGCGATCTGTTCGAAGCGGACTTCCGCGACGCGACCGTCGTGACGCTGTACTTGCTGACCTCCATCAACCTGAAGCTGCGGCCGAAGCTCCTCGACATGCGCCCGGGCACGCGCGTCGTGTCGCACGTTTTCCGCATGGGCGACTGGGAGCCCGACGAGACGGCGAAGATCGGCGCGAGCGAGATCTACCTCTGGGTCGTGCCGGCGAAGGTGGCCGGCCGCTGGCAGGTCAACCTCCGCGACGGCGCCAGGTTCGAGCTCGCGCTCGATCAGCGTTATCAGCGCGTGACCGGCAAGGTGCTTCCCCGGAGGTCCGCTGCTGCGCGTGCGCAGCGCCCACCTCACCGGCGGCGAGATCCGCCTCGCGCTCGCCGGAGCCGGCGTGGAGCGAACGCTCGCCGGCCGCGTCGACGGCGATCGCATCGAGGGCGCGGACGGCGGCTGGAACGCGGTCCGGGTGAGCCGGAACTAGCGCGCCCGGAGCAGCGTCTCCGCCAGCGGTCCCCGCAGTTGGCGTGCGAGACAGCGGGGTGCATGACGCTCGCCGCGCGCGTCGGATTTTTCCTTGCGCCGCGCGTGCCCTGGGCAGTGCACGGGCCGGTCGGCGCAGCCGCGCGGTTCGCGGTGCACGCACCGTTCCGCTATCTCGTGGCGCTCGCGTCGCACATGTCGCCGCCCGATCGCCCGATCCTCGCGCGAGGCGAGGTGCGCGAGATGCTCGCGCAGGATCTGCGCGAGGCGTTCCGGCAGGGCGCTCAGGCGTTCGTGGACGATCTCGCCCTGCTCGCGCGGCCGTGGGGGCTCGCGTGGGATCGTGTCGCGTGCCCGGTCGCGCTATGGCACGCAGAGGACGACTGGATGATCCCGCCCGCGGCGAGCCGCGCGCTCGAGCGCGCAATCCCGGGCGCGCAGGCGCGCTACCTGCCCGGCGACGGGCACTTCCTGGTGCTCGACCGGTGGCCGGAGATCTGCGCGTGGCTGACGGGCGAGTGAGCCCGTCAGCCCGGCGAACGCCGGGATCCAGGAATGCGCCCGAAGGATCCTGGCTTTCGCCAGCGTAACGATTTGGCCACGCGAGCGGCGCGCGCTATCCTTCGCGCGCCCTTTTCCCGACCCGCGACCCCCGATGACCGCCGCTTCCACGCCCGATCCTTGGCGCGCGCGCCTCGCCGACTGGATCGATCGCCCAGGCGTCCAGCACGCGCTGGTCGCGCTGATCGTCATCAACGCGGTGATTCTCGGCATGGAGACCAGCGAGTCGCTGATGAGGGCCGCGGGCGACTGGCTGGTTGCGCTCGATCACGCGATCCTCGCGGTGTTCGTGGTCGAGATCGCGGTGCGCGTCGTCGCTCACGGGTGGCGGTTCTTCCGCGATCCGTGGAGCGTTTTCGACTTCGTGGTGGTCGCGATCGCGCTCGCGCCCTCCAGCGAGGAGTTCTCGGTGCTGCGGGCGCTGCGGGTGCTGCGGGTCCTGCGTCTCGTGACGCTCGTGCCGAGCATGCGGCGCGTCGTGGCCGGGTTGCTCGCAGCCGTGCCCGGCCTCGGCTCGGTGGCGGCCATCATGTGCATCATCTTCTACGTCGCCGCCGTGATGGCGACCAAGCTCTTCGCCGAGCGCTTCCCCGAGCTCTTCGGCTCGTTGGGCGCGAGCCTGTACACGCTGTTCCAGATCATGACCCTGGACGGCTGGTCGGCCGAGATCGCGCGTCCGGTGATGGCGGCCTTCCCCTACGCCTCCGCGTTCTTCGTGATCTTCATCCTGGTCTCGACCTTTACCCTGCTGAACCTTTTCATCGGTGTGATCGTGAACGCCATCCAGACCGAGGTGCACGAAGAGACCGAGCGCGCCGAGGCTCTGGTCGTAGCGCGGGTCGACGAGGATGCTGCGGCGCTCTCGCGCGAGATCGCGGCGCTGCGCGCCGAGCTGCGGGAGTTGAAGGAGGCGCTCGGGGGCGCGGGGCGGGGGTAGGAACACGCCCCGGCCGGGTGTACCCTCGCGTCCATAAGGAGGAGAGGGAAGTCCCCCATGGGAAGAGGAGCGATCGCCGCGCTGGCCGCCGCGGCGCTGGTGGGTTGCGCGCTCGAACCCGCGCGACCGCCGGAAGAAATCCAGCTGCCCGCGGTCGGGTCGTTCTCCGCGGCGAAGCCGGGCGACGTGCTGCCGTCGGGCTGGCGCGTCTGGCACCTCTCCAATCTGAAGCGCCCGACCGAGTACCGGCTCGTCGACCACGACGGCCGCACCGTCATCTTCGCCCGGGCGCGCAGCTCCGCGTCGGGGCTCATCTTCCCGGTCTCGATCGATCCGAAGGAGTATCCGCTGCTGCACTGGCGCTGGAACGTGCCGGCGCTGATCCGGCGCGCCGACAACACGCGGCGTGCGACCGAGGACTCCCCTGCGCGCATCGTCATCGCCTTCGACGGCGACCGGTCGAAGCTACCGATCGAGGAACGGCTCTTCGCCGACCAGTTCCGCCTCTTCACGCAGCAGGAGTTTCCCTACGCGCTGCTCATGTACATCTGGGAGAACCGCGCGCCCGTCGGCTCGGTGATCGACAACCTGCATACCTCGCGCATCAAGATGATCGTCGCCGACTCGGGCGACGAGAACCTCGGCGCGTGGCGCGAGCAGACGCGGAACGTGTACGAGGACTACCGGCGCGCGTTCGGCGAGGAGCCGCCGCGGATACGGTCGGTCGGGATCATGACCGACACAGACAACACGGGCGAGGAGGCCGAGGCCTACTACGGCGACGTCGGCTTCCTGCGCGGCGAGGTGCGGTGAACAGACAGACGCCGCCGTGAGGCGGCGTCCGGGGGGCCATCAGGCGCGCAGCCGCGCGCGCTCGATGATGGCCGCGCACTCGACCCGTCCCGGTAGTGTGCCGAACGCTTTGCCGCCGTCGCGTCCGAGCCGGGCGCTGCAGAAGGCGTCGACGACTTCCTTCGTCGCGTGCTGCGCGAGCAGCGCGGCCGAGAGGATCTGGGCGAGCATCTCCGTGACGCGCCGCGCGCGGCCCTCGAGCCCCTGCGCGTTGCCGAGCTCGGTGCCGATCACGTCGAGGTAGCGCGACACCCGGCCGTCGCGCTCGATGCCGGGGGCGAGCTCCCGGAAGAGCGCATCGCGCGCGTCCGGGGTCTTCTGCATCGCGCGCAGCACGTCGAGGCAGATCACGTTGCCGCTGCCCTCCCAGATCCCGTTCAGCGGCGCTTCGCGGTAGAGGCGCGCGATCGGACCCGACTCCTCGACGAAGCCGTTGCCGCCGAGCACCTCCATGCACTCGCCGATCATCATCGGCAGCCGCTTGCAGACCCAGTACTTCGCGACCGGCGTGACGATGCGCGTGATGAGGCGCTCGTGCTCGTCGTGATGCATCCGGTCGAACGCGCGCGCGAGACGGAAAGCGAGCGCCATCGCCGCCTCGCTCTCGATCGCGAGGTCGGCGAGCACGTTCCGCATCAGCGGCTGCTCGACCAGCCGGCGGCCGAACGCGACCCGGTGCTCGCACCAGTGCAGCGCCTGGTGGAGGGCGGCGCGCATCATCCCCGCGGCGGCCACGACGATATCGAAACGCGTGAGGTGCGCCATCTCGATCAGCGTCGCGATGCCGCGGCCGGGCTCGCCGATGAGCCGCGCGAGCGTACCGTCGTACTCGATCTCGCTCGAGGCGTTCGACCGGTTGCCGACCTTGTCCTTCAGGCGCTGGATGAGGAGGCGGTTGCGCGTCCCGTCGGGAAGCGAACGCGGCACGAAGAAGCACGTGATCGCGCCGTCGAGCAGCGCGAGCGTGAGGAACCCGTCCGACATCGGCGCCGAGCAGAACCACTTGTGGCCGCGCAGTTCGTACAGGTCGGTGGAGACGCGACGGGCGCGCGTCTGGTTCGCGCGCAGGTCGGAGCCGCCCTGCTTCTCGGTCATCGCCATACCGATCGTGGCCGCTGCCTTGGACGACACCGGCACCGGTCGCGGGTCGTAGGCCGGCGCGAGGAGCTTCGGCTCCCAGTCGGCGGCGAGGGCGGGTGCGTTGCGCAGCACCTGCACCGCGGCGAAGGTCATCGTCACCGGACAGGACGTGCCGTTCTCGCCCTGGTTCCAGAGATAGATGAGCGCGGCGCGGGCGACGAAACCACCGGGGCCGGCGGTCCAGGCGAGCGAGTGCAGGGCGTTGCCGAACGCGAGGTGCATCAGCTCGTGATAGGCGGGGTGATAGTCGACCTCGTCGATGCGATGGCCGGCGCCGTCGTGGGTGCGCAGCTCGGGCGGGGAGCGGTTCGCCTGGTTGGCGAGGAGCTGCATCCGCTCGCTGCCGATGAGCTCGCCGAGGCTCGCCGCCTGCTCCTCGACCCAGCCGGCGCCTTCGCGCGCGACCGTCGCGCGCAGGACCGGGTCGCCGGTCCAGGCGTTGTAGCCGACGAGCGGCGGGGGCTGGTTGGTGACCTCGTGGGTGGCGCGGGTGAAGCGGACCGTATCGAGGTCGTCGCGGTGGTCGTTCATGGTACCCCCGAGGTCGGCGGAAGCCGGACGCCTACCCTACCGGGATGCCCGCGGTCCGGCCAAGGGGGCACCGCCGAAGGGGCGTCGGAAATACGACATCCGGCCGGATTTGACAATTCTTAACAATCTCGGCCGCCGGCCCGTTCTGCTCCGAACAGGCGACGATGGCCCCCGTAGCTGTCCGCGATTTTCGTCATCACCCCAGTCCTGGTTCGTGTGCATTAGTCACCGAACGCGCGCAGTGCGCGCTCGGCGATGTCTTCGCCCCACTCCTGGACGAAGTGCCCGGCTTGCGGGTGGAGGTAGAACTCCGGGCAGCCGCGGATCTGCGCGCGCAGATCCGCCATCACCGGCGGGCCGAGCACCGGATCGGTCGCGCCCACTGCCATGAACGTCGAGCCGGGCCATTCGTTCCGCAGCCAGTCGCGCGCGCGACGCGAGAGCGCCGCGCCGTCGGCGTCCGGTGAGTCGGGCACGAGGTTGGGGAACCGCCGCACACCCGCCTTGAAGCTCGCGTCGGGATAGGGCGCGGCATATGCCGCCGCCTCCGCGTCGCCGAGCTGCGGGCAAGCACGCTTCATGAGCTTCGCGACGTCCATGTCGGGGTTCTTGTTCGACCATGCCCGCCACGCGAGAAAGCCTTCGCCGAGCGGCGCATCGCCGGTCCCGAGCGCGGTGTTCATGACGACGAGTCGTGCGAAGCGGTCCGGCATGTCCATTGGCAGCGTCAGCCCGAGGATGCCGCCCCAGTCCTGGCAGACCAGCGTGACGTCCCGCAGGCCCAGCCGCTCGACGAGCGCGACGAGGGAGTCGCGATGCCGCGTGAACGTGTACCACGCGTCCTCGACGGGCTTGTCGGAACGGCCGAAGCCATAGAGGTCCGGCGCGACCACGCGCGCCCCCGACGCGACGAACGGCGCGATCATCCGCCGGTAGAGATAGGACCAGGTCGGCTGGCCGTGCAGACACAGGAACGTGCGTCGCGCGGCGCGCGGGCCCTCGTCGACGTAGTGCATCCGCAGACCGTCGAGCGCCTCGACGTACTGCGGCGCGAACGGGAACCCGGGCAGTTCGGCGAAGCGTCCGTCGGGCGTCCTGAGCGCGCTCATCGCGGCCTGGATGCTACGCCTTCGCCCTACAATCCGCCGCGGGACCGGAGATCCGAGAGCGACGCGCATCAGGTAAGAAGGCCGCCGCCGCGAGCCCCGACCAAACCCGACGGAGACGGCCATGGCGAAATGGATTCTGGCGTTCGTGATCGGCGGCGTGCTCGGCATGATCCCCGGCTTCGCGCTGGGCATCTTCGTGTATCCGTACATCTTCCTCGCCGACATCGTCGCGACGGAGAAGGTCGACGCTGCGGCGGCAAAGCGGGTCGTCGCGCGCGGCATGTTCATCCATGCCAACCCCTTGGACCCGATCCACTACGGCAAGGGCCGGGTGACCGTTCATGACGGCCTGGTACATCTGGAGGGCGACTTCGAGGTCGGACCCGGCCCGAAATTCCACGTGTACCTCGTGCCCGAGAAGAACGTGACGCCGGGGACGCCGGTTCCGAAGACGATGTACGTGGACCTCGGGCGGCTCAAGGCCTTCAAGGGCAGCCAGAACTACCCGGTCCCGGCGGGGGTCAACCTCGCAAGCTACGGCAGCGTGGTCGTCTGGTGCGAGCAGTTCGGCGTGTTGATCTCGCCGGCCGAGCTCAAGCACGAATAGGCGGCGCAGGTATTCCGGTTCTCCGGCTTCGTCTCCGAACACCGACTCGGCGCCATGAAACCGGCGAAGCGGTCAAGGCACCGGCCGCGCCCCTGCCAGCAGCGCAACCACCTCCTCGTCCTCGACCTGCCTGAACTCGCGATAGAACTGGCCGACGGCGAAGAAATCCGGCGGCGCATCGAGGCAGACGACCTCGTCGCAATGCGCCCGCACGCGCTCGAGGCTGTCGGGGGCCGCGACCGGCACCGCGCAGACGAGCCGCTCGGGTCCCTTCGCGCGCGCGGCGTGCAGCGCCGCGATCATCGTCGCGCCGGTCGCCAGACCGTCGTCGACGACGATGACGATGCGCCCTCCGGGCTCGATCGGCGGACGCGCCGGCGTGTAGTGCGCGCGCCGCCTCCGCATCGTCTCGAGCTGCGAGCGCTTTTCGCGCTCGAGGTAAGCGTCGTCGGCACCGGCGCCGGCGGCGTGCTCGGCGACATACGTCCAGCCGGTCTCGTCGATCGCACCGACCGCGAACTCCGCGCTGTACGGCGCGCCGAGCTTGCGCACGAGCACCACGTCGAGCTCGCCACCGAGCTCGTCGGCGATCTCCCGTCCCATCTCGACCGCGCCGCGCGGGATCGCGAGGACGAGGGGATTGCGGCCGCGGTAGTGCGCGAGCGCCGCGGCGAGGCGCTGCGCAGCGTCGATGCGTGAGTCGAACACCACGTTAGATCTCTTTGAAATCCCCGTGCCGCCCCTTGCCGCCGGCGAACGCGCCGGCGCCGCGCACCGCTTCGGTCATCACCGACACGCCGTTCAGCCATTCGAGCTTGAGCGCGTCACGAACCGGCAGGCCGTGCGTCTCGTAGGCCGACCGTCGGTCGGCGCGAACCGCGCCCTGCGGGAAGCGGGCGATCTCCTGCGCGAGCTTCTCCGCTTCCTCGCGCGCCTTGCCGCGCGGGACCACGCGCTCGCACAGCCCGATGCGATGGGCCTCGTCGGCCGGCACCTTACGGCCGGTGAGGATGAGGTCCATCGCGCGGCCCATGCCGACGATACGCGGTAGCCGCACCGTGCCGCCGTCGACGAGCGGCACGCCCCAGCGTCGGCAGTAGACGCCGAAGAACGCATCCTCCTCCATCACGCGCATGTCGCACCAGAGCGCGAGCTCCATGCCGCCGGCGACCGCGGCCCCGGCGATCGCGGCGATCACCGGCTTGTCGAGCTCGAGGCGCGACGGCCCCATGGGTCCGCGCGGCGGCGTTCCAGCGCCCTGGGGGAAGTCGAGCGCGAGCTCGGCCCGCACGTCCCTGCCCGCGAGCGACGCGCCGTACTTGAGGTCCCAGCCCGCGCAGAACGTGCCGTGGGAGCCGAAGAAGACGCCGACCCTGGCATCCGGGTCGCGGTTGAAGGCCTCAAAGGCGGCGACGAGTGCGTCGGCCGTCGCGGGATCGACCGCGTTGCGCGCGTCCGGCCGCTCCATGATCACGGTCGTGACCGGCCCGCTGTGTTCGACGTAGACCGTCATGGCTACATTCCTCCTGGCATGGCCACACAAATTAGCACGCGCGGCGAGCCGGGACGAATTACGATAGCGGCTCCTCGCGCATTCCCGTACCGCATGGCCGTCGCCGCCGACGCGAACCTGGCGCTGTCTCCGGACGAGACGGCCCGGACGCTCCTCGACATCCTGAACGCCTTTCTCGCCGAGACGCGGGGCGCCGGCGCGCCGGTGATCATCGCGAACCTCGACAGCCTGCTCGAGCGCGACCTCGGCCTGGACAGCCTGAGCCGGTTCGAGCTCTGGCTGCGGGTCGAGCAGGCGTTCGGCATCGGCGTCGCCGAAGAGAAGCTGGCGGAGATCGAGACCGCCCGCGACCTGCTGCGCCTCCTGTTGCACGGCTCCAGGCGGCAGGCGCATGCGGCCGACATCGTGCAGCTCGCCGATCGCGGCGTCGCCACCGTGCCCGAGGCCGCCACGACGCTGCTCGAGGCGCTCGAGTGGCACGTGCGCGCGCAGCCCGATCGCATGCACATCACGCTCCTCGAGGGCGACGACGAGGGCGCGCGCCTCACTTACGCCGATCTCGCTCGCGACATGGAGGCGGTCGCCGGCGGCCTCCAGCGCGAAGGGCTCGAGCCGGGGCAGGCGGTCGCGATCATGCTGCCGACGGGCCGCGACTTCTTCGCCGCGTACTACGGGACGCTCGCCGCGGGCGGGATCCCGGTGCCGATCTATCCGCCGCTCCGGCTCGCGCAGCTCGCCGACCACGTCCGCCGGCAGGCAGGCATCCTCCGGAGCTGCGCTGCGCGGGCCCTCGTCACCGTCCGCGAGGCGAAGCCGGTGGGGAGCCTCCTGCGCGGCCAGGTTCCGAGCCTCGCGCGCGTCTTCACCGTGGACGATCTGCGTGCGCACGCCGCGCGGCCGACGGGCGTGCCGGTGACCGCGGACGACATTGCGTTCATCCAGTACACCTCCGGCTCGACCGGCAATCCCAAAGGCGTGGTGCTCACGCACGCGAACCTGCTGGCCAACGTGCGCGCGATGGTGCGCGCCACCGGCGCGACCTCGGCGGACGTGTTCGTCTCCTGGCTCCCGCTCTATCACGATATGGGCCTTATCGGCGCGTGGCTCTGCCCGCTGTACGGCGGACTGCCGCTCGTGGTCATGTCGCCGCTCTACTTCCTGTCGCGGCCGGCGCGGTGGCTGTGGGCGATCCACCGCTATCGCGGCACGATCTCGGCCGGTCCGAACTTCGCCTACGAGCTCGCCGCGTCGCGCATCGAGGAGCGCGAGCTCGACGGCCTCGACCTCTCCTCGTGGCGCTGGGCGTTCAACGGCGCCGAGCCGGTGAGCGCCGACACCATGGCGCGCTTCGCCGCGCGGTTCGCGAAGCACGGCTTGGACCCGAACACGCTCGCGCCGGTCTACGGCCTCGCCGAGTGCGGGCTCGATCTCGCTTTTCCGCCCGGGCGGCGCGGGGTGCTCGTCGACCGCATCGACCGCCGGCGGCTCGCCTCGCAGCGCGTCGCGGCACCGGCGGCGGACGACGCGCACGCCGTAGCGATCGTCGCGTGCGGCCGACCGCTCGCGGGATATCAGTTGCGCATCGCCGACGATGCGGGGCGCGAGTTGCCCGAGCGCCAGGTCGGGCGCGTCGAGTTCCAGGGGCCGTCGGCGACGAGCGGCTACTACCGCAACGCCGAGGCGACGGCGACGCTCTTCGACGGCGAGTGGCTCGACACCGGCGACCTCGGTTATGTCGCCGAGGGCGAGCTCTATCTCACCGGTCGCTCCAAGGACATGATGATCCGCGGCGGCCAGAACGTGTATCCCTACGAGCTGGAGGAGGCCGTCGGCGACGTGCCGGGCATCCGCAAGGGCTGTGTCGCGATCTTCGGCGTCGGCGACCCGGCGACCGGCACCGAGCGCGTCGTCGTGCTGGCCGAGACGCGCGAGACGGACGATGCGAAGCGCGGCGAGCTCGCCGGCCGCATCAACGCCCTCGCCGCCGAGCTGATCGGCGGTCCGGCCGACGAAGTGGTGCTCGCACCGCCGCACACGGTGCTCAAGACCTCGAGCGGCAAGATCCGGCGGGCGGCGAGCCGCGAGGTATATGAGCGCGGCCTGGTCGGTGCGCGCCGGCCGGCGTTGTGGCGCGAGCTCGCGGCGCTCGCGCTCCGCTCGGGGCGGGGGCGCGTTGCGCAGTGGTGGCGCGGCGCGACGGCATTCGTCTACTCGTGCTGGGTCTGGGCCGAGGCCGCAGTGCTCGCGACGCTCACCTTCGTGTGCGTGCTCGTGCTGCCGCGCGGGCCCGCGCGCCGGACCTGGCGCGCCGCTGCGCGCGCTGCCGTGCGGCTTGCCGGGCTGCCGGTCATGGTCGAGGGCCTCGAGCGCGTGCCGGGCGCCGGCCCGATCGTGGTCGTCGCCAACCACGCGAGCTACGTCGACGGGCTGCTGCTCTTCGCGCTGCTGCCGTCGCGGTTCGTGTTCGCCGCGAAGGAAGGGTTTGCGCGCAATCCGCTCACCCGCATCGTGTTCCAGAAGGCCGGCGCGTTCTTCGTGGAGCGCTTCGACGCGGGGCGCGGCGTCGAGGATACCCACGTGCTGGCGGGGCTCGCGAAGGGGGGCGCGGCGCTCGCCATCTTTCCCGAGGGCACGTTCTCCCGCACGCCGGGTCTGCGGCCGTTCCGCATGGGCGCATTCGTGATCGCCGCCGAGGCCGGCGCGCCGGTCGTAGCGGCCTCCTTCCGCGGCTCGCGGTCGGTGCTTCGCGCGGGCGAGTGGATCTTCCGGCGCGGGGTCGTGCGCGTCGTGTTCGGTGCGCCGATCCGGCCCTCGGGCACCGACTGGAGCGCTGCGATCAAGCTGCGCGACGCGGCGCGCCAGCATATCCTCCGCCACTGCGGGGAGCCTGACCTCGCCTCGGACACGCTTGCCTAGACAGATAACCGATGCCGGAGGCAGCGCTTTTCCCGACTTCGGGGAGCACGCGGGGGGGTGAGGCCCCTCGTGTCGTAAAAACTGGAGAGAGAATCGTATGACCACCAACCCCCTGCGGCTGCTCGCCGCGCAAGGCCAGTCGGTCTGGCTCGACTACATCCGCCGCGACCTGATCGAGAGCGGCGGGCTGGCTCGCCTCGTGCGCGAGGACGGGCTCGCCGGCGTGACGTCCAATCCGGCCATCTTCGAGAAGGCGATCGCCGGCTCCCGCGACTACGATCGCCTCCTCGCGGCGGCGCTGGCCGAAACGCGCGATCCCGTCGCGGTGTACGAGCGGCTCGCGGTCCGCGACATCCAGGATGCCGCGGACGCGCTGCGGCCGGCCTACGACGCGGCCGGCGCCCGCGACGGCTTCGTCAGCCTGGAAGTCTCACCCCGGCTCGCGCACGACACGGCGGGCACGGTGGCCGAGGCGCGGCGGCTGTGGGCCGCGGTCGGGCGGCCGAACGTGATGATTAAGGTGCCGGGCACGCCCGCGGGGGTGCCCGCATTCGCTCAGCTCATCAGCGAAGGCATCAACGTGAACGTCACGCTGCTCTTCTCGCGCGACGCCTACCGGCGGGTGGCGGAGGCCTACATCGCCGCGATCGAGGGCCGTGCGGCGCACCACCGCGAGTTCGGCCGCATCGCGAGCGTGGCGAGCTTCTTCGTGAGCCGCATCGACACCGCCGTCGACAAGCTGCTCGGCGCGCGCGGGGCACCGAGGGCGCTGTTCGGCAAGGCCGCGATCGCGAACGCGAAGCTCGCGTATCAGACCTATCTCGAGATCTTCGCCTCGCCGCGGTGGCGATCGCTCGCGGCGAAGGGCGCGCAGCCGCAGCGCGTCCTCTGGGCGAGCACCAGCACCAAGAACCCGGACTACCGCGACGTGATGTACGCCGAGGAGCTCATCGGCGCCGACACGGTGAACACGTTGCCGCCGGCGACGCTCGAGGCTTTCCGCGACCATGGCCGCGTGCGTGCGAGTCTCACCGAGGACGTGGGCGGGGCGCAGCGCGCGATGGACGAGCTCGCCGCCGCCGGCATCTCGATGGACGAGGTCACCGCGAAGCTGCTCGACGAAGGCGTGCAGCTCTTCGCCGACGCTTTCGATCAGCTGCTCGGCGCAATCGGCGAGAGGGTACGTTTGGCGGCGTAGGACGTCAGCTTGCGGCGCGGCTACAGCGCGAGGGCGCCGTCGAGCTTGCCGGGGGCGCGGTCGAAGGTCCCGAGCGGCAGGTGTCCCGCCTTTCGTCACGAATGCCTCGGCTCGGGCGACTTGCGCGGCATCGTTTCCCGTCGCGAGGCGGACGAGCACGTTGACGATGGTAGTGTCCGATGCCGTAAGCGCATCGGTCGAGCACCATCTCGGCGCTAGCCCCCGGCTTTGACGACGCCGTCGAGGAACACGCGCAACCGCCGCGGGCGGACGACGAGCGTCTCGCCCTCCTCGAGGCCGAGGCTGCGGTATTCGTCGGCGGGAATCTCGACCTCGATCGGCTGCGCGGTGTCGGCGCGCCGCAGCTCGAGGCGCGCCGCCGGCCCGACGACGATCGCCCGCTCGAGCCGCGCCACGATCCCGGGCTGTCCTGGCGAGTAGCGGACGACCTCGATCTCGTGCGGGCGGGCGTAGGCGACCGCCGGCGCGTCCTTCGCGTCGCCGTGCTCCGGCGCGTCGAGGACCGCCTCGCCGACGTGCAGCCGCCCGTCGTGCGCGCGGCCGTGAAAGAGGTTCACCGTCCCGAGGAACCCGTACACGAAGGGTGTCGCGGGGCGCTCGTAGACCGCCTCGGGGGCGCCCTCCTGCTCGACGCGCCCGCGGTTCATCAGCACCACCCGGTCCGCGACTTCGAGGGCTTCCTCCTGGTCGTGCGTCACGAAGATGCTGGTGACGTGGATCTCGTCGTGCAGACGGCGGAGCCACCGCCGCAGTTCCTTGCGCACCTGCGCGTCGAGCGCTCCGAACGGCTCGTCGAGCAGCAGCACCTTCGGCTCGACGGCGAGCGCGCGGGCGAGCGCGATGCGCTGGCGCTGCCCGCCGGAGAGCTGCGACGGGAAGCGATCGGCGCTGAACTCGAGCTGGACGAGCTTGA
Source organism: uncultured beta proteobacterium (assembly GCA_963744255.1). Classification (GTDB taxonomy): domain Bacteria; phylum Pseudomonadota; class Gammaproteobacteria; order Burkholderiales; family SG8-39; genus DATEDA01. Next base: position 157,111 of record CAVUSZ010000051.1, read on the forward strand.
GCAGCGAGAAGACCTTCTCCCGGATGGCAGCGGCGCTCAGCCGCGATCCGCGCGGCTTGACCCGCAGGCCGAAGGCGACGTTCTCGTAGACGGTCATGTGGCGGAAGAGGGCGTAGTGCTGGAACACGAATCCGACCCGGCGGCTGCGCACGTCCGTCGACGACGCATCCTCGCCGTGGAAGTAGATCGCGCCGGCGTCGGGGTGCTCCAGCCCGGCGATGAGCCGGAGCAGCGTCGTCTTGCCGCAGCCCGACGGCCCGAGCAGCGCGGTGAGCTCGCCCGGGGGGAAACTCAAGCTGATGTCGTCGAGCGCGGTGAACGCGCCGAACCGCTTGGTGACGTTGCGCGCTTCGATGCTCATGACGGTGGCCTTTCGGGAGGCGCCTCCACCCGCTCGCGGCGAGTGCGCCACTCGATGACGCTCTTCAGCGCCAGCGTGACGAGGGCAAGGAGCGCGAGCAGCGAGGCGACGGCGAACGCCGCGGCGAACTGGTACTCGTTGTAGAGGATCTCCACGTGCAGCGGCATCGTGTTCGTCTGGCCGCGGATGTGGCCCGACACCACCGACACCGCGCCGAATTCGCCCATCGCGCGGGCGTTGCACAGGATCACGCCGTACGCGAGTCCCCACTTGACGTTCGGCAGCGTCACGCGCCAGAACGTCTGCCAGCCCGAGGCGCCGAGCGTGAGCGCGGCTTCCTCTTCCTCACGGCCCTGCGCCTGCATCAGCGGGATGAGCTCGCGGGCGACGAACGGGAAGGTGACGAAGATCGTCGCGAGCACGATGCCCGGCACCGCGAAGATCACCTTGAGGTCGTGCGCGGCAAGCCACGGGCCGAGCCACCCTTGTGCCCCGAAAACGAGGACGTACACGAGGCCGGCAATGACCGGCGACACGGAAAACGGCAGATCGATCAGCGTGACCAGGAGCTGCTTGCCGCGAAAGTCGAACTTGGCGATCGCCCATGCCGCCGCGATGCCGAACACGAGGTTCGCGGGGACCGCGATCGCCGCCGCCAGCAGCGTGAGCCGGATCGCCGCGAGCGCGTCGGGCTCGACGAGCGCGGCGAGGTATGCGCCCAGGCCCTTGCGGAGCGCCTCGAACATCACCGCGGCGAGCGGCAGCACCAGGAAGACCGCCAGAAAAGCGAGCGCGATGCCGATGAGCGTCCACCTTGCGAGCGCGCCTTCGCCGGTCGCCCGGGCGCGGACGCCGGCCGCGAGCGGCCGGGGCAGCGCGTCCGCGGCAGCCAGCCACCGTCATGCCCCCGCGCCGCTGCGTCGCGCGGCCCACCACTGGAGCAGGTTGATCGCGAGCAGCAGCACGAACGACGCGACGAGCATGACGACCGCGAGCGCGGTGGCGCCCGCGAAGTCGTACTGCTCGAGCTTGGTGATGATGATGAGCGGCGTGATCTCGGTCTTGAGCGGCAGGTTGCCGGCGATGAAGATCACCGAGCCGTACTCGCCCACTGCGCGCGCGAAAGCGAGCGCGAAGCCGGTCAGCAGCGCCGGCAGCAGGTAGGGAAAGATCACGCGCGTGAAGGTCTGCCAGCGCGAGGCGCCGAGGCACGCGGCCGCTTCCTCGACCTCGCGCTCGAGATCTTCGAGCACCGGCTGCACGGTGCGCACCACGAACGGCAGGCCGATGAAGGTGAGCGCGACGATCACGCCGAGCGGCGCGAACGCGACCTTGATGCCGAGCGCGGCGAGCGGCTTGCCGAGCCAGCCGTTCTCGGCATAGATCGCCGTCAGGGCGATGCCGGCGACCGCCGTCGGCAGCGCGAACGGGAGGTCCACGAGAGCATCCACGATCCGCTTGCCCGGGAAGGTATAGCGCACGAGCACCCAGGCGACCAGCAGCCCGAACACGGCATTGACGGTCGCGCCGATCAGCGCCGCCCCGAACGACAGCTGATACGACGCTACGACGCGCTCGGTCGTGACCGCGCTCCAGAACTGGCCCCAGCTCAGGCCGGCCGCCTTGATGAACGTCGCCGAGAGCGGGACGAGGACGATCAGGCTGAGGTACAGGAGCGTGTAGCCGAGCGCCAGGTTGAAGCCCGGCAGCACGCTGGGACGCTTGAGTGTGGTTGCGACCATCCCGCCGGATTATCAAGGCGGGTTTGCTGCACCGCAAACTAAGCTGTCGCCATTACGTTATATCCCTCTGGAATGAGCGTCTTTCTGGATTGCCGTCCTACCTGCCCCGGGTGTAGATCTGGTCGAACACGCCGCCGTCGGCGAAATGCGCCTTCTGCGCCTTCTGCCAGCCGCCGAAGACCTCGTCGATCGTGAAGAGCCTGACGTTGGCGAACCGCCCCTCGTACCTCGCGGCGACCCGCTCGGCCCGCGGCCGGTAGTAGTGCTTCGCGGCGATCTCCTGGCCTTCGTCGGTGTAGAGGAAGCGGAGGTACTCCTCGGCGACCTTGCGCGTGCCGCGCTTGTCCACCACCTTGTCGACGACGGTGACCGGCGGCTCGGCGAGGATGCTGAGCGACGGCACGACGATCTCGAACCGGTCGGGCCCGAGCTCCCTGACCGCGAGGAACGCCTCGTTCTCCCACGAGATCGCGACATCGCCGATGCCGCGCTCGGCGAAGGTCGTGGTCGAGCCCCGCGCGCCGGTGTCGAGGACCGCGACGTTGCGATAGACCCGCGCGACGAAATCCTTCGCTTTGTCCTCGCCGCCGTACTTCTTGAGCGCGTAGCCCCAGGCCGCGAGGTAGTTCCAGCGCGCCCCGCCGGAGGTCTTCGGGTTCGGCGTCACCACCGACACGCCCGGCTTGACGAGGTCGTCCCAGTCCTTGATCGCCTTGGGGTTGCCCTTGCGGACCAGGAACACGATCGTCGAGGTGTACGGCGAGCTGTTCTGCGGCAGGCGCTTCTGCCAGTCGCCCGGGATCAGCTTGCCCCGCTCCGCGAGCTCGTCGATGTCGTACGCGAGCGCGAGCGTGACGACGTCGGCCTCGAGCCCGTCGATCACCGAGCGGGCCTGCCGGCCGGACCCCCCGTGCGACTGCCGGATGACGACCGTTTCGCCGGTCTTTGCCTTCCAGTGCTTCGCGAAGGCCTGGTTGAACTCCTGGTACAGCTCGCGCGTCGGGTCGTACGACACGTTGAGCAGCGTGACTTGCGCGAAAGCGGCGCTGGCGCCGACGACGCCGATCGCGAGCGCCGCAGCCAATCGAACGAAGAGCATCGTGTATCTCCAGTGCATGAGTCGGCGAGCGCGGACGGAACGGCGAAGACTAGCGGCGGGAGGGCCGCCGCCGAAAATACTTTCGGGGTCGTTGGATATAGCCGCGCGCCATCTGCGCGGTCACGGCCCGCGCCGGAACGCGGCGAGGTCCCATTCGCCCGCGTTGTCGTCGTGTCGCAGGATGTAGGTGTCGCCGTCGGAGGCCGCCACGCGAAAGTGCCGGTAGTCCGGGCCGACCCAGCGGTCGACGATCTCGAGCACCTCGAGGCGGCGCTCGCCCAGCCAGAACACGCGCGGTTCCTGGTCGCCGCGGTAGCCGGCGTGACATTCGACCCGGATCGCCATCGCCCGATCATAGTGCGAACGCTCCCGGCCCGCCCTCCCGCCCGGCGGGATCCGGAATCCTCGTCACGACACCGGTGCTGCTTGCTACTCCTCGAGCGGCGCGCGCACGACGCCTGCCTATACGCCGGCCGTGGGAGGTGGCCGCGCAAGGCGATCGCGTTGATCGCCGCGCTGTGGGCGGTCTTCGGCATCGAGCCGGCGGATGCCCCGCGGTTCTTCTACCTGCTGTTCCTGCCGCTCATCTGGATCAGCGTGCGGCACGGCATCGCGTGGCGCGGCATAGGCGCTGCTCGGCGATCCAACTCGGCATCGTCGCCGCAGTGCAGATCCACGGCCTCGCGTCGGCGACGCTGCTCGAGCTCCAGGTCTTCATGGTCGCGCTCTGCGATCACCGGCCTCTTTCTCGGCGCCGTAGTAACCGAGCGGCGACGTGCGGGCGACGCGCTCGAGGCGCGCGAGGCGGAGCTGCAGCGGAGCCTGCGGTTCGCCGCGGCCGCCGAGACGGCCTCGGCGCTCGCCCACGAGCTGAACCAGCCGCTGTCGGCGATCGCGACCTACGTGCGCGCCTGCGCGCTGCTCGCCGAGCGCCCGGACGAGCCCGGGAGCGCCTCGTCGCGACGATGCACATGGTGACCGCCGAGGTCGCGCGCGCGGCCGACGTGGTCCGCCGGCTGCGCGAGTTCTTACGCAGCGGCTCGTCGCGGCTCGAGCGGGTCGCGGTCGCAGTGCTACTTCGCGGCGGCGAGCGCAGCGGCTCGCGACCGCGAGCTCGAGCGGCACCGGATCGCGCTCGATGTCGCGAGCAGCGTCGGAGACTGCCAGAGCTCCTCGTCGACCGGCTCCAGATCGAGACGGTGCTGCACAACCTGCTCGCGAACGCGATCGACGCGATCGTCGGCGCCGATCCGCCGGAGCGCAGAGATCGTTTTGCGCGCCGCGCCGGATCCGCACGAGTGGTGTCAGGATCACGGTGAGCGACTCGGGCCCGGGACTCCCCGACGCGATGATGACGGATGTCTTCCAGCCGTTCGCGACGACCAAGCTCACAGGGCATGGGGCTCGGGCTCGCGATCAGCCGCTCGATCGTCGAGAGCCACGGCGGGCGTCTCGCCGCACGACCCGGTCGCGCGCGGCGCGTCGTTCTCGTTCACTCTCCCCGCCCGCGAAACGGCGGATGCGCAGCCATGACCACCGCCGCGACCGTCTTCATCGTCGACGACGACGCGCCGGTCCGCGACTCGCTGGCGATGCTGCTCGAGCTGAAGGGCTTCCACACACGGACGTTCGCGGACTCGGAAGCGTTCCTCGCGGCGTACCGCCCGGAGTGGCCCGGCTGCCTGGTGCTCGATCTCCGCATGCCGGGCATGAGCGGGCTCGAGCTGCAGGCCGAGCTCGAGCGGCGCGGCGCGCGCCTGCCGGTGATCATCGTCACGGCGCACGGCGACGTCGCCACGACGCGCACGGCGCTGCGCGGCGGCGCCGTCGATTTCATCGAGAAACCGGTCGATGACGAGGCGCTGATCGCCGCGATCGCCGACGGCGCTCGACCGCGACGCGCGCGAGGCGCGAGGACGCACGGGAAAGAGCCGAGAATCGCGGCACGGATGGAGCCGGCTGACCGCGCGCGAGCGCGAGGTGCTGGCGCTCGTCGCCGAGGGCCGCCACAACCGCGAGATCGCCGTGGTGCTCGGGATCAGCCCGCGCACCGTCGAGGTGTACAAGGCGCGGATGATGGAGAAGCTCCAGGTGCGGCGCCTACCCGACCTCGTGCGCCTCGTCCTGGAGAGCCAGCGCTAGGGGCTTCCCCTACGCGACGACGCGTAAGGGCCACGCCCGATTCGGCCGGCCCCGCGGCTCTCTATGATCTCCGGCGTACGCCGGAGATCATCATCATAGCAAGCCATCAACGAGCTATGGACGTGGCTCGCGGGCCTGGATGCGACGTTCGCGTTCCTGCGTCGCGCTGCCGTTCGCGATCGCTGCACTGGGGCTCGCCGCGCTCGCGTTGGAACGCGTCGAGCGGCCGCGACGCAAGGCCGCACGCGCCGAGCGCGCCGGCAGGGCCGTCCACGTCCAGTAGCGGCGCGAGCTTCCGGAAAGCGCTGTAGAATCGCCCGACTCGCCCTCGGCACCGCGCTGGCATTCGGCGTCGCAACCGACGCGCTTGCTGCGGGCGCCGATGGCGTCGCGCAGAGCTTCCTCTGGGTCGCGGTGATCCTCGTCGCGGCGAAGCTCGGCACCCTCGTCGAGCGCGCCGGCCAGCCGGTCGTCCTCGGCGAGATCGTGGTCGGCGTCGTCCTCGGCAACCTCGCGCTCTTCGGGATCGGATTCGCCGGGCCGATGGGCTACCGACCCGGTGATCGTGTTCCTCGCGCAGCTCGGCGCGGTCATCCTGCTCTTCCAGATCGGCCTCGAGTCGAACGTACGCAACGATGCGGCGCGTCGGCGCGCGCGCGTTCTGGGTGGCGACGATCGGCGTCGCCGCACCGTTCGCGCTCGGCACCTGGGTAGTCGGTCTCTGGCTGCTGCCCGGCCTGCCCGAGGCGGCGTACCTCTTCCTCGGCGCCGCGCTGACCGCCACCTCGGTCGGCATCACCGGTCGCGTGTTCCGCGACGCCGGTGTGCTGCAGCGCGCGGAGTCGCAGATCGTGCTCGGCGCGGCGGTGATCGACGACGTTCTCGGTTTGATCATTCTCGCGGTGGTGGCGTCGATCGCGACCCGCGGCACGGTCGACGCGAGCAAGCGTTGGCGTGGACGGTCCTGCAGGCGCTTGCGTTCCTCGCCGGCGCCCTGGTGCTCGGACAGGCGGCGGCGCTCTGGACTGAGCCGCGGCTTCGCGAAGATCCACCGCGGCGCGGGGATGAAGCTGACGGTCGCGCTCGCGGTCTGCCTGGTGTTCGCCTACGTCGCGCACGTGATCGGCCTCGCGCCGATCGTCGGCGCGTTCGCCGCGGGGCTGGTGCTGGAGGAGGTGCACTTCAGGGACTTCGAGGCGCCGCGAGATCCGCGCCGAGGTGCTCGGTGCGGTCGCGCGGGCCGACGAGCGGACGCGCGCCGAGCGTGGAACGGAGGTGCTCGATCATCACCGTGAGACGCCATCGAGACCTACACTCCCGGCGTGCCTGCGCGGGCGCGGCCGCTCGCCGCGTCCAAACCGCTCGCCGCCGACGAACGCGCGTGAGCGCGTTGCGATAACCTCCGCGGTTCCGAAACGGACCCGGCGGAGCGCGGTGTGGCGAAGATCTTCCTGACTCATCCTGCCGAAGCGCTCGCGAACTACTACGGGGATCGCGCGGTCGCCGGGCTGAAGGCGATCGGCGAGCTGCGCCTCAACACCGCCGGACGCGAGCTCTCGACCGCCGAGCTCGCCGAGGCGGCGCGCGGCTGCGAGGTGATCGTGTCGTACCGCCAGACGCCGGGCGAAGCAGCGCTCTTCGCGGCGAGCCCCGACCTCGTAGCGTTCTCGCGTTGCGCGATCGACATCCGCAACATCGACGTGGCGGCCGCGAGCAAGGCGGGCGTCCTCGTCACCCAGGCGAGCGCGGGATTCGTTGCCGCGGTCAGCGAATGGGTGATCGGTGCAATGGTCGACCTCGGACGCCGCATCACCGCGTCGGCCGAGTCGTATCACGCCGGGAAGGTGCCCCGGGGCGAGATGGGCCTGCAGCTACGGAGTTCGACGCTCGGCATCCTCGGCTACGGCCAGATCGGCGTGTATCTCGCCGAGGTTGCGGTCGCGTTCGGGATGCGCGTCCTGGTTTACGATCCCTACAAGCATGTGAGCAATCCCGCGCTCCGGCAGCTCGACCTGCCCGCGGTGCTCGGCGAGTCCGATTTCGTCGTGTGCCTGGTCGTGGCGAACGACTCGACCGAGAAACTGATCGACGCCGCCGCGTTCGGCGCAATGAAGCCGGGCGCGTATTTCATCAACGCCTCGCGCGGCAATCTCGTCGACGACGAGGCGCTCGTCGCTGCGCTCGAGTCGGGGCGGCTCGCCGGTTGCGCGCTCGACGTCGGGCGGGCGCCGGACCAGATGCCGGTGCCCGGGATCGCGCGGCATCCGAAGGTGATCGCGACGCCGCACACGGCGGGGCTCACGCTACCCGCGATCGAGCACCAGGCGCTGGAGACGGTCGCGCAGGTGGCGGAGATCGTCAAGGGCCGCGCGCCCAAGGGCGCGGTGAACGCGGAGCACGCCACGCGGCTCGCCCGGCTGCGCGGCTAGGCCGGACATCGCCCACCGCACCGCAGCTCCGCAGGAATCCCATGCCGAGTTCGCCCGCGAGCGCGTAAAAACGGCGTCAACCGTGTGCGAATTGCTGCACGGCCGGGCGGCCCGGCGGATAATCCGGACGGGCCATCCGGAGATCGTCCATGAAGCGCGTCACGCTAACCCAGTACCTGATCGAGCAGCAGCGCAGCGCCGGCACGGTCTCGCCCGAGCTCCGGCTGCTGATCGAGGTCATCGCCCGGGCCTGCAAGATGATCAGCCACGCGGTCGGGAAGGGCGCGCTCGCGGGGATCGGCGACGTCGTCGGCACGCAGAACGTCCAGGGGGAGGCGCAGAAGAAGCTCGACGTGGTCGCCAACGAGGTCCTGGTCGACGCGAACGAGTGGGGCGGCCAGCTCGCGGCGATGGTGTCCGAGGAGATGGACGAGCCCCATCTCATCCCCAACCGCTACCCGCGCGGCCAGTTCCTGCTGCTCATGGACCCGCTCGACGGGTCGTCGAACCTCGACGTCAACATCTCGGTCGGCACGATCTTCTCGGTGCTGCGCTGCCCCGACGGCGTCACGACGATCGACGAGCAGGCGTTCCTGCAGCCGGGCTCGCGGCAGGTCGCGGCCGGGTTCACCGTCTACGGCGCGTCCACGATCCTCGTGCTCACCGTCGGCAGCGGCGTCGCCAGCTTCACGCTCGACAAGGAGCTTGCCTCGTTCGTGCTGACGCAGGCGAGCCTCACGATCCCGCCCGACACGCAGGAGTTCGCGATCAACACGTCGAACATGCGCCACTGGGAGCCGCCGGTGAAGCGCTACATCGACGAGTGCCTTGCCGGCAAGACCGGGACGCTGGAGAAGGACTTCAACATGCGCTGGGTGGCATCGATGGTCGCCGACGTCTACCGGACGCTCTCGCGCGGCGGCATCTTCATGTACCCGCGCGACGCGAAGCACAAGGACGGCCGGTTGCGGCTGATGTACGAGGCGAACCCGATGGCGTTCATCGTCGAGCAGGCGGGCGGCGCCGCGACCAACGGCCGGCAGCGGATCCTCGACATCCAGCCCGACGCCCTCCACCAGCGAATCGGCGTGATCCTCGGCTCGAAGAACGAGGTCGAGCGGGTCACGCGCTACCACCTCGAGAAGTGATCCGCTGGCTTGCCCTCGCGGCCGCCGCGCTCGTCGCGGGCGAGGCCGCGGCGCAAAAGGACGTCGTCGATCCGCTCGAGCATTTCCTCGAGACGGCGCCGCCGGGACGCGCGAAACGCGTGCTCGACGACGGTGTCGCGCGCGCGAGCGGCGACTTCAACAACGACGGCCTGGCGGATGTCGCGCTGTGGCAGGAACCGGACTTCGGTCCGCACGACGGGCCGGTGTTCCTCTATCTCGGCCGCAAGGACGGACGCTTCACGGCCTCGGGCCTGATCATCGTCAGCACGCAGACGCTGTTCCGGCAGCTCGCACGCGAGCGCGGGTCGGCGCAGCTGCTGGTGTGCGAGGCGGACGCGAAGGCCGCCACCGGCTACGCGCTCGAGGGTTACGTCGTTTCGGACCTCGCGCGCGAAGCGTTGCCCGACGCCTGCCCGGCGGGCGACGCGCTGGCGGTCGAGCGGCTCGACGTGACTCGCTATCGCGCGAACGGACTGCAGGCGTGGATCAAACGATGACGCACACAGATGCTGCCAGGGAGTTGCTCGCGGCCATCGCGGACGGCCGGTCGATCCCGAACTTCACGTCGCGCGATCCGACGTTCCGGAGTGCCGAGGCATACGCGGTGGCGGAGGCGCTTCACCGTGCGCGGCTCGCGCGCGGCGGGCGCGTGGCCGGGCGGAAGATCGGATTCACCAACCGCAGCCTCTGGCCGCTCTACGGCGTCGACGCGCCGATCTGGGGCCACGTCTACGACACGACGGTCGTCTATGCGCATGGCGGGCGCGCCGAGATCCCGGTCGGTCCGCTTCCCGAACCGCGGATCGAGCCGGAGATCGTGCTGCACTTCGCAGCCGCGCCGCCTGCGACGGGCGACGAGTCGGCGATCGTCGCGTGCGTCGACTGGATCGCGCACGGCTTCGAGATCGTGCAGTGCCCGTTTCGCGACTGGAAGTTCAAGGTGGCGGACACCGTTGCCGCGAACGGCTTGCACGGCGCGCTCGTGATCGGGACGCCGGTACCGGTTGCGGACATCGCTGACTGTGCGCGCAAGCTCCGCGAGTTCCGGCTCACTCTCATGAAGAACGGCTCGCCGCATGCCGAAGGGACCGGCGCGAACGTGCTCGACTCGCCGCTCCTCGCGTTCGCGCATTTCGCCAGCGTGCTCGTCCGGCTGCCGCAGTTCGCCCCGGTGGCTGCCGGTGAGGTCGTCACCACGGGGTCGCTCACTGACGCGTATCCGATCACGGCCGGCGAGACGTGGAGCACCCGTCTCGAGGGGATCGAGTTGCCCGGGCTCGCACTGACGTTCCGCTAGAAGCGACATTCGATGGGCCTGCTCGTCGACGGCATCTGGCAGGACCAGTGGCACGACACCCGCGCGACCGGCGGGCGCTTCGTGCGGCGCGAGTCGCAGTTCCGGCACTGGGTCACGCTCGACGGCGCGCCCGGCCCCAGCGGCGAAAGCGGCTTCCGCGCCGAGCGCGGCCGCTACCACCTGTACGTCTCGCTCGCTTGCCCTTGGGCGCACCGGACGGTCATCTTCCGCAAGCTGAAAGGGCTCGAGGACGCGATCGGTCTCGCCGTCGTGCACTGGCTGAGCCGCGAGCACGGCTGGACCTTCGACCCCGCGCCTGGCGTGATCCCCGATACCGTGAACGGCGCGCGGTATCTGCACGAGGTCTACACGAAGGCGAGCCCGCGTTATTCGGGCCGCGTCACCGTGCCGGTGCTGTGGGACAAGGTGCGCGGGACGATCGTGAACAACGAGTCCTCGGAGATCATCCGGATGTTCAACTCGGCGTTCGACGGCGTCGGCGCGACGCCGGGCGATTACTACCCGGCGGAGCTTCGCCCCGAGATCGACGCGATCAACGCCCGCATCTACGAGACGGTGAACAACGGAGTCTACCGGTGCGGGTTTGCAACGTCGCAGGCGGCGTATGACGAAGCGGTCGGGCCGTTGTTCGCGACGTTGGATTGGTTGGAAGCGCGCCTTGCGACGCGGCGGTATCTTTGCGGGGACCGGCTGACGGAAGCGGACTGGCGGCTGTTCACCACGCTGGTGCGGTTCGATCCCGTCTATCACTACCACTTCAAGTGCAATCTCCGGCGGCTCACCGACTACCCGAACCTCTGGGCCTATACCCGCGATCTCTACCAGCACCCGGGTATCGCCGCGACCGTCAATTTCGAGCACATCAAGCGGCACTACTACGAGAGCCATCTCCGGGTGAACCCGAGCGGGGTGGTGCCGCGCGGGCCGGTGCTCGACTTCGCGGCGCCCCACGAGCGGGGGTGAGCGACGCCCTGGCTACGAACCATATATGGACGCTCCCCGGTTTGCAAAGCAGTCTCTTCGCTTTTTGGCTGGGCAGGTGAAGATTGCAGCCATATATCCGGCCTTCGGTTGAGGAACATCGGCTCCTCTGGCCCTGATGGAATTCGCTGGTCGACGCCTCATCAGAGGGACGAACTATCGAGTTCGTGGTTCGTATCAGGTTTGGTCGACCACGGTCTGACCTGTTTCGCCATCACGTTGAGCTTGCCTGTGCAATCAGTAGGCGGGTCTCCTTGCTATGCCGGTTGACCGGCTGTGCGTGCTCGGCGGTTCACCGGCTCGGTGCCGTCGACACGTAGTCGGGGTTGAACTCGCGCTGGTGCGCCAGCAGCGCCCAGGCGATACGCGCATTCTTGTTCGCTAGCGCCACGGCAGCGACGTTCTTACCGCGCCTGAGCATCAAGCGCTTGAGCCAGCTATCGGCCTGATCGGGTCGGTGCTCGAGGTGTCGGAGCACCGAGCGCGCGCCGTGGATGAGCAGCGTGCGCAGGTAGACATCCCCGTGCTTGCTGATGCCCAGCAGCTTGGGTTTGCCGCCGGTGGAATCCTGTCGCGGCACGATCCCCAGCCAAGCGGCGACCTGCCGCCCGTTGTTGAAGCCCTTGGCATTGCCGAGGCTCGCCACGTAGGCGCTGGCCGTCAGCGGCCCAATGCCGCCAATGCGCTCGAGCCGGCGGCTGTCATCGTTGTGCCGGTGCCAGAGCACGATTTCGCGCTCGAGTTCTGACACCTGCTGGTCGAGGTGCTGGAGCTGCGCCAGCAGTCTCCGCAGCAGAGTACGCATCAGCCCCGGTAAGCCATTCTTGCTGTCCTCCGCGATCTCGGGAAGCCGACGGCGCAGTTGACCAATGCCCTGGGGCAGAACGATCCCAAACTCGCCCAGCAGCCCGCGGATCTGATTGGCCTGCGCGTTGCGCGCCTTCATCATCCCCGCGCGCGCGCGGTGCAACGCCAGCGCTGCCTGCTGCTCAGGCGTTTTGACAGGCACGAAGCGCATGTTCGGCCGCGCCACCGCCTCGCAGATCGCCTCGGCATCGTTGCGGTCGTTCTTGTTGGTCTTCACGTACGGCTTGACGAACTGCGGCGCCATGAGCCTCACCTCGTGGCCCAGCTCGATGAGCTTGCGCGCCCAGTGGTGCGCGCTGCCGCAAGCTTCCATCCCGATCAGGCAGGGCGGCAGGTTGGCAAAGAACTTCAGCATCTCGCTGCGTTTGAGTTGCTTGCGCAGCACCGCTTTCCCGCGCTCGCTCACCCCGTGGACCTGGAATACGCTCTTTGCCAGATCGATACCCACTGTCGTAATCTTCATGGCGGACGCCCCCTCTCGGTTAAGTGGTCGGATCGCACTTCCACTTTGGCGCAGTTGACGCCGCAGCGGGAAGGGAGCGTCCATCCCATTAGGGGGTCGTGGGTTCAAATCCTGCCGGGCGCGCGCCAATAAAATCAATGGCTTGCAGAGATGTAGGCCATTTTTTCTTCGCGCTGTTGCTACCCTGTTGCTACCCGAAGCGGGATCCGTTGGCAACGGCCGAATGCTTTACTGACGATCCGAAAGTGGCCTCAGAGGGCAGGCGGCGATCGAGCCGCTGCGAGGCGCCTCACGGCCGCTGTGGCGCGATCAAAGCGCCGGGAGTAGCTCAACTACTGGCGAGCGCTTGGTGGCCGGCTCCTGGATCGTCGAGGGCCGCCGTCGGCTGCGCGGCGGATTCGGCGTGACCTTCGGTTGGATTTCGAAGCTGTTCGGCAAGTGAGGTGCGTCGTAAAACGGGGCGATCGGCAAGAAAGGGATCAACCAATGGCAACCGCAAAGGCATACAAGACAAGGACGCACAAGATCAGGGACAGTTTCCCCGCCGGTTTCAGGGTCGCGTACGCAAGGATGGTTATCGACTTTGGACGCCTCGAACAGCAGTTGCAGCTCGCTTACAAGAATCTGCAACGATGAACTCTGCGAGCTGTTGCGCACGCGTATCGCGAAGAAAGACAATGCCCAAGTGAAGGGCGGTCCATACCACGAATACGTGTTGGTGATTTATTGCGATGAGCCCCGCGTCCTCGACTACCATCTCATTGAGCATGTGCGCGGTCACTCGTTTCCGAGGACCAAGGTTATCAATAGGGCTTTCGTTCTGTTCTCTTACAGCGCTTGGGAAAATTGCTGTCCCTACATCGAACTCAAGCTGGACGGTCCGTAACTTTCGGCTGCAGCGGACGCGCGGAACAGCGTCGTCGTGCTTTGCTGGCGTGGTCTTCGCGCGCCGCGCGCCGCTTAAGCGGGGCGCTATAGTAACTGGGCGCTATCAACTCGACCCAGGGCTCCGGCTCGCGCGTCGGCAGGTTAGCGCGTCGCCTCGATCGCGCCAATAGCCGCGTGCGGCGAGGCGCGCCGCGGCCGCTGTGGCGCGATCGAAGCGCGGGGCTGCTGACACGGGCAAGCGCCTCGTGCGCGCCACGACGGCCACAGCGCGCCTCAGCGCGTGCGTCTCAGCGGGCAACTCTCAACGCGCCGGCACTCGCGGCGACCAGGCGCGCACTACGTCCGGCGCGCACGGCGTCTGAGCATGAACGTTAGGAGCCCCAACCCGGCCACCATCATCGCGTAGGTTTCGGGCTCAGGCACGGCGGCGCTAAGAGCGTTGGCGGCCGCCCCTCGGTGCAACTCGCCCCCCAAGTTGCCGCCGGTCAAGTTCGTGAACGACACGGTCAGGAAACCGGTGCTCGACGAGCTCTGAAGGGTGCAGCAGGAAACAGAGGCGAACAGGCTGTCATCGCTGAGCTGGGAGCTTCCGGGCGGCTCGGTCATCGCGCTGCTGCTGTGGCTCTTCCGCCATCGATTCAAGAAGGAGCTGGACCTCTAGGTATGCGACTTCGCGTGATATCTAAGCTGCCGCTTTCCTTAGAATGAGAAGGTCTTGGGGCCTTGTTTCGATGTAATCCATAATCTTGAAGGAAGTACCGAAGTTTCTTCTAACTTCAGTCTTGGTCTGATAGACATCCCATCTTGAGCCCCCAACCTGGGTAGAAAGCGTAGCCCCGCTGTCACTGGACTTAATTTCAATATGTCCCTCGGTGATCAATTTCCGTTTTTGTGTGGCGCTAAGATATCTGTCCTGGTGTCTTTCTCCAAGCACGGTACATAGGAACCACCCGTTCGGCTTCATCACCCGTGCGATCTCTTCAATCCATGCACGCTGCATACTTAAAGGAATGTGTGTGAAGACCGAGTTCGCATAGACGAGATCGAATTCGGCGTCCCTCGCAAACAATAGCGGAGGCGACAAATCATTGCAGTGGTACTCCGGGCCTGGGACATGCTTTCGGCACCATTCAACCATTTCAATGTTTACATCGGACGCGACTAGCCGCGTCCCGACCACACCAACCAAATGGCGCAACATCGGAGCCGTACCGCAGCCAAGCTCGAAAACGGCTGCAACCTTGCTCAGATCGAAACCATGACGTTCGGCAAGACCAAACCACTTTAGCCAGGTAATGTACCCGGCGGCGAAATATATCGCCTCGTAGGAACCGTAGACAAACCGGCGATCGAAGTCTCGCGCCTCGCCGGCTTGTGTTTTCAGCAGCAATTCCCTCGGCGGGAAAGGAGTGCTCGGCAATTTAGCGGGTTTGTTGCCCAGCCTGGCGTGGAGATACGCGAGGTAGCTCTCTCTTGCGGCCTGAAGCTTCCTGAGATCTTGCCTCCGGCGAAAGGGGTCGAGTAGCCTCTGGATCCTTGCGACCTGGTTTTCCCCCAGAACGAACTTGACGGCTCGCCTTACGTGCTCGAGCAAAAGCTCCTCCAACGGTCAAGCGGCGAGGACCTCCATCGCGTCCTTGCCGGTGGTCTCCCACATCTCCATCGCGACGTGGAAATCGCCCGCCTCGAGGCCGGCGAACTGCGCGATGTAGTAAGGGCACCATGGCTGTTCTCCCCAGAAGGACCTGCCAAGCGTGCGGGCTTCTCTACGGCGCCGGCGTCGACCAGCGCCGCTAAATAGTCTACTCCGCTACGCTACTCGCGGCGAGCCCGGTTTGATCCAAACCCGTAGGCCAAAACCACGGGCCAGCGCCTTGTGGCCTCCACGCGCGTCTCAGCGCGCCAGCGTGAGCCCCGGTCTCTGAGCGGCTTCCTGCTTCGGTTCGACGCCACGACTTCGGCCCCGATGTTCGCATTCAGCAAGGACGGATGCGCATGCAGGAGCAGTTCGCGCAAGTCGAGATCGCGGAGCTCGTGCTCGGCAACCTCGCGTCCCAACATGTCGCTGGCGACCCGCGCTGCGCCCTGCGCGGTCAGTGCGCTCCGTCCGTGCTCGACGTGGCGCAACAGCTCGCGCTGCTGCATGACGAGCGAGCCCGAGCATTGCCGGGAGACGACCTCCCATGTGTTGCGCGGCGTCAGCTGCGTTCCCTTGAGCCTGACGTGACACAGGCCGCCGTAGCCGTGCTCGCCATTGCGAAGATCGCTGTGCCAGATCTCCGTTCGCTTCCACGGCGCGAAGGTGAAACTTTCCGGCATCGCGATGCCCGGCACCTCGTGGTCGTAGTAAAGCTCCACGGTCTTGCCGTGGTTGGCGGCGAGCCAGGGACATTGGTCATCTCCGTTCCGGACTTCCTGTAGCATCGATTGGGTGCCTTTCCGGGGCGCGCGCGAACCAGGGAGTCGCCGGTGACCGAGCATCCTTCAAAGATCGTCCGCACGATGTGCCCGATGAGCTGCCATCCCACGCTCTGCGGCATGCTGGCCGAGGTCCGCGACGGCAGGCTCGTCGGCGTCAAGGGGGACGAGGTCAATCCGGACAGCCAGGGGTTCCTCTGCATCCGCGGGCAGGCGTCGCGAGAGGTCATCGACAACCCCGCACGCCTGCTCCACCCGCTGATCCGGGACCGTCGCATCGACGAGTTCCGGCGCGCCACCTGGGACCAGGCGCTCGACCGGGTCGTCGCGGGCATGGGCAAGCCGGAGGCAGTGGGCATCTGGCCGGGCCATGGCACCTTTACGACCAACTACGGCACGCGCATCGGCGCGCAGCTCCTCGCCCGCTTCGCGAATTTCCACGGCAGCCAGTTCTGGAGCCCCAGCATGATCTGCTGGGGCCTCGGCGCGTTCGGGCTCGGGCTCACCGGCATGCTCGAGACCAACACGAAGGAGGACATGGGCGAGCATGCCCGGCTCATCATCCTCTGGGCCGCCAACCTCGCCAGCCAGCCGAACACCGCCCGGCACCTGCTGGCCGCGAAGCGCCGCGGCGCGCACGTCGTGACGATCGACGTGCGCAGCACCGAGGCCGCCGCCAAGTCGGACGACGTGCTGATCGTCCGGCCCGGCACCGACGGTGCCCTGGCACTGGCGATGATGCACGTGATCTGCTCGGAGCAGCGACACGACGCGGCGTTCGTCGCGAAGCATACGGTCGGGTTCGACTGCCTCGCCGCGCACGCGCAGGCGTATACGCCGGCGTGGGCCGCCGAGATCACCGGCGTTCCGGCCGACCGGATCGTGGCGCTGGCGCGGCGCTATGCCGATACGCGCCCGGCGATGATCGTGCTTGGCGGAAGTTCGATGCACAAGGGTGCCAACGGCTGGCAAGCCGGGCGCGCGATCGCCTGCCTGCCGCCGCTCACCGGCAACGTCGGCATTCCGGGTGGCGGATTCGGCCCGCGCCATGGCAGCGCGGCTCATGGGCGTGGCCTGGGCAGCATCATCGAACCCCGTCGTCGGGCGCCCGGACCGGTCATTCCCAACCAGATGTCTGCGGTGACGGCAGCATTGCGCGAGGGGCGCATCCAGACCCTGCTGCTGCTGGGCACGAACATGCTGTCTTCGTTCGCCGACGCCGGCGATGTGGCGCTCGGCCTGCAGCGGACGCCGCTGGTCGTCAGCTACGACCTGTTCCTGAACGAAACGGCGCGCCGCTTCGCCGATGTCGTGCTGCCGGGCACCGCCTGGCTGGAGGAGGTGGGATGCAAGATGACGCATACGCATCTCTACCTGATGGAGCAGGCGCTCGCCCCGGCCGGCGAGACGCGATCGCTCTACGCCTTGGTCAAGGAACTGGCCGAGCGCCTCGACCTCGCCGGCTTTCATCCTTGGGCGTCGGAGGAGGCGATGGTGGATGCCATCCTCGATCATCCCTGCACGGGCCATGCGACGGTGGCGGCGTTGCGTGCGGAGGGCGGCATCCGGGCGCTCAACGTGTCGCACGTCGCCAACCCGGCGTTGGATTTCGATACGCCGTCGCGCAAGATCGAGTTCCACTCGGAGCAGGCGGAGCGTCTGGGACTGCCGCCGCTGCCGTCGTATGACGCGCCCATCGGCCAGACGTCGGATACCGGGCCGGCAGCGCGCGCCTACTCGCTCGCGCTCGCCCAGGGGCGGACGCTGACGCACTTCCACGGTTTCTACAACAACGGCCGGGAACTGCCGACGCTCGCCCGGCGCGAAGCGGAGCCCACGCTGTGGATCGCCCCCGCGGACGCCGCGGCGCGCCGGCTCGCGGATGGCGCGGCGATCCGCATCTTCAACGAGCGTGGTGATCTGATGGCACGAGCGCGCGTCACGGACCGCATACCGGCCGGCACCGTGTGGATGCGCGACGGATGGCCCGGCCTCAACCGGCTGACGGCCGGGGGAGCGGTATTGCCGGACGCCGCCGTCGACCTGTTCGCGTTTTCCGCGGGGCAAGCGACGTTCGATGCGATGGTCGAGGTGACGCCGGCGTAACTGCAGCGGGGGAAGCGGCCGGCCTCGCCAGGCTTGGCGTTTTCTGGCTCAATCGCCCTCTCCACGACAACCCGAGGCCGATCCCCCTTGAGTACCGATACCCCGAGTCCGGCCGCAAGGCGCAGATCGACGCGCTGCTCCTCAAGCTCCCGGGCGTCAGTGCAAGAAAGATCAACGGTCTTGACGCTTACTTCGTGAGCGACAAGATGTTCGCCTGCATCAGCAGCGGCGGCGTCGGACTGCGCCTGCCTGCCGCCGTCGCGACCGAACTGCAGTTCTCGCGGGACAACGTCGTTCCGTTTCAGCCCGGCGGTATGGCGGGCACGAGGGAATGGATACAGATCGACCGCGCCGACGCGGCCGATTACGGGCAGGATCTCGAGCTGTTTCGGGCTTCGCTCGAGTTCGTGAAAGCCGGCCGGACCCGCTAGCCTGGAGGAGGCAACGATGATTCAGCGTGGTTTGCGTTTCGCCGCCCTCGCCGGCCTGTTCGTCGCCTCGGTCTCGGCGGCGCTGGCGCAGGGTTATCCGAACAAACCGATTCGCGTGCTGATCGGCTATGCGCCGGGTGGCTCGGCGGACGCGGGCGTGCGCCCGCTCGCCCTGGCGCTCGAGCCGCTGCTCGGCCAGCCGCTCATCATCGAGAACAGGCCCGGCAACGCGGGCGGCGTGGCGATGGAGTTCATGGTCCGCGCGCCGGCCGACGGCTACACGCTCTATTACTTCGACAGCGGGCCGCTGACCGTGGCGCCCCATCTCGCCAAGGTGGGGTACAACAACCTCACGTCGTTTACCCATCTCGGCCACGTCTGCGGCAGCGGCAGCCTCCTGGTGGTACATCCGTCGACGCCGTTCAGGAGCGTCGCTGACGTGGTGGCGATCTCGAAGCGCGAACCCGCCAAGTGGAGCTACGGCACGTCGGGCGTCGGCGGCCCGCACCATCTGTCGGGGGAGTACTTCAAGAGCGTGACCGGCGCGAACCTGCTGCACATTCCGTACAAGGGCGGCGGCCCGGCGATGACCGAGCTGATGGGCGGCCAGATCCCGATCATGTTCTCGTCGCTTGGCCCGGCGGTCGGCGCGGTGAAGGGCGGCAAGATCCGGGCGCTCGCGGTGACCTCGCTGCAACGCTCGGCCGCGTTCCCGGAAGTGCCGACGATGGACGAGGTCGGGCTGAAGGGCTTCGATTCGACGGCCTGGTACGGCCTGCTCGGACCTGCCGGCCTGCCGCCGGAGGTGGTTACACGCCTGACGCAGGCTCTGGCGAAGGCGGGCGCGGACAAGGAACTGCTGGCACAGATCAACGCGACCGGCTGCGACACCGAATTTCTTACGCCGGCGCAGACGGTGGAGAAGATCAAGGCCGACTACGTCAAGTGGGGCGCCGTGGTGAAGGAAGCGAACATCAGGCCCGAGTAAGCTGCGCGTCGCCGGCGCGGCGCGATGACCGATCGCCGGGTCCGGCAGTCACGATGCGCGCATCGACGCGCCGAGCTGAGCAGGAATGACAGCGAGGTGGTTCTCAACGCGCGTTACGCCGGGCGTGCGCTTGGCTGCGAGGGCAATCGCATCGCGCTGTAAGGCGGAAGCGACCGCACCCCAGAGATGTACTGCGTCGTCGGAGACGACCACATTGACGTAGTCGAGCGAAGGTTAGGCAGAGGAGTCAATCTTCTCCCTCGATCGGCACCCAATGGGCAAGCACGAAGATGCCCACTGCGGCGACGAGAACAACGATCGCTACGTAAATCAGAGCCTCATCGGTGTCGAGGGGCTGGCGCGTTGAGTTGGGACCGAAGAAGAAAGCATGGGTTCGATTGATAAAGAAGCCTGCGAGCAGCGCCAGCAACGCCACGCCAATGTAATGAATGAACCAAGATGCGAGAAATTGGGTGATGGTCTCCCATGAGTATTGCCGATACTGGACAAGCTGACGAACGTATGCGACGACGAGGCCTGTAATAGCGAGGAGGATCTGTTTTTTGGTGTCGAGCGAGAGAGCCATTCTTGTGCGTCCGGTGAGACTGCCTAAGACGGTAGCACCCCAGCCGACACTGTCGCCCGCTATCGCGCAAAGCTCCGCCCGATCAGGAGAAGAACTCCACTTTCGCGCTTTCGATCTGGACTGTGACAACCTGCCTGCTCGAACGGATGGGAGTGCCCTTATCGGCAGACGAGCACCGGGATCTTCGAGTGCGTGAGCACCTTGGTCGTCTCGCTGCCGAGCAGCAGCGCGCTGACGCCGTGGCGTCCGTGCGAGGCCATGACAATCAGGTCGCAGCCTTGCTCCGTCGCGACCTTGATGATTTCCTCCCACGGACTATCGCTCGCCCGATGGAGCGCGTTGCAGGCGACCCCCGCTTCGCGTGCCGCCTCCTCGACAGCCCCAAGCACCCGCTCAGCCTCTTCTTTTACCTGCGCCTCATACTCGCCCGCGCGCGCGATGATCTCCTGCGTGATCATCTGGGATGGATAGAACTGCGGTGTCGTGTGCAGCGCCGTCACTCTGGCGCCGAGGGATTTCGCTAAGCGGATACCTTCGCGGAGGGCCTGCGTCGAGAGTTCCGACCCGTCGGTAGGCAGCAAGATGTGCTGGTACATGTGACGTCTCCCGAGATCGCCTTGGTTGGCGTGACGTTAGGGTACGCGCAATGCGGCCTCTTGATCTACGTAATCGCCGAGCTCGACCCCGATGCAAACCTCGCGCGCGCTTGGCGACCGTCCTCACACTCGCCGGGTGGCCGGTCGTTGACCTTAGTCAACCAGTCCAGATGCCAGGCGCATGCTCTCCCCCGGCGTCGCAGGTCCGCGTCTACCGACCGGAGCCCAGCATCGCCTCCAGTCTGGCCACGTCGCGGATCGATCGCTTGCTTCCTCCCTGAAGCGCCATGCACACGCCAAACATGATCTGTTGAATGCCAACAGTTGAACTTGTCGGCCCGGCCTTTCCCCAGACCGCCCACTCTATCGACAAACGAACAGCAGCTCGCGCAGGGTCCCATCGACAGAACGCAGCCTCTGATCTTCTCGGTGGAACAGAATCGGTCGAGAGTTGCCGTTCACGAGAGTCCCAGTTCGGCCAATGGAGCAGTCATTCGCGGAGCCGCTATTCGATCGCTCGGTCAACGCGAAGCAGTAGCGCCTGTGCGATTAGCCCAGGCGCGACGGTACACAATGCACTTGTGTCGCGTCGAGGGCCGCAATTGGTGAAAAAATCATGAATGCAGCAGCCCGCGGGCGGCTTGCCTCACGTCGGGCGAGGAGAAGCGGAAGGCAGCGCGATCCAGCAGGTAGTGGATGAAGCCGGTCGCGAAGCCCAGGGCCAGCACCGCCGGCACGAAAGGCGAGGAGCGCAGCCACCGCGCCGCATCGCCGAAGATGCGGTCGGCGTAGGTGTATTCGTCGCTCACAGCCTCCACCTCCATCACCGGCAGCAGCAGGGTGGAGACGACGGCGAGCACGAGCAGCACTGCCCAGCCGCGCCGATTGATGGGCGCCAACAGCCGCTGCCAGTGCACGCCAGGCGCCTGGACCCCACCGGAAGCCGCGAGCGAGGCGAGTCCCATCGCGGCGCTCCAATGCTGCACACTCCACAGCACGATGAACAGGAAAGGGTCGCGCGCGACAAAGGCGAAGAGCACCATGGCCGAGACGCCGAGGACGTAGGCCACGCGCGGTAGCGATGGGCGCTGCGAGCGCAGTTCGACGCGCAGCATCAGAGCGGTCAGGATCACGACGAAGACGATGCCGCCATCGCGCAGCGTGCGCGCGAACACGCCCGACCCGCCCGCTCCCAGCAGCGGGTCGATCCAGCGGTCCTGAAAGGAGACCGATCCAGCCAAGACCTCTGCCAGCACGACGAAACCGCCGCCCACGACGAGCGCGAACAACCGATCGAGCCGTCGCGTGGTCGCGTCCGACGCTCGTCCCGCGCGCGCCCGGTAGAGGCTGAGCAGCCCGAAGTGCTGCGCGGCAAAATGGTGACTCACCAGCAGGTAGTCCAGGACGGCCAAGCAGACCACGCGCTCGGTCAGCGGCATCGGCAGCACGCTCTCGGGAGCCAGCAGCAGGCCGAAGCAGGTCACGGCGATGGCCAAGGGGGCCACTACGAAGCGGAGCCGCTGCGTGGCGAGCAGGGGGCGGTAGGCTGGGGTCGCGTAGGCGAGCCAGGCTGACGAGACGCGGTGGCCGAACCACAGCGGCACCGTGAGGGCGAAGAACAGCCCATCCACCGGGCTCGCGCGCACGTCGTCATGACCCCGCGCCAGCAGAAGGACCAGGGGGGCCAACCACAGCGGATTTAGGACCCAAACGAGGTCCCAGGCCGGGCTCTTGATCCAGCGCATAGGGGTAGAAGGTAGCGCAATCGGTCCGGACTGACGTTTCCCGACTGGTGTTTGGGTTCGGGTCGAGGCAAGAAAATGGCAATGGGGCTCATCTTGCATCGCGAGCCGCTATGGAAAACCTAGCCAACAACGATGTCGCGGCTGTCATTAGGAATCCAATAATCCCCATTAACGATCCTAAGAACAATGACGAGAGGTTAGTCGAGCCAGAGGCTGAATAAGGGCTATGTGTCCGCAGGTCCGGTCTCGGCCTGATGGTCATGGATGGGACAGAACGTCCTCAGTGGCCGCTTCGATGATCTGTGCGCTCAACCTCAATTCTTCCCGCTCGGCGTCGTTCAGGACGGGGTAGGCAGTGAGTCGCGCGCCAGCGGAACCAATGAGCATCGGCATCGAAAGACACACCTCGGGAATGCCTTCGACCTCAGGGTGCACAACCCCGACCGACAGTACCAGATCGCTGTTGTGCACAATGCCCTGGCAGATGCGCGCCACCGCACTTGCAATGCCATAGTGCGTGGCGCCCTTCCCCTCCTTGATCACCTTGGCTGATTCGTGGACCGAGCGCCTCAGTAGGTCTCGGCTCGCCGGGCCTAGTTCCTTGCCGGTCCTTTCAAGAAAGGTATCGAGAGGCATCCCCGCGATCGACGCCCCGGACCAGTGAATCAGGGACGAATCACCGTGTTCGCCTAGGACGTAAGCATGAATTGAAGCGGGGACCACACCCAGACGTTCGGAGAGCAGAGTTCTGAGCCTTGCCGTGTCGAGCGCCGTGCCGGTGCTGATTACCTGTTCTCTGGGTAGCTGCATCAAATCGCGGGTGACGCGTACCAGTACGTCTACCGGATTGGTGGCAATGACGTAGATCGCTTCCGGCGCAACGGGTCCGACGCATTCGATGATCTGACGCAGGATCCGTACGTTGCCCTTTGCAAGATCGAGGCGGGTCTGTCCCGGTTTCATCGCCGCGCCGGCGGTGATGACGACGATGTCGGCGCCCGCGGCATCTTCGTAGTCACCGGCCCGGACACGAGCGGCCCGCCACAACGCCGCGGCGTGCGCGATATCGAACGCCTGCCCTTCTGCGCGGGTCGGTTCGACATCGATGATCACGACCTCGGTGCCCGGAATGGCAAACGCGGCGAACAACGCAGCCGAGCCGCCGACTAGGCCCGCACCAACAATTGCAATCTTCGGCGACTGGATCATGAGATCGCCCTCCACTCTAAGATGTCAATATAATCCTCACGGGAACACCAGTAGTGTAATTCGCAGCCTGCAGGGCGGGCCTGGGTTGGCAAATACTCGGGCGCAAAAACAGCTGGAGGCAAACTCATGCGCGAAGCCGAGAGCGTGTTTAACCCATCGGCAGTCCACAAATTTCTCATTCCCATCGCAATCGGCGTCGCTATCTGGCTCATTCCAGCGCCGGAGGGACTGAAGCCGCAGGCGTGGCAGATGCTCGCGATCTTCGTCGCAACGATCGCCGCAATCATCACGGCCCCGCTGCCAATGTCCGCAGTCGCAGTCATCGCTGCCACGGTGGCATCGCTTCTCGGCGTCATATCGTTTGGGGACGTTGTGAAATCCAACGGGACAGACTTGGTCTGGCTGATCCTTCTCGCGTTCTTCATCTCGCGCGGTGTGATCAAGACGGGCCTCGGCCGTCGCATCGCGCTCTTGTTCCTAAAAGTGCTCGGCCAGCGCACTCTGGGTCTCGGCTACGGACTGGCAATGACCGAGCTGCTCATTGCGCCGGCTATGCCAAGCATTACCGCTCGCGCTGGCGGCGTCATGCTCCCCATCACGCAGTCGATTTCGGAGGTTCTGGGCAGCCTCCCGGATGCCGAGACACGACGCAAGGCCGGCGCCTACCTGATTCAGTGTGCGTTCCAGGCCAACATCGTTACCGCCGCCATGTTCATTACTGCGATGGCTGGAAACCCGCTGTCTGTCAAGCTGGCCGCCGACCAGGGCGTGGAGATCACCTGGCTCGGATGGGCCGTGGCTGCTTTCGTGCCCGGCGTGGTGTCCTTGGCGGTGATCCCCATCGCGTTGCTGTTCCTCCTCCCGCCACAAGTGACGCGGACGCCGGATGCCGTGGCGCTCGCAAAGCGCGAACTGGCCTCGATGGGCTCAATCACTTACAACGAAATACTCATGGCCGCCATCTTCACAGGCCTGATCGTGATGTGGGTGCTCGGGGAACAGATCGGAATTGGTGCGACGCAGGCAGCGGCGATCGGTGTGTCGTTGATGCTTCTCACAGGCGTGCTCACTTGGAAGGATGCGCTCACGGAGAAGTCGGCGTGGGATACGATGATCTGGATCGCCATTCTCATCATGCTGGCGTCCAAGCTGAATGAGTACGGGTTGATCGCGTGGCTCGGCAAGACGCTGGGCGCTTATCTGGAGGGCTATCATCGCTTCGTCGTAGGTGTGCTGGTCGTTGCGATCTATTTCTACTCCCATTACCTGTTCGCCAGCGCCACCGCACATATCAGCGCCCTTTTCCCGGTGTCCCTCACCCTTCTCATCGGAGCGGGACTCGCGCCCTTTCCCGCCGCGATGCTATTAGCCTCCATGAGTAACCTGTACGGGTGTCTGACCCAATATGCCATCGGCTCCGGCCCCGTGATGTTCGGTGCGGGTTACGTCACGCAGGGCGAGTGGTGGCGAACCGGTTTCTTCATGAGCCTGATCTATCTCACGATCTGGTTCACGATCGGACCGATCTGGTGGGCGCTGCTAGGCTTGACCCACTTCAAGTTCTGACTTTCCCGGACGCTACCGCCCGGCCGGGCGCGCCAGAAACCCAAGAGCCTGGCGAGAGAGCTAGGCTTTCTCTTTTCGATCCGCTCTTTGTCGTTTCGTTACTCGCGGCGCCACAAGCTCAGCGGTCGAGCGGCAACAGCCTGAAGCCCTTCCGGCCGCGCGCGCGCAAGGCGCGGAAGTGACGCTCGTCCAGGGTAAGGATGTCCCTCGTCCGATGCCGCTCTGCGAGCACGACGAGCGAAGCGTCGGCCAGGCCGATCTGCAGCTTGGGGTACCGCGCGAGGACATCCTTCGCGGCCGCGACATCGGCTGCATCGAACGGCTCGAGTTGATAAGCACCTCGGGCGACTTCATCGAGCAGGGCAGCCTGGGCAACGCTTCCAACGTGCCGCGACAACAGATAGTCGAGCTCGGCGAGCACGAGCGGAGAGAGCAGCAGCGGCGGCGCGGCTTTGGAGAGCGCAGCCAGACACTCCGCGTGATAGCGCTGGCTCGCGTCGATCGCCGAGAGCAGCCCGCTCGTATCGAGCAGGATCACGATCCGCCGAAGCCGGCGAGCGCCTCATCGACGCGCTCGGCCAGCCGCGGCTTACCGCTCTTGAAGAGGGGCAGGCGCGGACGCGGTGGGGTGCTGTGAGCCGTGACTGCGCGAATCGTCGGCTGCTGGATAACCCAAGGGGACGTTCGCGGTCGTTTCCTCATGGATTGGTCGAACGAGCATAGGTCGGAATCTGGAAAGCGCGGCGGTAAGCGCTCGGCGACAGCCCGGTCAGGCGCTTGAACAGGCGCCGGAAGAACGCCGGATCCTCGTACCCGATCTTCCACCCGATGTCGTCCACCGGTGCGTCAGTCCGCTCCAGTCGGCGCTTTGCCTCTTCGACGCGCAAGCGCTGGACATACTCGATCGGGGAATAGCCGGTCGAGGCGGTGAACCGGCGCTTGAAGGTACGTTCCGCAAGGCCCGACCGGCGCACGATTTCCTCAACTGGGTTCGGCGTCGAAAAGTTCTTGCTCAGCCACTCCTGCGCATCGAGCACGGCGGCATCGGTGTGGTTCCTGGGGCCATCGAACACGATGTAGGGTGCGAGTCCGTCCTGGTGCCACTGGAGCGCGAAGAACCGGGCGACCGACTGCGCAGCGGTCGCGCCGACATGGCGCGCGATGAGGTACAGGGCCAGGTCGTGCCAGGACGTTGCGGCACCTGACGAAACCAGCTGCTGTCGGTCTCCCGCCACGACGAGCACGCGCTCCGGGCTGGCTTGCACGTTGGGAAAGCTCCGCTTGAAGGCGGACGCGTAGCTCCAGTGGACCGTGCTTTCGCGCCCATCGAAAAGCCCGGTTTCGGCGAGGAGGAAGATGCCCGAGCACGCCGAGCACAGGCTCGCACCGCCCTCGTGCATGGTCCTGAGCCAATGGACAATCTCCGGGTACCGGTTCTGACGCCACCCGTCGGCACCTACCAGGACCGAGGGCGCGATCACTACGTCGGTCGTCTCGACCTCGTCAATGCCGCGATGTGCCTCCACGGCCAATCCGCTGGCCAGGCTCACAGCGCCCCGCCTGGTCGCGACGATCTCGACCTTAAACGGCGCCCGGTCGGGAATCGCGGGATCGGCGTCGGCCAGCATGGCGAACGAGTTCATGACGTCGTACAGGCCGCTCAAGGTCGAGATCACCGCATCAGGGATCGCGACAAGGCTGACGTGCAGCGGCGACGTGCTCTTGACCATTGGTCGTGGGCTCCTGGCTCGTTTGGACCGATCCTGGCGCGAATGCCACTCAACGTTTCCGCCTGCGACCTCCACCATTCAGACCGTCGAGTCGCGGTCGCGCCTCGAATCCTGAACTCTGATGGAGGACACTCGGATGAGATTGGACCAACAGAAGCTGGGCGGCCTGCTTGAAAAGGTCGTTGGTGACCTCTCCGCCGGCTACGGCGGCGTCATGGTGAGTCTAGGGAGCAAGCTCGGCCTTTACAAGGCTCTGGCTGGCGCAGGACCTCTCACCTCGCAGGAGCTCGCCAGCCGGGCCGAGTGTGCAGAGCGTTACGTGCGGGAGTGGCTCAATTCGCAGGTCGCAGGCGGTTACGTCAGCTACCACGCGGCGAGCGGCACGTACGAGCTGACGGCCGAGCAGGCCTATGTGCTCGCCGCGGAGGACAGCCCGGTATTCATTCCACCGGCCTGGCAGGTGGTCGCGTCGATGTGGTTCGATGAGAACAAGGCGCTCGACGCTATCCGCCACGGCCATGGCGTGAGCTGGGGCGACCACGACGAGCGGCTCTACTGCGGCGTCGCCGCCTTCTATCGCAACGCCTATCGCGGCAGCCTCGTGGCTGAATGGCTGCCCGCGCTGGAGGGCGTCACCGACAAGCTCCGGGCGGGCGCCCGAGTGGCCGATGTGGGTTGCGGACACGGGCACTCGACCGTGCTGATGGCCCAGGCCTACCCGAAGTCGCGCTTCTGGGGATTCGATGGCCACGAAGGCTCGATCCGGGCGGCACGCGAAGTGGCCGCGGCGACCGGGGTCGCCGACCGTGTCACGTTCGAAGTGGCCGATGCCAGCGCCTACCCTCGCCACGACTATGACCTCATCTGCTTCTTCGACTGTCTGCACGACATGGGCCGTCCCATGGACGCCGCCGGGCATGCAAAGAAAACGCTGGCGCGCGACGGCACGGTGATGCTCGTCGAGCCCTTCGCCGCAGACCGCGTGGAGGACAATGTCAACCCGGTCGGGCGCCTCTACTATGCGGCGTCCACGACGCTGTGTTGCGCGCACGCGATTTCGGAGAATGGCACGCACGTGCTCGGTGCCCAGGCCGGTGAGCGGCAGCTCGCGCAGATCTTCCGCAAGGCCGGATTCCACCGCTTCCGCCAGGCCGCCCGGACGCCATTCAACCTGATTCTCGAAGCGCGTTTGTGAGGCCGCTCGAGCTGCAGCACCCGAGTGTGACGATCTGCGGTGAATATTCACCTCGTCGCAGGAGAGTCCGTGAGACAAATGACAGCGCGCGGAAAGCGCGCGCTTCCTACACTGCTCGCAGGAATCCACACGACGACATACGATGATGATCGCGCGCTTGTTCAACGCTCACCCCGAGGCGGTAGGTGAAACCTACACCGAGCATTTCGGTGTCGCGTCGCGTTTTGGGGTGCGCATGGTGCTTGCGGGGCTCGCCTGCCTGGTTCACGCGGTGCTGCCATTTGCGTTCGTTACCACGGGCTCGCGAACGGTCCGCGAGCTCCACGACCGTATGGCGAACCGTCACCGCGGGTCGCCGATCGCGGCAGGCAGGCTGTAAACCGCCGGACGCAGCAAGGCCGACCCGCCGTCACTCTCGATAGCGGGCTCGGAAGTCACCCAAGCTCTCTAAGCCAGGCCTCGGCGCGAGCAGACGCGCGAGCCCGGAGCGCTCGCGCGCTTCTCGCGACAGGACCACTGAATGCCCTCGCCGCGTGCCGCCGCGCCCGCGGCGAGAGCTTCACTCCCGACTAGAAAAGCGCCTTCGGGTTGTACACCTGCTTGGCGTTTTCCTTGGTGACGACGACCACCGGCGGCGACGAGTCCTTCTGCGCAGGCTTCTTGCCGGCGAGCAGATCCATCATCGTCTTGAAGCCGATCTTCGCGATCATGTCGGCCGAGTTCTGGCCGGTGGCGACGAAGTTGGAGTCCTTCATGATCTGCTCGATCGCGGCCTTCTGGCCGTCGAAGCCGAAGATCAGGATCTGCTTGGAGCGGCCGGCGTCGGCGATCGCCTTCTGGGCCCCCAGGCACATGACGTCGCCTTCGCAGAAGACGGCGTCGATCTCCTTGTGCTTGGCGAGCATGTCTTCCATCACCCGGATACCGCCGTCCTCGGTCCACTTGCCGAACTCCGGGGCGAAAACCACCTTGATCGACGTGTCCTTCACTTTCGACAGCACGCCATCCCTGCGGGCGTTGCCCGTGCTGTTGTCTTCCGGGCCGCCCCGCATCATCAGCAGGACGCCTTTACCCCCCATCCGCTTGGCGATGTACTCCCCGACTCCCGCCGCGGTGTTGAAATTGTCCACGCCGATCCATGCATCGTACTCGCCGCCCTTCAGCCTGCGGTTCACCAGCACCAGCGGCTTGCCGGCCTTCTTGATCGAGGCCATCGGACCCGGCAGCGCCTCCAGCGGGCTGATGTTCATGATCAGGCCGTCCACGCCCTTGGCGAGCAGATCCTCGATGTCGGCGCTGACCTTGGCGACATCGCCGCCGCCGTCGGCGACGAACGTCTTGACGTTCCCGTAGGTGGCGCCTTCCGCCTCCAGGGCCCGCACCATGGCGATGAAGTAGGGCGCCTTCATCTGCAGCGTGACGATGCCGATCCTGGTTTCCTTCGCCTGCCCGAAGCTGGGTCCGGCGAATGCGAAGAGACCGGAGAGACAGATGACAAGTGCTGTCGAAACGTTTCATTGGTGGTCCTCCTTAGGTTGCAATCGATTGGTTTGCGGGCCGCGCGGTCGCCCGTTCGACGGAACCCTCGAGCATTTCAGGCAATGCGGGGCGGATTCATCTTGGCCTCCTTTTCGCGACGAGTAGCACGGCAAGGATGATGACGGTGCCTTTCACGATGTCCTGGTAGAAGCTCTTCACGCCGACGAGGTTCAGCAGGTTGTTGATCAGGCCGAGCGTGAACACGCCGAACAGCGTTCCGGGGACGCCGCCGCCACCGCCGCCCAGCACGGCTCCGCCGATCACGCAGGCAGCAATGGCATCGAGCTCGTAGGCGATGCCCAGGCTGGGCTGCGCGATGCCCAGGCGCGACACGAGGATGGCGCCGGACAGGGCGGAGAACGCGCCCGAGAGCACATATGCCAGGACGATCGTGCGCCCCACGTTGACGCCTGCCAAGCGGACCGTCTCCTCGTTGCCGCCGATCGCCACCGTGGCGCGGCCCACCGTGGTGCGGTTGAGGTAGAACCAGACCAGCGCGTAGCACCCCAGCATGATGATCATGCTCACCGGCATCGCTCCGACCAGGGTCGCTCCCAGGTCGCGGAAACCCGCATGGGCCGGCGAGATGGGAATCTCCGTATAGAGAAAGACGCAGCCACGCACGATGCCCATCGTCGCGAGCGTGACGATGAAGGACTGCAGCTTGAAGCGCGCGATGATCACCCCGTTGACCATCCCGGCGACGGCGCCGCAGGCGATCGCGATGCCGAGCGCCGGGCCGATGCCGAGCTTGTCGGTCATGCCGGCGAACAGCACCCCCCCGAGCGCCACCAGCGATCCGACGCTGAGATCGATGCCGCCGGTCAGGATCACGAGCAGCATGCCCAGGCTGATGAGACCGTTGGCGACGATCTGGCGCAGCAGGTTGCTGAGGTTGCGCTCGGTGAAGAAGGATTCGGCGAACCAGGTCCCGACGAGCAGTATCGAGACGAAGCACGCGATCAGGCCGACGTCGAGCAGGCTCAGGCGCGGTTCCCCTCCGGCGAACCACCATCGCTCGGCGCGAGCGGTGACGCCTTGCACTGCCCCTCCCTTGCGGTTTCGCGCGCCCGCCGCGTCAGCCCGCATTCGACCCCTCCACGACGCCCGCCGCGCAGGAAAGAATGTTCTCCTCGGTGGCTTGCATCCGCGCGAACGCGCCCACCAGGCGACCCTCGCGCATGACGAGGATCCGGTCGCTCATGCCCAGCAGCTCCGGCAGCTCCGAGGAGATCAGCAGTATTCCCATGCCGCGGTCAGCGAGATCCGCCACCGTGCCGTAGATCTCCTTCTTGGCGGCGACGTCGACGCCCCGCGTCGGCTCGTCGAGCAAGAGGATCCTGGCCTGCGTGAGCAGCCATTTCGCCAGCACGACCTTCTGTTGGTTGCCGCCGCTCAGCATGCGCACGAGCCGGTCGATATCGGCGGGGCGCACATCCAGCTCCCTCACCTTGGACCGGACCAGGGCGCTCTGCCGGCGGCGATTCAGCACGCCCCAGCGGCTCATCGCGTCGAAGCTCGCCAGGCTGACGTTGTCGCGAATCGAGAGTCCCAGCACCAGGCCGTTGCCGATCCGGTCCTCCGTGAGCATGGCGATGCCGGCGTGCAGCGCGTCGCGCGGCGACCTGATGCGGAGCGTCTGTCCATCCAGGCGGATCTCGCCCGAGCTGGGCTGGTCGGCCCCGAACGCGCAGCGCGCGACCTCCGTCCGGCCGCTGCCGATCAATCCGTACAGGCCGACGATCTCGCCTTCGGCGACAGCGAGCGATACGTCCGCGAATCGGCCCGTCCGGCTGAGGCCCCGCAGCGCCAGAAGCTCGGCGCCGGTTCGCGGGTGCCGGCGGGGAAAGATCTCCTGCAGCGTCCGGCCGACCATGAGCCTGATCAGGCTGTCCTTGTCCGTGTGCCGGGGATCCACGGTATCCACCAGGCTGCCGTCCTTGAGAACCGTGACCCGGTCGGCGATCGCGTACAGCTCGTCGAGGCGATGCGAGATATAGAGAATCAGCACGCCTTGCTCCCGCAGGCGCCTGATCAACGCGAACAGGGTCCTGAGGTCTTCTTGAGCGAGGACGGCGGAGGGCTCGTCCATGATCAGGATCCTCGGCCTGACGGCCACCGCCTTGGCGATCTCCACCACCTGATGCTGCGACGCGCTCAGGCGGGAGACGCGCGTGCGCACGTCGATGCCCTTGAAGCCGATCGCTTCCAGGATCTGCTGCGCCTTGCGGTGCGCGGCCGGCCAGTCGATCCACCACACGAGCCGGCCGGTCGGCATGCTGCCGAGGAGGATGTTCTCGGTGACGCTCAGGTTGGGCACCAGGTTGACGTGCTGGTGCACCATGCGGATGCCGAGCTGCTGGCCGCGCAGCGGGCTGTCGAGCGGCTGAGGCTTGCCGTCGAGCAGGATCTCGCCGGCGTCGGATTGGATCGCGCCGGAAAGGATACGCGTCAGCGTGCTCTTTCCCGCTCCGTTTTCGCCGACGATCGCGTGCACCTCTCCCCGTCGGGCGGAAAAATCCACGTTGCGCAGCGCCTGCGTCCCGCCATAGCGTTTACTGACGCCGCGCATCTGCAGGTAGTCCGGCGTAGCTCCGCGCACTAGCGCCGCGTTTTCCATTCGGCCGTGCCGCGCGGCGCGGTCTCGATCGGCTCGCCGCTCGCCTTGTCGCAGATCGGGTCGGCGGCACCGTCGGACGCATCGACCCGTTCGCCATCGATGAGCATCTGCATGGCGTCCTCCTCCGCGAGCAAGTATCACACGGTGCAAACGAATATTCCAAGGAGCTTGCCTCCGCGCCCGGGCCGGTATACAAATATTGTTGAAGTCGTCGAGGGAGTCGATCTTGAGGCGGAGCCGTAGCGGCCAGAAATCCGTCGATCCGAACAAGAGCGCCACCGCGCTGCGCGCGCTGAGGGTGCTGGAGGTGCTGGCGGATGCGCGCACGCCGGTCTCCGCGGGCGAAGTCGCCGGCGTCATCGGCGCCGAACGCAGTACCGCGTATCGCATGCTGGCGACGTTGATGGATGCCGGCTATGTCGAGCGCGATCCGCGCACCCGGGGCTATCGACTCGGCTACAAGATTCTCACGCTGAGCCGCCCGCTCCTGAGCGGCGACGACAAGACCGCGCTCGTCGATGCGGGCCTGCGCGACGTCTCGGCCCGGACCGGCGAGAGCGTCCATTACTCGGTGCTGGACCGGGACTGCGCGGTCCTGGTGCAGCGCGTGAAGGGTTCCCAGCTCGTGACCATCGATTTCCAGATCGGGGACCGTGCGCCGCTGCATTGCACGTCGATCGGCAAGGTGCTGCTCGCCTACCAGGCGGCGCCCGCGATCGAGGATGCCATCCGGCGGGGGCTGCCCAAGGTGGCGCGCAACACGATCACCGACCCGGACCGCTTTCGCGCCGAGCTGCGCAAGGTGCGCGCCCAGGGCTACGCCTACGACGACCTGGAGTTTGCCGACGACATGCGCTGCGTCGCCGTGCCGGTGCAGGAAAAGGGCGGCCTGGTCGCGAGCGGCATCAGCCTGTCGGGGCCGAGCTCGCGCTACACGGCGCAGCGGCTGCGGGAGCTGCGCGACATCGCCCTGGACGTGGCGCGCACCCTTTCGCGCAAGCTTGGCGGCGCTGCGTAGCCCGGCATGCAGCGCCCCGATGAGACTCGCGCGTTGTGGGCGTATACGCGCGACCTCTACCAGCATATCCGGCGTCGGCGCGACGCTCGATCGCGCCGTTCAACCCGTAACTCGCCAGTTGCGCTGCCGGGCGCGTCCCATGCCCGGCAGCGCAAGTGTTCGAGACTCTCGGGCCGAGCGCGGTAATGCTCTCCCAATGGCCCGATTGCTACTTCCAGCGATTCTATTATCTGCCGCCATCGGCACCGTTCAGGCCGCAGCTCGTCGCACGAAGCGAGCTCGGCGCACTGCGCGAACTCATCGACCGGCTCGCCGCGGCGCGCGACCCTCGATCGTCAAGAAGGTCTTTCGCGGCACCGAACATCGAGGTCGCCGTCAGGCGCCAATCTTTGATGATCGACTGGAGTCGATCGCGACCCGACTGACCGTTGCTCGTGCGTGTTAAATGCGCAAGGAATGTGCTGAGATCTGAACGGCGAGCGATGACATGGCGCGCTTCCATCGTGACAACCCCCTTACCTCCCCTTCCTGCGCCCCGTCGCCGGCGCCTCCAACAGCTCCACGAGAGCCGTCAGCATCAGCTTCGGTGTGGGCGTCAGCCGCGCGGGCTCTAGCGCCCGCAGATCGCCGGCGTCAGTACTTGGCCGAATGTGTCCCGCCGCGAACGCACCAGACACCCGCCGCGCCGTCCTTCCCTGAGTCACCTGTCGTGCCAAGGAAAAAATGGGCGGCCCACGCTTGGCTTGGAACAAAAGCGGCGCGAACATCGGTCGTGGATGACCAATAGCTAGCGTTCTGCACGTTCTGGAAAGGATGCCCCGTCGGGAGAGCCGGCCCCGGAATCACGGCAGACGGATCAAGCAGACTGGATAACTCTTCGATCGTCGGGAGATGCCAACCCATTCGGCCCCCAACCTGACGTTGCCAGCAGGTTCTCACCGCGTCCTCCCATGTGCGCACGGCCCCTTCTGGCGACTGTTCCCACACCAGCCCTGTCTCGCGATCCAAGACTGCTGCGTTCCCGAAATCCGCTAATACGACGAAGCGCCGGGTGGCGTTTGGGATGACGTTGCTCCAAGATTTCAGGTGAGGCTGCGTAGAATCGTCAACCGTAGTCGCGTTCTCCGCACTCGCCGGTGTGGCGAGAACTAGAGCGGCACCGACCGCGAAGGTGCAAACCGCGTAGCGAGTGGGCGTTTCCTTCATGCTCATCGTGTCCTCCTAAGTCCATGGGTTATCGCTTAGCGTTCACGAGAACAGCCGCAGCCTGGTAGCTGAAGTACCGTTCCTAGATTGGTAACGACCTTTCCGGAGGGAACAACCGTACCACAGTGGAACAATCCTCAACCGCCCTTAGGAGATCGAGTCGGCCGTCAGGGTCGAGGAGAGAGTCTGTTAGGAGTTCTTCGTCAATTGCACATCAGGCACCGTCGTGGACGACTCCAAGTCCCAGCACGAGATTCGGATTGCGGGGATCGATGCGCCTGAGCAGAATCAGGCGTTCGGCGAGCGATCGCGCCAGAGCCTTGCCCAGATGGCGCACGGCCGCGCCGGCTCG
>CAVUSZ010000052.1:0-40033 GCA_963744255.1 uncultured beta proteobacterium
GCAGCGCGAGCAGCCGCCGCAGCGCTTTGCCGCGGTGGCTGATCGCGTGCTTCTCTGCGGCTCAAGCTCGGCAGCGGTGCGGCCCAGATCGGGCAGCAGGAAGTACGGGTCATAGCCGAAGCCGCCGGTGCCGCGGGGCGTATGGATCAACTCGGCGTTCCAGCGGCCTTCGGCGATCAGCGGCTGGGGATCGTCGGCATGGCGGACGGCACCACCACACGATAATAGTGTGCGCGACGGTCAGCCTCGTTCTTCAGGAGCGCGACGAGCTTCTCGTTGTTGCGCCGGTCGGATTTCGGCTCGCCCGCGAACCGGGCCGAGTGGACGCCCGGTTCGCCGTCGAGCGCGGCAACGCAGATCCCCGAGTCGTCGGCGAGCGCGGCAGCCGGGCGTGGCGCGCGGCATTCCGGGCCTTCGCGAGCGCGTTCTCGACGAAAGTGGCGTGCGGCTCTTCGGCGTCCGTCACGCCGAGCGCGCCCTGCGGCACCACCTCGATCCCGAGCGGCGCGAAGAGCTCCGCGAGCTCGCGCAGCTTGCCGGGGTTGGACGATGCGAGGACGAGCTGCTTCACCGATGCGTCAGACGCCCAGCGCGGCGCGCTGCTGCGCGATCAGCTCCCGGATCCCGCGCTCGGCGAGCGCGACGAGGGACACCAGCTCGACGGGCGTGAACGGCGCGCCCTCGGCCGTCCCCTGCAGCTCGACGAAACCGCCGGCGCCGGTCATCACCACGTTCATGTCGGTGTCGCAGGCCGAGTCCTCGGCGTAGTCGAGGTCGAGCACCGGCACGCCCTGGTACAAGCCGACCGACACCGCGGCGACGAAGTCGCGAATCGGCGAGGCGGCGAGGAGCCCGCGTCCGGTCAGCACCGAAATCGCGTCGTGGACCGCGACGAAGCTGCCGGTGATGCTCGCGGTGCGCGTCCCGCCGTCGGCCTGGAGGACGTCGCAGTCGATCTGGATGGTGCGCGCGCCGAGGCGGTCGAGGGCGACCACCGCGCGCAGGCTGCGCCCGATCAGCCGCTGGATCTCGAGCGTGCGTCCCGACTGCTTGCCGCGAGCCGCCTCGCGATCGGTGCGCGTGTTGGTCGCCCTGGGGAGCATGCCGTACTCGGCGGTGACCCAGCCCTGACCCTTGTCCTTCAGGAACGGGGGGACGCGCTCCTCGACGCTCGCGGTGCAGACGACCCTCGTATCGCCGAACTCGACCAGCACCGATCCCTCGGCGTGCTTCGTGTACCGGCGGGTGATCCGGACGGGACGGAGCTCGTCGGTTTCCGGCCTGACGGACGCATGACTCGAGAACTACTTCGAGTGCTTCTTGATCGCGTTCCGGATCTCGTCGATGGCGCGCTCGATCTCGTCGTCGGTGAGATAGCCGCCCTGCGGCGCCGGCGGCTTCGACCGCCCGAACTGCTCGACGGTCGTTCTCAGCTCGGTCGGGTCCATGCTCACGGTCGAGATCCAGTCGGCGCCCGCACCACCCGCCTCGTCGGCCCAGCCCACCGCCACGACCGACGCGTTGTCGCCGTCCTTCCCGGCGCGCGCCTCGGCCATGTCGAGCAGGATCGGAACCGCGCTCATGACGTCGTTGCGCAGGAACTCCTCGCAGATGTGGCGCGCGTCGAGCGGACCCCAGACCCCGTCGCTGCAAAGCAGAATCACGTCGCCGTGGTGTAGCGCCACGCGCCGCGAGAGGTCTACCCTCGGCGGCCCCATCTGGCCGAGGCAGTTGAAGATCTTGTTGCGGTCCGGATGCGCGGCGATCGCTTCCTCGCGCACTCGGCCCGCGTCGACCAGGATCTGCACGCGCGAGTGATCCTTGGTCTGCGCTTCGACGCGTCCGTTGCGGATGAGATAGAGCCGCGAGTCGCCTACGTGCGCCCAGTGCGCGAGCCCGTCCTGCACGATGCACGCGACACAGGTCGTGCGCGGGGTCTCCAGGAGGCTGCGCACGTTCGCGTAGTCGACGATCGCGTGGTGGGCGTTGGTGATCGAGTCGAGCAGGAACTTGAACGGGTCGGCGATCCGCGGTTGCGCCTCGCGCTGGAACGCCTCCGAGATGAACTGGGTCGCGATCTGCGCGGCGACCTCGCCATGCAGGTGCCCCCCCATGCCGTCGGCAATGACCATGCACAGCGAGTCCCGGCTGTAGCAGTAGGCGACGCGGTCCTGATTGGACTTCCGCGGCCCCTGCCGGCTTTCCTGATATATCGAGAACTTCATCGTCTGCGCCCTCCTCGCAGGGCCTGCATCATCCTATCGCCGCGCGAGCTTGAGCAGCGACCCGCGAAGGCTGGTTACGAACGATCGTTTGCTCGGCCCTTCCGGATCGCGCTCCCGCAGCAGCACTTTCTGCAGCGCCATCACGCTCTGCGGACGCTTGGAGTGGTCGAGCTGCAGGCACCAGTCGATCGTCTCGAGCATTTGGTCCGAGTACTTGGTCGCGAAGAGCTTCGTCGCGGATACGTAGCGGTCCTTCTCCACCCGCAGGTCCGCCGCCTGCGGCGCGGCGCCGGCAAGGCACGCGAAGATGCTCGCGCCGATCGAGTAAATGTCGCTCCACGGTCCGAGGAGCTCGCGCTTCTGATAGTGCTCCGGCGACGCGAACCCCGGCGTGTACATCGGGTTCAGCTTGAACCCCTCTGCGGTGAGCGTCTGGCGCGCCGCGCCGAAATCGATCAGCACCGGGGTGATGTCGTTGCGGATGTAGACGTTTGCCGGCTTGATATCGAGGTGCAGGAGCTTGTTCGCGTGCACCTCGCGCAACCCGTTGAGGAGCAGCGTGAACACGCGGCGGATGAAGTTCTCCTTCATCGCGCCGCGCCGCGCCTGGATGTGCTCCTGCAGCGTGCGGCCGCGTTCGTAACGCATCACGAGATAGACGGTCTCGTTCGCCCGAAAAAAATTCAGCACCCGGACCACGTTCGGGTGCGAGAGCTTCGCGAGCGCGCGGCCCTCCTCGAAGAAGCACTTCATGCCGTAGCGGAACGTCGAGACGTTCTCGTCGGCGATCGACGGCAGCACGTCGCCCTCGCGCCGCAGCGCAAGCGAGCTCGGCAGATACTCCTTGATCGCGACCGGCTGGTCGCCGTCGTCGTGCGCCAGATAAACGATCGAAAAGCCGCCGGCCGACAGCACTTTCGTGATGCGGTAGGTCTGGAGCTGGTACCCCTCGGGCAGCGGCAGGTTCGCTTGCGACGGCATGTGCCGGGAAGAACCGTAAGCCTTTGTTAAGATTGGGGGAGGACGCCCGATTCTCTGAGTTTAGCCGGGCGATGTAAAGGACCGGCCGCTCGCGAAAGCAGGAACAATCCATGATCAGCAGCATGACGGGATATGCCGCGGTGACCCGCGAGGTCCCCGCGGGCTCGATCTCACTCGAGCTGCGCAGCGTGAACAGCCGGTTCCTCGACGTGCAGTTTCGCCTCGCGGAGGAGCTGCGGTCGGTCGAACCCACGCTCCGCGAGCTTGCGATGGCGAGTCTCGCGCGCGGCAAGATCGACTGCCGACTCGCGTTCACGGCGTCGCCCGCGGCGCGCGGCGAGGCGGCGCTGAGCGCGGGGGCGCTCGAGCGACTCGCCCGACTGTCGCGGCGAGTGCGGGAGGCGATCCCCGACGCCGAGCCGCTGCGCGTCGCCGACGTGCTGCACTGGCCCGGCGTTCTCGGCGACGACGCGCGCGAGGCCGAGGCGCTGCGGGACTCAGCGACGGACGCGATGCGCGCCGCGCTCGCGGAGCTCGCTGCGTCGCGCGCGCGCGAGGGCGAGAAGCTCGGCCGGATGCTTCTCGAGCGCGTCGCGAAAGTCCGCGCGCGGCTCGTGGCGCTCGAGCCGCTTCTCCCGCAGGCGATCGCGGCCTACGAGGAACGCCTGGCAGCGAAGCTGCGGGAGGCGCTCGCGGCGAGCGACGAGGAGCGGATTCGCCAGGAGATCGCCGTCTACGGCGTGCGCATCGACGTGGCCGAGGAGCTGTCGCGTCTCGGCGCTCACCTCGACGAGGTCGAGCGCGTGATCGCCGGCGGCGGCACGGTCGGCAAACGCCTCGATTTCCTGATGCAGGAGCTCAACCGCGAGGCGAACACCCTCGGATCCAAATCGGTATCGAAAGAGCTCTCGGCCGCGGCGCTCGAATTCAAGGTACTGATCGAACAGATGCGGGAGCAGGTGCAGAACCTCGAATGATGGGTGACGGGGTGATCAGGTGAGGAGTAGGCCACGCTCGCGCGCAAGGGAATGCCGGTCACCGGATCGGCTTGTGCGAACATCGCCGAATCGCGACCGCGGGGTAGTCGTTTACCGTCTTCAGCCCTAGCCCCCTTTACCCATCGCCAGCCATGCAGGGCCTCCTCTTCATCGTCACCGCCCCCTCCGGCGCCGGGAAGTCCTCGCTCGTCAACGCGATCCTCGCCCACGATCCCGCGCTCGCGCTGTCGGTCTCCTACACGACGCGCGCGCCGCGCGCGGGCGAGGTGAACGGGCGCGAGTACCACTTCGTCGACCGGGCGGTGTTCCAGCGAATGCTCGACGCGGGCGAGTTCCTGGAGAGCGCGGAGGTCCACGGCAATCTCTATGCGACTTCGCAGAAGCAGATCGCCGAGAAACGGGCGGCGGGCCGCGACGTCGTGCTCGAGATCGACTGGCAGGGCGCCGAGCAGGTGCGGCGCGTCTTCCCCGAGGCGATCGGCGTCTTCATCCTGCCGCCGTCGACGACCGAGCTCGAGCGCCGGCTGCGCGACCGCGGCAAGGACAGCGACGCGACGATCCGGCGCCGCCTGGCGGCCGCCGAGACCGAGATGGCCCATGCCGCAGAGTTCGACTACGTTATAATCAATAACGACTTCGAGGAAGCCCGGCGAGATCTCGCCGCGGTCGTCCGCGCATCCCGGCTGACCCTTCCCCGCCAGAGCGCGCGTCACCCCGAGCTATTCCGATTGCATAATTGAGGCCTGGAGCCCACATGGCACGCATAACCGTCGAAGATTGTCTGAACAGGATCCCGAACCGCTTCCAGCTGACGCTGGCGGCGACCTACCGCGCGCGGCAGCTCGCGCACGGCGGCACGCCGCTGATCGAGGCGGCGCGGGACAAGCCGACCGTCACCGCGCTGCGCGAGATCGCCGCCGGCAAGGTCGGGATCGAGCTTCTGAGCCGGGTGCACCAGAATTAGTGACCTGCCGCGCGTGTGACCTGACCGGTTTGCCCCGCACCGCGGCCCGCGCCGCGGCCGGTCACACGTCGCGCCATCCGCAGGACCGGCGGCGCGCTCCACACCCTCGCGCCGCCTACTTCAATTCTCTTGCGTCGTGTCCGGCGCCGTCTGCCGGAGATGCACGGGGCCGGTCCCGATGAGTGCGGTGGCGCCCCTGGCAGGCTTGCGGCAGAGCGTCGCCGGTTATCTCAAACCCGCCGACCTTTCCCGGCTCGAAGAGGCCTACCACTTCAGCGACGCGGCCCACCACGGCCAGCTCCGCAAGTCCGGCGAGCCGTACATCTCGCACCCGGTTGCGGTCGCCGAGATCCTCTCGCAGTGGCAGCTCGACGCGCAGACGCTCGTCGCGGCCCTGCTGCACGACGTGGTCGAGGACACCGAAGTCTCGACCGACGATATCTCCAATCGCTTCGGCAAGCCGGTCGCCGACCTGGTGGACGGCGTCTCCAAGCTCGACCGCATCGAGTTCCAGTCGCAGCAGGATGCGCAGGCCGAGAATTTCCGCAAGATGCTGCTCGCGATGGCGCGCGACGTGCGCGTCATGCTGATCAAGCTCGCCGACCGGTTGCACAACATGCGCACGCTGGATGCGGTCGCGCCGGCGCAGCGCCGCCGCGTCGCGTCCGAGACGCTCGAGATCTACGCGCCGATCGCCAACCGCCTCGGCCTCGACGGGCTCTACCGCGAGCTGCAGGAGCTCGGGTTCCAGCACATCCACCCGATGCGCTACCGGGTGCTCGCCAAGGCGGTGAAGGGGGCGCGCGGCAATCGCCGCGAGGTTGTGGACAAGATCCTCGAGGCGATCAAGCAGCGGCTCGGCGACGCGCAACTCGAAGCGTCGGTCAGCGGCCGGGAGAAGCACATCTACTCGATCTACAAGAAGATGATCGAGAAGAAGCTCTCCTTCACCGAGGTCCTCGACATCTACGGCTTCCGCGTCGTCGTGCGCGACGTGCCCGCGTGCTACGTCGCGCTCGGCGCGCTGCACTCGCTCTACAAGCCGGTGCCCGGCAAGTTCAAGGACTACATCGCGATCCCGAAGCTGAACGGCTACCAGTCCCTGCATACCGCGCTGATCGGCCCGTACGGCGCACCTGTGGAGGTGCAGATCCGCACGCGCGACATGCACCGCGTGGCCGAGACCGGCGTCGCGTCGCATTGGCTGTACAAGGACGAGGATAGCGGCACGCTGTCGGAGGTGCAGAGCCGCACGCACAAGTGGCTGCAGTCGCTGATCGAGATCCAGAACGCGAGCGGCGACTCCGCCGAGTTCCTCGAGCACGTGAAGGTCGACCTGTTCCCCGCCGAGGTCTACGTGTTCACGCCGAAGGGCAAGATCATGGCGCTGCCCCGCGGCGCCACCGCGGTCGACTTTGCGTACGCGGTGCACACCGACATCGGCAACCGCTGCGTGGCGGCCAAGGTCAACTACGAGCTGGTGCCGCTGCGGGCCGAGCTCAAGAACGGCGACCGGGTCGAGGTCGTCACCGCTGCGCACGCGCATCCGAACCCGGCGTGGCTCAGCTACGTCAAGACCGGCAAGGCGCGCTCGCAGATCCGCCATTTCCTGAAAACGATGCAGTTCGAGGAGTCGACCGCGCTCGGCGAGCGGCTGCTGGGGCAGGCTTTGCGCGCTCTCGAGTCCGACCCGATCGCGATCGGCCCCGAGCGCTGGGACAAGCTCGTGCGCGAGTCGGGCGCGAAGTCCCGCGAGGAGATCCTCGCCGACGTCGGTCTCGGCAAGCGCCTTGCGGCGATCGTCGCGCGCCAGCTCCTCGCGCTCGCCGATCACGCGCCGGCGGACGCGAGGCCGCAAGGCGCGGCCGCCTCGATCGTGATTCGCGGTTCCGAGGGGATGGCGGTGCAGTTCGCCAAGTGCTGCCGCCCGATCCCCGGCGACCCGATCATCGGCTTCATCAAGAAGGGCCAGGGGCTCGTCGTGCACACTCATGACTGCCCGATCGTGGCCAGGGCGCGGACCGACCCCGACAAGTGGATCGACGTCGAGTGGGCGCCCGACACCGAACGCACTTTCGACGTCGGGGTCCGGCTCGTCGCGGCGAACCAGCGCGGCGTGCTCGCCAAGGTGGCGGCCGCGATCTCCGAGGCCGGCTCCAACATCGACAACGTGAGCATGGACGAAGAGCGCGGCGTGTACACCGCGATGCACTTCACGATCCAGGTGCACAACCGGCTGCATCTCGCGCGGGTGATGAAGGCGCTGCGGCGGATTCCGGAGGTGGTGCGGATCACGCGGATGAAGGAACCGCCGACCAGGTGACCGACCGGCGGCAGCCGGCGAGGAGCGCGGTCCGAGAAAAGGAGAAGGGCGTGAAAGCGAATGCGAACGGCATCCAGATCCATTACACCGTCGACGGCTCCGGGCCCTGGCTCGTGATGAGTCACTCCCTCGCGTGCGATTCGCGCATGTGGGACGGGCAGGTGGCCGCCCTCTCGAAGCGCTTCAGGGTGCTCCGCTTCGACACCCGCGGGCACGGCCGGACGGATGTGACGTCGGGGCCGTACACGCTCGACATGCTCGCCGACGACGCGGCCGGCCTGCTTGCCGCGCTCGAAGTGCGCGAGGCGCACTGGATCGGCATCTCGATGGGAGCGATGATCGGGCAGACGCTCGCCCTGAAGAAGGGCGGGCTCCTCAAGAGCCTCGTGCTAGCCGACACGACGAGCCGCAACCCGCCCGAGGTCTGGCCGACGTGGCAAGAGCGCATCGACGCCGCCGAGGCGAAGGGCATGGCGGCGCTCGTCGAGCCGACTCTCGCGCGCTGGTTCACCCCCTCCTACATCAAGGATCGGCCGGACCGCGTGAAGCCCATCGCGGACATGATCCGCGCGACGCCGGTCGCCGGCTACGTCGGCTGCTGCCACGCGCTCCCGAA
Organism: uncultured beta proteobacterium; assembly: GCA_963744255.1. GTDB lineage: Bacteria > Pseudomonadota > Gammaproteobacteria > Burkholderiales > SG8-39 > DATEDA01. The sequence continues at coordinate 8,108 of CAVUSZ010000052.1, forward strand.
GATCAACCTCACCGAGCGACTGAGGGAGATCAAGGTGCCGGTGCTGGCGATCACCGGTACCGAGGATGCCTCCGCCGCCTCGACGAAGACTATCCACGAGAACATTCCGGGCTCGGAGTTCGTCCCGATTCCTTCGGCGTCGCACATCGCCAACATCGAGCAGCCCGAAGCGTTCAACAACGCGCTCGCCAGGTTCTACGACCGGATCGGCGTGTAGGGGCCGTTCGCGGGCCCCGGCAGAGGAGGTCTTGACCGCCCCATGCACGCGCTCGCCGACAAGCACGCTGTCGTCACCGGCGGCGGCCGCGGCATAGGCGCCGCGATCGCGGCTGCGCTCGCGGCCGAAGGCGCGACCGTTTCGATCCTCGGCCGGGACGCCGCGCGGCTCGCCGCGCAGGCCGAGGTGCTCGGCGGTGCCGGCCGGGCCCAGGCCGTTCCGACCGACGTGACCGACGAAGCGTCGGTGAAATCGGCATTTGCAGCGGTGCGTGCACGCTGCGGGCGCATCGACATCCTGGTGAACAACGCCGGGCAAGCCGAGACCGCGCCGCTCGCGAAGACCGAGCTCGCGCTGTGGCAGCGGATGCTCGCGGTGAACCTCACCGGCACGTTCCTCTGTACGCGCGAAGCACTGCCGGAGATGCTCGCCCGCGGCGCCGGCCGGATCGTCAACGTGGCGAGCACCGCGGGGCTCGTCGGCTACGCTTACGTCTCCGCGTACTGCGCCGCCAAGCACGGTGTCATGGGTCTCACGCGCGCGGTTGCGCTCGAGTGCGCGAAGAGCGGCGTCACCGTCAATGCCGTGTGCCCGGGCTACACCGAGACTGACATCGTGTCCACTGCGGTCGCGAACATCGTCGCGAAAACCGGGAAGACCGAGAGCGACGCGCGCGCCGCGCTCGTCGCCCGCAACCCGCAGGGGCGGATGGTGCAGCCGGCGGAAGTGGCGAGCGCGGTGCTCTGGCTCTGCCTGCCCGCCTCTGCCGCGATCACCGGGCAGGCGATCGCCGTTGCAGGAGGGGAGGTCATGTCATGAACGACAAGCGGGCCTTCGCGAATTTCAGGCCGCAGCACTTCCGCTGGCAGACCGAGGGCAAGGTCGGCATCGTCACCCTCGACCGCCCCGACAAGAAGAACCCGCTCACCTTCGACTCCTACGCCGCGCTGCGCGATCTCTTCCGCGGGCTGCAATACGCATCGGACATCAAGACGATCGTGATCGCCGGCGCCGGCGGCAACTTCTCGTCCGGGGGCGACGTGCACGAGATCATCGGTCCGCTCACGAAGATGAGCAGCCCCGAGCTGCTGGACTTCACCCGCATGACCGGCGACCTGGTCAAGGCGATGCGTCACTGCCCGCAGCCGGTCGTGGCGGCAATCGACGGGGTGTGCGCGGGGGCCGGCGCGATGCTTGCGCTCGCTTCCGACTTCCGCTACGGCACCGCGCGATCGAAGACCGCGTACCTTTTCGTGCGCGTCGGGCTCGCGGGTTGCGACATGGGCGCCTGCACGCTGCTGCCGCGGCTGATCGGCCAGGGGCGCGCCGCCGAGCTCCTCTACACCGGCCGCTCGCTGCCGGGGGACGAAGGGCTCGCGTGGGGGTTCTTCAACAAGCTCTGCCCGCCCGAAGATCTGCTCGACGAGGCGAAGGCGCTCGCCGCCTCGCTCGCCGACGGCCCGACCTTCGCGCACGGAATGACGAAGACGATGCTCCACCAGGAATGGAACATGGGGCTCGACGAAGCGATCGAGGCCGAAGCCCAGGCGCAGGCGATCTGCATGCAGACGCAGGACTTCCGGCGCGCGTACGAGGCGTTCGTGGCGAAGCGGAAGCCGAAGTTCGAGGGCGACTGAGCGCTCCGTGCCGGACAAGACCTACCTCGACTGGCCGTTCTTCGACGCCGCGCATGGCGCGCTCGCGCGCAAGCTCGACGCCTGGTGTGCGGACCGGCTCGGCGGCGCGCTCGATCACGCGAACGTCGATCGCGCCTGCGGCGACCTCGTCGCGCTGCTCGGCGAATCGGGGTGGCTCGAGTACTGCGTGCCGAAGGCGCACGGCGGGCGGCTCGAGCGCATCGACTCGCGCAGCCTCTGCGTGCTGCGCGAAACGCTGGCGCGCCACGACGGGCTCGCCGACTTCGCGTTCGCGATGCAGGGGCTCGGCTCGGGCGCGATCTCGCTTGCCGGATCGGAGGCGCTCCGCGCCCGTTACCTGCCGCGCGTCGCCCGGGGCGCGGCGATCGCCGCGTTCGCCCTGTCCGAGCCCGATGCCGGCTCCGACGTCGCGGCCATGTCGACGCGCGCGCGCGAGACGGGCGGCGAGATCGTGATCGACGGCACGAAGACCTGGATCTCGAACGGCGGTATTGCCGACTTCTACACCGTGTTCGCGCGTGAGACCGACGCGCCCGGGGCGAAGGGGATCGGCGCGTTCGTCGTAGACGCGGACGCGCCCGGCCTCGCGATCGCCGAGCGCATCGAGGTCATCGCCCCCCACCCGCTTGCGCGGCTCGAGTTCGCCGGCTGCCGCATCCCTGCGGCGCAGCGGCTCGGGCTCCCGGGCGAAGGCTTCAAGCTGGCGATGCAGACGCTCGACGTCTTCCGCGCCTCGGTCGCCGCCGCGGCGCTCGGGTTCGCGCGCCGCGCGCTTGACGAGGCCATTGGCCGCGCGATGTCGCGCAAGATGTTCGGCCAAACGCTTGCCGGCTTCCAGCTCACCCAGGCCGCGATCGCGGACATGGCGACCGGGATCGACTCATCGGCCCTGCTCACCTACCGCGCCGCATGGCTGAGGGACGTGAAGGGCGAGCGCACCACGCGCGAGGCGGCGATGGCGAAGATGGTCGCGACCGAGACCGCACAAGCCGTCATCGACCGGGCGGTGCAGATCTTCGGCGGCCTCGGCGTGGTGTCGGGCCAGGCGGTCGAGCGCCTGTACCGCGACATCCGGGCGTTGCGGATCTACGAGGGTGCGACCGAGGTGCAGAAGCTGATCATCGCGCGGGAAACGCTGAAGGGCTGACCCCTGGCATGGCGCATACGGCACACGTCGACACCTTCGCGCGGGACAACCTCCCGCCGCCGGGCGAGCTGCCGGAGGTCTTCTTCGAGCTGCCGGAGCTCCAATACCCGGCGCGCATGAACTGCGCGGTCGAGCTTCTCGACGAGATGGTCGCCGCGGGATGCGGCGACCGGCCCGCGATCCACACGCTGATCGACGGGCGGAAGTATTCCTGCACCTACCGACAGCTCCTCGTCCGCGCCAACCAGATCGCGCGCGTTCTCGTCGAGGACCTGAAGCTCGTCGCCGGCAACCGGGTGCTGCTGCGGGGATCGAACAACCCGATGATGGCGGCGTGCTGGTTCGGGGTGGTCAAGGCGGGCTGCATCGCCGTGGCGACGATGCCGCTCCTCCGCGCGAAGGAGCTGGAGGTCATCGTCGACAAGGCGCGGATCGGCGCGGCACTCTGCGACGCGCGGCTCGCGGACGAGCTCGAGATCGCGCGCAGTCATTGCCCCGGCCTGACGCAGGTCCTGAACTTCAACGACGGCGGGACCGGCTCGCTCGAAGCGGCGCTCGCGCCCAAGCCGGGGGAGTTCGCAAACGTCGACACCGCGGCCGACGACGTGGCGCTGATCGCTTTCACCTCGGGCACCACCGGGCAGCCGAAGGGCTGCATTCACTTCCACCGCGACGTGATGGCGATGTGCGACGCTTTTCCGCGCTCCTGCCTGAAGCCCGATCGCGACGACGTGTTTTGCGGTACGCCGCCGCTCGCGTTCACGTTCGGACTCGGCGGGATGCTCTGCTTCCCGCTGCGCTTCGGCGCTTCGACCGTGCTGATGGAGCGGCTCACGCCCGAAACGCTGCTCGAGACGATCCGCGACTTCCGCGCGACCATCTGTTTCAGCGCGCCCACCCTCTACCGCCAGATGGCGCAGCTCGCAGGCCAATACGATCTCTCGAGCCTGAAGAAGTGCGTCTCCGCCGGCGAGGCGCTGCCCGATGCGACGCGCCAGGCCTTCAAGCACGCGGCCGGGATCGAGCTCCTCGACGGGCTCGGCTCGACCGAGATGATTCACATCTTCGTCTCGCACGCGGCGAATCGCGTGCGGCGCGGCGCGACCGGCTACGCGATCCCCGGCTACAAAGCGGCGGTGCTCGACGACGACGGCAACCCGTCCCCGCCCGGGGTCGTCGGGCGCCTGGCCGTGAAGGGCCCGACCGGCTGCAAATACCTAGCCGACGAGCGCCAGCGCACCTACGTCCAGAACGGCTGGAACGTGACCGGCGACGCCTACCTGATGGACGCCGACGGCTACTTCTTCTATCAGGCGCGCACCGACGACATGATCATCTCGGCGGGCTACAACATCGCCGGGCCCGAGGTCGAGTCGGCGCTCCTCGCGCACGCGGCGGTCGCCGAGTGCGGCGTCGTGGGCGCACCGGACGAAGAGCGCGGCATGATCGTCAAGGCCTACGTCGTGCTCAAGCCCGGCTTCGCCGGCGACGGCGCCATGGCGAAAGCGCTGCAGGACCACGTCAAGGCCGCGATCGCGCCGTACAAGTATCCGCGCGCGATCGAGTTCCGCGGCTCGCTGCCGCGCACCGAGACCGGCAAGCTGCAGCGCTTCAAGCTGCGGATGGAGGCGGCGTCGAACGCCGGCTTGAGGCCCTAGCCGGTTGGCTTGCCTGGCAGCGCCGCGACGTAGGGCTCGGCGTCGATGCCGCGAGCCTTGAGGACATCGAGCGTGTCGGCGGCGAACTCGGGGGGCGCATGACGATACGTAGCCGGGGTGCGGCTCAGCTTGATCGGTGAGCCCATGCCGCGGCATCCCGCGACATCGACGACCATCTCCCGGTGCCTGGTGTGCGGATGGTTTACCACGCGCGCGACGCTGAAGACCGGGCCGCACGGCACGCCGGCGCGGATGAGCCGGGTCGCGAGCGGCTCGCAGTCGAAGCGCGCGAGCAGGCGCTCGAGCTCGACCTTGAGGGCCGCGCGGTTGACCGACCGGGCCCGGTTGTCGACGAAGCGCGCATCGCGCGCGAGCTGCGGTGCCTCGAGCACCTCGAGGAGCTTCGAGAACTGCCCGTTGTTCCCGATCGCGAGGAAGATCGGATCGCTCGCGGTGGCGAAGGTATCGTACGGGTAGATATTGGGATGCGCGTTGCCGGTTCTCACCGGCGTTTTCGCGTCGAGGAAGAAGTTCGCGGCGTGCGGATGCAGGAGCGAGATGCCGCAGTCGAACAGCGCCGCCTCGACGAACTGCCCCCGGCCGCTGCGCGCGCGCTCCTGGAGAGCGAGGAGGATGCCGATCGCGGCGTTCAATCCTGTGACCATGTCGACGATCGGTACGCCGATCCGCAGCGATTCGCCGTCCGCATCGCCGTTCACCGACATGAGTCCGCCCATGGCCTGGATCACGGCGTCGTAGCCGGGCAGACCGCCGAGCGGGCCGTCGGCGCCGAAGCCCGAGATGCGGCAGTGGACGAGGCGCGGGACGCGCGCAGCGAGCACGTCGTAGCCGAGCCCCCACTTCTCCAGCGTGCCGGGCTTGAAGTTCTCGACGAGCACATCGGCGTCCTCGAGCAGCCGGAGCAGGAGCTCGCGTCCGGCCGGGTGCGTGAGATCGATCGCCATGCCGCGCTTGTTGCGGTTCACGCCGATGAAGTACGAGGCGGTCTCGCCGCGGAACGGCGGGCCCCAGCCGCGGGTTTCGTCGCCCTGCGGCGGCTCGACCTTTACGACCTCGGCGCCGTGATCGCCGAGGATCTGCGTGCAGTAGGGGCCGCCCAGGACCCGCGAGAGGTCGATCACCCGGATGCCGGCCAACGCGCCGGCGTGTTGCGTCTGTTCGTTCATCTCTTTGCCCTCAATCGAGTTGCGCGCCGGACTTCTTCACCACCGCGGCCCACCGCTCGGCCTCCGCCTTCATGAAGGCGGCGAGCCGCTGCGGCGACTGGTCCTGGGCGATCTCCAGGCCCTGGCGCGCGAGCGTATCGCGCACATCGGGGACCGCGAGCACGGCGCGAAGTCCCTTGTTGAGCCGCGCGATCACCGGGTCCGGGGTGCCGGCCGGGGCGACGATGCCGAAGAACACGCTGACGTCGAAGCCGGGTACGCCCTGCTCCGCGACGGTGGGCACGTCCGGCATCGCCCGCGAGCGGCCGCGCGTCGTCACGCCGATCGCGCGGAGTTTCCCTGCCTTCACGTGGGGCAGCGCGGTCAGGACGTCGGTGAACGACATGTTCACCTGACCCCCGAGCAGATCGTTGAGGGCGGGCCCGGTGCCCTTGTATGGCACGTGCAGAAGCTGCGCGCCGGTGCTCGCCTCGAACATCACGCCGGCGAGGTGCGACGACGCCCCGTTGCCGGAGGAGGCGTAGGTGAGCTGGCCCGGTTTCGTCTTCGCGAGTGCGATCAGGTCGGGCACGGTCTTGGCCGCGACGACGGGGTTCACGACGATCACGTTGGGCAGATAGCCGAGCTCGATGACCGGAGCGAAATCCCGCAGCGGCTGATACGAGATCTTCGGATACAGGCTCGGGTTGATCGCAAGCGGGCCCGACGTGCCGAAGAGCAGCGTGTACCCGTCGGGCTGGGCGCGCGCGACCGCCTCGGCGCCGATGTTGCCGCCCGCGCCGCCTCTGTTTTCGACGATCAACGGCTGCCCCAGCTCATCCTTGAGGCGCGCGGCGATCGTCCGGGCCATCGCGTCGGTGGGTCCGCCGGGCGGGAACGGCACGATCAGCGTGATCGGCTTGGTCGGGAACTCCTGCGCCTGCGCGGGCATTGCGGCAAGCGCGGTTGCCGCCAGCGACAGGGCGAGAAGGAGGCGTGCGATGTTCGACATGGGGTCCTCGGGGGTCGGGGGAACTGGTTCAGCGGAGCGCCGGGGCGACGTCGGCATACCGCAGCGGCTGCTCGGAGACGAGCGCCGCAAGAAGCTCCGGTGGCTCGCTCGCCGGCAAGAGCGGGTCGGGCGCCGCCAGCCGGTGGGTCAGCACCATGCTCGCGAGCACCAACCGGCGGGCGTCGCCCGTGCGCTGCGCCTCCCACGCCATCGCGACGGCAGTCGTCGCGTGGTAGAGCGCGGAAGCGGCCTGGCGCGCGAACGTATCGTCCGCAGACTCTGCCGCCCGGGTCGCGAACTCGGCCGCCCTGCGCAGGGCAACATCGAAGCGCGCGCGCGATGCCGCGTCGAGCGACGCCTCGTCGAGCTCGCGCCGCCAGTGCGCGGTGAGCGCGGCGAGCGCGCCGGCCTTGCGGATCGAGCGCAGGACGTCGATCGCCACGATGTTGCTCGTGCCTTCCCAGATCGAGCCGAGGTGGGCATCGCGCAACAGGCGCGACTCCGCCCACTCCTCGATGTAGCCGCAGCCGCCGCGGACCTCCATCGCGTCGCCCGTCACCTTGCGTGCATCGCGGCAGGCCCGGAACTTGATCAGCGGGGTGAGGATGCGGGCGAGCTCACGCGCCGATGCGTCGCCCTGATCGGCAGCGCCGAGCGCCACGGCCGTCTGCAGCATCATGGTGCGCGCCTGCTCCGTCCACACCATCATCTTCGCGAGCTGTCGCTGCATGAGCGGGAGCTCGATCAGGCGCTTGCCGAACGCGCGGCGCTCTCCGGCCACGAACAGCGCTTCGTTCAGCGCGCGGCGCATCAGGCCCGCGGCGCGGACGCCGTTCGACAGCCGCGAATTGTTGATCATGTCGGTCATCTGCGCGAAGCCGCGGCCGAGGTCGCCGACGAGGTACGCGGTCGCCCCCTCGAGCCGGATCTCGCCGCTCGCCATCGAGCGCGTGCCGAGCTTGTCCTTGAGCCGCAGGATCCGATAGCCGTTCGGCGAGCCGTCGGGCAGCTCGCGGGGGAGGAGGAAGAGCGCGAGCCCCCTGGTCCCCGCGGCCCCGCCCTCGGGGCGGGCAAGCACCATGGCGAGCGCCGCGTCGGGGTTCGAGCAGAACCACTTGTCGCCGTAGAGGCGCCAGGTGCCCTCGTCGCCGCGGCGGGCCGTCGTCGCAGTCGCGCCCACGTCGGAGCCGGCCCCGTGCTCGGTCATGAACATGGCGCCCTGCGCGAGCGCATCCATGTCCTGGCTCGTCAGCGCGGGGAGATAGCGCGCAACGAGCTCCGGCGATCCGAACTTGCGCAGCGTGCGGGTCAGGGAGTCGGTCATGCTGACAGGACAACAGAGCCCGAACTCGGCTTGCACGAAGAGATACGTCAGGGCGTACTTGGCCGCGGGCGGCATCGGCGCGTCCCAGCCGAGCACCCCGCCGCGGTGCGAGAGTGCTGCGAGGCCGTACTCCGAGTAGGCGAACCGCTCGAGCTCCTGATATGCCGGGTGCTTGACGAGCGATTGGCGGTCGGCGCCGTTCCGCGTTCGATAGCGGAGCGCCGGGGGGTTCTTGTCGGCGGTGGATGCGAGCTCGTCGAGCGTCCCGCCCGCGAGCCCCCCGAGTCGCCTGAGATGCGGATCGAGATGCGTGAACAGACCGTCCGGCAGATACAGCTTGAGCAGCGCGGCAAACTGCGGATCGACCTCGTAGAGATTCCGGCCGTAGCTGTCGGGAACGAAGTCGGATGGTGCGCTGATCGCTTCGAGCTTCACGGGTCTTCTCCTCTCCGGGCTGTCGTGCCGCTAGTCTCGCGCCTGGCGTCGATAGCGTCCAATCCTATTTCTGTGTTGATCGATAGCTATAAAGTATCGTAGGCTGCGCACCATGGAATTGCGCCACCTGCGCTACTTCGTTGCGACCGCGGAGGAGCTGCACTTCGGTCGCGCGGCGCGCCGGCTCGCGATCTCGCAGCCGCCGCTGAGCTTGACCATCCGCCAGCTCGAGGACGAGCTGGGGGTCCGCCTCCTCGAGCGCGACAGCAAGCGCGTCACGCTCACGCCGGCCGGGGAAGTTTTCCTCGCGGACGCGCGCCATGTGCTGTCGGAGGCCGGCAAGGCGCAGGAGCTCGCGCGTCGGGTCGCCGCCGGCAAGAGCGGGCGGCTACGCGTCGGATTCGTCGGTTCGATGCTGTACCGCGGGCTGCCCGGGTACGTGAGCGCGTTCCGGGCCGCCGCCCCGAGCGTCGTCCTGACGCTCACCGAGCTCAACTCCGCCGAGCAGATCGATGCGGTCGCGCAGGGCCGCCTCGACGTCGGGTTCGTCCACGCGCCGCAGGCGCCCCGCGACCTGCGCGGGATTTCGATCGCGGAGGAGCCGTTCGTCGCGTGTCTGCCGGAGGACCATCGGCTCGCCCGGCCGGGCCGGATGCGGCTCGCGACGCTCGCCGACGAGGCGTTCGTGCTGTTCGCGCGCGATGCGTCGCCGGCGTACTACGACAGCGTGATCGGGGTGTGCGCGGCGGCCGGGTTCATTCCGCGCGTGGAATTCCAGGTCCGCCACTGGCTGACCGTTGTCGCCCTGGTCGCGCGGAAGATGGGCGTCGCGCTCGTCCCGGAAGCGATCCGGACCTCGGGGATGAAGGACGTGAAGTTCCTGCCGCTCCAGTCGAACCCGGTGCTGTCGACCTCGTGGCTCGTCTGGAATCCGGGCCGGCAGTCGCCGGCGCGCGACGCGTTTCTGAGCCAGGTGACTGCCGCGCGGCCGCACGCGTCGGTCGACCGCTCTTGATCCGCAGATCCAGGGATCCGCACCGCAGCATGGCGCCGCACCCGGCGAATCGCTAGGATGTGCGCACAAGGAGCGAGCCAGCTGAACAACACCCTGATCGCCGCTGCAATCGCCGCATCCGCTCTTCTCCCCTTCGCAGAAGCCGCCGCCCAGGCCGGGTTTCCGCCGCCGCCGCTCGAAAGTGAGTCCCGCCGCGGGCGCGATCGACCATGCACGTTCACTCGCACCCGGACGTCTTCGGGCGCAACATGGACGACATCGACATCGCGCAGCTCGCGAAGGCAAAGGGTCTGCGCGGGATCCTGCTCAAGAATCACGTCACCACTACCGCCGACCGCGCCGCGCTGGTCATGAAGGTGGTCCCGGAAGCGAGGTCTGGGGCGGCATCGTGCTCAACGACGCGGTGGGCGGCATCGACCCCAGCGCGGTCGATGGATGCACTCGCACGCACGGCGGGCGCGGCAAGGTCGTGTCCAGGCTGCCGACGTTCGAGGCGGACACGGCCGAGCTGTGCAAGGTGCTGGTCAACAAGGCACGCCAATGGCATCGTGGTGGCGCCGAACGGCCAGGTGACGCCCGAAATGCGAGGCGATCCTCAAGATCATCGCGCGCGGAGAACACTCGTCCTCGCCACGGCCGTCACGTGCATCCCGAGTGACGATCATCGCTCGTCGTGCAGCGCGGGCGCGAGCTCGGCGTGAAAAACATCACTGATCACCCACGGCCTCACCAACATACGCCGGCCTCACCATGGATCAGGCGAAGCAGGTCGCGGGGATGGGCGCGGTGATCGAGGTCTGCTTCCTCCAGTTCCTCACCGGACCGAACGCCTCCCAGGCGTGGATGACGCAGCTGGACCAACATCGGCGCGAGGCACGTCGCGCGAGGCGGTAAAGGAGTTCGGCGCGCGAAACATCGTGCTCTCCTCCGACCTCGGTGCAGACCGGCAACGATGACGCATCCGGACGGCCTCGAGACGATGATCGCGGCGGTAAAGAGCGAGGGCGTATCCGACGGCGACGATCGACCTTATGGTGCGCCGGAACCCGGCGCGGCTGCTCGGGCTCGAGAATCGTAGGCCGTCTCGAAGAGCCCCTCGCGCCGACGGACGCCCCGGCTCTCGGGAAGCGCACGTGCATCTCGATCGCCCCGTCCCGCGTCCCGAGCTGCGCGACGAGCGCCGCCTTGAGATCGCGACCCGCGTAGCGCGCGCGGCGCACAGCGAGGCGAGTCCGGAGACCCGCGACACCCCTTCGGCTGGCGAGACCGAGCGCACGTCCCTCGCGCGGGTGTACGCTATCTAGGTCGCGCGATGAGGCGTCTGCTCGACAGATGGCTGATGGTCAAAGAGAGCGACCCGTGGATCGAATCATCGGATGTCATTCCGATGTTTCCCACGCTGGTGTGGAAGATTCAGCTCAAGGCCGAGTTGCACGACGCGATAGACGCAAAGGTTCTGGCAGCGCTTGAAAGGACGAGGCGCGACCTGCCCGGACTCGGCCCCGGCCACGGGTGGCAGTCGGAGCAGGCGCTGCATGAGCGCGAAGAGTTCCGGGAGCTCGTTTCCTGCGTCGGTAACGCCGCCAGGAGCATTCTCCGATTCTTGCGAATCGGTTATGACGCGTTCGAGATAACCGGCTGCTGGGCCACCGTTCTCGCCAGGGGCGCCATGCACAAGGCGCATAGCCACCCCAATAACTTCCTGAGCGGCGTCTACTACGTCCGTACTCACCCCGGAACGGACACGATCAACTTTCATGACCCGAGAAGTCAGACCAGCGTCATCAGGCCGCCGGTCACCGAGCTCACGGCCCAGAATACCGACCAGGTCGTCGTCAGAGTGAGGAACGGCACGCTGCTGATGTTTCCTTCCTATCTGGAGCACTCGGTCGACGCCAACACGAGCGCGGAAGAGCGGATCAGCATCAGCTTCAACATCATGTTCTCCTCGTTCACGGAGAACCTGAGCAAACCGCTGTGGTAAAGGACAGATCCGGAGCCACCGGCGACTGGATCCGGACGCTCCTCGTCCGAGCTTGACCATCGAATCGAACATCCTCATCCGAATGGAGGGGCGCAATGTCGATCAGCACACCACTGACGAAACTGCTCGGAATTCCGCACCCGATCGTGCTCGCACCGATGGATCTCGTGGCCGACGCGAAGCTGACCGCGGCGGTGAGTGCTGCCGGCGGGTTCGGCATTCTCGGCGGCGGCTACGGCGACGGGCAGTGGCTCGCCCGGGAGCTCGATGTGCTTGCGAGGTCTCGGCCGCGGTTCGGCGTCGGCTTCATCACGTGGAGCATGGCGAAGCAGCCGCAGCTCCTTGATCTCGCACTGGAGCACAAGCCGGCGGAAAGCGATCGGATCGAAGCCTTTCTGTCTGCTCCGGCGTGCGCGTGCAGGGCATGTCGGTGCTTGGACGTACCGGCGACAGGTTCCGGACGCTACTCGTCCGCAACTGACCATCGAATCGAGCGGTGCCTCACGCGCATCCTGATCCTGGTCGGGTCGCGAGGTGGAACTCCTCCGGCACCAGGACGAACAGTCGGCGAGCTATGCCGCAGCGCGCAGCGAAGGCGACTTCGATGTCGCAGCGGTGATCGCGGGCGAGTCGTCCGGGCTGGTCCGCGACATCCCGTCGGTGCGCGACGTCCTGGAGCGGACGGTGCGCGAGGCCTCGGCGCTCCTCGCGCAGGGGTCGCGCCAGGGTTCCTGACCCTTTCGTCGCTTCGCGCGGGCAAGCGGGTATCTGACGCAGGCCGCGTTGCCGCCGGCACGCGGATAGAATTCCGCCGTCGGCCGAGAGGACGGGCACGTCTCGCGCACCGGTCGGCACCGCGAACCAGACCCGATGGCCGCTGACAACGAGACCAACGATCGGCCGATGCCGTTTCCGGCACGCGAGCGCACGCCTCTCCCCCAAGGGGTACCGGCAGGGGATCATCACGGCGATCACGGTCCTGCTGGGCTTCTCGCTCACGTTCTTCCGCTTCTGGAGCTTCGAGGCTCCGGGCGAATGGACGGCCCGGTCGGTCGTCGCGACCAGCACGCTGGTCATGGCAGTCGTCCTGCAGATCGTCGCCCTGTTCCGCTCGCTACGCATCGAGGACGACGACGAGACCGAGTATCGAAAGACCGTCAGGTGGTTCATCGCTTCGGCCTTGGTGCTGCTCGTCGGGCTGTTCATCGCCGTCGTGGTGTTCTCCGCCTGAACGCAACCGGAGAGGGAGGAAACAATGGTCGCAGCCGCCAGGTGGAGACAGGTCAAGGCGGAATGGGCGATCCTGACGTATTACCAGCGCTTCGAGAGCCTGGTCGCGCTCGTCCTGACGCTCCTCATCGGGTTGATCATCCTGGTCGCGCTCTACCGCCTGACCGCCAGCGTGGTCGCCGGGCTGCTGTTCGGCGTGCTCGACCCGCTCGAGGACCGCGTGTTCCAGACGGTGTTCGGCGAGATCATGACGCTGCTGATCGCGCTCGAGTTCAACCACACCCTGCAGTACGTCGTCACGCGCGAGCAGAGCATCATCCAGACCAAGGTCGTGCTCCTCATCGCGCTGCTCGCCCTCGCCCGCAAGTTCATCATCCTCGACATGCACGACGTCACTCCGGCGCTGTTGCTGGGCCTGGCGGCCGTCACGCTGGCGCTGAGCGTCAGCTACTGGCTGCTGCGCGAGCGCGACGACCGTCTGATGAAAGCGGCAGCCGTGGAACGGGGATAGGATGGTGGGTCGATGCTCGCGTGCGCCATCCTCGACGACTACCAGGACGTGGCGAGAAGCGTCGCCGATTGGGGAGCGCTCGGCGACCAGGTCGGCGTGCGCGTGCTCAACCAGCACATCGGCGACCGCGAGGCATTGGCGCGGACGCTGGCGGAGTTCGACATCGTCGTCGCGATGCGCGAGCGCACGCCGTTCGACGCCTGGCTGTTCGATCGTCTCCCGAAACTGAAGCTGCTCGTCACGACCGGCATGCGCAACGCGTCGATCGATCTCGAAGCGGCGACGAAGCACCACGTCACGGTGTGCGGGACGGCGGGGTCCGTCGGCTCGACCGCGGAGTTGGCCTGGGGTCTGATCCTCGCGGTCGCGCGGAGCGTCCCGAAGGAGGATGCGCTGTTTCATTCGGGCGGGAGATGGCAGACGACTCTCGGGCGCGGGATGAACGGCAAGACCCTGGGCGTGGTCGGCCTCGGCAACCTCGGCGCGCGGGTCGCGAAGGTCGGGCTTGCGTTCGAGATGAAGGTGCTCGCGTGGAGCCCACGGCTCACGCCAGAGCGCTGCGCTGAGGTGGGCGCCACGCACGCGGGGACGCTGGACGACCTATTGCGCGCGTCGGATGTGGTCAGCGTTCATGTGACGCTCAACGACAAGTCGCGCGGGTTGCTCGGGGCGCGCGAGCTGGCGCTGATGAAGCCCGATGCCTATCTCGTGAACACCTCGCGCGGACCGATCGTCGACGAGCAGGCGCTGATTGCGGCCCTGCGGGAGAAGCGGATCGCCGGCGCGGGGCTCGACGTGTTCGATCGGGAACCGTTGCCGAACGACCATCCGTTGCGGCAGCTCGACAATGTCGTCGCCACGCCCCATCTCGGATACGTCACGCTGGAGAGTTACCGGATCTTTTACGGGCAGGCGATCGAGGACATCAAGGCCTGGATCGCGGGGAGTGCGGTTAGAGTGCTGAGGCCGGGGAGCTGAGTGCGCGGACGTGGGCACGCCATTCGATGCGCTGACCCTCGTGAGCTGGAACCGCACGGTGGCGTTCCGCAACCCCGCCACCGGTCACCGGCAGATCGGCGTGCGCTGTGCGGCCGACGGGTGATCGAACCCCAGGTCCCCCGGGGAGCGCTATAGAATCGCCGCGTTCCCCCGCTCGAGCCGTCTCGGGTGCGGGTCCGCGCAACGAAAAGGAGGGTTCCATCTTGCTGACACTCTTCTATGCCCCCGGCGCCTGCTCGATAGCGGCGCACATCGTGCTCGAGGAAAGCGGCGAAAAGTATGAAGGTCACCGCATGGATCTCGGCAAAGGCGAGCAGAAGACCGCGGAGTACCTGAAGATCAACCCGCAGGGGCGCGTTCCCGCCCTGCGCCTCGACAACGGCGAAGCGATCAGCGAGAACACCGCGATCCTGCCGTATCTCGGCAAGCGGTTCGGGCTTTGGCCGACCGAGCCGCTGGCGGAGGTGCGCGCGCTTTCCCTCATCGGCTTTTTCGCCGCGAGCGTGCATCCGGCGCACGCGCACATCGGCCGCCCGGAGCGCTACGCGCTCGACACGGCGGCGTTTCCGACCATCAAGGAGGCCGGCCTCAAGGCCTTCCACGGCTATCTGAAGCAGATCGACACGATGCTGGCCGGAAAACAATGGTTCTCCGATCAGTACTCGGTTCTCGATCCCTACGGTTTCGTCTTCTACACCTGGGGCGTGCGGCGGGAGCTGCCCATGGGCGAGCTCGCCAACTACACCGCGCTCAAGGACCGGATGCTGGCTCGTCCCGCAGTGCAGCGCGTCGTCGAGGACGAGAAAATCAAGGTCTGAGCGCCGCGGCCGAGCCACCGCGGGCTGGGGAAGAAACTCCGCTCCGACGTGTTTACGTCAGTTGTCCCGTAAACAAGGAGGAGAAGACGATGTTCGGCAAGGTCCAGTTGACCAGGTTGACCCTGTTAGTCGCCGTCCTGGCGTTCCCCCCAGGAACAGCGCTCGCCCAGGAATCGGCCGCGGCGATTCTCAAGCGCGCATCCGCCGCGATGGGCGACCCGAAGACGATCCGCTACGCCGGCGACGGCACCGGCTGGATCTTCGGCCAGGCCTACAAGCCCGGCATGCCGTGGCCGAAGATCGACATCCAGAGCCAGGCGCGGACCATCAACTACACGACCGCCTCGATGCGGGAGGAGATCGCGTTCAGCCGCGGTGAGCCGAAGGGCGGCGGCGGGGCCCCGCTGTCCGGCCAGCAGCGCAACGACCAGTACCTGAGCGGGGACTTTGCCTGGAACCAGGTCGCGGTGGGGCCGATCCCCGGCCCGAGGTTCCTGGTCGACCGCACGCATCAGCTGTGGATCACGCCGCACGGCGTCATCAACGCCGCGATCCGGAACAACGCCACCGTGCATTGGCAGACGAACGACGGGAATTCGCTTGCCGCCGTCTCCTTCATCGAGCCCGGCAAGTTCTCCGCCACGGCATTCATCAACGCCGACTACCTGGTCGAGCGCGTCGAAACGCGGCTCCCCGACCCGGTGCTCGGTGAGGTCTCGGCCGTCACGATCTATTCGAATTACCGCGACTACGGCGGCGTTAAGTTCCCCGGCCGGATCCAGCAGTCGCAAGGCGGGCACCCGACGCTCGATCTCAACGTCAAGGAGGTCCAGCCCAACGCGCCGGCCGAGTTCCAGGTGCCGGACGTGGTGCGAAGCGCCACGGAGCAGGTCACCACCGACAAGGTGGCAGACGGGGTCTGGTACGTCGCGGGGGGTTCGCATCACAGCGTGGCGATCGAGATGAAGGACCACATCGTGCTCGTCGAGGCGCCGCTCAACGACGCGCGCACTGTCCCCGTGATCGAAGCGGTCAAGAAGCTCGTGCCGGGCAAGCCGATCCGCTACGTCATCAACACGCATAACCACTTCGATCATTCGGGCGGCCTGCGCGCCGCCGTGGCCGAGGGTGCGACCATCATCGTCCAGACCGGGAGCAAGCCCTACTTCGAGCGCGCCTTCGCGACGCCGGCCAGGATCCTGCCCGACCGGCTCACGAAGTCGGGCAAGAAAGCATCGGTGAAGGCGGTGGACGAGAAGGCGACGCTGACCGACGGCTCACGTACGATCGAGCTCTACAAGATCGGCGACAGCATCCACACCGACACGTTCCTCATGGCGTACCTGCCGAAGGAGCGGCTCCTGATCGAGGCAGACGCGTACACGCCGCTCGCGCCGAAAGCGGCGGCGCCCTCGACGCCGAACGCGAACAACGTGAACCTGATCGAGAACATCGAACGGCTGAAGCTCTCGGTGGACCGGATCCTGCCGATCCACGGCCGGGTCGTGCCGCTCGCGGAGCTCTACACGACGGCGAGCCGCACGCCGCCGAAGTAACGCGGACTGCTCGAGAGGCGCGCGCGCCCCGGCCGCGACGCGCGCTTCACTCGAGTCTGATGTTCGCCTCCTTGACGACCTTCTCCCAGCGCGCAAGGTCGGCGCGGATCTGCTCGCCGAACCGGTCGGGCGAGTTGCCGACGGGGTCGATACCGAGCGCCGCGTAGCGCTCGCGCACTTCCTGCGTCTGGAGCGCCGCCGCGAGCTCCTTCTGCAGCTTCTCGACGATCGGGCGCGGCGTCTTCGCGGGCGCGAGGATGCCCACCCACGACGACACTTCGAAGCCCGCGAGCCCGCTCTCGATGAACGTCGGGACATCGGGCAGCGCCCCAGACCGCTTCGCGCTCGACACGCCGAGGCCGACGAGCCGGCCGCTCTTCACGTACTGTTGCGCGGTTGCGATAGCGGTGTAGACGAGCGGGATCTGTCCACCCACGACGTCGATGATCGCCTGCCCGCCGCCCTTGTACGGCACGTGCTCGAGGGCAATACCGGTGCGCTGCTTCAGCAGCTCGCCGGCGAGATGCGTCGTACCGCCGGTGCCCGACGTGCCGTAGGGATACGACCGCGACTCCTTCTTCGCCATCGCGATGAACTCGGCGAGCGTCTTCGCCGGCAGCGACGGATGCGCGACGAGGATCAGCACCGCGTCGCCGAGCTTCGTCACCGGCGCGAAGTCCTTCACCGTGTCGAACGGGATCTTCGGAAACACGTGCGGGTTGATCACCATCGTGCCGTCGAAGCCGAGCAGCAGCGTGTAGCCGTCCGGCGCGGCCTGGGCGACCGCCTGCGTGCCGATGTTGCCGCTTGCGCCCGGACGGTTCTCGACGATCACCTGCTGGCCGAGCTGCGTGCTGAGGCGGTCGGCGACGGCGCGCGCGCTATTGTCCGCGACGCCACCGGGCGAGAACGGCACGACGATGCGGACCGGCTTCGTCGGATAGTCCTGCGCGCCGGCACTCGCCGCGAACGCGATGCACAGCGCCGCGCAGGCGGCGCTCCAGAGCAGTTTCATCGCGTCTCCCGTTTCAGCTCTTGCGCTCGTCCGCGCCGCGATACTTGGCATCGAACTCGGCGACCCAACCGAAGCCCATCATCTCGCTGAAGTCCTTGAAGGGGTACAGGGGAAGATCGAGCCCGGCACTCGAGCGCTTCGCTTTCAGCCCCGAGTAGGCTGCCTCGAGCGCCGCGCCCGCCGCGAGGAAGCCCAGCGCCGGGAAGATCGCCAGGCGATAGCCGATCTGCTGCAAGGTCGCGGCGTCGAGCACCGGCGTCCGTCCGCCCTCGACCATGTTGGCAACGAGCGGCACGTCGAAGGTCCGGCCGATGCGCTGCATCTCCTCGACGCTCTCGGGCGACTCGATGAAGAGCAGATCCGCGCCGGCTTCCAGATACGCCTCCGCGCGCCGCAAGGCCTCGTCGAGGCCGAGCGTCGTGCGGGCGTCGGTGCGCGCGATGATCTTGAAGTTCCGGTCGCTCCGCGAGTCGACCGCGACCCGGATCTTCGCGACCATGTCTTCGGTCGGCACCACCCGGCGGCCGAGCATGTGCCCGCATTTCTTCGGGAACTCCTGGTCCTCGAGCTGGATCGCCACCGCGCCGGCAGTCTCGTAGCCGCGCACGGTGTGCTGGACGTTGAGAAGGCCGCCATAGCCGGTGTCGCCGTCCGCGACGAGCGGCGTCTGCGTCATCGACGCCATCTGCCCGACGCGCGAGACCATGTCGCTGTAGGTGGCGAGGCCCGCGTCCGGCAGGCCGAGGTGCGACGCGACGACGCCGTAGCCCGTCATGTAGAGCACGTCGAACCCCATGCGGTCGGCGAGCTTCGCCGAGATCATGTCGTACACGCCCGGCGCGGGGATCAGTTCCTTCCGCGCGAGCCGTCCGGCGAATGCGCGGCGCTTTGCTTCGCTCATGACTCTCTCCTTCGGACCTACTCCGGTTTCACGCCGGCGGCCTTCGCCACCCGCGACCACTTTTCGTACTCCGCGTCCATCAGCTTCGCGAACTGCTCGGGGGTGTTCCCCACGGGCTCCGCGCCGACCTGGGCGATCCGCTCCTTGAGCTCGGGCGTCGCGAGCACTTTCGCGATGTCCGCCTGCAGCCGCTTCAGCGTCTCGGGGGGCGTCTTCGGCGGCGCGAGGACACCGTACCAGGCCGCGGACTCGACGCCGCGGACGCCGCCTTCGGTGAAAGTCGGCGCGTCGGGAAACGCCGCCACGCGCTTCGACTGCGCCACCCCGATCACCCGCAGCTTGCCGCCCTTCACGTGCGAGAGCGCCGTCGTCACGCTGGTGAATCCCATCGAGAGATGGCCGCCGATGAGGTCGGTCATGATGAGCGCGCCGCCCTTGTAGGCGACCGGCAGCAGCTCGACGCCGGCCGCCTGCGCGAACATGGCGCCGGTGAGCTGCGTGCTGCCCTCGGAATGCGCGATCGAGAGCTTGCCGGGCTTCGCCTTCGCCTCGGCGACCAGCTCCTTCACCGACGTCCACGGCGAGCCGGCCGGAACCACGAGCACGAAGGGCGAGCTCGCGATGACCGTCACCGGCGCCACGTCGCGGCGCGGATCGAACGGCATCTCCTTCATCGTGAACGCGTTGATGACGTGCGTGGCGACGACGACCGCCAGCGTCGTCCCGTCGGGCGGCGAGTCGATCATCGCGCGCGTGCCGATGACGCCGTTCGCGCCGGCGCGGTTCTCGACGATCACGACCTGGCCCCACAGCTCGCCCAGCTTCTGCGCCGTCGAGCGCGTCAGGATGTCGGTGCCGCCGCCGGGCGAGTACGGCACGATGAGCTTCACCTGCTTCGAGGAGAGCGCGCCCTGGGCCAAGGCCAGGCCCGGTGCGGCGAGGGCGAGCGCGACGAGACGAAGGAGCGATCCGGGACGCATGGTGCCTGCCCTCATCGGATGCGGCGGGGCGCGCAGTATAGCGCCGGCCCGAGCGGGGCCGTCGCGCGGCGCGCCGTGCGTGCCGGTGTTCGTTTATCGACGCCTGGGTTCGACGAGACTCCGAGCACCGCTTAACCCCATTCCTGCCCGGCCGCCGTTTACCGCCAGCGAGACGTTGAGGGAGGGAACGAGCGATGCCGAAGGCACTCCTGCTGGCCGCCGCGGTTGCGGCGTTCGCCGCGAGTACGAGCTCCGCCCCGGCCGGGGCAGACCCGTCTACTGCGCCGCGAAAAACGCTCACGGCCTTCACCGACGAACGGGAGCTCGCCGCGGTCCTCAAGCGCTGGGCCGACGAGATGCGGCTCCGCGACCTACATGCCGGGCGAATGCTCTACAGCCAGGCCGCAACAGCGACAGCGCCGGCTCCCGCGGCGGCGGCGGCCGAGGCCGAGTCCGTCACCAATGTCCAGCACGCGGGCGTGGACGAGGGCGGAATCGTCAAGCTGCACGGCGAGCACCTCGTCATCCTGCGGCGGGGACGCCTCTTCACCGTCCACATCGCCGGCGGCGCACTCGAGCCCGTGTCGTCGGCCGAAGCATTTGGCCCGGATGTCGACCCCGCCGGCGCGTGGTACGACGAGATGCTCATCTCGGGGAACACGATCGCCGTCATCGGCTACAGCTATGCGCGCGGCGGGACCGAGGTCGGATTGTTCGAGATCTCCAGCGCGGGCCGGCTCGCGCACAAGGGCACCTATCACCTGCGCTCGAACGACTACTTCTCCTCGCGCAACTACGCGAGCCGGCTGATCGACACGAAGCTTGTGTTCTACTCCCCGCTCTACCTCGATCTGTGGTCCGGCGATCCGTACGCCTCGCTCCCGGCGATGCGGAGGTGGCGCGCAGGCGCGACCGCCGCCGACTTCAAGCGTATCGCGCCGGCGACGCGCATCTATCGGACCGACGAGAACCTCGACCCGCATGCGGGCATCGCGCTCCACACCGTCTCGGTCTGCGATCTCGCTCGAGCCGAGCTCGAGTGCGCGAGCACGGCGGTCATGGGCCCGCGGGGACGCGTCTTCTACGTCTCGCCGAGATCGGTTTTCGTGTGGGCGGCGCCGTGGCGGCGCGGCGGATCGGGGTTGATCGGCTCGAGCCTGTTTCGCATCCCGCTCGACGGCTCGGCCCCGAGCGCGCTCAAGACGGCCGGTTCGCCGGTCGACCAGTTCTCCTTCCTTGAAGGCGAGGACGGCATGCTCAACGTCCTCGTGCGCTCGACCGGGCGCGGCGACGGCATGTGGGCGGCGGAGACGAACGCGGGCGATCTCGCGCTGCTGCGCGTCCCGCTCGCGAGCTTCTCCGACGGGCGGGACAGCGCGCCGGCGGCGGCCTATCGCTCGCTGCCCAAGCCGAACGGGTACGCGCTGCAGAGCCGGTATGTCGGCGCGTATCTCCTGTACGGCGCGGGCACCGGCTGGCGCCAGCCGCAGGCTACGGCGCGGTCGCCGCTTTACGCCGTCCGCTATGCGGGCGGCGCGCAGACTTACGAGTTGCCACTCGCCCACGCGGTGGATCGGATCGAAGCGCTCGGCGCGCACGCGGTAGCGGTGGGAAGCGACGGCAGGGACCTCCACCTCACGAGCCTCCGCCTCGCACGGTTCCCGGTCGCGGTCGATCGCTACACGCGGCACGACGCGGCGCAGGGCGAGACGCGGAGCCACGGCTTTTTCTACAAGCCCGCGAGCGGCGACGACGGCATGCTCGGGCTGCCGATCATCGGCGGCAGCCAAGCGGCGTCCCGGCAGCTGCGGAAGGAGTCGGCCGCACTGCTTTTCCTGCGGAACCGGGGGTTGAGCTTCAGCGAGCTGGGGCTCCTGGAAGCGCGCCCCGGCGTCGCCGAGCGGCACGATGGCTGCCGCGCCTCGTGCGTCGACTGGTACGGCAACTCGCGGCCGCTCTTCGTTGGCGGGCGCGTCTTCGCGCTGATGGGCTACGAGATCGTCGAGGGCGCGGCGACGGAGAAGCGGATCGTGGAGACGCGGCGGGTGAGCTTCGCGCCGCGGCCGGTCGAGGTTTCCCGGTAGCACCGCAGCAAGATTCTTCCCCTGGTGGGCGCGGAGCCGGTTGATATACTGGCTTCCGCTTCCACGGAGGAGGATGCAATGAAGTCAATCGCGATCGCCGCGGGCGCTGCTGCGCTCGTCTCGTTCGGTTGCGTCCACGCCCAGACGCTGGGCATCGGCACCGCGCCGCAGGGTTCGATCGGCTACAACATGGGTTCGGCGATCGCGAAAGTGATCGCCGAGACCGAGCAGCTGCAGAGCCGCGTGCAGCCCTATTCCGGCTCGAGCGCGATCCTGCCGCTCGTCAACTCCGGCGAGCTCGACATCACGGTGTGCAACGTGCTGGAGGCGCAGGAGGCGGCGAACGGGGAAGGACCCTACAACGGCCGCAAGCAGCCGAACGTCCGCGTGCTCGCGGTGATCTTCCCGATCTACTCCAGCATCTTCGTGAAGAAGGATTCGCCGATCCAGTCGATCGCCGAGCTCAAGGGTAAGCGCCTGCCCTACGGCTACACCGCGCAGCTCACCCTCAACCGGGTGGTCGACGCGATCCTCGCGACCGGCGGGCTCACCGGCAAAGACATCGTCCCGGTGCTGGTCCCGAACGTCATCCGCGGCGTCGACGACTTCGCCGAGGGCAAGGCGGACGGCGGGTTCTTCGCGCTCGGCGCGGCGAAGGTGTCCGAGATCGACAAGTCGGTCGGCGGCATCCGCTACCTGCCGGTGTCGGACGACCCCGCGGCGGTGGCGGCGATGCAGAAGATCATGGCCTACGCCTACGTGACCACGGTGAACCCTTCGCCCGCGTTCGCCGGCCTCGCCGGGCCCACCAAGCTCATGGCGTACGACTACCTCGTGGTCGCCGGCAGCCACGTGAAGGACGACGTCGTGTACCGCATCGCGAAGGCGATGTACGAGCACAAGCCGAAGCTGGTGGAGTCGCTGCCCGCGTTCATCGGCTTCAAGCCGGACGGCATGTTCAAGCAGATGCCGGCGCCGTTCCATCCCGGCGCGGTGAAGTACTACAGCGAGAAGGGTCTCAAGCAGTAGCGGATGGCTGAGGCGTTCATCGAGAGCCCTCAGCTTCCCGGTGCGGCGCGCCCCTGGGCGCGCACGATCCTTCTCCTCCAGGCGACGCTCGTCGCGTGCGTCGTCGCGTGGGTGCTCGACCTGCCGCAGAAGGCGGGCGTCGCGCTCTACACCGAGCAGTTTCTCGTCACGGTCCTCGGTCTGGCGATCGCGCTCTGCTTTCTCACCGCGCCGGCGCGACCCCGCGACCATGAAGGAACGCGCTCGCGCGTTGAGGGTCGCGTGCCGTGGTGGGACGCCGTCGCGGCGTTCGTCGGGCTCGCGCTGTGCCTGTGGATCGCCCGGCGCTACCCGACGCTCGTGTACGAGCTCGCCAGCCGACCGCTCGACGGCATCCTGATGTCGGCGGTGCTCGCGCTTCTCGTGCTCGAGGGCACGCGGCGCATGACCGGCTTCTCGCTCGTCGGCTTTACGCTCGCGGGCGTCGTCTACGCCATGGTCGGCCACCATCTGCCCGGCGTGTTCCAGGCGCGGCCGGTCGACTTCACGCGCCTCCTCGTGTACCTCGGCCTCGACACGAACGCGCTCCTCGGCACGTCGCTCAATATCGCGGTGATCGTGGTCGTCCCGTTCATCCTGCTCGGGACACTGCTCAGTCGCTGCGGCGGGTCGGAGTTCTTCACCGACCTGGCGATGGCGTGGATGGGACGCTACCGGGGCGGGGCGGCGAAGATCGCGGTCGCCGGCTCCGCGTTCTTCGGCATGATCTCCGGCAGCGCGGTCGCGAATGTCTCGGCGGTCGGCGTCGTCACGATCCCGATGATGAAGCGCTCCGGCTTCCCGGCGCAGATCGCCGCGGCGATCGAGGCGGTCGGTTCGACGGGCGGCCAGCTCATGCCGCCGGTAATGGGCGCGGCGGCGTTCCTGATGGCCGAAGTGCTGCAGGTGCCGTACGTCGCGGTGATGATCGCCGCGATCATTCCGGCGTTCCTCTACTATCTCGCGCTCTTCTTCCAGGTCGACCTCGAGGCTGCCAAGCGCGGCATCCGCGGCGAACCCGCGGCGCGCGGGACGCAGACGCTTGCGGTCCTGAAGGCCGGCTGGTACTTCCCGCTGCCGTTCGGGCTCCTCGTCTACGCGCTCGTGGTCTGGAACTGGCGCGCGGAGTACGCGGCGCTCGCCGCCGCCGCGGTGCTCATCGCCTGTTCGCTCGCCTTCGGCTACAAGGGCGAGCGGATTCCGCTGAAGGACATGCTCAAGGCGATCGTGTCGACCGGCGGCGCGGTGGTGGACCTCATCCTCATCTGTGCGGTCGCCGGGATGTTCATCGGCATCCTCAACATCACCGGGCTCGCCTTCGGGATGACGCTGCAGCTTCTCGCGATCACCGGCGAGAACCTGCCGTGGCTCCTCGCGCTCACCGCGATCATGGCGATCCTGCTCGGCCTCGGCCTGCCCACCGTGGGCGTCTACATCATCATGGCCACGTTGATTGCGCCGGCGCTCGTGAAGGTCGGGATCGCGCCGATGGCGGCGCACATGTTCCTGCTCTACTTCGGGATCATGTCGATGGTGACGCCGCCGGTGGCGCTGTCGGCATTCGCGGCCGCGAACATCGCCGGCGCCGACGTCGACAAGACCGGCTGGACCGCGACGCGGATCGGCTGGGCGGCGTACATCGTCCCGTTCCTCTTCGTGCTCTCGCCGAGCCTGCTCATGCAGGGGAGCCCGTTCGTCATCGCCTGGGCGGTCGCGACCGCGGCGGTCGGGATCTGGCTGGGGACTCTCGGGGTCGTCGGGTTCTTCTACGCGCCGATTCCGCCGCTGCGACGCGCGCTCTTCATCGTCGCCGGCGTGCTGACGCTCATCCCCGCGGACATGTTCCCCGGAGCGATCTACACCGACTTCGCCGGGCTGGCCCTCGGCGGTGTGCTGCTAGCGCGCGAGCTCGGCTTCACGCGGCGCGCACGCCGCGCTTGAAACGGCTCACCCGCGGCCGGCCGCGAAGCAGATCCCGGTCACCGGGAAAGGACAATCCCGACCTGCGCCTTCGAGAATCCGACCGAAGGTGTGGCGAGGCGGGCGCTACTTCACAACCGCCAACCCCGCGTCCTTCCACGCAGCGATGCCGCCCCGCACGTTCGCGGTGTCGGTATAGCCGCGTTCGGTCATCGTCCGGGTGGCGCGCTCGCCGGCCTTGCCGTCGCTGCAATAGACGACGATCGAACGGCCCTTGGCCAGCGCCAGATCGGCCAACCGGCGCTCAAGATCTCCGATCGGAATCGATACCGCATTCGCGATGCGTTCGCGCGCGTAGGCGTCGCTCGGCCGGACGTCGAGGACGAGGGCAGCCTGGTCCGCGATGACGCGGCTCGCTTCCAACGCATCGAGCTCCCGGATCGGCGTCCGGTTCGCGTTCGGGAACCACACCGCCGCGAGCAGGCAGACGACGAAAGCGACGACGACCTGCTGCGTGGAAACGAGTCTCATGCGCGCTCACGGGTGGATGCAACGATCGCCAGCGTAACGTAGACGCCCGCGTGCGCGCGGCGAGGTGGGTCGTACACTGCGGCATCTGTCACGCGGTTACCTGCCCCGAGCCATGCGCCGAGCCAGCGCGGGTGCAAGAGGTGGCGCCCATCCAATGAGAGGCGTCGGGGGTTCGACTTTAGCGCCGAGTTTTCGGACAATCGCTCGGGACACGATGCCCGCCGCCCGCCCGACCCGCCGCCGCGCAAGCCTCGCCCCGCGCAGGGAGAAGCGCGGGCTCGATGCCGCTCAGATCGCGCTCGCGCCCGAGGGTTAGTGAGCGGATCGCGCATGTCCGACCAACGACTCTCCTGGCTGCGCAGAGTTCTCCTCGTTCTGCTGTTCGCTCCTTTCTCCTGCGGCCTGGCGCAGGGCGCAGGAGACGACGACGTGAAGGCTCTCCGAGAGACCCTCGTGCTGATCGAGGAAGTGAAAGCGTTCGGCCGAACGCTCGGAGTCGAGCCGAGCGAGGCCCTGAGTCAGAGCAGCCGGGAAAAGCCTGCCCGTTCGATGTTGTGGCTCTGGCTCCAGAGACTCGGCACGATTGCGCTTCGTACTTCCCTGGATGTCAGGCTCGAGATACAGTTTTCAGCGACCAAGGAAGAGCTGCCGCTCGAGTACCTCTATCTTTCCGGCAGCTACAGCGCCTATTTCCGGCAGGGGAATCAGTTCGGCGACCCGCGCTCCGTCGCCACGATCGATTTCGCGCGCGATTCGATGTTGATCAAGGTCAAGACAGTGCTGCACGAGGACATGCACGACGACAGGAACTTCGATCTCCCGTGGGAAGACGAGGAGTCGATCATCACGCCGCTCGGGGCGCTGGCCGCCCTGGAATTCTTCAAGCAGAAGAACGATCAGGCAAATACCAAGCGCGCGCTGGAGGGAATCGAAGAGGAGAGAACCCTTTCGCGAGAGCTCGTTGCGATCGCGCGGACGGCCGACCAGCTCTTCAGGATCGAAGCGCCATCCGAGTCGCGGAGAAAAGTGCTCGAGCTGGTCCGCTCATCGCGTCGTTATGCGCGCTGGTTCGAGTCCCATCTCGAGCACCAAGACGCGGATCGCGCGCTGGAAGCCAAGATCAGCCACGATCTCGCATACTACAAATACTACGACCGCATCGTTTCGATGTACGAGAATCGAGGAGAGCTGCGAACGCTCATCCGCGATCTCAAGAAGGTGCCTAAGGGGTCGACCGGCGAGGCTCTGGAAAAATTCCTCGCAGAACTGGAGCGGCAGTAGGAAGTTCGTCCAGTCCAGTGATTGTCTGGCATGAGTTGAGACTCGCGCTACGTTCAACGGTCGGTCTCGACCCAGCGCCGCAAAGCTGACCATAGCCGACCTGACTACTGCGGGTCGAGCCGATGCCAGGCGCGCGCTGCTTTCCCGGCGCCTCGAGGACGGCGGCAATGACCTACTACGGCTCGGCACCGCGGTAATTCATCCGCGGCTTAGAATCCGTTGTCAGGCGATAAACTCAACACACCGTAGCCCGCAAGGGAGGATGGAGATGAGAGCCATTGTGGTTTGCCTCTTGGCGTTTGCATTAAGCGGCTGTGCGACCACGCAGATGGGCGGTCCAACAGTGTCGATGCTGGTCGATCTCGATCCGGCGAGTACGGAGCGCACGGTGATCGTCGAGAGCATCACCGCGGATCGCAGCGGCATGCTGTATCTCGCCGATCGGGTGACCGGAAATATTCTCCGGGTCGATCCCAAGTCGCCGAAGGCGGTTGTCGTCGGAAGGATCGAGGCGCGGGAGATCCAGGGCAAGAAAGTCAATGCCGATCCTTCGGGCATCGCGTTTAACTCTCAAGGCGATCTTTTCGTAGCCGTCGGTCCGTTCAGTGAAGTTGTGCGCATCCGGGGTGCTGAGCTCAACCCGGCGAAGCCGGGATTGGCGCAAACCTTTGCGACCGGGACGGCTGGCGCGAATGGCATCGTCTTTGACCGGCAAGGAAACCTTTTCGTCTCAGGCGGCGCCAGCGGCATCGTCTATCGTGTCGGTCCGAATGGCGGCGCAGCCCAAGTGGCGGTGCAAATCGATAAGTACGTGCGCACTCTGCCCGACGGCAAGACCCAGCAGCAGATTGTCGCCAACGGTGTCGAGTTCGATGCCAACGGTGTGCTCCATGTCGCCGATACGGCGCGCGGCGCGATTTGGAAGGTTGTAATCGGCACCGATGGCAAAGGCGGCAAACCAGTGCTGCTCGCTGAGAGTCCACTGCTCGAAGGTGCCGACGGTCTGGCTTTCGATCGCAGTGGCACGCTCTGGGTTGTCCCTAATGAGCTCAACGCCATCGTCACGGTTACGCCGGATGGGCAAGTGCGACAGGTCGCCAAGAACGGCAGCCGGGGACCGTTGGAATTCCCGTCGGCAATCGTCTTTGTTGGCGATCGTGGTTATGTTTCAAACTTCGATACGCCGCGGCGCGACAACATGGACGCCAACGGTCTTACCGCTCGCGACGGGATTGGCGCTTCCATCGTCCAGATCGCACCTTAGGAACCCGCGTCCCGAAGCGGTCTCAATCCAGACGTTCAGGACCTCGCGTCTTTACGCTTTGTCGGCGGTGATCACCAGCGCCGGCATTTCGAATGCCACCATGCCGTCGGCCGTAACGAATGGTTGCAACGATTCCTCCGCACTTCTACTTCGCTTGAGCGCCGAGAGCCGCCAGGTACTCCGCCAAGTCAAGTGTTCCGTCGCGATCGGGATCAGAGGCATCGAACACCTTCTTGTTCTCGATGCCCGCCTTCTGGGCTTCCTTCCAGTCAAGCGTCCCATCCTTGTCGGGGTCCGCCGCGGCGAACTGGTACGAGACTGCGGCGGCGAACTCCTTCTTGTCGAGTGAGCCGTCCTTGTCCCGATTTGCTTTCTCAAACATCTTCGTCGTGATCCCGAATTTGTTCGCTTCCTGGAGGCTCACGGTGCCGTTCTTGTCCGTATCGGCCTTGGCGAATGCGATGTCAATTTGCGCCTCGGTCGGTTGGATATCGGCGGCAGTCGCGGCCGCCAGCGGAAATACCATGAACAAGAGCACTGGTAAGAATTTCATGTGGAGCTCCAAGAGTTGACCGTGAGGCTGGACGGCCCCCAACTGGCCGCAGTACGCGTGCGTGGCACGTCCATGCCTTGACTCAGCAAGTGGCGGGCCTGGCCGGACATCATCGCGCCGCCGCCCTCCGGCGGCTGGCTTGCCTACCCCGTCAATCGGCGCGTCAACAGTCCGAAGAACGATGACCCGAAGCTGATCGAGCCGGAGCCTACCTAAACGCTGCCTGTCCGAGAGCCGGTTTCGGGGGCAACGACGGCTATACGGTCCTGTGCTGGAACCGGCCGTTCGACGACGCTATCGACCCGGATCGGAAGTCCGAAGCGCGGGAAACCGGTTGTTCGTGTCCTTGTGACGGTACTCGCCGTGCCGCGAAGCGTCCGTTACGCGGTCTGGCCACCGCAGGAACTCCCGGCACCCGCGGTGCAACCGAAGCAGTGGCGCGCCGTGACAATCGAGCGTTGCCGCCAGTCGTCCTCGTCGAATGCGCTGATATGCGGTCCCTGCGGCAAGGAGACTTCGAGATCGAGCATCTGGTTGAAGTCGCAATCGTAGAGACGTCCGTCCCATCCCACCGAAAGGGTATTGCGGCACATCAGGCCTTCCACCGCGCCGGGATTGAACGCATTGACGAGCCGATCCATGTAGTCCTCGAGATTTCCGCTCGCCTCGAGCCACTCCAGGAACCGCGAGATCGGCATGTTGTTGAGCATGAACAACCGGTCGAAGGTGACGCCGAAATTCCGGTGCAGCGCCTGCTTCCATTCGCGCTCCGCCGTCGCTTGCGATGCCGCAAGAAACGCGCCGGCGGGGTTGGAAACGAGCGTCAAGCGCCGCCGCTCGTCGCCCCGGCCGTAGCCCGCGGCGTTCAGCTTCTGGAGCGCCCTGATGGAACGCTCGAAAACGCCCTTGCCCCGTTGCGCATCGGTATTCGGCCGGCGGTAGTGCGGCAGCGATGCCACGACCTCGACGCCCCGCTCGGCAAGCCACTCGACGAGACCGGCATTGCGGGGCAGCAGCAGCACCGTAAGATTGCACCGATCCATCACGCGCTTGCCTGCTGCGAGACTGGCGGCCACGAGGTCCCGGAAACGCGGATGCAGTTCCGGAGCGCCACCGGTGATATCGACCGTATGCGCCTGCGTGCGTCCGATCGCGGCGATGACCTGCTCGAGCGTGGCGTCCGACATCATCGCGTCGGTGCGGTCGGGGCCCGCATCGACATGACAATGCGCGCAGGTCATGTTGCAGAGCTTGCCTAGGTTGACCTGAAAGATTTCCAGGCGCGCCGGCGGCAGCGCGCCGACGACGAATCGGTTGAACTCCACCCGGCGGCCGTCGCGCTCGATGCGCAGCGACGCCAGCACCCGCAACTGCTCGGCCGTCGCGGAGAACGGCGCGCGCCGGCGATGCAGCGTCGATGTTGCGCGCGGCGTTGCGCGATCCTCCGCGAGGTCAGTGGCGACTTCCCGGAGCCGGATCGGAATGGCAGCGGTGTCCATCTACATTCCCAGTCTTTTCACGTGTTCCCGCATCTGCATGCCGTGCACCAGCGAAGAGCCGCCACGGATCGCGACGGCCACGTGCACGGCCTCGGTCATCTGCTCGAAGTCCGCGCCCTTCTGCTGGCAGTCCTGCGTATAGGCGTCGATGCAATAGGGGCATTGCACTGTGTGTGCGACCGCGAGCGCGATCAGGCTCTTCTCGCGCGCCGTCAACGCGCCGTCCGCGAATACGGCCCCGTAGTAGTCGAAGAACTTCTTGCCGAGCTCCGGGCTACCCTCGGCGATCTTAGCGAAGTCGGCGAGATGCTGGCCCTTGTAGTAGGTCTCCATGGCGTGTCTCCGGGAAGGACGGCGGAACAGGGGGCAACGGAACCGACACCAACGTGAAGAGTCGGGGCTAACGGCTATACCTTACATCGTCCAGGCTGCCCGGGCTACCATCGCTCGCTGCCGGGACCGGTCAAGCGGGTCGATACCAGCCAGTGTAGTAGCCGCCCGGTTGTGGGCTGATCCATTGTCAGCCATCGAGCGACTCTGGCGGCTAGGCCCGAGCAGCTGCTGTTGGCCAAACTCACCGTTGGCGAACGACAAGTGTCGACCCATTCCCGACGTCCGGCCGCGCCGGAAGCGGACGCTCAACGGCAATACCGTGCCCGCCTGCGGCTGTCCCGCGGTCGATGTCGGGGTATCTGGACGCTTCAGTTGAGTCTCCACGCATATACCGGGCTGTCGACATGCCGAACCAGAATGGCGACATCGACACCTTCAATGGCGGCAATTCGAAATCGTCCAAAAACGTGAGACAAGTTCACCCCGAAGCGCGAATGACCCGCCGCGTCGGCGATCGGCCTCAGGGTCCCGGCCGCGGGTTGGTGTGCCTGCCAGGTCCATTCCTCGACCAGTCCGCCGCCCGAAACCTGTTCACGCGATGGTGCGATGGTGTACACGATTCCCCCGTCCAGCGGGGAGAAATAGACGAGACGAGCGAGTTCGGCGCGTATTCCATTGCCGCAAACGGCCGCAACAGGGGTTGCCCGCGGATTCAGGCGGACGATCTCCCGCCCCGGATCGGCCGGATCGATCGCATACAACTCGTCGCGCGCGTGCACCGACACGACGATGACGTCGCGCAACGGATCGAACTGCATGGCGTTGTGATTGGCGATCCCGGGCAGCTTGTTCGGGAAGTGATCGGTCCAGCGTCCGAAGGTGCCGTCCGTTGTCGCCATCGGGATGAAGCCGATGAAGGCGTTGCCTCCGCCATCGTCGCCCGAATGTCCCCATAGCATACGGCGTGAGTCGTCCCAGGTGGTCCAGCCGCCGGAGTTCAGGATCGCCGTGGGATGCCGCGGGCCATGCCGCCAGCGCAGCGTGTCGAGGTTGAAAAGATGTGGTATCGCGACTGCCTTGACGTCCCGGCCCAACTCCGTCTGGCCTTTGACAAATGTAATCATTACCTCGCGGGTCATACTGGGCGTAGCCATAAGTATGCGGCGGAAGCGGCGAGCCGTCCGGATACACCGAATCGGGATATCTCGCGCCCTCTCCGTATTCGTTGTCGCACCCAGACATAGCCATCGAGATTCTGCTCCACTCCCGGGAAGCCAGATCGAAGGCATGGACGTCCGAACCGAAATAATCTTATGCCCGCCTCCGAAAACGATCATCGAGCCGCTGGCCCCGAAACGCGACGCGTAGACCGCGCCGTTCCATGCCTCGGTGATCGCGCTGAATTCGCGCAAGCCATGCCAGGGCGACTTGCGGATCGCGCCCAGCAGTCGCCGCAGCCGCTCCTTCGGCGTACGCGCCGGATTCAACTGCGGGTCGCGGCCGGATCGGTGTCGATCAGGTATCGCGTCCCAGTGGCGTCGCCTGCAATTCGAGGTCCGGGCGATCCCCGGAGATCGCATACCAGCGATGCAGGCTCATCCGTTCGACCCATGGTGGGGTTGCCGGCGACATGGATGAAATTGTCGCGCCCTTCCAGCCGTCGTGCATAACAGCCAAAGTGTCGCAGTTCATCACACCAAAGCAAATCTTCCGCCCTGGAGCCGCGAGTGCACGCAGCGCCATTATTCGCCGGCACGCTAGTCTTGTGACCGATCAGGATCGACTGAG
>CAVUSZ010000053.1:0-28118 GCA_963744255.1 uncultured beta proteobacterium
GGACGCCTACGCGTTCCAACCCGCCGCGCTATCGCTCGATCTTGATGTCGCGTTCCCTGACGATCATCGCGTAGCGGTCCTGCTCGCGGCGCAGGAACGCCGCCATCTCGTCCGGCGTGCTCGACGCCGTGTCGATGCCGAGGAGACAAAGCGCTCCTTCAGCTCGTCGGCGGCGAGCGCCTTCTGGATCTCGGCGGCAAGGCGCGCGAGGACCTCGCGCGGCGTCCCCGGCGGCGCGGCATAGCCGATCCAGGCCGCGGCATCGTAGTCGGGCAGATCGGCGGCCTCGGCGAGCGGCGGCACGTCGGCAGCGCCGCCGGCGCCGCGCCGTCGAGACCCGAAGGCCTTGAGCCGGCCCGCCTTGATGTGGGACCCGGTCGCGGCCACCGTCTCGACCGCGTAGGTGATCTGGCCGTTCATCACGTCGGTGAGCGCCGGCACGGTGCCTTGTAGGGCACGTGCCGCGCCTGAGCCGCGCCATCGAGTTGAACAGCTCGGCGAACAGGTGCGCAGTCGCGCCGGTGCCGGACGAGGAGAAGGTGTACTTGTCCGGATTCGCCCTGACACGGCGACGAACTCCTTCGCGTTCGCGGCCGGAAAGAGGATGGGTGACGAGCGCGAACGGAACCGCGCGATCAGGCTACCGGCGCCAGATCCTTCAGCGGCTCGTACGGCGTCTTCTGCAGCACCGGCATGATCGAGATCGGTCCGCTCGACGCGGCAAGCAACAAGTACCCGTCGGGCGCGGCCTTGACCACGGCTTCGGCGCCGATCTGCCGCCGGCGCCGGGCTTATTGTCCGCGACGAACGGCTGTCCGAGCGCCTCCGAGAGCTTCTGCGCGACCAGCCGCGCGGCGAGATCGGTGGCCTGTCCGGGTGGCGAGGGCACGATGACTCTGAACGTCCGGTTGGGATCTGCTGCGCCGACGCCGCGCCCGCGAACGCGAGCGCCCCGAAAAGCATCACCGCAGGTCTCATTCGACGCCTCCTCAGCAGAACACGTCACTTCGCGCGGTGCGCCGCTGCGTAGGCTTGCGCCTCGGCCCGCGTCTCGAAAACATGCGGCGCCATGCCGCGCCGCGACAATCCCTCGCCGAGCTTCGTCCGCAGGAACGCGCTCGTCGTGTAACGCGTCACAGTGTAACCGTAACGCTCGGCGAGGCCGCGGATCATGCCGAAGTAGCGCTCGGCGAGGCGGTCGTCGAGCCGGAAGTTGTCGTAGTTGACCACCACCGAGAACCCGGCCGGAAGCGGCCGATAGTAGACGTCGAGCACGTTGTGCATCCGGTCGACGTCGTCGCGCGTGCGGATCGAGTGCCCCTCGAGGTTGAGGAAGACGACGTTGCGCTCGGCGTCGTAGCTCAGCCGCTCGGCGAAGTCCATCAGGAGCAGCGTGTCCTCGAGCCCCATCGGGTCGACGCCGAAGATCCGCGCGTCCATGGTCTTCGGCTCGCGCACGATCGGCCGGAAGCTCATGTGCGCGAGGATGTCGCGCTCGATGTCGATCCCCGGCGCGACCTCGGCGAGCTCCAGCCCCTCGGGCGCAAGGCGAAAGACGCAGCGCTCGGTGACGTAGAGCACCGTCCTCCCGGCCTCCGCCGACCCTTGCGCGCCGTTGAACGTGATCTGCTCGACCGCCTCGACAAACTTCGGTGCCTGCCTTCGGTGACGATCTGCAGCTTCCCGTCCGCGACCCGGACCTCGAGCCCGCCGGCGGTGAGCGTGCCGGCGAACACGAGCTTGCGCGCGTTCTGGCTGATGTTGATGAAGCCGCCGGCGCCGGCGAGCTTCGGGCCGAACCGGCTGACGTTGACGTTCCCGGCGCGGTCGGTCTGCGCCATGCCGAGGACCGCGAGGTCGAGCCCGCCGCCGTCGTAGAAGTCGAACTGCTGGTTCTGGTCGATGATCGCGTCGGCGTTCACCGCCGCGCCGAAGTCGAGCCCGCCCTGCGGCACGCCGCCGATCACGCCCGGCTCGGCGGTGAGCGTGAAGTAGGTCGAGAGCCCCTCCTCGGCGGCGATCGCGGCAACGCCCTCGGGCATGCCGATGCCGAGGTTCACGACGCCGCCCAGCGGCAGCTCGAACGCGGCGCGGCGGGCGATGATCTTGCGCTCGTCGAGCCGCATCGGCAGCTGCGCGCCGAGCGGCGCGCGCGTTTCGCCCGAGAGCGCCGGGCTGTACGCCGTGCCGTAGGTCTGCATGTGGTCGGCAGCGCTCGCGAGCACGACGCAATCGACCAGCGCGCCCGGGATCACGACCTGTCGCGGGTTGAGGGAGCCGGTCGCTGCCATGCGCTCCACCTGCACGATCACGAACCCGCCGGAGTTCTTCGCCGCGGTGGCGATGGCGAGCGCGTCGAGCGTGAGCGCTTCGCGCTCCATCGTCACGTTGCCCGCCGCATCCGCGGTCGTCCCGCGCAGCAGCGCGATGTTGATGGGGAACGCCTTGTAATGCAGCCACTCCACGCCGTCGATAGTGTGCAGGTGGACGAGATCCTCGGTCGTGCGGGCGTTGATCTTCCCGCCGCCTTGCCGCGGGTCGACGAACGTGCCGGTGCCGACCTTCGTGAATATGCCGGGGCGGTGCGCGCCGATCTCGCGGAAGAGCTGCGAGATCACGCCGAGCGGCAGGTTGTACGCTTCGATGCGCCCGTCGACGGCGAGCGCCCCGAGCTTCGGCACGAGCGACCAGTGTCCGCCGACCGCGCGCCGCACCAGGCCCTCGTGCGCGAGGCGGTTGAGGCCGCGGTCCTTGCCGTCGCCCGGCGCGGCGGCGAACACGAACGTGAGGTCCTTCGGGCCGCCGGACTGGCGGAAGCGCGACTCGAGCGCGCCGATAAGCGCCTCCGGCGTGCCGGTACCGACGAAACCCGAGACCGCGACGGTGTCGCCATCGCGCACCAGCGCGAGCGCCTGTTCGGCGGTGACGACCTTGTGCTTCATGGACCGCGTCCTCCGCGCGGGTGCTCGGCTGTCCGCTAGATCCGCGCCTTGATCCACTCGACGATCGCCGGCGCGAGCGTCTTCTGCGCCTTCGAGCCGACGAAGGTGCCGATGTGGCCGCCGGGCACCTCGATCTCGGTGTAGTCGGCGGTGCCGGCGCGACCCTTGAGGCCGCGACTGCTCGGCGGCGGGACGATCACGTCCTCCTTCGCGTAGACGTTGAGCACCGGCATCCGGACGTTCCCGAGATCGACGCGCTCGCCGCCGAGCACGAGCTCGTTCTTCACCAGGAGGTTCCGCTGGTACAGGTCGCGCAGCCACTGCCGCAGCACCTCGCCCGGATGGTCCGGCCGGTCGGCGATCCAGCGCTCCATGCGGAGGAAGCCCTTCAGCTTCGCCGGGTCGTCGATGATGCGCACGAGATCGGTCGTGTACTTCGCGATGTTGTTGACCGGGTTCATCATCAGGAACGCGAGACCGACGAGCGGCCCGGGCAGGCTGCCCCACGCATCGACCATCAGGTCGATGTCCTCCTCGCGCGCGGCGCGCATCCAGAGGTTCATGTAGCCGGCCCCGGGAACCTCGTGGCCCCGATCGGCGTGGAAATCGACCGGCGTGACGGTGAGGATCAGGTTCTTGATCTTCTCCGGGTGGAGCGCCGCGTAGGCCAGGCTGAAGACGCCGCCCTGGCAGATGCCGAGCAGATTGATCTTCGGCGCGCCGCTCCGCTCGCGTACGACGTCGACGCACTCGTCGAGGTAGCCGTTGACGTAGTCGTCGATGTCGAGCCAGCGCTGCGCGCGCTTGGGCTTGCCCCAGTCGATCACGTACACGTCGAGGCCCTGCGAGAGGAGCTTCTTGACGAACGAGCGCTCGCGCTCGAGGTCGATCATCTGGTAGCGGCCGATCAGCGCGTAGCAGACGAGCACCGGCACCGCGAGCGGGCTGGCGACGACCGGCCGGTAGCGGTGGAGCGTCACCGAGTCGCGGCGCCACACCTCGTCCTTCGGCGTCAGCGCGATCTCGATCTCGTCTTCCTTCAGCTCGGCGAGGAGCTTCGCGCCGCGCTCGATCTTCTCGCGGACCTCGGCGAGCTCTCTTGCGAGCGCGGAGGGCGAGACGTCGAGGAGGGCCGGTCCGCCCTTCCCCGCACTTGTCTTCGAGGCAGTCTTGGTTCCCATGTCAGTCGGCGCGCTTGCGCAGCGCGCGCACCTCCTTGCGCAGCTCGTGGATCATCCGGTACGCCTCGTCGACCTCGGCGCGGGTGGGGACGTTGTAGATCTCGCTGACCAGCTCGACCGCACGGTTCTGCGCGGCGCGCAGGCGCGAGAGCGCGCGCATCGCACTGGTGCTGACCGCCAGGCCCGGCTCCCGCTGCAGCGCCTCGTGCGCAGCCTTGTCGAGCACCGCCGTCCAGGCGCGCAGGAAGGCCTGCACGTCGGCGAACGATTCGCCGCGGCCCGCCATCGCCTTCAGCTCCTCGCCGAAGCGCGACCGGGCGGTCTCCCAGATCTCGCCGACGAGCTTCCACGCCTGCGTCTGCGCCGCGGCCGCATCGGCCTCCGCGCGCCCGACTTCGGTCATCGCTTCGGCAAGCTGCGTGTACAGGCCCCAGCCCACCGCATCGTGCGCGCCCGCGAAGATGTGCCGGATGCCGGCGAGGAGCGGATTGCTGGTGAACGCCCCCGTCATCGCGCCGGCGAGTCCCGCGGCGTCGAGCGGCGGCGCGAACGCTTTGGCGAAGTCTGCTCCCGGCATCGCCGACGGGAACGCGGCCGTCTTCTTCATCCACTCGAGCACCTGCGCCGGGTCGTTCCAGTGCATGCCCTTCGCCGCGCCCAGCTGCGCGAACATTCCCTCCATCGATCGCTTGTACGTATCGAGAAACGTGCCGATGGGATTGGCGAAGTCCGGTCGCGCGCCGCCCGCGTTCGCGGACGGATCCCCGGCCGAAGCGCGAGACTCGTTCGCCATGGCTAGAAGACGACGACCTGACGGATCGCCTTGCCCTCGTGCAGACGATCGAAACCTTCGTTGATCTCCTCCAGCTTCAGGCGATGGGTGAGCAGCCGATCGACCGGCAACCGCCCCTGGCGGAAGAGCGCGATGTACCGCGGCAGGTCGCGCACCGGCACGCAGGTGCCGATGTAGCTGCCCTTGATGGTGCGCTCCTCGGCCACGAGGCCGACCTGCGGGAAGGAGAAGTTCGCGCTCGGCGGCGGCAGGCCCGCAGTCACGGTCGTGCCGCCGCGGCGCGTAATCCTGTACGCAAGCTCCATCGCCTTCACCGAGCCGGCAAGCTCGAACGCGTAGTCGACGCCGCCCGCGGTCGCGGCGCGCACTTCGTCGGCAGTCGTGTCCTTGCGCGCGTTGAACGTGTCGGTCGCACCCAGCTCTCTCGCGAAGTCGAGCTTGTCGTCCGCGAGGTCGATCGCGATCACGCGCGAGGCACCCGCGGCGACCGCGCCGAGGAGCGAGGCGAGGCCGACGCCGCCGAGGCCGATGACGGCAACGCTCGCGCCGGCCGGCATCTTCGCAGTGTTCACGACCGCACCGACGCCGGTGAGCACTGCGCAGCCGAAGAGCGCCGCCTGGTCGAGCGGCAGCTCGGGGTCGACCTTGACGAGCGACCGGCGCGACACGGTCGCGTACTCGGCGAACGCCGACACGCCGAGGTGATGGTTGACCGGCTCGCCCTTCCGCTTGAGCCGGCGCGCGCCGGAGAGCAGCGTTCCCTTGGTGTTGGCCGCCGCGCCGGGCTCGCAGAGCGCCGGCCGGCCTTCCGAGCACGGCAGGCAATGCCCGCAGCTCGGCACGAACACCATCACCACGTGGTCGCCCTTCTTCAGGTCGTCGACGCCGGGACCGACCTCCTCGACAGTGCCGGCGGCCTCGTGGCCGAGCGCCATGGGCGTCGGCCGCGGCCGGTCGCCGTTGATCACCGAGAGGTCGGAGTGGCACAAGCCGGCGGCGGCCATCTTGACCAACACCTCGCCGTGGCCCGGCCCTTCGAGGTCGATCTCCTCGATCGAGAGCGGGCGCGACCTGGCGTACGGCTGCGACGCGCCAATGGCGTTGAGCACTGCGGCGCGAATCTTCATTGCGGTTCTCCTGGCTGGCGCCGGTGAACGAGGCCCGCAAATCTACTCCAAGTAGCCCGGCGGCGCTGTCCGCGAGCGGTGAGGCATTCGCTACCCCCGGCGCTTACCTCAATCGGCGCAGGATCGCCTGAGTCAGTTCCTTGGTGGTGGCCTTGCCGCCGAGGTCGCCGGTGCGCACGTTGTCCTCGTTGAGCGTCTTGTCGACCGCGGCATGAATGCGCGCCGCCAGGTCGTTCTTCCCGACGTGCTCGAGCATCATCGCCGCGGCGAACAGCAGCGCCAGCGGATTGGCGATGCCCTTGCCGGCGATGTCGGGCGCCGAGCCGTGCACCGCCTCGAAGATCGCCGCGTCGACGCCGATGTTCGCCCCCGGCGCCATGCCGAGCCCGCCCACCAGCCCCGCGATCTCGTCGGAGAGGATGTCGCCGAAGAGGTTCGTGGTCACGATCACGTCGAACTGCCACGGGTTGAGCACCAGCTGCATCGCGCAGGCGTCGACGATGCGGTCGTCGACCTGCACCCTGCCTTCGTACTTCTTCGCCACCTCGCGCGCGGTCTCGAGGAAGACCCCGGTCAGCGCCTTGAGCACGTTCGCCTTGTGGACGATGGTGACCTTCTTGCGGCCGTGCTTCACCGCGTAGTCGAAGGCGAACTCGGCGATGCGCCGCGAGCCGGCGCGCGTGTTGACCCCCGAGGAGATCGCCACCGCGTGCGGGTCGCCCTCGATCGGAATGTAGTGCTCGAAGGCGACGTACAGGCCCTCGAGGTTCTCGCGCACGAGCACGAGGTCGATGTTGTCGTAGCGCCCGCCGGGGACGATGGTGCGCGCCGGGCGGAGGTTGGCGTAGAGCTGGAACGCCTCGCGCAGGCGCACGTTCACCGAGCGGAAGCCGCCGCCCACCGGCGTGGCGAGCGGGCCCTTCAAGGCGAGCTTCGTGCGGCGGATGCTCTCGAGCAGCGCCGGCGGCAGCGGATCGCCGGCAGCCTCGATCGCCGCCATCCCGCCGAGCTGCGTGTCCCACTCGAACGGCGAACCGAGCGCGTCCAGGATCTCGACGACGGCGGCCGTGATCTCGGGGCCGATCCCATCGCCGGGGATCAGCGTCGCCGGTATTGGCTGCTGGTCAGGCGTCATGTCGTCGCTCGCTCCGGTGTACTCAATCCGCGGTGATCTTCGCGCTCTTGATCAGCTGGCTCCACTTCGCGATCTCCGACTGGACGAGCTTGCCGAACGCCTCCGGGCTGCCCGTGACGACCTCGGCGCCTTGAGCGGCGAACTTGGCCTTCGTGTCCGGGTCGTTCATCACCGCGACGATCTCGCGGTTCAGCTTCTCGACGATCTCCTTCGGCGTCTTCGCCGGCGCGAAGAACCCGTACCACTGCGTGATCTCGAAGCCCTTGACGCCGCTTTCGGCCACGGTCGGGAGCGACGGGAAGAGCTGCGAGCGCGCCTTCCCGCTGATCGCCAGCCCGCGGAGCTTGCCGCTCTTCATGTGCCCGCTGGCCGCGACGAGGCTCGGGAACATCACCTGCGTCTGGCCGGCGAGGGTGTCCGTGACCGCCGGCCCCGAGCCCTTGTAGGGCACGTGGACCATGTCGACGCCGGTCATCTGCTTGAAGAGCTCGGCGGCGATGTGCGGGGCGGTCCCGTTGCCGGCCGACGCGTAGCTGATCGCGCCCGGCTTCGACTTGGCGAGCGCGATCAGCTCCTGCACCGACTTTGCCGGGACCGCCGGATTCACGACCAGCACGACCGGCGCCTCCGAGATCTGCGCGATCGGCGCGAAGTCCTTCACCGCGTCGTACGGCAGCTTGCTCAGGCCCGGGTTGATCCCGTGCGTCGCGATGTAGCCGAAGAGGATCGTGTAGCCGTCCGGCGCGGCCTTCGCGACGTACTCCGAGCCGATGGCGCCGTTCGCGCCCGACTTGTTCTCGACGATCACCGGCTGCTTCAGCCGCTCGTTCAGCTTCTGCGCGACGATGCGCGCCATCGCGTCGTTGCCGCCGGCCGGCGCCGTGGGCACGATGATGCGGATCGGCTTCTTCGGGTCGGGGTACGCCTGGGCATGCGCGGCGCCCGCCAGAAGCGTCCCCCCGGCCGCGACGAGGCCGGCGAGGACGAGCGATTTGAGTGGGGTCATGAGCACTTTTCCTGTCGGTGGAATGAGGGTTGGCGATCAGAACAAGGAAGCCGGGACGAGCACGTTGCCCTCGAAGATCCGCCGGGCGGTGCGCACCAGCGAGGCGCGCTTCACTTCGCGGCTTCCGCTCATCTCGAGATCGATCGGGATGGCGCCCGCGGGGTGCTCGATCCGGAGCGCGCCGCCGGCGAATCCGTCCGGACTGACGTAGCGGCTCGCGACGCTCCCCGGCAGCGCGGCGGCGGTGCCGACGGCGAGCGCCCCGGTCGCCGCATGACTGCGATGACAGGCGTGCGGCGTGAAGTAGCGCGACGCAATGCCGCCCGGCTCGCGCGGACGCGAAGCGAGCACCGGCTTGGGCACCACCATTCCCGATACGTCGCCCATCCCCATGAGGTGGCCCGCCTTGCGGCGGATCGACTCGATGCGGGCGAGCAGCTCGCGGTCGGCATCGAGCTCGGCCGGCGTCTCGCGGCCGGTCTTGCCGAACGCCTCGGCCGCCATGATGACGACCGGCATCGCCATGTCGACGCAGCTCGCCTCGACCCCGTCGATGACGTCCAGGACGCGTCCTGTCGGCAGCAGCTTCCCGGTGACCGCCCCCATCGCGTTGAGGAAGGTCAGCTTGATCGCCGCGGCGGCGTCGTTGACGCCGTCGATCCGGGCATCGCCGTCGTACTCGACGCGCCCGCCCGGCGTCTGCACGACCGCCTCGACGAGCGTCGAGGTGTTCACGTTGAAGATCCGCACGATCGTCTCGGAATCGCGCGCCGCGACCAGGCCGGCCTCGATCGCGAACGGGCCGACGCCGGCAAGCATGTTCCCGCAGTTCGGCTTGGTGTCGACCTTCGCCTCGTTGACCGAGACCTGGGCGAAGAGGTAGTCGACGTCGGCGCCGGGTTGCCGCGAGGCGCTCACGATCGCGACCTTGCTGGTGAGGGAGCTCGCGCCGCCGATGCCGTCGACCTGCAGCGGGTGCGGCGAGCCCATGATCCGCAGCAGCACCGCGTCGCGGCGCGCCGGGTCGGCCGGGAGGTCGGACGCGAGGAGATACGGGCCGCGCGAGGTGCCGCCGCGCATCAGCACGCACGGGATGCGATGGAACATGTTCTTTCCTCCTGCCCCGGCCGCGGCGGATTCCGCGGGCCGGCGTTGCGAATCTTGCTCCTCCGGCACTAGGATGTGAATTGCAAAGTTTTCAGGGATTGATGCGAGGCGCGCATGAATTTCGACCTGGCCGACCTGCGGGCGTTCGTCGCCCTCGCCGAGCTCGAGAGCTTCCGCGCGGCCGCCGAAGCGCTGCATCTCTCGCAGCCGGCGCTCTCCCGTCGCATCGAGAAGCTCGAGGGGGCGCTCGGCGTGCGGCTCTTCGACCGCACCACGCGCAGCGTGAACCTGACCGCGGTCGGCCGCGACTTCGCGCGCAAGGCTCGCGACCTCCTCGACGAGCTCGAGAACACGCTGCTCGGCATCCGCGACGTCGCCGCCAAGCGGACCGGCGAGGTCACCGTCGCCTGCGTCCCCTCGGCGGTTCACTACTTCCTCCCGGGCGTGATGAAGCAGTATCACGAGCGCTATCCGAAGATCCGCGTGCGCGTGGTCGACGAGGACGCGAACGCGGTGCTGTCGACGGTGATCCGCGGGGAGGCCGACTTCGGGCTCAACTTCATCGGCACGCAGGAGCCGGAGATCGAGTTCGAGCCGGTCCTCAAGGAGCCCTTCGTCGCCGCCTGCCGCCGCGACCATCCGATCGCGCGCAAGCGCAAGCTCACCTGGGCCGAGCTGAACGAGTACGAATACATGACGGTCGCCAAGTCGAGCGGCAACCGGCTGCTGATCGATCTCGCCCTGACCGACATCCCCGCCCGGCCGCGCTGGTTCTACGAGGTTCGCCACGTGTCGACGCTCGTGGGACTGGTGGAAGCGGGGCTAGGGGTTGCGGCGGTCCCGCGGCTTGCGATGCCCGGCACCGATCACCCGGTGCTCGTGAGCATCCCGCTCGTCGAGCCGACGGTCACCCGCACGGTCGGCCTGATCCGCCGCCGGGGTCGCTCGCTCTCCCCGGCGGCGCAGCAGCTCTATGACCTCCTGCTCGCGTCCCGGCCGCGGTACACGAGCCGCGCGGGGGTCTCGGCGGCCTGAGGTCGCGATCGACGACGTCCTCGCGGTACGCGCCTCGTTTCAACGCCTACACGGCGAACTTGCCCTCGATCTGCCGTGGAATTCGCGCCAGATTGCTGTCGCTTAGCGCCTCTGGAAGCAGAGCGCCAGGAAAGTCCTGGTAGCAAACGGGCCGCAGGAACCGCCGGATCGCCAGCGAGCCGACCGAGGTCGAGCGTCCGTCGGAAGTCGCTGGAAAGGGGCCGCCGTGGACCATTGCGTGCGCGACCTCGACGCCGGTGGGGAATGCGTTGACGAGCAGGCGCCCGGCCTTGCGCTCGAGCGTGGGCAGCAGCGCGCGCGCGTCGGGCAGGTCGGCCTCGTCCATCTGCAGCGTGATCGTGAGCTGGCCCTCCATGTCCTCCACCAGTTCGCGCATCGTGTTTAGATCGCGGCAGCGGACCAGCAGCGACGACGCGCCGAACACTTCCTGCTGGAGGACCTCGTTCGCGAGAAAGCTCTGCGCGTCCGTGGCCAACAACACAGACCGTCCAAGATTCACACCGGTTCCGCCTTGTCCCCGCGCAATGGTCTCGACTTGCGGGTGCGAGGCAAGCCGCTCGACGCCGCGTTCGTACGTTCTCGCGATTCCGGGGGTTAGCATGGGCGCCGCCGGACACGCCGCCAGCGCTGCCGACGTTTTCGCCACGAAGTCCTCCAGCGCACGTCCTTCCGGTGCGAGGATCAGACCGGGGTTGGTGCAGAACTGACCCGCGCCGAGGGTCAGCGCTGCAACGAAACCCGCCGCGATCCGCTCACCGCGCGCCGCGAGCGCTGCGGGCAGGACGAGCACCGGATTGATGCTGCTCATCTCGGCGTAGACCGGGATGGGCTCCGGCCGCTCGTTCGCGATGCGCATCAGTGCGATGCCGCCCGCACGCGATCCGGTGAACCCCACGGCCTTGATCCGCGGGTCGGCGACCAGTGCGCCACCCAGCCAATTGCCGACGCCGTAGAGCAGCGAGAAGAC
Organism: uncultured beta proteobacterium; assembly: GCA_963744255.1. Classification (GTDB taxonomy): domain Bacteria; phylum Pseudomonadota; class Gammaproteobacteria; order Burkholderiales; family SG8-39; genus DATEDA01. The sequence goes on from CAVUSZ010000053.1 coordinate 11,315, forward strand.
GCCTTCGGGCATCCCGCATTCGGTCGCCGCCGCCTGCACTGCCCGGCCCACCAGCTCGGATGTCCCTGGATGCGCGGGATGCGCCTTCACCACCGCCGGGCACCCCGCCGCGAGTGCGGCAGCGGTGTCGCCACCGGCCACCGAGAACGCGAGCGGGAAATTGCTGGCTCCGAACACGGCGACCGGCCCCAGCGGCACGTTGCGCAAGCGCAACTCCGGCCGCGCCAGCGGCTGGCGCTCCGGTTGCGCGCGATCGATGCGCGCGTCCAGCCAGCTGCCGTCCCGCACGACGTCCGCGAACAGGCGCAACTGCCCGACCGTGCGCGCACGCTCGCCTTCGATTCGAGTGCGCGGCAGGGCCGTCTCCAGCATGGCGCGCTCGATCAACCCCTCGCCGAGGTCGAGGATGCGGGTCGCGATCGTCTCCAGGAAGCGCGCGCGCCGCTCGAGGCTCGTCTCGCGATACCCGTCGAACGCGGCCCACGCGAGCGCACAAGCGCGGTCCAGATCAGCTGCCCCGGCGCCGCCATAGGCCGGCTCGATCTCCCGGCCCGAAGCGGGGTCCACGCCGCGGTAGGCGGTTTCGCCGCCGTACACCGCGGTGCTGCCGATGAGCGACTTCCCGGTCAGCTCCATTGATGCCTTCCTCTGGTCTTCGGGAGACTACTTTCCCCAGCGCAGGACGAGCGGATCGAGGCGGCGAGCCGTTTCGATGAGGCTGGCACGCGTGGCCGGGTGCAGCGGCGGGAACGGGTGACGCGGCGCTTCGCACGCGATCACTCCGCCTTCCTTCATGAGCGCTTTGCACGCGAGGAGCCCGCCCTGGCGGTTCTCGTGGTTGATGAGCGGCAACCAGCGCTGATAACCGGCGAACGCCTGCTCGCGCCGGCCCGCGTGGAAGTCGTCGAAAATGGGGCGGAGGCCATCCGGGTACGCCCCGCCGCTCATGCACCCGGTGGCGCCGGCCTCGAGGTCCGGATACATCGTGATCGCCTCCTCGCCGTCCCACGGTCCTTCGATCGCGCCGCCGCCGAGCCGGATCAGCTCGCGCAGCTTTGCCGCCGCTTGCGGCACCTCGATCTTGAAGTACGCGACGTTCGCGATTTCCTGCGCCAGGCGGGCGAGGAACGGGGCGGGCAGCACCGTGCCGCTGGCGGGCGCGTCCTGGATCATGATCGGGATATCGATCGCGTCTGAAAGCGTCCGGAAGAATTCGTCGATCTGGGGCTCCGGAACGCGAAACGTGGCGCCGTGATAAGGCGGCATCACCATGATCATCGACGCGCCCAGGTCCTGCGCTCGCCGGCTGCGCGCGGCACACACGCGGGAGCTGTAGTGGGTCGTGGTGACGATGACCGGCACCCGGCCGGCGACGTGCTCGAGAACCGTGCGGGTCAGCAGCTCCCGCTCGTCGTCCGCGAGGGCGAACTGCTCCGAGAAGTTAGCGAGAATGCAGATTCCGTTGGAGCCGGCATCGATCATGAAGTCGATGCATCGCTTCTGGCTGGCGAGGTCCAGATCGCCGCGCTCCGTGAACGTCGTCGGGGCGACGGGAAAGACGCCTTTGAACCGCGTGGACTGGAAAGCGCTCACTGAAACCTCCGTCGAACTTTGAGTAGACGTCGAGCTCGCCGCGTCACGCCGCGGTCCCCTTTGTCCGTGCGATCTCACATCGGATGACGAGTCAGTGCAGCCAGACGTAAGAGGAGTCCGGCTCGCGCAGCGTAGCGAGCTCCGACTCGAACGCGAAGCTGTCGAGGTTGAGCCGACGTACCTTGTCATCCTGAAACGACAGGAAGGCGGCGCGCTCGGTCGGATGAAACGAGAGCGCAAGCGGATTCGCCGGCAACTCGATGCATTTCAGCTCGCGCAGATCGGTGTCGAAGACTGACAGGGTCTGCTCGCCGGAGTTGGTAGCGAGCAGCCAGTCGCGACCCCTCGGGTCGGTCGTGCGATAGACGCGATTCGGGTCGCGCCGCGTCTTGCCGCGCTTGATCACCTGCATGCTGGCAGTGTCGACGGCGACGATCGTGTCGTCACCGCGGTTCGCGACGTACAACAGCGTCTCGTCCGCCGAGAGGCAGTTTCCCTCCGGCACTGGCCCCGGCATCACCGCCACCGGCGCGAACGTCGGGTCGTTGGGCCTGATCTTGGTGACCGTGTTCGACAGCAGGTTGAGCGCGAACGCGATCTGCGCGTCGCGGGTCAACGCGAATAGGTGCGTCTTGTATCCGCCCGAGGGCACGGCGAGATCTGGCACGCGCTGCGCCGGCGGCGCGCTGAACCGCAGCAGCGTGTTGTGCGCTTCCGACATCACGTACAGCCGACCCTCGCCGTCCACGGTGAGGCCGTGCGGGCGGTAGTACGGCCAGAGGTTGAGCGTCTCGGTGTGCTGGCGCTTCTCGAGGTCGATGACGAACACCGAATGGCCGCCCACGTCGCCCAGGTGGCTGGCGGTCTCGATGCCGTAGTGGCCCACGTACGCAAGCTTGCGGCGCGCATCGACGGTGAACTCGTGCGGGAAGTTCGGTAGCACGATGTGTTTCTCGGCAGCACCGCTGGCGAGATCGTAGAAGCTGAACGTGTGGGCACATTTCTGCACCAGCAACAAGGTCTGGGTGATCATGAGCGCACCTGCGGGCTTGCGACGGTCCACTGCGGGAACGCAGCGCCGGCAGCTTCGATCGCCGCTTCGGCCTGCGCACGGTCGCCGCGGGCGTATTCGTCGATCACGTCCGACGTGTCGGACGCGGTGACGTTGGGTTCGCCGCTTGCGCCCTCGACCCAGCGACCGTTGATGTAGCTCGGTTTCATGCCGGCTACTTTCCTGCCTTGCGTTGCTTGTCGATCTCGGCGTAGAACTCGTTCACGAGCGGCTCACCGAGGGCCGCCGAGTATTTGGCGAGCACCGGCTTCAGCTTTTCGCGCATGCGCGCACGCTCGGCGTCGGAAACGTCGTTGATCTGCATCCCGAGCTTGGCGAGCTCGCCGCGGAGCTTCGCGTTCAGCTCGCGGCTTTGTTGCCGCTCGAAGAGCGTCGCCTCCCGCGCGGCCTCCTGTAGCGCCTTCTGATCCGGGGGCGTGAGCTTGTCCCAGAGCTTCTTCGACGCAATGAGCACCAGCGCGTCGTAGGCGTGCCCCGTTGCCGAGACGTACTTCTGCACGTCGTAGAACTTCTGCGCATGGACGACCGTGTAGGGGTTCTCCTGGGCGTCGACGACGCGTGTCTCGAGCGCCGTGAACAGCTCCGTCACGGCCATCGGCACGGCGTTCGCGCCGAGGCCGTTGAACAGATCGATATACAGGTTGTTCTGCATCGTGCGGATCTTCAGCCCCTGAAGGTCCTCGGCGCGCTGGATCGGCCGCTTGCTGTTGGTGACGTTACGGAAGCCGTTTTCCCAGAACGCGAGACCCACCAGCCCCTTCTCGGGGAGCTTGGCGAGCAGCTTCTGCCCGAACGGCCCGTCGAGTACCGCGTCCGCCTCGGTCTCGCTGGCAAAGGAGAACGGCAGCCCGACCACGCCGAACTCCCTCACAAGCGTCGCGAGCGTGGCCGTCGACGGCACGGTGAAGTCGATGGTTCCGCCCTGCAGCGCGGACGTCATGACGACGTCGTTGCCGAGCGTGCCGTTCGAGAACACTTGGATCTTCACCCGCCCGGCGGTTTTCGTCTCCGCCAACTCAGCAAACTTGCGCGCGCCGAGCGTCTGCGGATGCGAGTCCGGCAGGCTGGTGCCGAGCCGCGCCTTGAATTCCTGGGCAGCGGCCGCCCCAGCCATGAGGCTACCAGCGATCGCGGCGACAAGTAGATGAAGCACTCGCATGCGTCCCTCCTCGGTTCTCAGTTCAGCCGGTACAGCGCCACGGCGTTGTCGTGAAAGAGCTTCAGCCGGTCGTGCGGATCGAGATCCGCCGTGATGGCCTTGAATCCCGAATAGATCGCGTCGAAGCTCGCGACCACGCCGTCGACCGGGAAGTTGCTTGCGAACATGCACCGGTCCACGCCGAAGATCCGGATCGCGTCGCGCACTACGGGCCCGTTCGCAGCGACGGTCCACGGCTCGTTCCGCACGCCGATGCCGGAGATCTTGAGATGCACGTTCGGCGCGACGGCGAGACGCTCGAGGGCTCGCCGCCAGGCCGCCAGCCCCTCGACGCTGCGGTCCGCAGGCAAGCCGGTGTGATTGACGATGAGCGTCGTCGCCGGAAAGTCGCGCGCGAGCTCGAGCGCTTCGCCGAAGTGCCACCACGGCGCCTGCAGCTCGAACATCAGCCCGTGGCGCGCGAGCTTCGCGTAGCCGTCGCGCCAGCGCGGACAGCGCATCGACCCCGGGGCGGCGTAGTGTTCGCGGTAATCCTCGCGCCGCGGCACCGAGCGGGGCTTGTGGCGCACGCTCCGCACCATCGCGAAAGCGGCGTGGCCGCGCAGGACCGCGTCGATGTCCTCGCGGTCGAGCCACGCCTGGCCTGCCATCGCGTTCGGGAACCCGGTGGCGCGGGCGACCTCCGCCACCCAGCGCGGCTCGCCGAGCGGATCGTTCGGCGCCCATTCGGCCTCCATGTAGACGGTCTTCACCACGCGATGCCCCGCAGCGTGGCGGAAGTAATCGTCGGGCAAGAAGTTCCGGCAGATTTCGCTGTAGTCGCCGTAGCGAAACGAGATGAGCGGCCGCTCGCGCAGCCACGGATGATTGTTGCGCTCGATGTCCCAGAAGTGATGATGCGCATCGACGATCGGCATGTCGGCATCGCGCCCGGTGCGCAGGAACTCGGCTCGCAGGTCGCCGCTCATCGCGTCGTGTCAGAGGCAGCGCTAGTTGCGCGCCGCGTCGATGGCGTTGAGGACTTCCGGCCCGTTCTTCTCGACGAACGTCTTCTTGACCGGGTCGAGCACTACCTTGCGGAACGGCCCCGCATCGACCGTTTCGATCACCTGCATGCCCTTCTTCTTGAGGTCGGCGAGGATCTCCACCTCCTTGCGCTGGTTCATGTCGCGCTGGAAACGCGCACCGTCCGCAGCCGAGTCCAACAGGGCCTTCTGATGCTGGGGTGGCAACGCGTCGAACTTCGACTTGTTCATGACGACGATCAGCGCGGTGTACGCGTGGCGGGTCATCGTGAGGTGCTTCTGGACCTCGTTGTACTTCGCCGACCAGGTGATCTCGACCGGATGCTCCTGCGCGTCGACGGCGCCGGTCTCGAGCGCGGTATACAGCTCGCCGATCGCCATCGGCACCGGGTTGGCGCCGAGCAGCTGGAACGCCTGGATGTGGGCCGGGTTGGGCGTGGTGCGGATCTTCAGGCCGCGCACGTCCTCCGGTGTGCGGACCGGGCGCTTGCTGTTGGTGATCGAGCGGAAGCCGACTTCCCAGAACGCGAGTCCTTTCAGGTTGAACTTGCCGAGCTCGTCGAGCAGCTGGCGGCCGGCGGCGCCGTCGAGCGTCCGGTACGCGTGCGCCGAGCCGTCGAAGACGTACGGGATGTCGAGCGCGTTCAGCTTCGGCACGATGCCGGTGAAGTTCGGGTTCCCCGCCATCACGATGTCGATGGTGCCGCCGCGCGCGCCGGAGATCGTCGCCTGGTCGTTGCCGAGCACGCTCCCGCCGAAGATCTGGATCTGCACTTCGCCGTTGGTCCGCTCCTTCACGAGGCGCACGAATTCCTGGGCGGCGAGATGCTGCGACGAGGTTTCGGGGCCCGCATGGGCGAAGCGGAACTTCCAGCTCGACTGCGCGGGCGCTGAAGACGCGGCCGCGAGGCTCGCTGCGAGGGTCACGGCTACTGCAAACGCTCTCTTCGACATGGTTCCTTCCTCCTCCAGAAAAACCGCCGCGCACGGCGGCAGGATCAATTCATGTTGCCGATCGCATCGGCGCGCGCCACGCTACTGCTGCAACTGGATCTTCGCCTCGCGGATCAGCTTGCCGAACCGGTCGAAGTCCGTCTTGTTCAGGGCCGCGAACTCCGCCTCGGTGAGGGTGCCCGGCTCGCCGCCGAGGTCTGCGAGACGCTTCCGTACGTCGGGCATCTGCAACGCTTTCATCGTCTCCTGGTACAGCCGATCGACGATCGGCCTGGGCGTACCGCCGGTGACGAACAGCCCGTACCAGGTGGTCATCTCGATACCAGGGAACCCGGCCTCGGCGAGCGTGGGGACGTTCGGGAGTTGCGGGGAGCGCTTCGGCGACATGACCGCGAGCGGGCGCACCTTCCCGCTCGTGATGTGACTGATCGCCGAGGAGGTGGTGTCGAACGCCATCTGGATCTGCCCGCCGAGAAGGTCCGTGAGTGCCTGGGCCGACCCCTTGTATGGCACGTGCACCATCTTCAGCCCGAGCGCGTGCGCGAAGGCTTCGCCGGCGAGGTGCTGCGTGCTGCCGGGGCCGGAGGAGCCGTAGGAATACTTGTCCGGGGCCGCCTTGATGAGCGCGACCAGTTCCTTCACGGTCTTCGCGGGGACGTCGTTGTTGACGACGAGCACGTTCGGGACGTTGGCGATCAGCGCAACCGGCGCGAGACCTTTCAGCGGGTCGTAGCCGAGCTTCATGAGGTGGGGGGCGATGGCCTGGCCGGTCGTCGTTGCCACCAACAGGGTGTACCCGTCAGGAGGCGCCTTGGCCGTAAGGTCGGCGGCGATCGTGTTCGAGGCACCGGGGCGGTTCTCGACGATGACCGGCTGGCCGAAGGCCGTTGCGAACTTGTCGGCAAAAAGACGGGCGATGATATCGGTGCCGCCGCCGGGCGGGGCGCCGACCAGGATGCGCACGTTCTTGGTGGGCCATGTCTGTGCAGACGCGACCGTCGAGGCAGCAAGAAGGGCGATGGCCCCGAGCGCCCGAACCATGGCTTGCATGTGCGAGGTCTCCATCTTCAGCGCTTCTCGATGACGTTGAAGTCTTTCAGATACCGGTCGTCGAGTTCGAGTCCGAGCCCGGGTTTGTTGTCGTCGAGCTGGAGATAGCCCTTGTCCGGCTGCGGGTCGCCCTTGAAAATGTAATAGAAGAGCTCGTTGCCCACCTCGACGTCGTGCACCGGGAAGAACTCCGACATCGGCGAAGCGGTGCTCGCCATCGTGAGGTGATAGTTGTGCATCTGCCCGGCATGCGGGATCACCGGCACCGACCAGGCCTCGGCCATGTCGTTGATCTTTCGCGCCGCCGTGATGCCGCCCACGCGGTTGGTGTCGTACTGGATCACGTCCACCGCACGCCGCTCGAGCAGGTCCTTGAAGCCGTAGATGGTGAACTCGTGCTCGCCGCCGGAGATCGGGAACATGCCCATCTTCTTCAGCTCGACGTAGCCTTCGATGTCGTCGCCGATCACAGGCTCTTCGAGCCAACGCGGATTGAACTCGGCGAGGCGCGGCAGCATGCGGCGCGCGTACTCGAGCGTCCACCCCATGTAGCAATCGAACATGATGTCGATGTCCGGGCCGACCAGCTCGCGCAGCGCGCGGGCCTGCGCGATGTTCCTGCCCATGCCCGCGGGACCGTCCTTGGGACCGTAGCCGAAGCGCATCTTCATCGCGGTGAACCCCTGGTCGAGGTACTTCTTCGCCTCCTCTAGGAACTTATCGAGATCGTCCTGCGCGTAGAGCTTGGAGGCGTAACACCAGATCTTTTCCTTGGTGCGCCCGCCGAGCAGCTTGAACACGGGTTTGCCCACCGCCTTGCCCATCAGGTCCCAGAGCGCGATGTCGATCGCAGAGATGGCGGTCATGCCGACGCCCTTGCGGCCCCAGGCGAGCGTGCGGCGATACATCTTCTGCCACAGGTACTCGTTGTCGAACGGATCCTCGCCGATCACCATCGGCGCGTAGTAGACGTCGATGGCTTCCTTGCACACGCGTGGCGCGAGCGCGCAGTTGCCGATCCCCACGAGTCCTTTGTCGGTCTCCAGCTCGACCACGAGCCAGCCATGGAAGCGGAATGAGCCCATCGCGTCGCCGCGCTCATAGAGGATGTCGCTCGCGTTGGTGCAGAAATGCGCGGTTGGCGGAACCACCTTGCCTTTCCATTCGAACACGCGGGTGCGGACCTTGGTGATCTTCATGGGAACCTCTCGTCAATGAGTTGATGCGCCGGCGGTGCGCCGGCCGAGCGCCAGGCGGCAGGCCATGTCGAAGGCCTGGCGCATTGCGCCCGCGTTAGCCACGCCCTTTTCGGCGATGTCGAAAGCCGATCCGTGCGCCGGCGTCGTGATCGGAATCGGCAGCCCGCCCTGGACGGTGACGCCGCGCTGGAAACCGAGCAGCTTGATGGCGATCTGCCCCTGGTCGTGGTACATGGTCACGACCGCATCGAAATCGCCGTCGCGCGCCTTGATGAAGATCGTGTCGGCGGGGAACGGCCCGTCGGCGGGCAGACCGAGCGAGCGCGCCCGCTCCACCGCCGGCCCGATGACATCGATCTCCTCGCGCCCGAACGTGCCGTGATCGCCGAGATGCGGATTGAGACCGCAGACCCCGATGCGGGGCGCCTGGACGCCGCTTTCCCGCAACGCGCGATGGATGAGATCGATCGCTTCGATGACCCCGTCCTGCGTGATCAGCGCCGGCACATCCTTGAGCGCGACGTGGGACGTGACTCGCGACGTCCACAGGCGATCCATGACGTTGAACTCGCAGAACGGTCCGGCGTACCCGAGTCGCTCGGCGAACCAGTGCAGCTCGTCGTTGTGGCCCATCCCGGCGAGATGGAGCGAGGTCTTGTTGAGGGGTCCGAACACCACCGCCTCGGTGATTCCCTGCGTCGTCGCGTCGAGCGCGGCAGCGAGCGTGTCGAGCGAGTATCGCCCCCCATTCGCGGTCTCCTTCGCCCGCTCGAAGGGCGGGTGAGCGTCGCCGCGGTACTCGTAGAGTTGCGGCGTGCCGTTCGTCGGGGCGAAGTCGGCTGGCGAGCGGATGGGTGCGTAGGGAAAGCCGCTTCCGGCCAGTCGACAGCCGCGCTCGAGCTCGTCGCGGTCGGCGATGAGCAGGATGTCCGCGCGGGCGCGTGCGTCGGGGTCGGAGAGCAGTCTCGCGATCAGCTCGGGGCCGATCCCCGCCGGGTCGCCGAGCACCATTGCAATGCGTGGATTAGGAGTCACGTCTTTCATGCCTCGCTTCGGGCGCTCTGGGGGCACGGCCGCCATGAGCGCGTTCGGGGTGGGTCGTCAGATGCGCGGTGAGAATCGCCGGCCCGCCTACCGGCTGAAGGCGAGGGCAACGACTGCGCGGCGGGGGTGCTGATCCGCACGGGGGCGGGACCAGCAGACCTACGGCCGAGTCTCGGCCAAGTTACCGCGACGCTCATCTCCTCCTCCTCCTCCGGTGCGCGTGCGCGACGCCCGATAATGGGTCGGTGTTCGCACGCGGTGTTCGACGGCTCGGTATCGAAACCTTCGAAACGCCGGCGGATTAGGCGCTCTCGCACCGATAACCGTCTAATGAAATCTTTGCAATCTCCGATAACCGCGCGGTATTCTTTTCGCGTGGTGCCTTCGGCCAACTCGATCGTCAACCGGCTGCGCTTCCGGCATCTGGCGCTGATCGTTGCAATCGCGGAGCACCGCACGCTGCGGAGCGCGGCCGAGCACCTGGGCCTCTCGCAGCCGGCGGCAACCAAGATGCTGCACGAGGTGGAGAGCGCGTTCGGCTTGCCGCTCTTCGAGCGTCTCGGACGCGGCATCAGCCCGACCGTGTACGGCGACTCGGTGAGCCGCTATGCGCGGTTGCTGCTCGCCGACCTGGAGCAACTTCGCGAGGAGCTCGCCGGCTTCGCGACCGGCAGCCGGGGCAAGGTGAGGATCGGCGCGATCATCGCGCCCGCGCCGATCTTCCTGGCGCGCGTCGTCGCGGACGTCAAGCAGCGCCAGCCGCAGCTCGAGATCAGCATCTTCAACGACACGAGCGATGTGCTGCTGCCGATGCTGGAGCAGGGGCGGCTCGACTTCGCGATCGGCCGTCCGACCGACGAGCTGAAACGGACCGATCTCGAGTTCGAGACGGTGGCGGACGAAGCGCTGTCGGTGGTCGCCGGCATGCATCATCCGCTCGCCAAGTCACGCAAACTCGACCTCAAGGATCTCGGCGATCGCCCCTGGGTCCTCTATCCGCGGCCGACTCCGATGCGCCGCCTCCTGGAGCTGGTGTTCCGCGACGTCGGGATGGCGACGCCGACGGACATCGTCGAGACGTCCTCGTTGATCACCACCACCACCCTGCTGGAAGTGAGCGAGGCGATCGCAGTGATGCCGACTTCGATCGCGAATCACTACGCGCAGAAGGAGCTGCTCTGCCTGCTTCCGGTCCGCTTGACGCGACGCCTCGAGCCATACGGCATCATCACGCTGCGGAAGCGCCTGCTCTCGCCGGCGGCGAACCAATTCCTGGAAGCGTTGCGCGCGGCGCTGAAAAGTGCGGGTTAGCGCTCGACCGGATGCCGGCTTTCGCCGGCGCGCAGGCTACAGCGGCGAGGCGAGGTTCTTCAGCCGCTCGGTGAGCTTCATGTTCTCGGAGTAGTCGACCGGGCAGTCGATGATCGCGACCGTGTCGTCGGCGAGCGCGCGCTTGAGCGTCGGCAGGAGATCGGCGGTCTTCTCGACCTTGTAGCCCTTCGCGCCGAAGCTCTCGGCGTACTTCACGAAGTCCGGGTTCTTGAACGCGATATGGCTCGGTCGGCCGAAGTGGCGCAGCTGGTGCCAGGTGATCAGCCCGTACTCGGAGTCGTTCCAGATCAGGATCACGATCGGCGCCTTCATCCGGATCGCCGTCTCGATCTCCTGCGAGTTCATCAGGAATCCCGCGTCGCCGGTGACGGTGACGATCTTGCGATCCGGGTAGGCGAGCTTCGCCGCGATCGCACCCGGCACACCGATGCCCATCGACGCGAAGCCGTTGGAGATGATGCAGGTGTTCGGCTCCTGCGCCTGGTACATCCGCGCCATCCACATCTTGTGCGCGCCGACGTCGGAGATCACGATGTCCTGGGGCGCGAGCGCCTGGCGCAGATCCCAGACGATCTTCTGCGGCTTCACCGGGAAGCCCTGGTCTTCGGCGTACTGCGCGCGGTCTTCGATCACGGCCTGGCGCACCGCCTTGAACGGGTTGGCCGAGCGGGGCTTGGTCCGCAAGGCGATACCGCGGAGCGACTCACCGATGTCGCCGAGCACGCCGGTTGCCACGATGTAGCGCTCGTCGACCTCCGCCGGCAGCGCGTCGATGTGGACGATCTTCTTGTCGCCGTCCGGGTTCCACATGTCCGGGTGGTACTCGACCATGTCGTAGCCGACGCAGACCACCACGTCGGCCTTCTCGAACGCGAACCACGGGAGATCGCGCGCCTTCAGGCCGATGGTGCCGAGGAAGAGGTCGTTCGAGAACGGCACCACGCCCTTCGCCATGAACGTGTTGGCGACCGGAATGCGCAGCACATCGACGAAGCTGCGCAGCGATTCGGTGGCGCCCTGGCGAATGACGCCGTTGCCGGCGAGGATCACCGGCGCTTTCGCGGCGTTGATGATGCGCGCCGCCTCCTCGATCTTGAAGTCGGGCGGCGTCGAGGTGTAGGCCGACTGCACCGGGATCGGCTTCTTGTCGACCTTCGTCTCGGCGATGTTCTCGGGGAAGTCGATGAAGCAGCAGCCCGGCTTCTCGGTCACCGCGACCTTGAACGCCTTGCGCACGATCTCCGGCACGATCTCCGGCTCGCGGATCTGGGTCGCGTACTTGGTGATCGGGTGGAAGAGATTCACGAGATCGAGGATCTGGTGGCTCTCCTTGTGCAGGCGCGTGGTCGCGCCCTGACCGGCGATCGCGACGAGCGGCGCACGATCCATGTTGGCGTCGGCGACGCCGGTGATGAGGTTGGTCGCGCCCGGCCCGAGGGTCGCGAGACAGACGCCGGCGCGGCCGGTGAGCCGGCCGTAGACGTCCGCCATGAACGCGGCGCCCTGCTCGTGGCGGGTGGTGACGAACTTGATCGGGCTCTCGAGGAGCGCGTCCATGACATCGATGTTCTCCTCGCCGGGAACGCCGAAGATGAATTCGACGCCTTCGTTCTCGAGGCATTTGACGAGCAGTTCGGCTGCGGTCATGGCGCTACGCTCCTAGAGAATCCGCCCGTGCGCGGGCTGCCAATCTACTCCAACTGCGAGGCGGCTGTGCGCGAAGCCTTGGACGCGGAATGGCGTGTGATAGCATCGCCGCCCCGGCCCCGGGCCGCGACGCAAAGGACATGGAGGGGACATGGAACGCTGGATCGCCACGCTCGTCATCGGCTGCCTTGCGACGCTCGGCACCGCCGCCGCGCAGGAGACGCGGCTCCGCCTCGCCCACACCCAGCCCGACACCGATTCGCAGCACGTCGCCCTCGTGCAGTTTGCCAAGCTCGTCCAGGAGCGCACCGGCGGCCAGGTCCGGATCGAGATCTTCCACGCCGGCCAGCTCGGCAACGACGGCGCGATCCTCTCGTCGACGCGCGGCGGGGTGATCGACCTTGCGCTCACCGGCAATCCGTTCTTCGCCGGGATCAATCCGCGGCAAAGCGCGCTCGATCTGCCGGGCATCATCCGGACCTTCGGCCACGCGTACAACGTGCTCGACGGCCCGATCGGCGCCGAGCTCCGCGCCGAGCTCGAGCAATACAGCTTCAAGGGACTGGGCTTCCCCGAGATCGGCTTCCGCAACCTGACCAACTCGCGACGTCCGGTCGTCAAGCTCGAAGACATGGCCGGGCTCAAGATCCGCACGACGCCCAATCCGGCGCATATCAAGGCGTTCCAGCTCGTCGGCGTCAACCCGGTGCCGATGCCCTACACCGAGGTGTTCAACGCGCTCGAGACGCGCACGGTCGACGGCCAGGAGAACCCGATCACGCTTATCCAGTCGGCGAAGTTCTACGAGGTGCAGAAGTATCTGACGCTCACGCAGCACGCCTACACCACGGCGGTGTTCGTCATGAACCTGAAGAAGTTCCAGGCCCTCTCGCCGGCAGCGCAGCAGGTGATGGAGGCGACCGCGACCGAGGTGATCCGCGAGCAGCGCGCCGCGAACCGGAAGATCGAGGAGGGCGACCTCGCCAAGCTCAAGGCGGCGGGAATGCAGGTGGTCACGGATTTTCCGCGCGCCGAGTTCCGCGCCAAGGTCTACGGCCCGGTGAAGGAGGACTACGTGGCCAAGCACGGCGCGAAGCTCGTCGACGCGATCGAGAAGACGCCCGACTGAGCGGGCCGCTACTCGACCTTGATGTTCGCCTGCTTCGCCAGGCGCCCGTACTTGTCGAACTCCGCCTGCAGGAACCTGCCGAACTCGGCGGGCGGCATCCCGCCCGGCTCGGCGGACAGCTCGGCGAAGCGCTGCTTGATGTCGGGCAGCTGCAGCGCCCGCGCGATGTCCTGCTGGATTTTCGCGACGATCGCGGGCGGCGTGCCGGCCGGCGCGACGAGTCCGTACCAGGTCGAGATCTCGTAGCCCTTCAGCCCTGCTTCCGCGACGGTCGGCAGATCCGGCACGCCGGAAGCCCGCTTCGTCGAGGTGACGGCGAGCGCGCGGAGCTTCCCCGCCTTCACCGAGGGCAGCGCCGCGGTCATGGTGTCGAAGTTGATGTCGACGTTCCCGGCGATGAGATCGGTCATCGCCTGGCTGCTGCCCTTGTACGGGACGTGCACGATGTCGACGCCGGCCATCTGCTTGAACATCTCCGCCGCGAAGTGCTGGACGCTGCCCTGACCGGAGGAGGCGAAGGTGAGCTTGCCGGGCTTCGCCTTCATCACCGCGATCAGCTCGGTGACGTTCTTCGCCGGGACCGAGGGATGGACGACCAGGATGTTCGGCGTGTCGGCGATGAGCGTGATCGGGGCGAAATCCTTGCGCGCGTCGAACGGCAGCTTCTCGATGACGTGCGGCGCCATGGCGTTCGGGGTGGTGTTCGCAAGGAACAGCGTGTAGCCGTCGGGCGGGCTCTTGGCCACGACGTCGGCGCCGATCGTTCCCGACGCGCCCACGCGGTTCTCGACCAGCACCGGCTGACCCCAGAGCTCGGAGAGCTTGGCGGCGGCCAGCCGGGCGAAGATGTCCGAGCCGCCACCCGGCGAGAACCCGGCGATGATGCGCGTCGGCTTCGACGGATATGACTGCGCGCCGACGGTCATCGGCGCCGCGGCGATCGCCAAGGCGCACCACAGAAGCACGGTGGGCATGCGCTTCATCTTTACTCCTCGTTCAGGTTGCCGCGATCCGGTAGAACGCGAGCGCGTTGTCGCACATCACCGCGCGCTGCTGCGCCGGTGGCAGCACATCCAGAGCGCGCGCGACGCCGGTGACGAGGCCCGGGTAGTCGATGCGCAAGCCCGACACGGGAAAATTGCTCGCGAACATCGAGCGCTGCCAGCCGAAGATCGCCACCGTGTCGCGGATGATGCGGGTGTTCTCCGCCCAGTCCCAGGCGCGGTCGCGCACCCCGAACTCCGACACCTTGACGTGGACGTTCGGCTGACGCGCGAGCACCTCCATCCAACCGCGCCAGCGCTTGAGCCCTTCCTCGCTGCGGTCCCAGGCGAACCCATGGTGGTTCAGCACGATCGGCACCCGGGAAAACATCGCCGCGACCTCGGCGGCCTCGGGCAGATGCCACGCCGGGACGCGCAGGTCCCAGCTCAGCCCGTGCTTCTCCAGCAAGGCGAAACCCCGCAGCCACGCCTCGTCCTGCATCGTCCCGCGCTGCCCGCGCACGCTCTCCGCCGGACTCCGGCTCGTGACGGGCTTGCTGCGAATGCCGCGCACGAGCGGATACCGCAGGTGCTCGAGTAGCCGCTCTTCGGTCTCGGGTCGGTCGAACCAGACGTGCGCCGACCACGGCGTTGGGGAGGCCGTGCCGCGCGTGCATCTCGTGCAGCCACGCCGTTTCGGCCACCTGCTCGGCGCGGTCGCGCTCGGCCTCGACGTGGACGGTCGCGATGACGTTGCAGCCGCGGCTCGCCGCACGGTAATCGTCCGGCAGGAAGTCGTGGCAGAACGCGGCGTAGTCGCCGAGGAAGAACGAATGCGGGTCGTATTCCTCCTGCAGCCACGGATACCGGCCGCGCGAGAGGTCCCAGAGATGGTGGTGCGCGTCGACCACCGGGAGGCTGTACACGGATTCGGCCACGACGGCCCGTCAGGCCGGAAAGAAGGCCGCGTCCTGCTCCGCGCGCAGGCGCCATAGGGTCGAGTCCCGCGGCGGCTCGACCATGTCGGCGGTCAGGTACTCCCCGGCGCGCACCGGGCGCGCGAGCCGGTTGCCGGTCGCCATGTAGTACGGCACTGGCTTGCCGGCCCCGACCGGCGCGGCATCCGCCAGATTCGGCTCGAGATCGGGCACCGAATGCGTGTGGTGATCGCCGATGGCGAGCACCGTCCCGGCGGGGAGATCCCGCGCGGCGCGGGCGACGAAATCGCAGCGCGGACGGAAATCCTCGCCCACGCTCGAGTGCCCGCATAGCGCCGCGGCCAAGATCGAGATCGGCGCCTCGACGCCGAGCAGATGGGTCGGGTTGTAGAGGAGCAGGCGCGAATCTTTCCGGCTGGCCGGGATGCATTTGCCCTTCAAGACTTCGAACGTCGCGTCGTCATGGATGTCGACCACGACGAACACCCCGCCCGCGAAACTCGCTTCATCGGCGCGCCGGAAGCAATTGAAGATGTCGACCACGCCGTCGGCTCGCAAACAATCCGCCGTCCTCGCTCCGGCAGAAGAGCTCCGGCAACTCAAGCGTGCGCGCCACCGGCGCATGCATCGCGGCGCGATCGGGCTTCAGTCCGGTGGCGTTGGCGACGATTCCCATCTCGCAGAAGTCGGGCGCGGATTTCTGCGGCAGGCTCGAGAGCAGCTCTGCCCGCATCGAGATCGCTTCCGCATGGCGCGCCTCGGGCAGATTCCAAAGTTCTTGCATTTTCGGCTCGCGCACGGATTCGTTCGCGTGCTGACGGTGTCGGCCGCGGGTTCGTAGACGAAGTCATATTCGCTCGCCTTCCCCGCCGCGATGACTTCCAGCCCGAGCTCGCGCGCCCAGGAGACGAGCTTGATGAGCAGACTCGGTTGATCGCCGTCCACTGGCGTGTAGACGAGCCCTGCCGCGCGTGCCTTACGATACAGCATCGGGCCGACCACGGAGTCGGCTTCCTTGGACGCCATACGATGTGCTTGCCGTTGCCGGATTCCGTCGTCGGCAGTCCGTGCCGCGGTCTCCGGATCGCCCGTCGCATCCACGAGGACGTCGAGCGGCAGCTTCGGCAGGATCGAAGCATCGGAGGCGATCACGCGCTTGCCCGTCTCGAGCGCCGCAAGCGCCTGGTCGACCGTTTCGCAGATCGCCAGCTCGTCGCGCGCGAGGCCTGCGCGCACCAGCCTCTCGCAAGCACGGTCGACATGGATATCGGCCAGCGCGCTCACGTTCAGATGATCAAGGCGCCGATCGCGCGCCGCGAGCGAAACCCCGAACTCGCCGACTCCTACCACACCGGCACGGACGGGGCGCTTTGCAACGGAGGAGAACAGCGATTGATAGTTCATGGGCGCTCCAGGCGCGCGGGGGCCGTCAATCTAACCCAGTTCGGTCGTGTATGGCGCGGCGGGTCAGGACGCGCGCGGCCGATGCAGCGCGCACCCCGGCTCCGACATGGTCGCGCAGCGGACAGTGCCGCTGGAGGAATCGGTGATGTACAAGGTGCGCCGCCCGGGGCCGCCGAAGGCCACGTTCGTGATCGAGCTGCCGGCCGGTCCGCGCAGAATCTCGACGGGTTGTCCGTGCGCGTCGAGCACCCATACCCAGCCGAGACCGGGGTTGG
>CAVUSZ010000054.1:0-131748 GCA_963744255.1 uncultured beta proteobacterium
AACACGACTACTCGGGGCGAGGCTCAACCTGCTATCGGCGCGCGAGGTGCTCAACGCGCGAGACAAGGAACTGTCCGACGGTGGGGGGCTCTTGCTGCGCTGCTCGGGCGAGCGCGCGGCTTGGGTGTTCCGGTACACGAGCGCGACCGGCAAGCGGCGCGAGATGGGGTTGGGCGCCTGCGTGCGACACAACGCGAAGGCCGCCGGCGAAAGCCTCGCCCTGGCGCGCGATCTAGCCGCGAAGCAACGCGCCTTGCTGGCAGCGGTCCCGCCGCTCGATCCCATTGACGAGCGCAACAAGGCCGCTGCCGCCCGGCGAGAGGCCGAACGACAACGCAAGGCCGAGAAACAGCAGGAGAAGGCGACGCTCGCCCGCGTCGCCCGCGCCTATCACGAGAAATTCATCGAGCCGCGAATGCTTTCCAAGCGCTCGGCGGACTGGATTAACTCTCTCGAAAACCACGTTCCGTGGACGCTCTGGCACAAGCCCATAGCGGAGATCACGAGGACGGAG
This sequence comes from uncultured beta proteobacterium, assembly GCA_963744255.1. Classification (GTDB taxonomy): domain Bacteria; phylum Pseudomonadota; class Gammaproteobacteria; order Burkholderiales; family SG8-39; genus DATEDA01. The sequence goes on from CAVUSZ010000054.1 coordinate 515, forward strand.
CTACTTGAGTTGCTCCGAGAACTGCAGGACCGCATGGCCGACACTGCGCAGCGCGTACGCCGGCGACTGGACGAGGTTTTCGAGGAGGCAATCGAGCAAGGGACGGTAAGCCTAAACCCGGTCGCGATTCTGCGGACAAAGCTTCGCAGGGAGAACAAGCCACGGCGGCGCACCCCGCATTCCGCACTCGGCTACTGCGATGTGCCGGCGTTTCTCAATGGATTGCGGGCGCAGCCGGGCATCGCCGCGCGCTGCCTGGAGTTCACGATCCTCACGGCCGCCCGCACCGGCGAGAGCCTTGGCGCGAAATGGTCGGAGTTCGACCTGAACGCCGCGCTATGGACTGTGCCGGGCGAGCGGATGAAGGCCGGCGAGCCGCATACCGTCCATATGTCCGAGCGGGCGCTCGCGATCCTTGCCGAGATGCGGGCGCTCGGCTCGCCGTTTGTTTTCCCTTCCGTGCGCGACACGATCCGGCCGCTCTCGAACATGGCGATGCTTGCGCTCCTGAAACGGATGAAGCGCAACGATATAACGGTTCACGGTTTCCGCGCCACCTTCAGCACTTGGGCAAACGAGACTGCCGCCGGCCGTCCGGACGTGATCGAAGCGTGTCTCGCCCACGGGAAGGCGACAAGATCCGCGCCGCCTACAACCGCGCGCAGTTTGCAGCCGAGCGGCGGAAGCTGCTCGACGCCTGGGCGGCCTATCTCGAAGGCCGGGAGGCTGCGAGCAACGTCATAGAGCTGGCGACCGCGAAGGCAGCGTAACCAAGTACGCCGCGCCTAGCCCGACGGGGTGAAAACCGGGTTCCCTTGCCCGGCTGGCGCGGCTCCCTCTTTCAAGGGCGCGAAGGGACGCGCGCATGATCAAGACGAAAGCCGACCGGCTTGATTTCTATCGCGACAATCTACAGGTCCCTGAGCACTTAGCTCGCGAGTGGACGCAGCGGCTGCTCGGGGGCGAGAGAGGTCCAAAGGCTGACGGCATTGCGCGACATCTGATCAGTGACTTTTACATCCGCGCCGGGCTTAATGACCTCAAAGCCCGCACACCCTCTCCTGGCTAGCGGAGGTACTCTCCAAGATCTTGGACGAAGGAAAGCCAGAGGCGCGTATAGCGTTCTCCCTATTACCTCGGCGCGAGGGAAGGGGTGCGAATGTTGATGCGGCGATTGATATCGCCTGCTGGGTTGCATCTTGCGATTGAGCGCGGCTATTCCGAGGCTGACGCCACCAAGCGAGCAGCAGCGGTCTTTCATCGCGATGTGAAGCACATTCGACGGCAGCGTAAGCGTGCTTCGACTGGGCGGAAGGGATGAATCTGAACGCGGATGGGATGAGATTTACCGGTTGAAGGCCGGCCTTTGCCATCGCCAGTCTCCGAACCGAAACGCAAAGAAGAGGAGGACGCGAACTCGCTAGTTTTCGTTCCCCGAAGTCGCGATCAATCGAGGCATCGTGGTTCCTGTGCACTGAATGGGAACCACGATGGACTATCCAGTAACGCTCTCGGCATTTCCTGTGCTGGTATCCGCCCCGAAAGGCGCGGAATTGCTCGACTGCTCAGAACGGAAGTTTCACGAGCTGCGGCGCACACCAGGCTTTCCTTCGGCTGTAATCCTATCGGAGCGCTGTATCCGCTGGCACCGCGACGAGCTAATCGCGTTCGCCAAGGAACTTCCTCGGCGCTCAAGTCTTGCCAGCAGACGAAGCAACTTGCAAGGCGCGCGCGAAAGTGCGTGAGCACACCTCGCCGATCCCATGACGCTGCTCTCCCAGGAGGCAGATAGGGCTTGATTAGTTTTGCTCGCCGATGCGCACGCGGTATCGGCGCCGACGCCAGCCATGCGGCGCGTTGTTACAGCATGCGCGCCTTGCAAGGGATGGGATTGCTCGAACGCGCGGAGTTCGAGTTGCGCGGCGCCGAGGCCAGGCGCTGGGGGCGAATCGTGGAACCGACGTAGAGCGCGTCCGCGAGGCCTTGCAGTTATGTCCCAGCGAACGACCGCGAAACGTGGGTACGGATGGGGAATGGCCGTCAAGTCGGAATTGGGCGACGCGGGCTTTCCCCTATGGGACGAGTGGAGCCAGTCCGATGAGACCTACAAGGGAGCGCGACCGCGAAAGACGTATGGCGGAGCCTAGCGCGGGGGCTAACGGCAAGGTCAAGGCGGGAACGCTGTCCCACGAAGCACAGCAGCGCGGGCTGGGCGCGACGATGGCACGCAGCGAAAGGCAACTAAGGCGGCGAGATCGAATCTCGGGACAGTTGCAAGCCAAGCACGAACGAGCGCGAGCCGACGAAGGCGAGGAAGCGAAGCGGGAGGACCAAGGCGCGCAAGCACGCGGCGACGATCCTGAAGGACTCGCAGCCGGGGAGTGCGGATCATCCCTATCTGCAAGGCGAAAGGGCGTCCAAGCGCACGGACTGCGCCAGGTCCGGGGACCAAGCTGATCGTCCCGATGCGCGACGCGACCGGCGAGCTCCACTCGCTGCAAACGATAGCCGGCGACGGCGAGAAGCTGTATCTCACTGGAGGGCGCAAGCAAGGCTGCTACTTCGCCATTGGTAAGCCGAACGGTGCGCTTTGCATCGCCGAGGGCTTCGCGACCGGCGCGAGCATTGTTGGAGGCGACGGGACAAGCATGCCTCCGAGAGCCGCGCGCCTGCAAGCCCCTTCCCGGAGAAGCGCGCCTTAGTACAGCTTATAGAGCACTAGACCGCCGAGAATGATCACGCACCAGAATACCCACGCCAGTGTTTTTTTGAGACCTTCTTACCCCTCTTGCGAATTCGATTGTTCGTTGATCGAGTTGCTTGAGTCGGACAAGCTCTTCGCTATCTTTCGGGTCTTCTTCTTTCAGCCATTCAGCCATTGGGCGCGGGTCAAAGGATGGCTCTCGTTTGTGGATCTGCTCGCACCGGCGGAGATAGACGTATCGAAGGTCGCCGCGAAGTTGCTCATCTTCAAGCAATCGCCGGAGTGTCGAGACCTTTTTGTAGTACACGGAGTCATTGCATAAGACCGCAAGGAGGTAGGCGGTTCCATCTTTTGCCATCCCTTCCTGCATCTCCTTTTCTTTCAGGTCCCCTTTTTCCGTAATACGCACAGCGCAGGATCACACCAGACGAGTCAGGCTTCCCTAGAATATTCCCGGCGAATTTGTTGTCCTTTGTTCGCTGGTAATAACGGCCGTAAGTTGCTGCGACGAGGCACAAGAACTCATCCTTCATGGAAAGGTCTGTGTAGTGCCCCTCCTTGAGGAGGCTCTTTTCTGGAACGGGGACGTTCGACCAGCGGTCAAGGATGTGCGTGATTGGCTCGTCCGGTGAGCGGATCTCTCCCGGATCTAGGCTGCCGATCAAGTGCCGAAACGTGAGAAGCCACTCCCAGTTCGTCTGGGCGGTCCCGAGCATCGCAAGGATCGCCCGATGAATGTCACTGTAGCCAAGGTCAGGGCCCTCCTCCGAGTCTTCGTTCTTAGTAAGGCGAGAATTGTCTTGCGACATCTCGACCAGCCCTCTACGGCGCTCGTCGGCCAAAGAAGCGAACCAACCGTCTCCTTTGTAGAGCGACACAAGGACATCATCGCCTACCCTCGGGTTGGCGAAAGAAGTGCGCTCGAGTTCTTCGCCGTCTCCTTCAGCGACTAGGCGCGTGAACTCCTCCTCGCCCAACACATCGGTTCGAAAGCGCGAGAAGATCCGGCCGGTATCTTTGTTCGAGAGGCAGGCGAGCCTAAGCCCCTTGAGATAGCGTTCGGTTAGAACGTCATTTGGCTTTGAGCGCGATTTTCGGTAGAGCGCTGCGACGATTTTTGGTTGGCGGGCATAACGAGCCAGACCGAGATCTATTAGTGGATCTGCCCGAGTAGCCAAACTCTCTTCTAACTGCTCATCTCCGGAAAGGAGCAACCTCGGCTCTTCTGCGTACTTCTCCAACTCGGTCAAGACCTGCTCTGGCCTACGACGATCAGACGCGCCTCGCGGATGCGCTCTCCAGCAAGTTCGGTTGCCATGCGACCCTCCCTTGGATCTTGGACATGCGGGCGTCGTGCAGTCTCAAAGCCTCTTTAATTTCCGCTGTTCCGACGTGACGCCCGATAGCCTTACTGCCGCACCGCGGCCTTCCGCCACTCCCACGGCGGCACTGGCTTCGCATCCTTCCACAGCCCGACTCGCCGCGCCTTAGCGACCTCTTCCTCGTCGCGGTACACGAGCCGATCCTGTGTCGTCTGCTCGTGCTGATACTCCTTGTAGTGCCATGCCATGCCCTGACGGATCTGCTCAGCCCCACATCGCGCAGGCTGACGAACACCGCGCAGACTTCTCGACCGTATCGGTCCTTCTTGTGGCAACGGCCTTCGACGCGCTTCTGGAAACACGAGGGTCGATAGACTCTGCTTGGATCGCTCGCCGAATGCCTGACCCTTCTCCGGGGCGTCGATTCCGGCAAAACGGATCCTGTGCACACGTTAACCGAAGCCTCGTTTCTCGCCGCACCAACCGCGATTTCATCCCAGCCACCGGGCTTGCGCCCCATGGACTCGCCGGATGCACTAGCGCCGTTCCTTGGCAAAGCGAGTGCTCCAGAACAAAACGCTTTGGATTTTCATGGCTAGTACCCCCGCCTGGTGTTGGTGTTGCCGTCCTGCGCTGCCAACCCGCAGAGCGCGTCGCCGAGGTGGGACCCAACGCTGCCGCCGGCATTCACGTACTCGAACTGATCACTGTAGGCGCCCGAGTCGATGTCGTACGCGCGGAGCTTCCCGTACCCGCGCTCGCAGTCGCTGATAAGGATGCCCGCGCGATCGAAGGTGAACTGGTTGTTCTTGAGCTTCCAGCGGACGATCACGGTCGCCAGCGGTGCCTGCGAATCGACCAGTCGGCGCATCTCAAACGAACCGGCGCGCACCGCGATGTTGTCGCTGACGGCGATCCAAGTCTGCTGCGCGCCGGCCGCGCCGACAAGGCCTAACAGGGTTAGTGCAAAAACGAGGCGTTTCATGCTGACTTTCCTTTCGGTTGGTTCGAAGATTGGCTCGACGAAGGGCGCGTGGTGGTCGCCGCTGTGAAGTCGCTATGGAGGTCGTCAGGCATCGCGTTAAGAATTGCGACGCGACGAGACGGCGGGCAGTGCTTAAGCGCGTCGGCGAGCGCAATGAGCGCGCCGGTGTACCGCATCGCGGCGCGCAAGCGATGGCGCGCCTGCTTCTCCGAGTTCTTCGTCGCCGCGGCCTTGCGGCCAGTCTCACGGCGTTTGCGGGTAATGGCCTCGCGCTGCGCGGGGTTGAGCGGCTTGGTCGTGTTCATCGTCGTCGGCTCCGATTTGGGGCCCGGGGGCGCGCCACGCGCCTGGGGGTTAGCGATCAGAAGCACTGTGAGAAGCATTGTGTGCGACACGACAACGATAACCGTGGTTACGTAACCGGCCCATATCTCAGCGCGCCAATCGCTTGCCCGCGGCCGCCAATCGCGGTTACGTAACCGACCCAGTTATCTCAGCCCGCCCTCCTATGTCCGAGCGCGCCATCGCTCGACGAGGCGATACAAGTGTCGGTTCTCAGAGAGACGCAGGGGTACCAGTGGTGCCGGCTGGTGGGGCTGTTCTACCGGGGCTCGGGCGTACCGAGGCGCCTTAGGGCGACTGCAGGGACGCTCGCGTGCGCTCCCGCGGTCTGCATCGCGACGTTGAAGCCCCTGCTGGTTCGCGAGTTGGACCGTCCTCACGATATCCTGGGCCGAGCGCCGCACGCGGATCGGCGGATTCGCGGCGGATTGAGCGGCGGATTCCGGAGCGCACTGCCCGGAAAGCCAGCAACGGCGCGGGGGTTGACACCTGCCAGCAGCACCATCAACAGGCAGTCCCGAGCGACTGCCTCTTTCTTTCAGAGACCGCACCGACTAGGTAACCGATGTTGTCGATCCGGCGACGACGCTGCCGATGGCACGCCTCCCCGGCGCGCGCCAGCGGCAGAAGTTCGCGTTCCCCGGGCCGCTCCGTGCGGCGTAGTTCACGCTCTCCCGACCACTGGCTTGGCGATTGCTTTTGCACTGCCGGACGATATTGAGAACCTGCAGGAGCCCCGGGGAGGGGAGCAATGCTCGGCATCTTTGGCGGCACCCAGTCCGGCCATCCGCTGGCGGACCTGAAGGAGGCGAGACGCATCGCGGCGGCGCTCCCTGTCGGCGACGCGTTCGCATCCCTGGAGGAGCTCGCCCACTGGCTCGAGTCGGTCCGCAACGAGGCGACGTTCAAGCCCGAGAACCGCGCCCAGGTGGTGCAGATTCTCGACGAGGCCGGCCAGCCGCATGCCCGCAAGCTCGGCCGCGAGTACCTCGCCGCGGCGCGCCAGGGGAAACAGCAGGAGCAGCGGCTCTGGAACGTGATCCACGCGTTCTGGAGCGAAGCGGCGCTCGCGTACGTGACCTGCCTCGATGCCTATGCGACCGGCGCCAAGGGCGGCGACGGACTGAAGGGGTCGGTCGCGCTGCTCGGCGCGCGCGCGCTGCGTGCCCTCGCGCAGCAGCTCAAGTGGCTGCAGGTCCGCTACGGTCCGATGAACGAGCGGCTCTGGACGATGATGTCGCGCACCTACGCGCTGCTCGAGTCGAAGAAGCTCGCGCGGGCGAAGGTCGTGCCGTATCCCGGGCTCGGTCCGGAGTCGACTCCTGAACTGGAGTTCGTTCGCGCGCTGATGTTCAGCGCGTGCTCGCCGGACAGCCTGCTGCCGCCCGAGATCGAGATCGCCGAGCGCGTGATCACCCAGCTCTCGTCCGGGTTTCTGCTGGTATCGCAGCACCAGCCCGAGACGCCCTACTGGATCGATCTCGCGCAGGCAGCCGGCCCGGCGCGCGTCGCGCGGGCCCCGCTGCCTGCGCCGAGCATCCGGTTCTTCGGCGCCGGTCGCGCGTTCGCCGAGATCGACTCGATGGTGCAGCACATCCGCAACACCCGCGACGTGCCCGCCGCGCTCACGCTCGGCGGAACCTGCTCGCCCGACACTGCGATCGGCGTGCTGGAACATCTCGAGCAGTGCTGGTCACCGAAGCTGCTGGAGCGCCGCCATCCGCGTCACCGCGTCAAGTCGCGGCTCACGATCGCCTGGGGCTTCGAAGGCATCCAGGAGGTCCTGGCGCCGACCAGCTCGCTCAGCTTCGACGGCTCCAACTACGAGAGCTGGATCGTCGAGAACGTGAGCGTCGGTGGATTCGGCGCGCTGGTCCCGCAGGTGCGCGGCGACTGGCTGCGCATCGGCTGCCTCATTGCCATGCAGCCGGAAGGCGGCGACAACTGGCTGGTCGGCGTGGTCCGCCGGCTGTCACGACCGTCGCTGTCGCAGGCGGCGGTCGGGATCCAGACGCTCGCGCGCGGGGCCGTTCCGGTCGAGCTCGGCGTCCAGATCGGCAACACGGCCACGGTCGGTACCGAAAGCGGGATCCTGCTCGACGCGCACCAGCTCGGGGGCGAGGTGCAGGTGCTGCTCCCGCCGGGAGTCCACGCGCCCGGCCAGAGCTTCATGTTCGACTACAACGGCTTGCGCACGATACTCCTGCCGATCGGCGTCGCCGAGCGGCGCCACGACTACGAGCTGCTGCGCTGCCGGCATCTCGTGCGCGACGCGGCTTGAGCCGTCGAGGCTACCGGCCGAGCACGTTCCCGAGGCCGCGTTGTAGTGCGGCGCGGCCCATCGCGTCGGCGATGCGCGCGACGAGCGCATCGAGGATGATCTTCGCGAGCTCTCCGACCGTCACGCCGCCGCGCTTCTTGCCGACGTCCTTCAGCTGGATGTCGGGTAGGGTGAACGAGATCGTCGCCGTCCCGCGGCCGACCTTGGGCGCGTAGGTGACGCGGGCGTTGCGGATCGTGAGGCTCTCTACGATCAGCTTCCTCGGCGTCGACGGCTTTCCTTTCTCCGCGCCCATGTACTTCTCGACGTTGCGCTGCAGGGCATCGAAGTTGGCGCCGGCGTTCCCCGGCTCATAGGTGATACTCGGCCCGACGACGACGATCCGCCTGACCAATACGATGCCGGATGCCGCCGTAGACGGGTCCAGGCTCAGCTCGACGTTCGCGACCGTCGCGGCGCTCGGCGTCCTGAACCCCTTCGGGTTGCCGATCCGCAGGCCCCTGATCGTCCCCGCGCCGTCAACCGGCGAGACGCGAACCTCGTCGACCTCGACCGCCGCCTGGAGGATGTCGGAACCGTACCTCTCGGTCGCGTGCTTGACGATCCAGTCGAGCGACAGATAGAGCCAGGCGCCCAGGCCGACCAGCGCGGCGACTGCCAGCGCGGCGACGACGGCCAGCGTGCGGGCCAAGCGCGCCTCAGCCGAGGACGCGGCGAAGCCAGGCGCCGATGTCGTGGATCTCCTGCGGCGACACCGAGTGGGGCATCGGGTACTCGTGCCACTCCACCGGGTAGCCAAGCCGCTCGAGCAGCTCGCGCGAGCGGCGCGCGTACGCGAGCGGGATGATCGGGTCCTGGGTGCCGTGTGCCATGAAGACCGGCACGTCGCGGTTCGACGGGTTCCGCTCCGCCTCGAGCGTGGCCGCGATCGGCACGTAGCTCGAGAGCGCCATGATCCCCGCGAGCCGCTCCGGATGCCGCAAGCCGGTCTGCAGCGAAATCGCGCCGCCCTGCGAGAACCCGGCGAGGGCGATCCGCGATGCCGGCACGCCGCGCTCGCGCTCGCGGGCGATGAGCGCCTCGACCAGTCCCTGCGACGTGCGCACGCCGCGCTCGTCCTCGCGCCGTACGAGGTCGTTCCCGGCGATGTCGTACCACGCGCGCATCGTCATGCCGTTGTTGATCGTTACGGGCTGCATCGGCGCGTGCGGGAAGACAAATCGGATCGCGGCCGCGGGCAGATCCAGCTCGCCGACGATCGGCACGAAGTCGCGGCCGTCGGCGCCAAGACCGTGCAGCCAGATGACGCTTCGATCCGGGTTGCGGCCGGTTTCGAGCTGGATGGCGTCGAGCAGTTCGGGCATGGGAGGAGCCGACAGTATTCACGGCATTCGACAGGACTCCGGCTGGTCCTGTCTATGGTTTTTTTGCACGCTGCGCCGACTTCGGCCGGAACGCTTTCACTACGGCCTCATGCGTCTCGATGTACGGCCCGCCGATGAGGTCGACGCAGTACGGCACGGCGGCGAAAATACCCTGCGCCAGCGTCTCGCCCGCCGGATTCTTCGCGCCCTCCAGCGTCTCGCGGATCGCTTTCGGCTGGCCGGGCAGGTTGATGATGAGCGCGCGCTTGCGGATCACCGCCACCTGTCGCGAAAGGATCGCGGTGGGCACGAACGCGAGGCTCACCTGGCGCATCTGCTCGCCGAACCCCGGCATCACCTTGTCGCCGACGGCGAGCGTCGCCTCGGGCGTGACATCGCGTAGCGCGGGCCCGGTGCCGCCGGTCGTGAGCACGAGGTCGCAGCCTTCGACGTCGACGAGCTCCGCGAGCGTCGCCTCGATCCGCGGCTGCTCGTCGGGAATCAGCCGCTCGACGCACGTCCACTCGCTCGCGAGCGCGCGGCCGAGCCATTCCTTGAGCGCGGGCAGTCCCTCGTCCCGGTACACGCCGCGCGAGGCGCGATCGCTGATCGAGACGAGGCCCACTTTCAACGGACGGTCCGGAGCGTCCATGGCGTGTGGATTATAACGGCGGCGTTGCGCCGCTCCCGGACTCTGCCTCACGGATCAGCCGGAACAGATCGCGGAAGTGCCGGGGTTCGGCTCCGGCGAGCCGCTCCTTGCGCGCCTCCCGCACGCACGCTCGCAGCCGCTGCAGATCGGCCTGCGGATGCGCGCGCGCGAACTCGGTGAGCGCGCCGTCGTCATCGAGGAGGCGCAGCCGCCAGCGCTCGATTCGATGATGCGCGGCCGTCGCCTCGCGCGACTGGCCGTCCCAGCGCTCGAACTGCGCCCGGATCGGCTCGGGGTCGACCTCGCGCATGAGCTTGCCGATGTATTGGAGCTGGCGGCGATGACCTTCGCGGCTGCGGATCCGCTTCGCCTCGAGCACGGCTTCGCGCAAGGCGTCGGGCAGCGGCACCGCCGCGAGCTGCTCGGCGCTGAGCTCGACCAGACGCTCGCCGAGCGCCTGCAGAGCGTGCACTGCCCGCTTGCGTTCGGTCTTGCTGGGGCGCTCGTCCTGCATCGTCGGGGCGGCAGTTGCGGGCCCGTATAATAGCCGCCCGTTCCCCCGCCCGCCGCTCCCGCCGATGCCCGACGCTCGCTTCACCTATTCGCTCGACACCCTCCGCGAGATGGTCGCGGAGGTTCTCAAGCACGCGCGGGAGCAGGGCGCGACCGAGGCCGAAGCCGACGTCTCGGAGGGGTACGGCCAGACCGTCACCGTGCGGCGGAACGAGGTCGAGACGATCGAGTACAACCGCGACAAGAGCCTCGGTGTCGGCGTCTACATCGGCAAGCAGCGCGGCTACGCGAGCTCGTCGGACCTCGCGCCGAAGGCGATCCGCGACACGGTCGCGGCGGCGCTCTCGATCGCGCGCTTCACCGCCGCCGACGAGGCCGCCGGGCTCGCGGACCCGGCGCTGATCGCGCGGTCGAGCCGCGATCTGGATCTCTTCCATCCTTGGGACCTGCCGGTCGAGCAGGCGATCGACATGGCGAAACGATGCGAGGCCGCGGCGTTCCGGCTCGATCCGCGCATCGTCAACTCCGAGGGCGCGAGCGTCTCGACCCAGCAGTCCCAGTTCATCGCCGGCAACAGCGCCGGCTTCCTCGACGGCTTCGCGAGCTCCCGCCACTACATCTCGTGCGCGGTCATCGCCGCGGAAGGCGATGCGATGCAGCGCGACGACTGGTACTCCTCGCAGCGGGCCGCCATCGACCTCGCGAGCCCCGAGGCGATCGGAGACTACGCCGGCCGGCGCGCGCTCGCGCGGCTGCGGAGCCGCAAGCTCGGCAAGCGCAAGGGCCGCGTGCTGTTCGAAGCCCCGGTCGCGAGCGGCCTGCTCGCGCACTTCGTCTCCGCGGTGAGCGGCGGCAGCCTCTACCGGAAGAGCTCGTTCCTCCTCGACAGCCTCGGCACGAAGGTTTTCTCGCCGATCGTGAACGTGCGCGAGGAGCCGTACCTCCCGCGGGGGCACGCGAGCGCCTGCTTCGACGACGATGGCGTCGCGAGCTCGCCGCGCGACGTCGTGAAGGACGGCGTGGTTCAAGGCTACTTCCTGGGCGTCTACTCGGCGCGGAAGCTCGGGATGCAGACGACCGGCAACGCCGGCGGCAACTACAACCTGATCCTCGCGCCCGGCGAGCGCGACTTCGTCGGGATGCTGAAGGCCCTCGGCACCGGGCTGCTCGTCACCGAGCTGATGGGGCAGGGCGTGAATGCCGTGACCGGCGACTACTCGCGCGGGGCGTCCGGCTACTGGGTCGAGGGGGGCGAGCTCCGCTACCCGGTGGAAGAGATCACGGTTGCCTCGAACCTGCGCGACATGTTCCGCAACGTCGCCGCCGTCGGCGGCGACGTGCTCACGCGCGGCTCGCGCACGTGCGGCTCCATTCTGGTCGAGGGGATGACGATCGGCGGGAGCTGAGCCCGCGCAAGCCGTAGAATCCGCGCTTCGACCAATGAGGACCGAGGAACTATGAACCGCATCCAGAAGTTCGCACTGATCGCCGCCGTCGCCGTCCTCGCCGCCGCGCCCGCGGCGGCACAGAACTACCCGACGAAACCGGTCAAATTCATCACGCCGTATCCGCCGGGCGGAACCACCGACATCCTCGCGCGGCTCGTCGGCACCAAGCTCCAGCAGTCGCTCGGCCAGCCGTTCCTGGTCGAGTCGAAGGCCGGCGCGGGCGGGAACGTCGGCACCGACTTCGTCGCGAAAGCGCCTCCCGACGGGTACACGATCCTCATGGCGGCGAGCGGCCCGCTTTCGATCAACGTGACCCTGTTTAAGGCCCTGCCGTACAACCCCGAGAAGGACCTCGCGCCGGTGATCCACGTGGCCTCCGTGCCGCTGGTGCTCGTCGTGCACGACTCGTTCCCCGCGAAGAACGTGAAGGAGCTGCTCGCGCTCCTGAAGGCGAAGCCCGACGGCTACAGCTACGCCTCGGCCGGGAACGGAACGCCGCAGCACCTATCGGCCGAGCTCTTCAAGCAGCTGACCGGGACGAAGATGGTGCACGTACCCTACAAGGGCAGTGGCCCCGCGATCAACGACCTGATCGGAGGCCAGGTCCCGATCGCGTTCGAGAGCCTGATTCCGATCCTGCCGCAGCTGAAGGGCGGCAAGGTGCGGGCGCTCGCGGTGACCTCGCTCAAGCGCTCGGCGCTGCTGCCCGACGTGCCGACGCTCGACGAGGCCGGCGTCAAGGGGTACGAGTCCACCGCCTGGTACGGGGTCGTGGCCCCCGGCAAGACGCCCAAGCCGATCATCGACAAGCTGAACGCGGAGATGAACAAGGCGCTCCGGGATCCGGAGGTCAAGCAACGACTTGCCGAGATGGGATCGGCGGAGGTGGCCGGGTCGCCGGAGAAGTTCGGAGCCCTCATCAAGTCCGAGATCGCGAAGTGGGCGCCGGTCGTGAAAGCATCGGGCGCAACCGTCGATTGAGCGGGGAAGGCGGGCCTGACTCGTCCTGGACGGAACGGGCCGCAGCAAGTACGGCGGCCCGCTGCGGGGGCCGCGCCTAGCGCAGCGCCGCCACCTGCGCGCAGCCGAAGATCCGCGCCGTCTCGAGCGCGTCGCACGGCGGACAGAAGAAGTTGCCCTGCACGTCGTCGCATCCGTGCGCGCTCAGGAACCCGAGCTGCGCGTCGGTCTCGACGCCTTCGGCGACCGCGCGCAGACCGAGGCTCCGGGCGAGCGAGACGATCGCGCGCGTGATCGCGGTGTCGTCGGCGCTGGTCGGGATGCCACGCACGAACGAGCGGTCGATCTTCAGCTTGTCGATCGGGAAGCGTTTGAGGTAGGCGAGGCTCGAATAGCCGGTGCCGAAGTCGTCGACGGCGAGCTGGATCCCCATGGCCGACAGTTCCTCGAGCGTCGCGGAGGTCGCGTCGGACTGCTGCATGACCGCGCTCTCGGTGATCTCCAGCTCGAGCAGGCGGGGGTCGAGCCGAGTCTCGTCGAGGATCGCCCGGAGCGAGGTCACGAACGACCGGTCGCGGAAAACGCGCGCCGAGAGGTTCACCGCGACCGGCACCGGCGCGATGCCCGCCTCCTGCCAGCGCCTGCTCTGGACGCATGCCTCGTGCAAGGTCCACTCGCCGAGCGGTTGCGCGAGCCCGCAGTCCTCGGCGACGCCGATGAAGCCGCCCGGCATGACCAGGCCGCGCTCCGGATGGCGCCAGCGCACGAGTCCCTCGACCGTCCTTATCGCGGCTCGAGCGAGGTCGATTTGCGGCTGATAGTGCAGCACCAGCTCTCCGCGCCGGATCGCGAGCCGCAACTCGTTCTCGATCGCGAGCCGGCGGTTTGCGGTGTGGTTCATGATCGCCGCGAAGAACTGGAACCCGTTCCGCCCGCTGTCCTTGACGTGGTACATCGCCACGTCGGCATTCTTCATCAGGACGTCGGCGTCGCGGCCATCGTCGGGGTAGAGGGTGATGCCGGCGCTCGCCGAGAGATGCAGCTCGCGGCCTTCGACGTGGTAGGGGGGACCCAGCTCGCGCAGGAGGCTCTGTGCCACCGTCGCGGCGTCGGCCGGGTCGCGCACCTCCTGCAGCACGACGACGAACTCGTCCCCGCCGAGCCGCGCCACCGTGTCGCCGGCGCGGAGCGTTCGCGTCAGCCGCATCGCCACTTCCTTCAGGATCTGGTCCCCGACGTAGTGGCCGAGCGAGTCGTTGATGTTCTTGAAACGGTCGAGGTCGAGGAACATCAGCGCCACGCGCGAACGGTGCCGGCTTGCGAACACGAGCGCTTGCCGCAGCCGGTCGGCGAGCAGGTTGCGGTTGGGAAGCCCGGTGAGGCTGTCGTAGTGCGCGAGTCGCATGAGCTGCGCTTCCGCCCCGCGCCGCTGCGACGCCTCCAGCGCGAGGGCGATCATGGTGGCGATCCCGGAGGTGAAGTCGATCTCCTCCGGCTGCCAGCCGCGCGTCGCCCGCGTCACTTCACAGCACACCAGTCCCACCACCCGTCCGTCGAGCCAGACCGGTGCATCGAGCGTCGCGACGATCCCGAGCGGCCCCAGGTAGACCGGAGCGAGCGAGCGCGTTGCAGGATGGCTCGCCGCGTCCTCCGCGGCGACGATCTCGTTCGCCACGATCGCGCCGAAGTACGCAGGGTGATCGACCGCCTCGATCGTGTCGACGGCCGGCGCCGGATCCACCGCGCCGTCCGCCCGGTGCGCCAACTCGCAGCGGATCGCGCTGCCGTCGGCGAGCATCCGCCAATAGCTTGCGCGGTCGAGGCGCAGCGTCGTGCAGGCGACCGCGAGGATTTCCTTCAACGCCTCGTCGAGGTCGGAGCGATCGCGCCGCGCGAGCGCAAGGAGCTGGTTGCGGTGATAGAGCAGGCGCTCGCCGCGCACGCGCAGCAGCTCCTCGGCCAGGCGCCGCTCGGCGATCTCGGTCTCGAGCTCGACGTTCTTCTCCGCGAGGTCGCGGGTGCGCTCGGCGACACGCTGCTCGAGCTGATCGCGGGCACGCACCAGCGCTTCCTGCGCCGCGTGCTGAGCAGTCACGTCGTGCGCGATCCAGATCACGCCCTGGGCGATGTCGGCCGGGTCGATCGCGCGGCCCGAGAGGTGGCAGATGACCTGCGTGCCGTCGCGGCGCCGGTGCAGCACCTCACCCTCGTACGTCTCCCCGCGCTCGATGACCGGGAAGGCCACGGCGCCGAACCGCTCGAACGCGTCGTCGCTCGGGAATAGCATCACGGTGCTGCGGCCGACGAGCTCTCCGGGCGCGTAGCCGAACAGCTCCTCGAGACGGCGGTTGCAACGGAGCAGCATGCGATTCCGCGCGTAGGCAATGCCGACCGTCGCGGTGTCGAAGATGGTCGAGAGCTCGCGGAGGAGCCGGTTGAGCGAGTCGGCGGCGCGCCGTTGCTCCGTGATGTCCTCGATGATCCAGATCGTGCCCTCGCCGGTCGCGCGCGGGTTGACGGCCTTCGCGGAGAGCCGGCACCAGAACAGCGTGCCGTCTTTGCGCCTCAGCTCGAGCTCGGCCTGGAACGCCTCGCTGCTCGCGAGCACCGGGCCGGCGCGGGTCCCGAGCGCGGCGTATGCCGCCTCGTCCGGGTAGAAAACGAGGCCCGGACAGCCGACGAGCTCGCCGTGCGTGTAGCCGAACAGCTCCTCGGTCTTGCGGTTGACGCGCTGAACGGTGCGGTCGCGCGTGAACACGATGCCGACCGAGGCGTTGTCGAGCAGCGCCCTCTGGTCGAGGAGAACGCGGGCCAGGTCCTCCTGCGCGCGGCGCCGGCCCGTAACGTCGCGCAGCGTCCAGATCGACTGCACCGGGTCGCCGGGCGCGCTGAACGGCTGGCCGTCGATCTCGCACCAGAAGGCGGTGCCGTCGCGGCGTTGCACCTCGAGCTCGGCGTGCCAGGGCTCGCCGCCGGGGGGCTCGGTGCCGTCGATCGCAGGCACCAGCACCGTCGTCGGCTGGCCGACGACGTCGCGCTCCGGGAAGGCGAACATGCGCGCGCAGGCCGCGTTCACTCGCATGACCCGCCCGCTGCGCGAGAACAGGATACCGACCTGCGCGTGATCGAGGATGAGCCGCTGTTCGTCGAGCACGGCTGTGAGGCGCTGCTCGATCGCAGCCATTGCGGTGACGTCCGTCACCGTGACGACCGCGAGCGTCCGCTCGCCGCCCGTGGCGCGAACGGTGAGCAGGACCGCGACCGAGCGGCCGTCGCGGCGGACGAGCGTCCAGTGGCTCGGCATCGGCAGCGTACCGGGCTCGAGCGCCGCCTTGAGCGCGCGCCGCGCCAGCGGCTGGGCTGTCTTGGGGAAGGCGTGAACGAAAGGATGGCCGACGAGCTCCTCCTCGCGGCGGCCGAGGAGCTCGCAGAAGGCCCGGTTCGCGCGGAGGATGAGCCCGGACTCGTTGGTGACGAGCATGCCGGTCCCCGCGAGCTCGAATGCATCCATCGCGGCGGGCGCAGCCGCCAGACTCTCTCCCTTCATCGCGCGATTATGGAGGGGGTTCCGGCCGTTCCGGCCGGGCGGACTGCGCTCGATGTGGAAATCTGCCTCCGGGCGGAGCGACTCGTTTGCGCCACTCGGGTTTGATAGAATCCCCCGCCTCGCCCGGCGGTCCGCCGTCCGGCCCTCTACCCGAAGGAGCAGAAGTTGAGCACTGTTAAATTCCGCCCCGTCGGCCGCTGGGCGGTCGCGTTCGTCGCCGCTATGGCGTTTGCCGCGACGGCACAGGCGCAAGCCGAGAAGAAGGACTTCCAGCCCCAGGTCGGCCAGGCGGGCAAGGATGTGATCTGGGTGCCGACGCCCGACGATCTGGTCGAGCGGATGCTGCGGATGGCGCAGACGACCTCCAACGACTTCGTCGTCGACCTCGGCTCCGGCGACGGCCGCACCGTGATCGCCGCGGCGAAGCGGTTCGGCGCGCGCGCCCTCGGCATCGAGTACAACCCCGAGATGGTCGATCTCTCCACCCGCAACGCCGCGCAAGAAGGCGTGACCGCCAAGGCGAAGTTCGTCCGCGGCGACATCTTCGAGACCGACTTCAGCCAGGCGACCGTCGTCACGATGTACCTCCTGCCCGGCCTCAACGTGAAGCTGCGGCCCCGCATCCTCGACATGAAGCCGGGGACGCGCGTTGTCTCGCACCAGTTCAACATGGACGACTGGCAACCCGACGAGACGACCAACCTCGACGGCCGCCGTGCCTACTTCTGGCTCGTACCGGCGAAGGTGCAGGGCAACTGGCGCATCCAGTCCGGCGCCGACGCCTGGGACCTCGCGCTCGAGCAGAAGTACCAGGTGCTCGAAGGCTCGGTGAAGCTGGGCGCCATCAACGCCGGGCTGCGCGAGACGCGGCTGAAGGGCGAGAAGATCGACTTCGCCTTCGTCGACGCGGCCGGCGTCAAGCGTGAGTTCACGGGTCGGGCGACCGGGGACACGATGGAGGGGACGGTGAAGCCGGAAAACGGCCCCGAGGCGCGCTGGACCGCATCGAAGCGCTGAGCGAACGATGATCCGGGCGCGCGCCGGTCGCTGGCTCGCCGCCGGAATGGCGGCGATAGCGATCGCCTCCGCGGCCGGCTGCGCTTACCTCGACACGAAGCAGCGCGAGTGGATTTTCCGCGCGCAGCGCGACATCCATTCGACGCCGGAGAGTTACGGCCTGAAGTTCGAAGAGGTCTGGCTGACGGTGGTAGAAGAGGGGAACGGCACGCGCGAGCGCGTCCACGGCTGGTGGATCCCCGGTCCCGACGCGAAGGCGGCGACGCTGCTCTATCTCCACGGTGCCCGCTGGAGCCTCTCGAACAACCTCTTTCGCATCCAGCGCCTGCAGCGCATGGGCTTCGCGGTGCTCGCGATCGACTATCGCGGCTTCGGCCGCAGCGACGGCGAGCTCCCGTCGGAGGACCAGGCGTATGCCGACGCCCAGGCCGCCTGGCAGCACCTGCGCCTCCTCGAGCCCGACCCGCACCGGCGCTTTCTCTATGGCCACTCGCTCGGCGGCGCGGTCGCCATCGAGCTGGCGACCCGCAACGACGACGTCGCCGGGCTGATCGTCGAGTCGAGCTTCACCTCGATGCGCGACATGGCCGAGGCGATGGGCTACGGCAACTTCGCGCTCGGGCTGATGCTCACGCAGCGCTTCGATTCGCTCGCCAAGATCGCCAAGATCGTCTCGCCCGTGCTGTTCGTGCACGGCACCTCCGACCGGTTCGTCCCGCCCGAGATGAGCGAGCGGCTCTATGCCGCCGCGCGCGAGCCGAAGCGGATCCTGCTGGTCGAGAGCGGCAATCACAGCAACGTCTCGTACGTCGCGTATGACAGGTATCACGCGGCGGTGCGCGATCTCCTCGCGCTCGTGAGCGGCGGGCCGGCACGCGCCCGCGCGCCGGCGGTCCCCGGCGGCTGACCGCTTCCTCGCCCATTCCGTTTCTCGACGCCGGGCGCGTTCACGCCGCGCTCGAGTGGCGCGTGCTGGTCGATGCCTTGCGTGACGCGTTCCGCGTGGGCGCGAGCGTACCGGTGCGCTCGAGCTACTCCGTCTCTGCCGCCGCCGATCGGCTTCTGCTCATGCCGGCGTGGGCGAGTGGCAGCCTTGGCGTGAAGATCGTCACCGTCTTCCCCGGCAACCGGGCGCGAGGTCGCGCCAGCGTCTCGGCGCTCTACCTCCTGCTGGACGGCGCCAGCGGGCATCCGCTCGCGCTGATCGACGGCGAGGCGCTGACCCTGCGCCGCACGGCGGCAGCGTCGGCGCTCGCGGCAACGCATCTTGCGCGTAGCGACTCGAAGGTCCTGCTCGTCGTCGGGACCGGCGCGCTCGCGCCGTACATGGCTGCCGCGCACCACACGGTGCGGCCGATCGAGCGCGTGCTCGTCTGGGGCCGCTCGTACGAGCACGCCCGCACGACCACGGCGCGACTCGTCGCGGACCGGCTCCCGGCGGAGGCCTGCGCCGACCTCGACATCGGGCTCGCGCTCGCCGACATCGTCACCTGCGCGACGACCGCGCGCGAGCCCGTGGTGCGCGCCGCGCACGTGCGTCCCGGCACGCACGTCGATCTCGTGGGGGCGTTCACGCCCGAGATGCGCGAGAGCGACGACGCGCTGGTCTGCCGCGCCGAGGTGTTCGTCGACACTTTCGCGGGCGCGCTGCAGGAAGCCGGGGATCTCGTACAGCCGATCGCCGGCGGCGTGATCGCGCGCGAGCAAGTTCGCGCCGAGCTTGCGGACCTCGTGACCGGGCGTCATCCGGGGCGCGAGTCGCCCGAGGCGGTGACGCTGTTCAAGTCGGTGGGGACCGCGTTGGAGGACCTGTGCGCGGCACGGCTGGTGTACGAGCGCCGGAGCTAGCCCCCGCTGAGCGCGGTGATGATGATCACTTCGTCCGCCGGGCCGACCGGCGCGTCGAGGCGCTGGACCTGGTCGCCTTCGACGAAGATCCTGATGTGGCGCCGGATGGCGTCCTGCTCGTCGATCATTCGAAAGCGGATGCCCGGGTAGCGGCGGTCGAGGTCGACGAGGAGCTCGGCGACGGTCGCTCCCGCTGCCGTCACCTGGGAGCGGTTCCCGGTGTAGGAACGAAGCGGCGCGGGGATGACGACCGTCCTCACGCTTGCGCCGCTTCCAGCGCGCAGATATGCGGCAGATGCCGCGCTATGCACTGCCAGCGCTTGCCCTCGTCGGCGCCGAGAGCCGACACGCGCGGCGCGCTCAACTCCTCGGAATGACGCCGACGACCAGCCGCGCCGGCTTTCAACGGTGGTGGTCCCGTGCGAGCGCACTGCCGCCAGCGGCGGCGAGCGTCGCGGCAGCGAGTGCGGCGAGGAAGCGACGCATCGCCGCAGCTCAGGCTGCGACGAAGATGACGAGCAGCGCGAAGATAAACGACCCGAGGAACGCCCAGACCGGGGTGAGCCACACTCCTTCTGCTGTCGATACGGCCTCCCCTTTCGTCGTCGCGGGCGCGGGCGCCGGCCCCGCGAGCTTGTTGTTGAAGCGCTGGAAGAATTCGTCGGCCATCTTCTTCGCCACGCCGTCGATCAGACGGGAGCCGACCTGCGCGAGCTTGCCCCCCACCTGGGCGTTGGCGACATAGCCGAGCTTCGTGCTGGCGCCGTCGGGCGCGAGAGAAACCTGGGCGTTGCCCTTGCCGAAGCCGGCCGCGCCGCCCGAGCCTTCGAACGAGAGCCGGTACGAGGTCGGCGGGTTGACGTCGGAAAGCAGGAGCTTGCCGTTGAACTTCGCCTTTACCGGCCCGACCGCGGCCGTGATCACGACCTTGTACTCGGTGTCGGACACGCGTTCGATCGACTCGCAGCCCGGGATGGAGGCCTTCAGCACCTCGGGGTCGTTGAGGCCCGCCCAGACGCGCGCTTGCGGCACTGGAATCAGCTGCTCGCCGGTCATTTCCATGCGTGTTCTCCCTGGCGACGAAGTCGCGGCCGAGCTCGCGGCCGAAACCGATATTCTGCCGCAAAGGGCGCGTGCCGCCTCAGGTCGCGTACGCGGGCAGGTTCGCGAGGAAGCGGTCGAGCTCGGCGCGGGTGATGACGCCGTCCCGATTGATGTCGATGTCGTCGAAGCGCGGCTCGAGGAACAGATCCCCGCGGACCTGCGCGCGCAGGACCACGCCGTCGCGCTCGTAGAGGGCGAACGCGGCGCGATAGTTGTCGGCGACCCGCTTGAGATAGTCGGGCGGTGCCTGGGCGAACGCCGTCCCCGCCGCGAGCGCCGCGGCAATCACGATGGTTCTCATCAGTTCCTCCGTCTGGTTTTCCGCGGCAGTTGGTGAGACCCGGGGGCCGCGACCCCGGTTCCGGGCTACGGAAAGTTCCGCGCGCCAGCCGACCACGCGGCGGTCACGTCGGACTCGCCGACGACGCGCGCGAATCCTGAGCTCATCGCGGCGAGCGCGGCCTCGTGACGGGCGTCCTCGAAATCGCCGCAGGCCTCGCGCACGACGAACACCTTGAAGTCGCGCTGGGCGAGATCGCGCACCGTGCTCTCGACGCCGAGCGAGGTCGTCACGCCCCCGACGACAAGCGTATCGATCCCTGCTGCACGAAGCCAGTCTTCCAGATGCGTGCCCACGAGCGCCGAGAACCGGGTCGTGTCGAACACCGGCTCGTCTTCGTCGCGGTCCGCGCCGGGAGCGAGCTCGACGTCGGGCGTGTTCGCGCGCAGCGCGCCGATCCGGGCGAGGTCCGGACGGAGCTCGGTGACGAGCAGGCCGGCGTCGGCATAGTCCGGACGGAAGACGAGCCGGGTCCATGCGACCGGTACGTCGTGGCTTCGCGCGGCATCGGCGAGCCGGTGGCTGACATACAGGGCGCGCCGGAGCCGTCCGATCCCCCAGCCCCCTCCGGCCATCGAGCCGCGGTCATCGCAGAAGCAGCGCTGCAGGTCGACGAGCAGCAGCGTACAAGCGGCGCGCGCGAGCTTCATCGCTCGAGGAGAGGGCGTCGTCCGGGGCCGGGCTAGGCGGCTGCCCTCGGGGCGCTCGGCTCGCGCGCCGGCGCGGCTGCGAGCGCTTTCCCCAGCGCGATCAGACTGTCGATATTGTGGGCCGGCAGGAAGTCGTCCACGTGCGGCAGCATCACCCGCACGCCGAGCGGGCGCGGCTCGAAGCCCTCGTAGCGGAGCAGCGGATTGAGCCAGATGAGCTTCCGGCAGCTCTTGTGCAGGCGCTCCATCTCGGTGCCCAGGTCCTTCCCGAGATCGCGGTCGAGGCCGTCGGTGATCAGCAGCACGACCGCGTTCTGGCCGAGCACGCGCCGCGACCAGCGCAGGTTGAACTCCTTGAGGCTCGTGCCGATGCGCGTCCCGCCCGACCAGTCCGCAACCGCGGCGGCGACGCCCGAGAGCGCGACGTCGACGTCGCGATGCCTGAGGTGGCGCGTGATGTTGGTGAGGCGGGTACCAAAGACGAACGTGTGCACGCGGTCACGGTCGTTCGTGATCGCGTGCAGGAAGTGCAGGAACATCCGCGAGTAGCGGCTCATCGATCCGGAGATGTCGCACAGGACGACAAGCGGCGGATGGCGCACCTCCTGCGAGCGGTGCCGCAGCGGGATGATGTCGGCGCCCGCGCGCAGGGAGGCGCGCAGCGAAGCGCGCATGTCGACGAGCCGCCCGCGCGGATCGGCGACGAGCCGCCGCGTCCGCACCTCGGGGATCGGCAGCCGCAGGCCCGCGATCAGCCGCTTCGCCTGCGCGAGCTCCTCCTTCGTCATGGTTTCGAAGTCGGCGTGCTGCAGCACCTCGCGCTCGGACATCGTGAACGCCGCGTCAAGCTCGATTTTCTGCGGCGCGTCGGGCGCTTCCGCCCCCGGCTTCTGCTGCGGCAGCAGCGCCGCGGCGAGTCGGCTGGGAAGATCGGGCTCCTCGTCGGGAGTCCGGCCGTAGACCTGCGGCAGCAGCAGCCCCATCACGCGCTCGAGCATCTTCGGGTCGCGCCAGAAGATGTGGAACGCCTGGTCGTACAGCTCGAACTGCTCCCGCCGGTCGAGGAACAGGGCCGCGAGCGTCCAGTAGAAGTCGTCGCGCCGCTCCACCCCCGCGATCCGGAGGGCTTTCAGCGCATCGATGACCTTGTCGGGCCCGACCGGGAGGCCGGCTGCGCGCAGGACGCGCGCGAAGTGCATGACGTTCTCCGCGAGCTTCCCGGCTCCGCCGGGGCGGGGGATCTGCATCTGGGCCATGGGCGGCGATTATCGCACCGTGCGCGGCGCGCGCGGCTGTGCGACAGTAACGCCCCTGTCGTAAAGGAGGCGAGCGTGCTCCAGGAAATCGTCGTTGACGCCAAGCGTCTGAAACACGCGATCGAAGCGATCGTCGTCAAAGGCGGCTCCTCGCCGCGCGAGGCCGAGCTCGTGGCCGGCAACCTCATCGAGGCAAACCTCACCGGCCACGACTCGCACGGGGTCGGCATGATCCCGCGCTATGTCGACGCGGTGCTCGAAGGCGGGCTCGCGGTGAACGCGCATCCGGAGATCAAGCTCGACACCGGCGTCATGCTCCGGCTCGACGGGCGCAGCGGCTACGGCCAGGTGATCGGCATGGAGTCCATGGCGCTCGGCATCGAACGGGCGCGCGAGCACGGCACCTGCATCGTCGCCCTCGGCAACTCGCACCACCTCGGCCGCATCGGGCACTGGGCCGAGCAGTGCGTCGGCGCCGGGCTCGTCAGCCTGCATTTCGTGAACGTGGTCTCGCGGCCGATCGTCGCGCCCTGGGGCGGGCGTGACCCGCGGTTCGGCACCAACCCCGTTTGCATCGGCGTTCCCCGCGCCGGCAAGCCGCCGTTCCTGCTGGACTTCGCGACGAGCCGCATCGCGCAGGGCAAGACGCGCGTCGCCCATAACCAGGGCAAGCCGCTCGCGCCCGGCACGATCATCGACGACAAGGGCGACCCGACGACGAACCCGCGCTACACCGTCATCCCGCCCTACGGCGCGATTCTGCCGTTCGGCGAGCACAAGGGCTACGGGCTCGCGGTCGCGGCCGAGCTGCTCGGCGGAGCGCTCGCGGCGGGCGCGACGCAGAGCTTTGCCGACGAAGGCAAGCGGCGGGTGCTGAACGGCATGCTCTCGATCCTGATCGAGCCGAAGCGCCTCGGCGCCGAGGGGTTCGCCGACCAGTCCGAGGCGTTCATCGAATGGTGCCTCGCCTCGCCGGCGGCCGCCGGCGTCGACCGCGTCAAGCTCGCGGGCGACCCCGAGCGCGAGAATCGGAAGAAGCGCGCCGCCGAAGGCATCGCGGTCGACGCGACGACCTGGGAAGAGATCCTCGTCTCCGCCGACAAGCTGAAACTGCCGCGCGCCGAGGTGCAGAAGCTCGCCGGGCTGTGATGGATACGGCCCGCTGCCACGGCATCTATCCGATCCTCTACGCGTTCTTCGACCGCGACGGCGCGCCGCTGCGCGAGCCGATCGTCGCGCAGGTCGAGGCCGCAGTGAGGCACGGTGCGCACGGCGTCGCGGTCCTGGGTCTCGCCACCGAGACGAACAAGCTCGCGGAGCGCGAACGGCGGCAGATCATGGCGTGGACGGCCGAGGCGGTCGAGAAGCGGCTGCCGCTCGCCGTGACCGTCGCGGAGCCGAGCGTGCACGGCCAGGTCGAGTTCATCCGGGCGGCGCAGGCGGCGGGCGCCGACTGGGTCATCCTGCAGCCGCCCGCCGGCGGGTTCGCCGAGCCCGAGTACATCCGCTTCTTCGGCGCGGTCGCTGAGCGGGTTGATCTGCCTGTCGCGCTCCAGAACGCCGCGCAGTTCCTCGGCGTCGGTCTCTCCAACGCCGGCCTGAAGACGCTGCACCGGAATCACCCGAACGTCTGCCTGCTGAAAGGGGAAGCGCCGGCGCACGTGATCCGCCGCACGATCGAGGAGACCGAGGGCGCCTACCGGGTGTTCAACGGCCGCGGCGGGCTGGAGCTGCCCGACAACCTGCGCGCCGGGTGCGCTGGCATGATTCCGGCCCCGGAGTGCTTCGACGTACAGGTCGGAATCTACGAGGCGATGACAACCGGCCGGCGCGAGGACGAAGCGGAGGCCGAAACGCGCTACCGCTCGATCCTGCCGCTCGTCACCTTCCTCATGTCGTCGATCGACACCTTCGTCTGCTACGGCAAGCGGCTGACGGCGCGGCGCCTCGGTATCGAGGAGGTGTTCGACCGCGCGCCGTGCCAGCAGCCGAGCGCGTTCGGGCTGGCGATGCTCGAGCGGCTCGGTAGCGCGCTCGGCCCGCTGTAGCGGGCTACTTCGCCTGCGCTTTCATCCGCTCCATCGTCGCCTTCTCGGCGGCGAAGGTCTCGCGGGCGTAGCGGGCGTAATCCTCGGTGCCGAGATACCACAGCTCCTGGTCGTATCGATCGAGCGCCGTGAGATGGAGCGGGTCCTCCATTCCCTTCTTGAAGGCGTCGTGAAGGATCTTCACGACCTTCGGATCCATGCCTTTCGGCCCGGCGAGGCCATAGGGCGAGTTGGAGACGATCTCGAAGCCGAGCTCCTTCAACGTCGGCACGTCCGGCCAGCGCTTGGTGCGTTTTTCGCCCCAGGTCACGAGGAGGCGCAGCTTGCCGGCGTCGACGTGCGGCGCCCAGCCCGTCGACTCGGCGGACGCGACGACATGGCCGCCGAGCAATCCGGTCATGTTGTCGGCGGCGCCCTTGTACGGCACATGCAGCCACTTGATGCTCTGCCTCGCCGCGATCTCTTCCATCGTGATGTGCAGGCTCGTGTTCGCGCCCGGCGTGCCGTACGAGACCTTGTCCGGGTTTCCCTTCGCATAGCCGACGAAGTCGGCCCAGCTCTTCCACGGTGCGTCGCTCCGCACGACGACGCCGAAGGTGTAGCCCGAGACCCCGAGGATGTAGGTGAGATCGGTCAGCGGATCGTACGGCGTGTTCTGGATGTGCGGCAGACGCAGCACGCTGATCGCGACCTGCGTCACCGTATAGCCGTCCGGCTTGGCGTTCAGCATCGCGACCGCGCCGAGCGAGCCGCTCGCGCCGGGGCGGTTCTCGACGATCACCGGCTGCCCCAGGTACTTCGCCGTCGCTTCGGCGAGCGCGCGCATCGAGCCGTCCGTCGAGCCGCCCGCCGACCACGGGACGATGAGCGTGACCGGCTTGGTCGGGAACTGCTGTGCGGACGCGGCCGCGGCGAACGCGGCCACCGCCGCGCCGGTGATCAGGCGTCGAAACATGCGCTCCTCCTCTCGTGATCGGCCGGTCAGGCCGTCGCCAGCTCGGCTCGCACCTCGGACAGGATGCGTGCCGCTTCGCTCCCCTGCACCCGCGCGATGTCGTCCTGGTACTTGAGCAGGGCGCCGAGCGTGTTGTTGATCGTCTCCGGGTCGAGCGCGAGCGCATCGAGCGCGACGAGCGCCTGCGACCAGTCGAGGGTTTCCGCCACGCCCGGCAGCTTGAAGAGGTCCATCCTCCGCAGCCGCTGCACGAACGCCACCACTTCGCGGGCGAGCGCATCGGCCGCGCCGGGCGCCTTGCGACGCAGGATATCGAGCTCGCGCTCCGCGGTCGGATAGTCGACCCAGTGGTAGAGGCAGCGGCGCTTCACCGCGTCGTGGATCTCGCGCGTCCGGTTCGAGGTGATGACGACGATCGGGGGCGACTCGGCCTTGACCGTGCCGATCTCGGGGATCGTCACCTGGAAATCGGCGAGCACTTCCAGCAGATAGGCTTCGAACGGCTCGTCGGTGCGGTCTAGCTCGTCGATCAGCAGCACCGGCGCCCCCGCGAGATCGCCCTCCAGCGCCTGCAGGAGCGGCCGGCGGATGAGGAAGCGCTCGGAGAAGATGTCCTCGGCGATCGCGTCCCGGTCGTGCGTGCCCGCCGCCTCGGCCAGCCGGATCTCGATCATTTGCCTCGAATAGTTCCACTCGTACACAGCGGAGGCGACGTCCAACCCCTCGTAGCACTGCAGGCGCACGAGCTTGCGCCCGAGGGTGGCGGCGAGGACCTTGGCGATCTCGGTCTTGCCGACGCCCGCTTCGCCTTCGAGGAAGAGCGGCCGCTTCATCCGCAGCGCGAGGAAGACCGCGGTTGCGAGGCTGCGCTCGGCGACGTAGTCGGCCTGCGCGAGGAGCTTGGCGGTATCGTCGATCGAGGCGGGGAGGTCGGGCTGCTGCATTCGGGCTCCGTGGGATCGCGCGAAGGATAGCACCCGTCCGCACGCCAGGGGCGCATGGTTGATAGCGCTGGCTCCCGAAGTCCGCGCGCGGACTTCTTCTATGGGGCGGTCTCGTAGACCCGGCCGGCGCCTGCGCGCCAGACGACCGGAAACGCCGGCGAATCGAGCATCGCGCCTTCGCGCGGCCCGTCTCGTTCCGGCGGCGGCGGCGACATGAACCCAGGGCGGCGCACGAAGGGTCGCATCGTGGCCGGTCCAGCGCGCCGAGCTTGTCGAGCCACTCCGGGGCGATGACCTGGCGCAGGGCGGCGACGCCGTCGCGGCGATAGGCGGCGATGGTGTCCGCGGTTAGCGCGTCGGGAGGCATGGTCTCAATGGTCGAAATGGAACAGGATCGTGGACTGCCCCGCCTTGTGCGTCGCCTGGACCCGATCGGCATGGCGGCGCAGCATGAAGCCGGCGAGCCGGCGCGCGCCTTCCTCGGACGCCATGATCTCCTCGTTCGACGGCCGCACCTCGGGCAGCTCGAGCGGCGGGCCCTGGTACGACACCCGCAGGTCCAAGCTGAACTCGTCGAAGCTCGCCTCGATCTTGAGCGGGCCGGCGGCGACGCCACTGTCGACGATCGTTTCGATCGACTGCGCGAGATCGAAGCCCGCCCGGTCGATGACGTCCCGGCGCGCGCCCCAGGCTGCGCCGTGCGTCTCCATGAACGCTTCGATCGCGGCCGGATCCACATGCTGCGGGTCGACGTCGAGCTTCTGGGTCCTGCGCACGCCGAGCCGGAACACGAGATTGAGGAGGAGCGCGGTCACGGTGCCGAGGACGAGCGAGCTCCCGAAGAACACATTGGTCGCCGCCGGCAGGGCGCCGAAGAACGACGGGTAGAGCTCGATCGCCATCGCGGCCATGAACGCGAGCCCGATCACGAACGTGCGCCGCGCGTCGAGCAGGCGCGAGGTGATGATCTGCAAGCCGTTGATGAAGATGATCGCCGACGTGAACAGCGTCGCCGCGCCGATGACCGGCGCCGGCATGACCAGGAACACGGCGCTCGCTTTCGGCATGAAGGCGAGGACGATGAAGATCCCGCCGATCGCGTAGCCGACCTGCCGGCTCGTGACCCCGGTCGCCGCGGCGAGGCCGACGCTGCTCGTATAGGTGCTCACGCCGTGAGCGCCGAACAGCCCGCCCAGGATGTTGGTGACCCCGTTCGCCAGCGCCCCGCCGCTGATCGACCGCATATCCGGTCGCACCCAGTCCGCGTCGTTGATCTTCTGGCAGATCGTGACGTCGCCGATCGTGCGCACGCAGTTCGCGAGCGCCGCGACCGCGAACGCGATCGCGAGGCTCGCGTTCCACGACCAGCCGTGCGCCGTGAACCCCGGCGGCGAGACAAGCGGGGCGGTTCGCACCGTTTCCAGATCGGCCGTCGTGAGCGCGCCGTTCACGACCGCGGCCGCATAGCCGACGCCCATGCCGATCAGCGCGCAGAAGAGTCGAGGGATGCCCCGGCTCCACACGCTCAGGCCCACCATCGTGCCGAGCGTGACCGCGGCGACGACGAAGTGCGGCAGGTGTTCGGGCTGCGGCATGCCGATGCCGAGCAGGCTGCGGAACGCCAGGCTGCCGAGTGCCACCGCGATCAGCACGACGACGAGCCCAGAGATCTCCGGCGGCAGATACGGCCGCAGCGGGCGCAGCAGGCGCGAGAGCGCGGCCTCGACCAGCCCGCCGAACGCGAGCATCCCGAATGCGAGGGAAACGCCGCCGGTCTTCACCGCGAGCAGCGAAGGTCCGAGGTACGCCGCGGTGCACACGGGGGGGCACAGGTACCCGGCGCCGAGATCGCCGCGCGGAAGGCTTTGCAGCACCGCCCCGAGCCCCAGGATCAGCATCGTCGCCCCGAGCACGTCGGAGGTCTGGTCGATCGACAGTCCCGCTTCACGGCTGAGGATGAGCGGATAGACCAGAGCGATCGCAATGATGCCGACGTGCTGCAGGCCGCTCAGCACCGTCACGGCGAGAGGTGGGCGGTCCTCAACCGCGTACGCGATGTACGGGGGCTTTTTCATCCGGCGGCGATTCTACGATGCCCGCCGACCTATGGAGTACGCTGCCGGAAAGCAGTACACTCCGCGCGCAGAACAGCCCGTGAAGCAGGCGCGCCACGGGACGGGGACCGCGCCCCTGACGTGCGCGCAGCGAAAGCTCGCGGCCTACCTGCTCCGGCGCCAACGTCGATCTGGCGGCCGCGACCCACTAAGCGCGGTCGATCGACGATCAGCTTCCACATCGACCACTGAGCTCCCGCTCGCGCTAGCATCCGCGAAGCCTTGGGACCGGCGGCATTGCTGCGCTGCGAAGCCCAGCGCCGGGAAGATCGAAAGGAGGAAACGATGGCCAGGTTCGTGATCTCGCCGCACTTCCGGCTGCAGGAGTGGGTCGCCGAGGAGAAGGGCTACTTCCGCGACGAAGGTCTCGAGTACGAGTTCCGGGACAACTACGGCCCCGGCGACGCGGCGAAGAAGCACACCACCCCCGACAAGGTGGGCGCGTACCAGACCTTCGAGCAGGGGCGCAGCTGCGACGTGAGCGGCGCGTGCCACTGGACGGTGAACGTCGCCGCCTCGTCCGGCCACGGCAAGCTCTACGCCGATGCCTACTCGGTCTCGCCCGCTGCGGTGTTCGTGCCGCCCGAGTCGGACGTCAGAGACCCGGCGGACCTCAAGGACGTGACGATCTCGGTCGGTCACCAGTCCGGCAGCCACTACGCGACGATCCAGGCGCTCGAGCAGTACATGCCGCTCGACGACATCAAGCTCTCCTTCGCCGACGGCCTCCTGTTCCGGCGGATGGAGCTTGCGATCGACCGGAAGATCCCGGCGGTGTCGTTGTTCAGCGGGCCGTACTATTTCCTCGAGCAGCTCGGCTTCCGCAAGATCATCGACACCACGTTCATGATGGCGACGATGATCACCGGCAATCCGGACCCGGAGGACATCCGCAAGTTCTTCCGCGCACTAAGGCGCGCCCAGCGCGACATCGATCTGCGGCCGGAGTTCTACACCCATCACTACAGGAAGGAGTTTCCCGCGCGCTTCCTCGACCAGGTCGACACGCGCCGCTGGGGTCCCGGCGAGCGCATCGTCTTCGAGCCCTACACCAAGGAAGTGTTCGACGAGTCCTTCGAGTGGATCGCGCGGCACAAGATCTTCCCCGAGGGCGCGATGGGCTCGGGGCGCTACGAGAATTCGGTCATCTCGCTTGCGGCCTGACCCGATGCCAGGCGCGATCCCGTTCACGCTGCGCGTCCCGGACGAGGTCCTCGAGGATCTCCGCGCCCGGCTCGCCCGCGTCCGCTGGCCCGACGAGCCGCCGCTCGAGCCGTGGTCGACTGGCACCAGCGTCGCCTACCTTAAGGCGCTCGTCGAGTACTGGCGGACGGGGTTCGACTGGCGCGCGCAGGAGGCGAGGCTCAACGGCTTCCGGCAGTTCAAGGTTCCGCTCGCCGGGATCGAGCTGCATTTCATCCACGAGGAGGGCAAGGGACCCGATCCTATACCGCTCCTCCTGTCGCACGGCTGGCCGGGCTCGGTGGTCGAGTTCCTGCGACTGATCCCGATGCTCACCGATCCCGCGAGCCACGGCGGCGACGCGCGCGATGCGTTCACTGTCGTGGCGCCGTCGCTGCCCGGGTACACGCTGTCGTTCACGCCGGGGCAGCCGCGATTCGGCGTCGAGGCGATCGCCGACCTGCTTGTGGAACTGATGACCGGCGTGCTCGGCTACGAGCGCTTCGGCGCGCAGGGCGGCGACTGGGGCTCGTTCGTCACGTCGCGGCTCGCCTACGTGCACGCCGAGCGGATGATCGGCATTCACCTGAACCTGCTCCCGGTCCGTCGCGATCCGCAGATGCTCGCGAACCCGACCGCCGAGGAGAAGCGCTACCTCGCCGAGCTCACGGCCTTTCTCAAGGAAGAGACCGGCTACCAGTGGATCCAGGGGACGCGGCCGCAGACGCTCGCGTTCGGACTCACCGACTCGCCGGTCGGGCTCGCGGCCTGGCTGGTCGAGAAGTTCCGCGCCTGGAGCGATTGCGGTGGCGATCCCGAGAACGCGATCAGCCGCGACGAGATGCTCACAAACATCACGCTCTACTGGGCGACCGGCGCGATCGGCTCGTCGTTCTGGCCGTACTATGCCCGGATGCACGGGCCATGGCCGATTCCCGAGGGAGCGATCGCGGTCCCGACCGGCTACGTCCAGTTTCCGAAGGAGATCCTGCGACCGCCGCGCTCGGTCGCCGCGCGCGTCTACAGCGACATCCGGCGGTGGACGGTGAGCACGAAGGGCGGGCACTTCGCCGCCCTCGAGCAGCCGACAGCGCTCGCGCACGAGATCCGCGAGTTCTTCCGGCCGCTCCGCGCGTAGGGACGATAAGAAGAAGCCCCGGGGCGGTCCGGGGCTTCCTCCGGCGGAGACCGCCTAACCCAGCGCGGCAGCGACGGCTCGCTTCGCCATGACCGTGACGAGGTGTGCGCGGTACTCCGCGGAAGCGTGGATGTCCGAGTTCAGGTCCTTGTCCGCGACCTTGATGTTCGCGACCGATTCCGGTGCAAACTTCG
Source organism: uncultured beta proteobacterium (assembly GCA_963744255.1). Classification (GTDB taxonomy): domain Bacteria; phylum Pseudomonadota; class Gammaproteobacteria; order Burkholderiales; family SG8-39; genus DATEDA01. The sequence goes on from CAVUSZ010000054.1 coordinate 31,423, forward strand.
CTGCTAGCGCCTTCTCCATCGCGCTCTCGCGGAACACGCTCGGACCGGCCCCGGTCACCGCGACCCGCGGGCCGCCAGCCGCGTCGGCGACGAACACGCCGACGATGGCGTAGCGCGAGGCCGGGTTCTTGAACTTCATGTACGCAGCACGCTTCGGCACCGGGAACTCGACCGCGGTGATGATCTCGCCGGCCGGCAGCGCCGTCTCGAACATCCCCTTGAAGAAGTCGTCGGCCGCGATCTTGCGCTTGTTCGTGTGCACGGTCGCGTTAAGCCCGACCACCGCCGCCGGGTAGTCGGCCGCCGGGTCGTTGTTCGCGACCGAGCCGCCGATCGTGCCCATGTTGCGAACCATGCGATCGCCGATCCCGCCGGCGAGCGCAGCGAGCGCCGGGATCGCCTTCTTCACGTCCGCGGACGACGCGACTTCCGCGTGGCGCGTCATCGCGCCGATCGTCACCGTGGTCCCGCTCACCTTGATGCCCTTCAGCTCCGGGATGTCGCCCAGGTCGACCACCTGCCCGGGGTTCGCGAGCCGGAGCTTCATCGACGCGACCAGCGTCTGGCCGCCGGCAAGAAGTTTCGCGTCCGGGTTCTGGCCGAGCGCAGCGACGGCATCGGCGAGGGACTTCACTTTCTGGTAGGTGAATGCGTACATCGTGGTCTCCTCAAGCAGCCTTCTTGTTCTGCTGGATCGCGGCCCACACGTTCTGCGGCGTCGCCGGCATGGCGATGTCCTTGATCCCGAGAGCGTCGGTGATCGCGTTGATCAATGCCGGCGGCGAGCCGATCGCCCCCGCCTCCCCGCAGCCCTTCACGCCGAGCGGGTTGTGGGTGCACGGCGTCTCCTTGGTGCCGACCTTGAACGACGGCACGTCGTCGGCGCGCGGCATCGTGTAGTCGAGCATCGAGCCGGTCAGAAGCTGCCCGGTCGTCCGGTCGTAGCGACACACCTCGATCATCGCCTGGCCGATGCCCTGCACCAGCCCGCCGTGTACCTGGCCCTCGACGATCATCGGGTTGATGACTTTTCCGAAGTCGTCGACCGCGGCCCACCGATCGATCTTCACCACTCCGGTGTCCGGGTCGATCTCGACCTCGCACACGTAGCTCCCGGCCGGGAAGGTGAAGTTCGACGGGTCGTAGAACGCGTTCTCGTTCAGACCCGGCTCCAGCTTGTCGTGCGGGAAGTTGTGCGGTACGTACGCCGTGAGCGCGATCTCGGCGAACGCCTTCTTCTTGTCGGTGCCGGCGATCTGGAAGTGGCCGTCCTTGAACTCGACGTCGCTCTCGGCCGCTTCCATCAGGTGGGCGGCGATCTTCCTGCCCTTCGCCACGACCTTGTCGATCGCCTTCATGATCGCCGTCCCCCCGACCGCGATCGAGCGCGAGCCGTAGGTGCCCATTCCGAACAGGACCCGTCCGGTATCGCCGTGCACGATCTCGACGTCCTCGAGCGGGATGCCGAACCGCGACGCGACGACCTGCGCGAACGTGGTCTCGTGGCCCTGACCGTGCTGGTGCGACCCGGTGAACACGGTCACCTTGCCGGTCGGGTGTACGCGGACCTCGCCCGCTTCGAACAGGCCCGCCCGCGCGCCGAGGCTGCCGGCCACCGCCGACGGGGCGATCCCACACGCCTCGATGTAGCAGGAGTAGCCGATCCCGCGCAGCTTGCCGCGTGCCTGCGACTCCTTCTTGCGTGCCGCGTAACCGGCGACGTCGCCGAGCTTGATCGCTTCGCTGAGCGTCGCGTCGTAGTTGCCGATGTCGTACTGGAGCGCAACCGGGGTCTGGTAGGGGAACGTCGTGATGAAGTTGCGCCGGCGGATCTCGGCCGGGTCGAGCTTCATCTCGCGCGCCGCGGTCTCGACCAGACGCTCGACGACGTAGGTCGCCTCGGGGCGTCCCGCGCCGCGGTACGCGTCCACCGGTGTCGTGTTCGTGAACACTGCAGTGACTTCGCAGTAGATCACCGGCGTCGTGTACTGGCCGGCGAGCAAGGTCGCGTACAGGATCGTCGGGATGCACGATGCGAACGTGGACAGGTACGCGCCCATGTTCGCCGTCGTGTGCACGCGCATAGCGAGGAACCTGCCGTCCTTGTCCATCGCGAGCTCGGCTTTCGTCAAATGGTCGCGGCCGTGCGCGTCCGTCATGAACGACTCGCTCCGCTCGGCCGTCCATTTCACCGGACGGTTGACCTGCTTGGAGGCCCAGGTGACGACGACGTCCTCGGCGTAGAGGTAGATCTTCGAGCCGAACCCGCCGCCGACGTCGGGCGAGATGACGCGCACCTTGTGCTCGGGCAGGCCGAGCACGAACGCGGTCATCAGCAGCCGCTCGACGTGCGGGTTCTGGCTGGCCACGTAGAGCGTGTAACCGTCGTCGGCGCGGCTGTAGCTCGCGGTCGCCGCGCGCGGCTCGATCGCGTTCGGCACGAGCCGGTTGTTGACGAACTCGAGCGTCGTGACGTGCGCCGCGCCGGCGAACGCCTTGTCGACCGCGGCTTTGTCGCCGAGCCCCCACACGTAGCAGGTATTGTCGGGCGCGATGTCGTGCAGTGCCGGCGCGCCGGGCTTGCGCGCATCGGCGACGTCCACGACCGCCGGCAGCACGTCATAGTCGATCTCGACCAGCTCGGCGGCGTCCTTTGCCTGCCGCAGCGTCTCGGCGATCACGACCGCAACCTGGTCGCCGACGTGCCGCACCTTGCCCTGGGCGAGCACCGGGTGCGGCGGCTCCTTCATCGGCTGGTTGTTGACGTCGGTGATCAGCCAGCCGCAGGGCAGGCCGTTGATCGACTTGGTGTCGTCGCCGGTGAAGATCGCGATCACACCGGGCGACTTCGACGCCTTGTCCTTCCGGATCGACCTGATCTTCGCGTGTGCGTGCGGCGACCGGATGAAGTACGCGAACGTCTGTCCCGGCAGGACCACGTCGTCGGTGTACTGTCCCGCTCCGGTGATGAAGCGCAGGTCCTCGCGGCGCTTGACCGCTTGACCGATGTAGTTGGTGGCCATGGCGTCCTCGATTACATCTTGGCGGCTGCGGCCTTGATGGCCTTGACGATGTTGTGATAGCCGGTGCAGCGGCAGAGATTGCCGTCGAGCTCGGCGCGGATCGTCTCTTCCGACGGGTTCGGATGAACCCGCACCAGGTCGATCGCGCTCAGGATCATGCCGGGGGTACAGAACCCGCACTGGAGGCCGTGGTGCTCCCGGAATGCTTCCTGCATCGGGTGGAGCGTGCCGTCGGGCTTGGCGACGCCTTCGATCGTGAGAAGGTTCGCGCCTTCGGCCTGCATCGCGAGCATGTTGCAGCTCTTCACCGCACGGCCGTTCATGTGGATCGTGCACGCGCCGCATTGCGCGGTGTCGCAGCCGACGTGGGTGCCGGTGAGCCGCAGCTCGTTGCGGATGAACTCGACGAGCAGCGTGCGCTCCTCGACCTCGGCCGCGGCGGGCTTGCCGTTCACGGTCATGGAAACTCGGATGGTCATACAGCCTCCTTTTGGGGTTGCATGTTGATGTTCTTTGGGGGGCAGGTTACGGACGACTGATCGGCGAGCTTCCTCCCCTCGAGCGGGCGTTCCAGGATGTGCGCGAGCGCTTCGTTCGGTGCGCGAAGCGCCGGTCTGGGGAACGACAACGGGGCCCATCCCCCACTTGCTCGTCCCCCCGTGGCGTCGCGAATGGCGAATCAATGCTAGCCCATGGTCCATGGCGAAGCAACCGCGCCGCGGGAAAGCGGCGCCTCCCGCCGTCACCTGGATCCGGCGGTCGACGCGGGCGGATGCCGCGCCTACAATCGGTGCATTGCAACTGATTTCCCGGGTCCCAAGTCAGACGGGGTGCCCGGAACCGTAGCGGGGGATCGCAGGGTATGGACAGCGTGGATATGGAAGTCATGCGGGCCGCTGTGGGCTGGGTCGAGGCCGGTCACGGTGTGACCATCGGCACGGTCACGCGGACATGGGGCTCCGCGCCCCGGCCGGTCGGTGCGATGCTGGCGATCCGGGATGACGGCCACGTGATCGGCTCGGTATCCGGCGGCTGCGTGGAAGACGACCTGATCGAGAAGGTCAAGGCCCACACGCTCGCAGCCGGGAAACCCGAGGTCACGACGTACGGCATCACCAACGAGGAAGCCACGCGGTGGGGCCTGCCCTGCGGAGGCACCCTGCAACTCGTCCTGGAACCGGTCAACCGCGATTCGAAGCTGAAGGACCTGCTCGAAATCATCGAGCGTCACGAACTCGTCGCCCGGCTGCTCGACATGGACTCGGGTGCGGTCCGGCTCGAGCCCGGCAAGTGGTCGGATGCGCTCGCGTTCGACGGCAAGGTGCTCAAGACGGTGCATGGGCCGCGGTGGCGGCTCCTGATCATCGGCGCCGGGCAGACCAGCCGCTATCTCGCCCAGATGGCGATGGCGCTCGACTATCACGTCACCGTCTGCGACCCGCGCGAGGAGTACGCGGAGGAATGGAACCTCCCCGGCGCGACGCTCGTCCGCGGTTACCCGGACGACGTGGTCGTGCAGATGAACCCCGACGCTCACCTCGCGGTGATCGCAGTCACTCACGATCCGAAGCTCGACGACGCCGCATTGCTCGAAGCGCTCAAGTCGCCGTGCTTCTACGTCGGCGCGCTCGGCTCCAGGAAGAACAACGACGCGCGGCGCAAGCGCCTGGCGGGGTTCGATCTCTCCGCCGGCGAGATCGGGAAGCTCCACGGACCGGTCGGTCTGAAGATCGGCGCCAAGACGCCGCCGGAGATCGCGGTCGCGATCCTCGCCGAGATGACCGCGGTCCGCCGGGGCGTGACGGTGCCCGCGCTCGAGCAGCCGGCGGACCCGAACGTCGTCGCCGGGTGCGAGGTCACCGAGCGCTGACTGTCAGAGGTTCGTGAGCGTCGTCGGCATCCTGCTCGCCGCCGGCGCGTCCACGCGCTTCGGGTCCAACAAGCTTCTCCACGCGCTTTCCGACGGCACACCGATCGCCGTCGCTTCGTTCCGGAACCTGCACGCGGCGCTGCCGCGCGTCGTGGCGGTCGTGCGACCCGGCGCCGAGACGCTCGCCGGGCTGCTGCGCGAAAGCGGTGCCGAGGTCGCGATCTGCGATCGCGCCGACGAGGGCATGGGGACAACGCTCGCGCACGCCGTCGCGGCATCGCGCGATGCGTCAGGCTGGGTTGTGGCCCTCGCCGACATGCCGTTCATTCGCCCGGATACGATCCGGCGCGTCGCCGCGCGGCTGGCGGCGGGCGCAGCGCTCGTCGCGCCGCGCTACGCTGGCGGACGCGGCCACCCGGTCGGTTTTGGCGGCCGCTTCGGCGATGCACTTGCCGCGTTGACCGGCGACGCCGGTGCGCGCGATCTCCTGCGCGCCGAGGCCGGCGCGCTCGAACTGCTCGATCTGGACGACCCGGGCGTCGTGCGCGACGTCGATACGCCGGCCGACCTCGCCGGCTAACCGAGGAGTTCCGGAAGATGTGCCGCTTCGGCTTCGCGATCGTGCGTTGAGGCGAGCGGGACTAGAATCCGCCGGCTATGCCCCCGCTCGTGAAGCTCCTCGCCGCGGCTGCGCTCGCCGCAGCCTCCGCCGCATTCGCCGCGCTCCCGCTCGCAGTCGACGGCCAGCCGCTGCCGTCGCTCGCGCCAATGCTGGCGCAGGTCACGCCGGCGGTCGTCAACATCGCGGTGCTCTCGCGCACCCAGGGTGCGAACCCCCTGCAGCGCGACCCGTTCTTCCGGCCGTTCTTCGATCGCCCGGACCGGCAGCAGCGGCAGGAACGGAGCGCGGGGTCGGGCGTGATCGTCGACGCCGGGCGCGGCCTGGTGATCACCAACCATCACGTGGTCAAGGACGCGCAGGAGATCGTCGTCCTGCTGAAGGACCGGCGCGTGTTCAAGGCGCAGTTTGTCGGCTCCGATCCCGGGACCGACGTCGCGCTGCTGCGGATCCCGGCCGAGAACCTGACCGCGATCCGCCTCGGCGATTCGGACGCGGCGAACGTCGGCGACTTCGTGGTCGCGATCGGCAATCCCTTCGGCATCGGGCAGACCGTCACTTCCGGCATCGTGAGCGCGCTCGGACGCGGCGGGGCCGGGATCGAGGGCTACCAGGAGTTCATCCAGACCGACGCTTCGATCAACCCCGGCAACTCCGGCGGCGCGCTGGTGAATCTGCGGGGAGAGCTGATCGGCGTCAACACCGCGCTCTTCGGTCCCTCGGGCGCGAACGTCGGGATCGGCTTCGCAATCCCGAGCAACATGGCGCGGGCGGTGATCGACCAGATCGTGCGCTTCGGCGAGGTCCGGCGCGGGCGGCTCGGTGTGGAGACGCAGGACCTGACCCCGGACACGGCGAAGCAGCTCGGGGTGACGATCTCCGAGGGTGCGGTCGTGCTGCGCGTCGAGAAAGGCTCGGCCGCCGAGCAGGCGGGGTTGCGCCCCAAGGACATCGTTACGGCTGTGAACGAGCGCCCGATCCGCGCTTCCGGCGAGCTGCGGAACCGCGTCGGCCTCACGCCGATCGGCGAGGAGGTCGACATGACCGTGCTGCGCGAGGGCCGGCAGATCCACGTCCGGGCGCGCGTCGGCGAGCTGTTCCAGTCGACGAGCGTGGTCGGCGAGTCGATCCCGCAGCTCGCCGGACTGAAGGTCGCCGATATCCAGCCCGGCATGCCGATGCACGGGCGGCTGGAGGGCGTCTTCGTCGCCGGCGTCGACCGCGAGAGCGCGGCATTCAAGAACGGGCTGCGCGCCGGGGATGTTATCGTCGGTGTCGGCGCCGCGCGGGTCGGATCGGTCAGGCAGTTCACCGACACGCTGCGCACGGCGGAACAGCCGCTCCGGGTCTCGCTCCTGCGCGGTGACTACCGGATCACACTCGTCATCCGCTGAGGAGAACGACATGCCGCTCTTGATGGAGAAGGAAGCGAGGCCAGGGCGGGGGGGGCCTCTCACCGAAGCCGAGCGCGCGGCGCGCGTGGAGCTTGCGGCCTGCTACCGCGTCTTCGACCACCTCGGCTGGACCGAGCTGATCTTCAACCACATCACGCTGCGCGTGCCGGGCCCGGAGAGAGTCTTCCTCATCAACCCGTTCGGCCTGCATTACCGCGAGGTCACCGCATCGAGCCTGGTGGCGATCGACGTCGACGGCAACCCGGTGCGGCCGACGCCGTATCCGGTGAACCGCGCCGGCTTCGTCATCCACAGCGCGATCCATCGCTCGCTCCCCGAGGCGCACTGCGTGATGCACACGCATACCACGAGCGGGATGGGGGTCGCGTGCCTGAAGAGCGGACTCTCGCACTACAGTTTCAACGGCGCGCAGCTCTATGGCCGGGTCGCGTACCACGAGTTCGAAGGCATCACGGTCGATGAGGGCGAGCAGGAGCGGATGCTCGCGAACATCGGTGACAAGCGCGCGGTGATCCTGCGCAACCACGGCCTGCTGGCGTGGGGGTCGAGCGTGCCGGAGGCGTTCATGACGCTGTGGACGCTGCAGCGCGCGTGCGACGTGCAGGCGGCGTCCGCGGCGATGGGCGCGATGAACCCGGTCAGCGAGCGTGCGCTGCATCAGGCGGTGCGGGAGGCCGGACCGGCGGAGCAGGGAGTCTGCGACCTCGTGTTCGCGGCGCTGGTGCGCGCGATCGAAGCGAAGGATCCCGGCTACAAGCAGTAGGGGGAGGACGCGGCTGTCGCCGCTACGGCGGCCACCGGCGCGCGGCGCAGACCTGTCCCGCGAGGCGATCGCCTTGGCGAACGCATCCCGCCCGGTGGGGCCGACCGACGCCGTCGCACGCCAGATCGCGGCGAAGCTCTCGCAGCGCCTCGGTCAGCAGGTCATCGACGACGCCGCGCCGGTGCGGCGGGCACGATCGGCGCCGGCACGGTTGCGCGGGGCGAGCCATGAGGGCGAAGGCATCCCGCCGGAGGCGATGCCGCGCCTGTTCGAGCCGTTCCAGCGCTTCGGCGTCGAGCGCCATCCCGAGATGGACGGCAGCGGGCTTGGGCTCGCGTTCGTCAAGGCGGTGGCGGACAAGCACGGCGGGAAGGTTACGGTGGCGAGCGAACCGGGACGCGGATCGCGGTTCACGCTATGGATTCCGGCGTGCGCGGCGCACGCGGGCTAGGCCGGCTAGGCCGGGCGCTCCACGCGCGTCTTCGCCGAGCGGGTCCTCTCGTTCCGCGGGCCCCGATCGCTGCAACCGGTGCTCGCGCGGCCCGACCTCGATGAGTTCGGCAAGCAGTTCGGGCTGGAGGTGCATTTCTCGAGCCCAAAGGCGCTCGCGAAGCTTCGAGGCATACGCGAACGAATGGCGAGCCTCATCAAGGCGATCGGGTGCAGCGCGGAGTCGTGACGGCCTGCCGGGTCCACGTTGCCTGGCGAGCGCCGCAGTCGCAGCGGCGACGATCGTTCGCAGCGCGACCTATTCCGGGTAGCCCGCTTCCCGCTGGTGACGGATGCGCAGAATGCGCGCCACGTCAAGGGCCGGCTCGAAGCGGTAGAGCGCGAGGTAACCGCTGCGGCCGCGCGAGATGACGAGTTCGCGCCGGTCCGGATCGACGCGACGGCCGATCTCCGGATGGTCCTGCAGGATTTCGATCGCGCTGCGGATCCGCCCGAGTGTCGCGGATGCCGAAGTCGGCGAGTACTCGAGCAGATGCTCGATGATGCGCTCGAAGTCGGCGAGGGCCTCCGTCGAGTAGATTACCTGCGCCACCGGACGGCCCGCGGGCGCCTGGCAGCGCCGCCGCGCACCTTGGCGCCGAGATACGCGTGCACCTCCTCCATCGCGTAGCCGGTGCCCGATTTCATCATGCGCTCGTCGGCACGCACGGCGTCCCCGAGGAAGGCCTGCCGGCGCTCGGCGGCCTCGACGTGATCGGCGAGCGCCCGGACCATCAGCGCGTGCGCCGACTCGCCGGAAAGGCGTGCGAGCTTCTCGATCCGGCTCTTCAGGCTGCGCGGAAGCTTGAGGCTCGTCGCGGATACGCTCATTGCGTCGGTACCGGGGTTGGGTAGTCAAATAGTACTACCCGGAATCGAGAACCTCAAGATTCGCGCCGCGGGATCCGCGCACGCGCCGCCCCGACAACCGTCCGGGGACTTCGAGGCCCGGGCGGCTATCTGGCGAGCGCCTTGCTCGGATTCATCCTGCGGCTTCCTTTCTTGCAGGTGGGGAAAGAGTCCTGCCGCGGAACTCGCGCACGTCGACCTCCATCGCTCCGAGCCCTTCGCAGGCCGCACGCAGGCGGTCGCCCGGCTTGATCGGTCCGACGCCCGCAGGCGTGCCGGTGAAGAGCACGTCGCCGGGGTGCATGGTGTAGAAGCTCGTGGCGAACTCGATCAGGCGCCTCACCCCGAACAGGAGGTCCGAGGTGTTGGTGTTCTGCCGCAGCTCGCCGTTCTGGTGCAGCGTGAGCTGCAGCCTGTCCGGATCCGGGATCTCGTCAGCGGTCGTCAGCCAGGGACCGAGCACGGTGTAGGTGTCGATCGACTTGCGGAAGCTGCGGTCCTCGGTGCCGCGCACCGTGATGTCGAGGCCCACGCAGTAGCCGGCGACGTAGTCGAGCGCCTCGTCGCGCGAGACCTCGCTCGCTTCCTTGCCGAACACGACCACGAGCTCGACCTCGTAGTCGGTGCGCCGGTCGAGGAAGCGCTGCGCGATGCCCGCGGCGGGACCGATCAGCGACGAGGTGGCCTTGAGAAACAGGCCGGCTCGGTCGATGTCCGGAATGTTGTGCCCGGGCGAGACGTTGCTCTTGTGCATCTCCTCGATGTGCGCGCGGTAGTTCACCGGCGCGGCCACGATCTTGCCCGGCGCGCGGACGGGCGCCAGGAGACGAACCGATGCGAGCGGGCGCTTCGCGCAGCGCGCCAGATTGAGGCCCGGGCGCAGTGCCGGGATGCAGGTATCCGGGTCGGACAGCTCGGTGACGTCGAACACCTGGTCGTCGCGGACGACGCCCACCCGGTTGTCGTCGAAGCGGCAGAGCTTCATTCCCGTCTCCCTGTTTAACGGTGGCGCAACGAGGTCATGACGTGGGAGACGGTGTAGGCGGCTGGGATCGTGCCGTCCGCCGCGCCTCGCTCCCCCAGTTGCGAGAGCAGCCCCGCCGCTGCGCCCGCCGCCAGTTCCGCGCTGAATGCCTCGACAAGGATCGACCCAGTCGGCGCTGGCGTCGGCGCCGCCGCGGCGCAGCTTCTCCTCGTTGGTCAACGGCTTCACCGTCGAGGCGTCCTTCTGCAGCAGGTGGGCGCCGACCACGCCCTCCTTCTTCGCGAGCTCGGGCAGGACCTCGTCGACGAGCCAGGATTGCAGCGCCCGCTCCTTGCCCGGCTGCGGCGCGAGACGGATCGTGAGCATGCCCCCTCCGACGCCCTCGCCGTGGCTCGCCGCCACGCGGCACAGCGTCCGGCTCAGGCGGCAGTTCGCCATGACGCGCTTCGACCAGTGCGTCGGATTGTTGAGGCGCTCCAGGTACGGCGCCGAGGTCGACACGGCGATGTCCTCGAGCTCGTAGAGCACGAAGCGCGGCTGCGGCGCTCGGATCGACGGCGCGGCGCAGCGCCGGCCGCGCAGAAAGCCGGGCACGCCCATGCGCTCCGGCAGGTGCTCGGTAGAGTGCCAGACGTCGTGCTGGCCGAGCATCGCCGGCGTCCATGTCGGCCCAGATCACGACCGCGGCTTTTCCAAGGAGCGCCATGAACGGGCCTTACTCGGCTTTGATGTTGGCGGACTTGACGATCTTGCCATGGCGTTCGCGCTCGGCGGCGATCAGGGCCGCGAACTCCTCCGGCGACTTGCTCGGCGTGGGCTGGTTGACGAGATCCGCGAGCCGCTTCTGCACGTCCGGGGCGGCAAGCGCCTTCACGAATTCCGCGTGCAGCCGGTCCACCACCGCCTTCGGCGTGCCCGCGGGCGCCGACCATGCCGAACCAGGAATTGACTACCACGCCCGGGATAGCCGGCTTCGGCCATGGTCGGCACATCCGGGAACGCCGCCGAGCGCTTGGAGTCGGTCACCGCGAGCGGGCGGATGCGGCCGTCCTTGATCATCGCCGAGACCTGGCTCGGGCCGTCGAACCCGTAGTCGAGCCGTGCGGCGAGCAGATTGGGCAGCAGGTCCGCGGAGCCCTTGTACGGCATGTGCACGGCATCGATGTTGGAGGCCTGCTTCCACATCTCGGCCGCGATGTGCGCGCCGCTGCCTACGCCCACCGAGCCGAACTCAGGCCGCCCTGCTTGCCTTTCGCCTGGGCGACCAGATCCTTCACCGATTTCGCCGGGCTCGCCGCTGGCACCAGCAGCAGGTGCGTCGAAGAGTAGAGCAGCGTGACGGGCGCGAAATCCTTCTGCGGATCGTAGGAGAGGGTCGGATAGATCCACGGGTTGGTGGCGACGATGCCCTGGGAGACCGCGAGCACGGTGTGGCCGTCGGGTTTCGCGTTCTTGAGCGCGGCGGCTGCAACCTGGCCGTTGCCGCCCGGCTTGTTCTCCACGATCACCGGCTGGCCGATGCTCTCGGCGATCTTCGGCCCGAGTGGCGCGCCACCTGGTCGGTGCCGCCGCCCGCCCCGAAGGGCACCATGATGGCGATGGGCTCGGACGGAAATTGCTGGGCCGCGGCGAGGGCGCACAGCGAGCTGAGCGCGAGCGAGCCGGTGAACTCGAGAAGAGACCGGTGCCGAAGGCACCTGCTTTCCTGAATTCGAGGAGCCGGGCACGCCATGGCGACGGGACTGCCGCTCTCGTATCGGTGCGACCGACAAAGCGACGTCATCTCATGACCTGCGCCTATCCGCTGAATGAGCGTGCGCCCAGTCGGCATCGTTTCGGGTCTTGCAGAAAATCGATCGCCAGGCCGATGGTCGGCTACGTGCGAGGTGCCGATGCCGCCGATGATCCGTGCCATGTCGACCTCCTGCCGTTCGCGAAGGGTCAGCGCTCGCGCGCCGCGGGAGTTGAGGCTCGGCGGCGCTGAAGCCCGCGACCTTACTTATAGCGCTCTTGCCATGCGACGAGCTCCTCGCGCGAGATCACGTCCTCGATCGCTTCGAACGGCTTGCCGCCGGTACGCTCCTCGACCACGCGGATGATCGCGTCGGGCGCGATGCCGCGGTTCGCGAGCACGACGTCGGCGGTGGCCTGGAGGCGCTTCGCCTCGTACACCCTCATCGCTGCGGGCCAGTCGGCGTCGGCCGGCGAGGAGCCGCGGCCAGCGTGGTCGCATCGATGATCGCCTGTGCCGCACCGTTCGACCCGCGCGGCATCATCGGATGCGCCGCATCGCCGAGCAGCGTGATCCGGTCGGCGGTCCAGAAGGGCAGCGGATCCTGGTCGACCATCGGATACTCGTACACCGCGTCGGCCGCCCGCAGCACCGCCGGGATGTCCAGCCAGTCGTACTCGCAGTGCTCGAAGCTTCCGATGAACGCCTCGACGCGGCTCCGCCGGTTCCAGTCGCGCAGGCAGCTGGTCGTTCGGCCGCGACACCTCGATCACCCAGTTGATGAGCTGACGGCCCTCGCCGTCGATGTCGTTGCGGATCGGGTAGATGATGAGCTTGCCGGTCTCGTAGGTGCCGAGATACGCCATGCTCGCGCCGGTCGAGGAACGGCTTCCAGCGCGTCGGTGCCGCGGTACTGCGTCGTCGCCCTCGTAGCGCGGGATCGCCTCGGCCGGATGGAACTGCTGCGCGCGCGACCGAATGCACGCCGTCGCAGGCCACGGCGACCGCGCCGCGCACCGGCGGGAGCGCCACCCCGGTCGGGTCGACGAACTGCACCGTCACACCGCCAGCGTCCTGCTCGAGCGCCGACGCACTTGTGCCCGAGGGTGACCGTGTTCGGCCCGAGCCGCTCTCGCGCCGCGTCGTACAGCGTCGCGTGGAGGTCGCCGCGATGGATCGAGATCTGCGGCCAGTCGTAGCCGGCGAGCTGGCCCCGCGGCTCGCGATAGATGAGCTGGCCGTGGCGCGTGTAAGAAGCAGTACTCCAGGGTCGGGATACCCTTCTCGGCGAGGCAGCTTCTCCAGGCCGAGGGCGGAGAGCTCCTTGATCGCGTGCGGCAGGAGGTTGAGCCCGACGCCCAGGGGCTTCAGCTCCGCCGCCGCCTCGAAGATCCGGAACGGCACGCCTGCCTGTGCGAAGTGCCAGCGCGAAGGCGAGCCCGCCGATACCGGCGCCGATGATGATGAGTCGACGTCGCTTGCTCCGTCTGGTCTCCACGCGCCCCTAGCCTCCTTCGACTCTTCGCGCAGGTGATCGATGCGGGCGAGAAACTCGCGATCGGTCATCAGGAACAGGGTCGCGGGCCCGCGCGTCGCGTTGTGCTCGATCCACTGCCAGCGGGGCAGGGTGAAGACGTCGTGCGGCTGCCACTCGAACTTCTTGTCGCCGACGCGCGTCTCGCCTTCGCCTTCAATCACGACCGCGATCGCGGTGCTCGTGGTGCGCGCCCGGCGCGGTCGCCGCGCCCACCGCGGGACGCAACGCGAAGCAGTCGATCGTCGGCATGATGGCGCCGCCGGTCGACGGGTTGATGTAGCGCAGGCGGCGCGAGCCGTCGGCTTCGGGCGGCATCGACGCGAGGACCTGGGCGACGCGGCTCCACTCGTAGCGGAAGAGCGGCGAATAGGGCACCTTGCTCTCGTGGCCCTCCGGCAGCACGCCGCCTTCGCGAAGCCCCGAGTCGGGCAGGGCGGCGATGCCGCGGTCGGGGATCGGCCCGGGTCCCAGCTCGAAGAACACGTCCCCGAGCTGGCGCGCGAGCGGGTAATCGAGCCCGTCGAACCAGACCATCCGGGTCTTGCCGGGGTGCTCGTGCTCGTGCCAGCTCATCGCCGGAGTGAGGATCAGGTCGCCGGGTTCCATGGCGCAGCGCTTGCCGTCGGTGATGGTCACCGCGCCGTCGCCGGCCATGACGAGACGGATCGCTGCGAGCGTGTGCCGGTGCGGCGGGGCGGATTCGCCCGGCTCGAGCACCTGCAACGCGGCGGATAGCGTCGGCGTCGTGAACACCGTGCCGTGGAAGGCCGGGTGGGTGAGCAGCAGCGCGCGCCGCTCGGCATCGTGCATGCTTACCTCGCGCGCGGCGCGCTCGATCAGGTCCGGTCATCGTCGACCAGGGCCAGATCATCGGCTCGTAGTACTGCGGCTCGCGCGTGTTGAGCGTCTTGTAGAGGTCCCACAGCGGCTGCGTGTTCACCGCCGCCATCGCGTCCAGCAGGCCCCGCGTGTCGTGCTTCGCCTCGCCCGCAATCGCCGGCGTTCATCGGCCGTTTCCTCCTGATAGTGCGTGGTAGCGCGGTTCGCGGGCCGACCGGCGCGGCCCGATGTATGCAGACAATTACGTACACCAACTATATGTGGTCGTCAAGCCCCGGCGTGACACGAGATTCCGCTTGCGGCGGCCGGCGACCGCGCTATAATATGTACACCAACGATTGGTCATGGCTTACGAAGGAGCCTTCCGATGCCGGTACGCGTCGCCGCGATCGAGGTCAGCCACTGGCACGCCGTCTACGACCCGGCGTACCTCCGCCAGCTTCACCGCATGCCGGACGTCAGCATTGTGGCGCTGCACGACCCCGATCCGGCGGTCGCCGCCAAGCGGGCGGCCGGGGTGGGGAGCCCGCCGACGTTCACCGATTACCGGGAGATGCTCCGGGAGGTGAAGCCGGATTTCGTGCTAGCCCTTGGCCGGCACAAGGGTCATGGCGGAGGTTGCGCACCATCTCCTCGACCACGGCTATCCCGTTCATCATGGAGAAGCCGATGGGCGTCAACGCCGATGAAGTGCGGGGCATCGCCGAAAAGGCGGCCGTGAAGAAGGGGTACGCGGCGGTGCCGATGCCGCATGCGCTACTACCCGTTCTACGAGCAGGCGCGGAAGATGCTCGCTGCCGGCAGCTTCGGACCGTTGTCCCACGTCTATATGCGGATGAACCGGTTCAGCGTCGGCCCGCTACGTCAAGTGGGACTCGGGCTGGATGCTCGACCCGGCGGTCTCCGGCAGGCGGGTGTCTCCGCAACCTCGGTACCCACGGCTTCGACATGTTCTACCTGCTGACCGGGGAGGACGGCCGAGGTGACGGGTGCGCAGATGAGCCGGCGCGCGCACGCGCAACCGGTCGAGGACTACGTGTCGGTGCTGATCCGGTTCCGGGAGCGGCGTCCTCGGCACGCTGGAGATCGGCACGACCTACCCGCGCATCACGGTCGAGGGTGAGAAGACAGGGCCCGGGCCGCGACAAGCTGCTCGACGGCGCCGACGGCGAATGGAAGGTGTGCGGGCCGCGACGCGCTGCTGATGGCGAAGGACGGCGAGATGCGCGTCGTCACCGCAAACGCCGAGGAGACGATCCCCGGGACCCCGAGGGCAGCCCGTCGTATCGGCTCCTCAAGGACGCGCTCGACCGCTGGCAGCGCGGCGAGCCGCCGCCGGCGAGCGTCCATGACTGCTATCGCGCCGTGCGGCTGATCGACCGGGCGTACGAGCTCGCTGCGGGCTGACGCCTGATGGAGATTCAATGCGGATAGTGCAGAGAAAGCCAGGCAGCCTCTTCGTGGTCTCCGTGCTCTCTGCGTTCCTGGTCCGGGGGTCGTGTCAGATCACGAAGCTCTCGAGCGTCTCCGGCGCGAAGAGGGCTTCCGGCGCGAGCCGCCGCGGCGAGAGACCCTGCTCGTGGTGATAGCGGAGGAAGGTGTCGAGCACGTGCCGGTTGGCGGCAAAGCCGTACGGCCACCAGTCGTCGCCCAGCTCGCGCCGCGCCTCTTCGACGTGGGCCGGAAGCCACGGCAGCATCGCCTTCAGCGCATGCGCTTCTAGGAGATCGTGGTAGGTACGGCGTTGCGCTTCGACGAACGCCTTGAAGAGCGACTGCGCGACCCACGGGTTCGCGCGATACACGTCGCGGCGGATGACGACCGTGTGCATGATCGGGAAGATGCGCGTACGCCGGTAGTACTCGCGCTCGGCTTCGACGTAGTTCTCGAACAGGCGTCGCACGTCCTGCGGCCGCGACTCGAACGTGGAAGGCGGGCGCGCCGTGTAGAGCGCGTCGATCTCGCCCGCCGCGATCATCCGCGAGAGCGTCTGGTCGGGGCCGAGCGGACGCACCTTGAACTGCGCGGGCAGGTTGAGCTTGAGCTTCTCCTCGCGACCGGGCTGCTCCTCGCCGCCGCTGAAATACTCGACGCTCTCGGCCTTCACGCCGTAGTCGTCGGACAGGATGCCGCGGATCCAGACCGGCGCGGTCATCTGGTACTCGGGCACGCCGACGCGCTTCCCGGCGAGCTCGCGCGGGTCGCGGATGCCGCTCTTCGCCGACACGAAGATGCTGCCGTGGCGGAACACCCGCGACGGGAACACCGGGATCGCGATGAACGGCGGATCGTCGCGCGCGAGCGTCACCGTGTAGGACGAGAGCGACATCTCGGAGGCGTCGAACTCGCGGTGGCGCGCCATCCGGAAGAACGTCTCCTCCACCGACTGGTCGAGGAAGACGAGATCGACGCCGTCGGGCCGCACCGCGCCCGATACGAGCGGCGCCACCCGGTCATAGCCCCAGCAGGCGAGGGTGATCCGCAGCTTGCCCATCGAGTCCGTCTCCGGTGTGCGGCAAAATAATAAGCATACCAACTATCTATGGCCTGTCAAGACTGCCCGGGGACGGTGATCCGGGCGGCATAATGGGAGCGAGGAGCGCGCGCGTGACGATCCACAAATTCTATTCGCGGCCGGGCCACCTGATCCGGCGCCTGCAGCAGATCTCGGTGGCGCTCTTCCTCGAGGAGACCGGCAGCCTCGGGCTCACCACCGTCCAGTACGCCGCGCTCAACATGATCCGCGAAGTGCCGAACATCGACCAGGTGAGCCTGAGCAACATGATCGCGTTCGACAAGACCACGATCGTGAAGGTGCTCGACCGGCTGGTCGACAAGGGGCTGATCACCCGCACGCGCTCCACCACCGACCGCCGGACGAACCACCTCAATGTGACGCCGAAGGGGCTCGAGGTGCTGAAACAGATCCAGCCGATGCTGGATCGCAGCGACGCGCGGATCCTGGCGCCGCTCGGCAAGGCCGATCAGCGGAAGTTCATGGAGATGATCACCGAGCTCGTGCACGTGAACAACATGTACAGCCGTGCCCCGCTCAAGGGCGAGCTGACAGAAGGCCTGGCGGCGCAGGCGAAGCGGCGCGCGGGCCGGCGGAAGAAGTAGGGCCCCCGGCTCTAGGAGTGCCGGCTCGCGGCGCGCGAGAACGGGTCCCACCAGCGCCCCGGCGCCTCATCGCGCGGCGACTCGATGGCAACTCTCGCCGCCCTCGCCGCCTGGACCAGCACCAGGCCGTCGCGATCGACCCGGAAAGTGTCTCCGGCGGCGACGAAGTGATCGGAGCGGTCGCCGTCCTGGGTGATCCACACGAGGCCCTCCAGGCAGCGCACCAGCGCGCCGCGCGCGGCCTCGAGCTTCAGCGTGTCCCGCCGGGCGAGCGCGAGGCGGGCGATACGGGCCTTGATGTTCATGCGTTGCTCCTGATAATGCGCCGGTCGCATGCATCTGCGGCCGCGCGCGCAGAGGAAGTCTCCGCTTCCGCTTCTTGCGGGGCAAACGAGTTCTCGGCATGGCATGCATGCGCGAGGGGAATGTTCATGCCGCGTGACCTGCCGGCGCTCGACCTGCTCAAGGGCTTCGAGGCCGCCGCCCGCCACCTGTCGTTCACCAAGGCCGGCGAGGAGCTGTTCCTCACCCAATCGGCGATCAGCCGCCAGGTCCAGGCGCTCGAGGAGAGCCTCGGCGTCAAGCTCTTTCACCGGCGCACGCGCGCGCTCCTCCTCACCGACGAGGGGCAGCGCTACTACAAGGCGGTGCGCGGCGCGCTCGACGGCCTGCGCGCGGCCACGGCGTCGGTACGCGCCACGCGCGAGGCGGCGACGCTCACCGTCACGACGACGGTGACGTTCGCCTCGCTCTGGCTCGTGCCCAAGCTCGCGAGCTTCCAGAGCGTGCAGCCGGGGGTGCAGGTCCGACTGGTGGCCGAGAACCGCATGCAGGACCTCGACCGCGAGGGCATCGATATCGCCGTCCGCTACTGCCCGCCGGCGCTGGCGGGGCGGGGTGCCACCAGGCTCTTCGGCGAGCGGGTCCTGCCGGTCGTGAGCCCGAAGGTCCAGGCGCGGCTCAAGCTCGAGCGGCCGGAGGACCTGGCTCGCGCCGTGCTGCTCGAGTACGACGGCGTGCCGCACACCGTCTGGCTGACCTGGCCGGTCTGGTTCGAAACGATGAAGGTGCCGATGCCGCACCCGGCGGGAACGCTGCAGTTCACGCAGTATCACCAGATCATCCAGGCCGCGGTGGCGGGGCAGGGCGTTGCGCTCGGGCGAGTGCCGCTCGTCGATGAGCTGCTGCGCTCGAAGGAACTGGTCGCGCCGTTCGGCCGCTCGCGCACGACTGCGGCGGAATCGCGCGCGTACTTCGTCGTCGTCACGCCGCGTGCCGCCGGCCGGCCGGAGGTGGGTGCGTTCGTGGCCTGGCTGCAGTCGATGGTCACGGCCGAGCGCGCGAAGACGGCGAGACCGGGGCTGAGAACCGATGAACGCGGCTAGCTGGCAGGCAATCCGGCGCACGTACCGGGTCGACGAGGCGGAGGCCGTCGCAGCGCTGACGGCGCGCATCCGGCTCGACGAGCCGGCGCGCCGCCGCATCGCCGACCGCGCGCTCGCGCTCGCGCGCGAGATCCGGCGGCGCGCCGGCGAGTCCTCCGGCGCCGAGGCGTTCCTGCGGCGGTTCGGGCTGTCGTCGCGCGAGGGCGTAGTCCTCATGTGCCTTGCCGAGGCGCTGCTCCGCATACCCGACGCGGAGACGCAGGATGAGCTCATCCGCGACAAGCTCTCCGGTACCCAGTGGGAGTCGGAGGCACGGGGGGAGGGCGGGCTCCTCCTCAACGCGGCGACCTGGGGGCTGATGCTTACCGGCACGCTCACCGCGTGGGCCGACGATCCGCGCGACGACCCGGCGGCGATCGTGCGGCGGCTCGTCGCGCGCGCGGGCGAGCCGTTCGTGCGCCGCGCGGTCCGCCAGGCGATGAAGATCATGGCCGAGCAGTTCATCGTCGGCGAGACGATCGAGGATGCGATCGAGCGCGCCGCGCCCCGCGCAGCGCTCGGCTACCGCTTCTCCTACGACATGCTCGGCGAGGCCGCCCGCACCGCGGCCGACGCCGACCGCTACTTTGGCGCCTACGAGGACGCGATCGAAGCGGTGGGCCGGGCCGGGAGCACCGCGCCGAGGATCGAGGATCGGCCGGGCATCTCGATCAAGCTCTCGGCGCTGCACCCGCGCTACGAGGTCGCGCAGGAAGGGCGCGTGTTCGGCGAGCTCCTGCCGCGGCTCGAGACCCTCGCCGCCCGTGCCGTCGCGGCCGGCGTCCCGGTCACGCTCGACGCGGAGGAGGCCGACCGGCTCGAGCTCTCGCTCGAACTCTTCGAGCGCCTCGCGCGTGATCCCGCGCTGGCCGGCTGGGACGGGCTCGGCCTCGCGGTCCAGGCGTACCAGAAGCGCGCCGTCCACGTCTGCGACTGGCTCGTTGCGCTCGCGCACGACACGCGGCGGCGGCTCATGGTGCGGCTCGTGAAGGGCGCCTACTGGGACACCGAGGTCAAGCTCGCGCAGGTGCTCGGGCTCGAAGACTACCCGGTGTTCACCCGCAAGCAGGCGACCGACGTCTCCTACATCGCCTGCGCGCAGACGCTGCTCGCGGCGGGCGAGCGGATCTTCCCGCAGTTCGCGACCCACAACAGCCACTCGGTCGCGACGGTCCTCGAGTGCGCCGCCGGACGGCGCGACTTGGAGTTCCAGAAGCTGCACGGGATGGGCGATGCGCTCTACGACGCGCTCGTGCCCGAAACCGGCATCCCGTGCCGGGTATATGCCCCGGTCGGCGGCCATCGCGACCTGCTCGCGTATCTCGTGCGCCGGCTGCTCGAGAACGGTGCCAACAGCTCCTTCGTTCACCAGGTCGGCGACCCCGACACGCCGCTCGAGCGGCTGGTCGCGGACCCGATCGAGGCGTTGCCCAGGCCGTACACACCGCATCCACGCGTGCCGAAGCCGCGCTTCCTGCTCCCCGACCGGCTCAACTCGCGCGGCGTCGACCTCTCGGATCGCGCGGTGCTCGAGCGGCTCACGCGGCGGATCGCGGCCGATCGTGCCGCGGCGACGCCCAGGCACTGCCGCACGCGCCATCACCGAGCCCGCCGACCGCCGCCGGACCGTCGGGGCGGTGCGGGATACGGACGTAGCCGAGCTCGACGCGGCGGCGCGCTCGGCCGGCGCGGCGTGGCGGGCATGGGATGCGACGCCGGCGGACGAGCGTGCGCGCACGCTCGAGCGCGCGGCCGGGCTGCTGGAGGAGATGACCGACGAGCTGATATCGCTGTGCGTCCGCGAAGCGGGGAAGACGCTGCCCGATGCGGTCGCGGAGGTACGGGAAGCAGCCGACTTCTGCCGCTACTATGCGGCGCGCGGCCGCGCCGACTTCGGCGCGCCGATTCCACTCCCCGGTCCGACCGGCGAGTCGAACCGGCTCGAGCTCGCGGGGCGCGGCGTCTTCGCATGCATCAGTCCCTGGAACTTCCCGCTTGCCATCTTCACCGGTCAGGTCAGTGCCGCGCTGATGGCGGGCAACGCCGTGGTCGCAAAGCCGGCGGAGCAGACGCCGCTGATCGCCGCGCGCGCCGTGGCGGCTTCTTCATGAAGCGGGCGTCCCACGCGACGTGCTGCACCTCGTCGCCGGCGCGGGCGAGGCAGTCGGCGCGACGCTCGTCCGCCATCCGCTCGTCGCCGGCGTCGCGTTCACCGGCTCGTACGAGACGGCGCGCGCGATCAACCAGGCGCTCGCCACGCGCGACGGGCCGCTCGTGCCGTTCATCGCCGAGACCGGCGGGCTGAACGCGATGGTCGTCGACTCGTCGGCGCTGCCCGAACAGGTGGTCGCCGATACGCTGGCATCGGCGTTCCAGAGCGCGGGACAGCGCTGCTCGAGCTCGCGGCTCCTGCTCCTGCAGGAGGATGCCGCGCCGCGGATCGTCGAGATGCTCGCGGGTGCGATGGCCGAGCTGCGGGTCGGCGACCCGGCCATGCCCGCGACCGACGTCGGCCCGGTGATCGACGCCGACGCGAAGGCGGCGCTGGAGGCGCACATCGCGCGGTTGCGGGCGCGGGGGCGACTGGTCGCAGCGGTGCGCTGTCGGAGGAGGCGCGGCACGGCACGTTCGTGGCGCCCGTCGCCTTCGAGATCGATCTCGCCGATCTCCCCGCGCGGGAGGTGTTCGGGCCGGTCCTGCACGTCGTCCGCTATCGGGCCGCCGAGCTCGAGCGGACGCTCGACGCCGTGGCCGCGACCGGCTACGGGCTCACGCTCGGCATCCACAGCCGCATCGAGCGGTTCGTCGAGCGCGTGCGCGCCCGGCTCCGCGTGGGCAACACCTACGTGAACCGCAACATGATCGGCGCGGTCGTGGGCGTGCAGCCGTTCGGCGGCGAGGGTCTGTCGGGCACCGGCCCGAAGGCGGGCGGGCCGCACTACCTGCCTCGCTTCGCCGTCGAACGAACGCTGACCGTCAACACCGCCGCCGCGGGCGGCAACGCCGCGCTGCTCGCTCAGACCGACTGAGTCAGGCGAACCCGGCGAGCTTCATGGCCGCGGCCACGATGGGCTTTGCCCAGCCTGGCCTGCCGGAATCGTCCGGCTTGATCCACGTCAAAGGGCATACGCCGGCCGCCCATAGCATGGCCTTCGCGCCCAGGCCGCGGCTGAGCCGGGCGCGCCCCAGCCAGGACGAATGCAATGCCAGACCTCGAGCGCTACGGCGCTCCCGCCGCGCCGGTACCCGCCTGCTTCCACTGCGGGCTGCCCGTCGTCGACGCTGGACGGCATTGCGCGCGGGTGCTCGGCGTGGCGCGCGAATTCTGCTGCGCGGGCTGCGAGGCGGTCGCGCGCACGATCGTTGCGGCCGGCTTCGAGGCGTACTACGAGACCCGCCAGCCGCCCGGACCGGAGGCCGACCTCGTCCCGGCCGCACAGAGCCTGCCCCCTGCGGCGGCCTATGACGATCCGGTCGCGCAGCGGCAGTTCGTCGCCGTCCCGGGCGAGCACGAACGCGAAGCCTCGCTCATCCTCGACCGCATCCGCTGCGCGGCCTGTCTCTGGCTGAACGAGCAGTACCTGCGGCGCCTACCGGGCGTGCTGCGCGTGGACGTCAACTACGCGACGCACCGCGCGCAAGTGGCGTGGGACACGCGGCGCGCGCGGCTGAGCGGAATCCTGGACGCGATCCGCGCCATCGGCTATGACGCCTACCCCTACGAGCCCCGGCGGCAGGACGAGCTCGAGCGCGGCGAGCGCCGCCGCGCGCTGTGGCGGCTCTTCGTCGCCGGATTCGGCGCGATGCAGGTGATGATGTACGCGTTTCCCGCGTACATCGACGACGGCGCCGGAACGCTCGCACCCGACGGCGAGCAGCTCATGCGCTGGGCGAGCCTCGTGCTCACCGTGCCGGTCATGCTGTTCGCCTGTGGGCCGTTCTTCTCCGGAGCGTGGCGGGACCTGCGGCACTGCCGGATCAGCCTCGACACGCCGATCGCGCTCGGTCTCGCCGCGGGGTTCGCGGCGAGCGCCTGGGCGACGGTTTCCGGCGGCGGCGACGTGTACTTCGATTCCGTCGCGATGCTCGTCTTCCTGCTGCTCGGCGCGCGCTACGCCGAACTGACGGCGCGGCAGCACGCCGCGCGCGAACTCGACCATCTCGCGCGCTGGGCGCCTGCCTTCGCGCTGCGGCTGCGCGACCCGGGCGACACCGCCAGCGCGGAATGCATCGCCGCGCATCGGCTCGGCGCCGGCGACACTGTGCTCGTGCCGGCCGGCGAGCGTGTCCCCGCCGACGGGATCGTGGTATCGGGCGCTTCGAGCTGCGACGAATCGCTGCTCACCGGCGAGTCGCGACCGGTGGCGAAGCGGGCGGACGCCGGGCTGGTCGGCGGCGCGGTGAACCTGGAGCAGCCGCTCGTGATGCGCGTCACGCGCGCGGGCGCCCACACCCGGGCCGCGGCGATCGCCCGGCTCGTAGAGCGCGCGGCGGCCGGGCGGCCGCGCCTCGTCGAGGGCGCGGACCGCATTGCTCGCGCGCTCACGTGGGTCGTCCTCGCGGTCGCCGCGACTGCGTTCCTGTGGTGGCTCGAGCTCTCGCCCGAACGCGCGCTGTGGGTCGCGGTGGCGGTACTGGTCGCGACCTGCCCCTGTGCGCTCGGGCTCGCGGCGCCGATCGTCCTCGCGCGCGCGAATGCGCAGCTCCTCGCGCGCGGCGTCGCGCTCACCCGCCCGGCAGCCATCGAAGCGCTGGGACGGGCGAGCGACGCCGTGCTCGACAAAACCGGCACGCTGACCACCGGCCGCTTCACGATCGCGCGCACCATGCCGCTCTCGGCCGTCGCCGCTGAGCGGTGCCTCGCGCTCGCGCGCGCGCTCGAGGCTTCCAGCCGCCATCCGATCGCGCGCGCCTTCGCGGGCGAAGGCCCGACGCCGCCGGTGAGGGAGCCACGCGACTTTCCCGGCCACGGCGTCGAGGCGACCGCCGACGCCAGGCGCGTGCGGCTCGGGACCGAGCGCTTCTGCGTCGAGCTCGCTGGCAAGCCGCTTCCCGCGCGGTTCGCGGAGTCTACCGCCCTCTTCACGCCGGTCTTCCTCGCCGACGAGCAAGGCTGGCTGGCCGCGTTCCTCCTCGAGGACCAGCTGCGCGCCGATGCGTGCGAGCTGGTCGATGCGCTCGCGGCGCACGGCCTGCGGATTCACATCTGTAGCGGAGACGACCCGGCGGTGGTCGAGGCGGTCGCGCGCCGGCTCGGCGTAATCTCGTTCGCGGGTGGGGCGACGCCGCAGGACAAGTTCGCCTTTGTGAAAGGCCTCCAACGCGAGGGGCGCGTCGCCGTCATGATCGGCGACGGCCTGAACGACGCGCCGGTGCTTGCGGGCGCCGATGTCTCGGTCGCGTTGGCAGGCGGCGCCGAAGCGGCACAGTCGCAGGCCGACCTGGTGCTGCTCGGCAGCCGTCTCCGCTCGGTCGTCGACGGCCTGGCGATCGCCCGCAAGGCAATGCGGCTCGTGCGGCAGAACCTCGGGTGGGCACTCGCCTACAACGCGGCCGCGCTGCCGCTCGCGGCGCTCGGCTGGATCGGCCCCTGGGAAGCAGCGCTGGGCATGGCGGCGAGCTCGGTCGTCGTGGTGATGAACGCGCTGCGCCCGCTCGCCGCTGCGCCGCAAGAGCCGCGCATCCTCACGCTGGCGCCGGCCCCCTCCTGACCCATGGAAAGCCTTTACCTGCTCGTGCCGCTCTCGGTCGCGCTGGTGCTCGTCATCGGCTGGGTGTTCTGGCGCGCGCTCGAGACCGGCCAGTTCGACGATCTCGAGCGACCGTCGCACGACCTGCTGATGGACGACGACCGCCCGCAGGCCGGCGCGCTGACGCCGCCCCTTTGATTCAAGTCAAGTTCCGCTGTCCGCGCCCCAGTAGGATCGCCGCTGGTACCGGCGCCGCGCGCCCGAACGGAGGGCTTACCCGAATGCAAGCCGAAGCCACCTACAACTACACGGTCGTCCGGCAGTTCGCGGTCATGACCGTGGTCTGGGGCGTCGTCGGCATGCTCGTCGGCGTCCTCATCGCGGCGCAGCTGCTCTGGCCGGAGCTCAACTTCAACGTCCCCTGGCTCTCCTACGGCCGGCTGCGGCCGCTGCACACCAACGCGGTGATCTTCGCGTTCGGCGGCTACGCGCTGTTCGCCACCTCGTACTACGTCGTGCAGCGCACCTGCCACGCGCGGCTGTTCTCCGACCGGCTCGCCGCGTTCACCTTCTGGGGCTGGCAGGCGGTGATCGTCGCCGCCGCCGATCACGCTGCCGCTCGGCATCACCACGTCGAAGGAGTACGCCGAGCTCGAATGGCCGATCGACATCCTGATCGCGCTGGTGTGGGTCGCCTACGCGGTCGTGTTCTTCGGCACCATCGCGCAAGCGCAAGGTCGCGCACATCTACGTCGCGAACTGGTTCTTCGGCGCGTTCATCCTGACGGTGGCGCTGCTGCACATCGTCAACAGCGCCGCGATGCCCGCGACGCTCTGGAAATCGTACTCGGCGTACGCCGGCGTGCAGGACGCGATGGTGCAGTGGTGGTACGGCCACAACGCGGTCGGCTTCTTCCTGACCGCCGGCTTCCTCGGGATGATGTACTACTTCATGCCGAAGCAGGCCGGGCGGCCGATCTACTCGTACCGGCTGTCGGTGGTGCACTTCTGGGCGCTGATCTTCACCTACATGTGGGCCGGCCCGCACCACCTGCACTACACCGCGCTGCCCGACTGGGCGCAGTCGCTCGGCATGGTGTTCTCGCTGATGCTGCTCGCGCCGTCGTGGGGCGGAATGATCAACGGCATCATGACGCTCTCGGGCGCCTGGCACAAGCTGCGCACCGACCCGATCCTCAAGTTCCTGATCGTCTCGCTGTCGTTCTACGGCATGGCGACCTTCGAGGGGCCGATGATGTCGATCAAGACGGTGAACGCGCTCTCGCACTACACCGACTGGACCGTCGGCCACGTCCACGCCGGCGCGCTCGGCTGGGTGGGCCTGATCTCCATGGGCTCGATCTACTACCTGATCCCGCGGCTCTTCGGCCGCAGCGAGATGCACAGCGTGCCGCTCATCAACCTGCACTTCTGGGTCGCGACGGTCGGCATCGTGCTCTACATCGCGGCGATGTGGATCGCCGGCGTGATGCAGGGCCTGATGTGGCGCGCGGTGAGCGACGACGGCACGCTCACCTACACCTTCGTCGAGAGCGTGAAGGCGACCTATCCCGTTCTACGCCATCCGCCTCGCTCGGCGGCGCTGCTGTACCTCGGCGGCATGCTGATCATGGCCTGGAACGTGTGCGAAGACGATCGCCGGCGCGCAAGCCCGCGGACGCGCCGATCCCGGCGCCCGCCGCCGCCACGCTTGACGAGGCGACGATGAAGCTCACCCACGACCTGATCGAGCGCAACCAGGCGCTGCTGATCGTCCTGGTCATCCTGGTGGTCGCGGTCGGCGGCCTGGTGGAGATCGTCCCGCTCTCTTCCAGAGGTCGGTGACCGAGCCGGTGGCGGGCCTCAAGCCCTACACGCCGCTGCAGCTCACCGGGCGCGACATCTACGTGCGCGAGGGCTGCTACAACTGCCACTCGCAGATGGTGCGGCCGTTCCGCGCCGAGGTCGAGCGCTACGGCCAGTACTCGGTCGCCGGCGAGTTCGTCTACGACCGTCCGTTCCAGTGGGGCTCCAAGCGCACCGGGCCGGACCTGCACCGCGTCGGCGGCCGCTACTCCGACGACTGGCACCGCATCCACCTCCTCAACCCGCGCGACGTCGTGCCCGAGTCGAACATGCCGGCCTACCCGTGGCTCGCGAAGACGCCCGCGGACGCCGACGGACATCGAGGCCAAGCTGCGCGCGCTGCGCGTGCTGGGCGTGCCGTACACCGACGAGGACATCGCCAAGGCCGCAAGGCCGAGCTGGCGGGCAAGACCGAAATGGACGCGCTGATCGCGTATCTGCGGGGCTCGGCACCGCGGTCAAGCCGAAGGCGAAGTAGGAGGCAGCCATGGACATCAATCTCGATGCGCAGCCTGGTGACGGTCGCGGCGCTCGCCACCTTCCTCGCGCATCGTGTGGTGGGCCTACGCGCCCGCGCGCAGGCAGCGCTTCGAGCGCGACGCGCTGCTGCCGTTCGACGAGCCGAATCGCGCAAGGGAGAGCGCCGATGAGCGAGTTCACCAGCACTTCTGGGACCTCTACGTCGCGCTCGTCACGATCGTCTCGATCGTCGCCTGCGCGGTGCTGCTCAAGATCGCAGAGCGTGCGCAAGGTCGCGCGGCTCGACCGACCGAGACCACCGGCCACACCTGGGACGAGCGACCTCGCCGAGTACAACAATCCGCTGCCGCGCTGGTGGATCTGGCTCTTCTACATCACGATCGTCTTCGCGCTCGTCTACCTCGTGCTCTATCCGGGCCTGGGCAGCTCGCGCGGCACGCTCGGGTGGACGCAGGTCGACGCAGCTCGAGGAGGAGGACGCGCGGCCGAAAGCGCAGTTCGGGCCGCTGTACGAGAAGTTCGCCGCGCACGACGTGAAGACGCTCGCGACGAGCCCCGAAGCGCTCGCGGTCGGGCAGAAGCTGTTCCTCAACAACTGCGCGCAGTGCCACGCCTCCGACGGCGGCGGCATCGCGCGGCTTCCCCAACCTGACCGACCGCGACTGGCTCTGGGGCGGCGACCCGACGACGATCAAGGCCACGATCACCGACGGCCGCACCGGCGTGATGCCGCCGTTCGGCGCCGCGCTCGGCGAGCAGGGCGTGAAGGACGTCGCGCACTACGTGATGTCGCTTTCCGGCGCGCCGAGCGACCGCTCCGCGTCGCGCGCGGCAAGCCGCTGTTCAAGCAGACCTGCGTCGCCTGCCACGGCGCCGACGGCAAGGGCAATCCCGCGCTGGGCGCGCCCAACCTCACCGACCGGATCTGGCTGCACGGCTCCGGCGAGCCGGCGATCATCGAGACCATCACCCGCGGCCGCAGCAACCAGATGCCGGCGCACAAGGACCTGCTCTCCGAGGCGAAGATCCACCTGCTGACCGGCCTACGTCTGTCGCTCTCGTCGCAGGCGTGCGCCGGCGAAGTAAGGCGGGCATGAACTGCCGCTCGCGACCGGTAGCGACGGCGTCGCAAGCCGCGGCGGGCGAACCCGCAGCCGTGGAGCAGGCGCTCTACGAGGTCCGCCGCAAGATCTATCCGCGCGCCGTGCACGGCTGGTTCGCGGCGTGGCGCTGGGCGCTCGTGTGGGCGACGCAGCTCGTGTTCTACGGCGGCGCCTGGCTGCACTGGAACGACCGCCAGGCGGTGCTCTTCGACATCGCGCACCGCAAGTTCTACATCTTCGGCCTGGTGTTCTGGCCGCAGGACATCATCTACCTCGCCGTGCTGCTGATCGTCTCCGCGCTGGCGCTGTTCCTCTTCACCGCGCTCGCCGGCCGCCTGTGGTGCGGCTACGCCTGCCCGCAGACGGTCTACACCGAGATCTTCATGTGGATCGAGCGAGCGGATCGAGGGCGACCGCAACGCGCGCATGCGGCTCGACCGGCGCCGCTCGACCGCGCGCAAGTCGCGCTGAAGGCGGCGAAGCACGGCGCGTGGATCGCGATCGCGCTGTGGACCGGCTTCACCTTCGTCGGCTACTTCACGCCGATCCGCGAGCTGTGGACGCGAGGTGACTCACGCTGACGACCGGGCCCTGGGAGACGTTCTGGATGCTGTTCTACGGCTTCGCCACCTACGGCAACGCCGGCTGGATGCGCGAGCAGGTGTGCAAGTACATGTGTCCCTACGCGCGCTTCCAGAGCGCGATGTTCGACAGCGACACGCTGATCATCACCTACGACCGCGGCCGCGGCGAGCCGCGCGGCGCGCGCTCGCGCGCAGCGGATCGAAGGCGCTCGGCCTGGGCGACTGCGTCGACTGCGGCATCTGCGTGCAGGTGTGCCCGACCGGCATCGACATCCGCAACGGCCTGCAGTACGAGTGCATCGGCTGCGCGGCCTGCATCGACGGCTGCGACCAGGTGATGGACAAGATGGGCTACCCGCGCGGCCTGATCCGCTACTCGACCGAGAACGCGATCGCGCAACATCTGACGCGCAAGCAGACGCTCGCGCGGGTGTTGCGGCCGCGCGTGCTCGTCTACGCCGCGATCCTCGCCGGCATCGTGGTCGCCGCCGCGCTGAGCCTGTGGCTGCGCGTGCCGCTCAAGGTGGACGTGATCCGCGACCGCGCGGCGATCTCGCGCGAGGTCGAGGGCGGCCTGATCGAGAACGTCTACCGCCTGCAGATCATGAACACCACCGAGGCCGAGCGCCGCTTCGAGATCCGCGTCGAGGGCTGCCCGGCATCCACGTCGCGGGCGAGCGCGCGCGTCGGCGTCGACGCCGCCGCCAGCCGCATGGTGCCGGTGCGGGTGCGCGTGCCGCCCGGCGAGGCCGCCCGGCACGCACCGATCGAATTCGTGGTGCGCGCGGTCGGCGTCGACGGCGTCGCCGTGCGCGAGAAGTCGGTCTTCATCGTGCGATGAGGAGGCGCGCGATCGTGGCGAGACCCGGCCGCAATCCATCCTTCCCTGGTACCGCGAGCCCTGGCCGTGGATGCTCATGGCCGGCCCCGCCGCCGTGCTGATCGCCGGCGCGGTGACGATCTGGATCGCCTTCGCCTCGTCCGACGGGCTGGTCGCCGAGGACTATTACAAGCGGGGCCTCGCGATCAACCAGGTGATCCATCGCGAGGAGGCGGCCGCGCGCTACGGCGTGACAGTGCGCGTCGAGCCCTCGCCCGGGCGCATCCGGGTGCGCGTTGCGGGCGGCATGCGGCCGCCGGAGGCGCTCTTCGTCCATCTCGCTCACGCCACGCGCGCCGGCAACGACCTGCGCCTGCGCCTCGCGCCGTGGCGGAGAGCGTCTACGAGGCGGAGCTGCCGGCGCTGCCCGCGGGCCGCTGGCGCATCGCGATCGAGGATCCGCGCCGGGAGTGGCGCGTGGCGGGCTACTGGGCCGGCACCTTGGAGCCGTTCCCGCTCGCCGCGAGGGGCGGGAACGGGGGTGCAGCGATGAAAAAGGCGATCTGGATCCTCTGGCCCGGGTTCATCGTCGCCGGGGTGGCGGAGGTGCTTTTCTTCACGGTGGTCGACCCGGTCGAGATCCACCTTTTCGGCCAGCCCGCGGGCGTCAGCCGGCTCGCGGCGTACACACTCGGGTTCCTCTTCTTCTGGGCGTTCGCGGCGTCGTCGAGCGCGTTCACCTGTTTTCTGCAGCGCCGCGCCGAGGAGATCAACCGGTGCCCGTTTCCGCCAGGCGAGCGGCCGGCGGTCTGTCCCGGTCGCCAGGACGCGGATGCATGCCGCTAGCGCAAGCCGCGCCGCCGCAGTACGCTCTGACGCTCGCGAGCGGTTCCGCAGCACCACTCAACGCCTGAGGAGGCGCGCATGTTCAAGCACGTTCTATTGCCCACCGACGGGTCCCCGGTCGCCCGCAAGGCCATCAAGGCGGGCATTGCGCTCGCCAAGGAGCTCGGCGCGAAGGTCACGGCGTACTACTCGCTCGAGAGCGCCCAGCCATACACGTACTCCGACGGCTACCTCGTCCCGACCGCTACGCTGAAAGACATGGAGCAGCGCGCGCGCGAGGAGGCGGCGAAACATCTCGCCGAAGTGGAGAAAGCGGCGCAGGCAGCGGGCGTCCCGTGCCAGACGCTCGTCACGAAACCCGCGACGGTTTACCAGGGGATCATTGCGGCCGCGAAGAAGCAGAAATGCGACGTGATCTTCATGGCCTCGCACGGCCGCGGCGGGCTCGCGTCGCTCCTCCTCGGCAGCGTGACGCAGAAAGTGCTCGCGCACTCCAGGATCCCGGTTCTCGTCTATCGCTGAACCCGATCGCCGCCCTGCGCGATCCATCGACGGCAAAGGGGATGCCCGAGACCAATCCCGCCAACCGCTACCGGTAGACGACCACCGGAATCCTCGACGGCGGCCTGATTTCGATTGCTCGATTTTCCGTGCTGCGCGGCAAGGACGATGGGGAGAGGGGCGCAGCACGGAGGCGGTCCGGGGATCGGGCGCGCCCGGTGAACGCGGCCTCGAGGCGCTCGATGACCGCCGCGAGCGACGGTCACCGGGTGACGAGCACCGGGATCTTCGAGTGCGTGAGGACCTTGGTCGTCTCGCTGCCGAGCAGCAGCGCGCTGACGCCGCGGCGTCCGTGCGAGGCCATGAAGATCAGGTCGCAGCCTTGCTCCGTCGCGACGTTGATGATCTCCTCCCACGGACTGTCGCTCGCGCGATGGAGCGCGGTGCAGGCGACCCCCGCTTCGCGTGCCGCCTCCTCGATCGCGCCAAGCGCCTGCGCAGCCTCCTCTTTCGTCTGCTTCTCATACTCGCGCGCGCGCTCGATGATCTCGCTCGCGAGCATCTTGGACGGGTAGAACTGCGGCGTCGTGTGCAGCGCCGTCAGCCGGGCGCCGAGGGATTTCGCTCAGCGGATACCCGCGCGGACGGCCCGCGTCGAGAGTTCCGACCCGTCCGTGGGCAGCAGGATGTGCTGGTACATGTCGTTTCTCCCGCGGTCGCCTTGATGGCCGTTAGGTTAGCGCATCGGCAGTGCGGGCTGTTGATAAAGGTTAAGGCTCGCAGCGCCCGGGCGCGACTCGGGACGAGCCTCGTGCCCGCTTCGCGACCCTCCGCGCGCTTC
The DNA here is from genome assembly GCA_963744255.1 of uncultured beta proteobacterium. Taxonomy (GTDB): domain Bacteria; phylum Pseudomonadota; class Gammaproteobacteria; order Burkholderiales; family SG8-39; genus DATEDA01. Next base: position 62,820 of record CAVUSZ010000054.1, read on the forward strand.
GCCGCGGCGCCTGTTATTGACCTGAGTCAACCGGCCGGGATCCCAGGCGCGCATCCTTCCCATGTATGAAACAGGGCGTCGTTCTCTTCCTGGCGGTCATCTTCGGTGTGCTCGGGGCGCCGGCGAGCGCCGCCGACTTCGAGCGCGGAAAGCTGCTCTACAGCGCGCGCTGCGTCGGCTGCCACGACAAGAGCGTCCACAACCGCGAAGCCCGGAAAGCGCTCACGGTCGAAGGGATCCGCGCGCAGGTCCGGCGCTGGGACAGCTTCCTCAACGGGGCGTGGCGCGAGGACGAGGTGAACGACGTCACCTCGTATCTCAATGAGATGTTTTACGGGTATCCGTGTCCACCTGCAGTCTGTCCCGACAAGAAGGCCGCGCTGGAGAGGTTCTGAGCATGGAATTCTTCGCCGTTCCCGAGCCGCTGCGATTGCAGCACGACGAGATGCGCCAGGAGCTCGCCCGCGCGGTCGCCGAAGGCGGCGGGACGGGCAGGGCGGCCGAAGCGGTGATCGAGGCGCTGCGGCCGCACGTCGCGAAGGAGGAAGATTTCGGCCTTCCGGCGCTCGGGCTGCTGCGGCACCTCGTGGCGGGCAGGGTTGCTCCGGTCATGCGTGGCGTCACCGTCATGACCGACCGGCTCAAGGTCCAGTACGAGCAGATGCTTCGCGACCACGAAGCGATCGTTACCGCGGTCAATGACCTGGCCGAAGCGGCGAAGCAGGAGCGGAAGCTCGAGTACGTAGCGTTCTCCCGGAAGCTGCTCCTGCACATGCAGACCGAGGAAGAGGTGCTCTACCCTGCGGCAATCCTCGTCGGCGAGTACCTGAAACTCAAGCTGGGAGAACCGGGACCGTCCTGAGCCGTCGCAGACTGCTCGGGCCGGCGATCGATCAGGCAATCCCGCAGGGCTACCGGCAGGAGCCCAGCACCGCCTCGAGACCGGCCACGTCGCGGATCCGCACGTGCTTCTGCTGCACCTCGATCAGGCCGTCCTCCTGGAACTTCGAGAACAGCCGGCTCACGGTCTCCAGCTTCAGGCCGAGATAGCCGCCGATCTCCTCGCGGGTCATCCGGAGGTGAAACTCGGTCGGCGACCAGCCCCGGCGCCGGAAGCGCCGCGAGAGGTTCAGAAGGAACGCCGCCAGGCGCTCCTCGGCGCGCATCGAGCCGAGCAGCATCATCACGCCGTGGTCGCGCACGATCTCGCGCGAGAGGACGCAATGGAGATGTCGCTGCAGCGCCGGGATCTCGCGCCCCAGCGCCTCGGCGAGCGCGAAGGGCAGGACGCAGACCTCGCTGTCCTCGAGCGCCACCGCGCTGCCGTGATAACCACCCGAGCCGATGCCGTCCATGCCCAGCAGCTCCCCCGGCAGGTGGAAGCCGGTCACCTGCTCGCGGCCGTCGGCGCTGATGGCAGCCGTCTTGAAGCAGCCGCTGCGGATGGCGTAGATCGAGCTGAATTCGTCGCCGGCGCGGAAGAGCGTCTCGCCGCGCCGGACGCGGCGGCGAGCGTAGACGAGCTGTTCGATCCGGGCCAGGTCTTCGCCGCCGAGCCCGGTGGGGAGGCAAAACTCGCGCATGTTGCAGCCGGAGCAGGTGACTTCGAACCTGCGCGCGGCGCGGATCTCGGCTGTTTCGCTCGTGACTTGCGGCGGCGTCCTGGAAACCGCGGCGGGTCGCATGGTCAGTCCTTTCGTCGTTTCAGTCGCCGGCGTGGGGGGTGCTCTTGGCGGGATCGCCTCGGGCAGTCGCTCGAACTCGTCCGTCTCGTCGACCATGCGGCGCAGTGTGCCGCGCGGGTCCCCACGGGCGCTATCGGCAGGCGCCGAATCGGCTATCGGGAAATCGCCATGGGAGGTAGGAGTTTTCCTATGCGCCAGCAGCGCAACGTGTCCGCCGTGCGGTCGAGGAGCGCGATCGCCGCCCGACGGGTCCAGGATAGAGCGCCCCGGGTCGGGCCCGTGCGGCTTGACGTAGGTCAACCCCCCCGACCGCCGCGCCGGCATAGTGGCACGATGCATTATCCGGTTTCCGATCTCGTCATCGACCCGGTGCTGATCCGGAAATACGACGTGAGCGGACCGCGCTACACGTCGTATCCGACCGCCGATCGGTTCGTCGAGGCGTTCGGCGAGCCGGAGTGGACGCAATCGCTCGCGAAGCGGACGATCGGCGGCATCAAGCAGCCGCTCTCGGTCTATGTGCACCTGCCGTTCTGCGACACGATCTGCTACTACTGCGCGTGCAACAAGATCGTGACGCGGGATCGCGCGCGCTCGGCACGGTACGTCAGATACCTCTCACGGGAGCTCGCGCGCGTCGGCGAGCGGCTCGGCGGCGAGCGGCGCATCTGCCAGCTGCACTGGGGCGGCGGCACGCCCACCTTCCTCGTCGCGCGAGGAGATGGGCGCGCTCGCCGATGCGCTGCGCGCCCAGTTCGAGCAGGAGCCGGATTGCGAGCGCTCGATCGAGGTGGATCCGCGCCACGTCGAGCCGGGCCGCATGGCGTTTCTCGCCGCGCTCGGGTTCAACCGAGTCTCGGTCGGCGTGCAGGATTTCGATCCCGAGGTGCAGAAGGCGGTGCACCGTGTCCAGAGCGAGGAGGGCACGCGCCGCGTGATCGAGGAAGCGCGCGCGAGCGGCTTCCGCTCGGTGAATCTCGATCTCATCTACGGGCTGCCGAAGCAGACGCTCGACAGCTTCGGCGCAACGCTCGACAAGGTTCTCGCGCTCGACCCGGACCGGCTCGCGCTCTACAGCTACGCGCACCTGCCGGCGGCGTTCAAGCCGCAGCGACGCATCCGCGAGGCCGATCTCCCGACCGCGGAGACCAAACTGCAGATCCTGACGCTCGCGATCGGCCGGCTGACGCGCGCCGGCTATCTCTACATCGGCATGGATCATTTCGCGAAGCCCGGCGACGAGCTCGCGGTGGCGCAGCGGCAGGGCCGGTTGCAGCGCAACTTCCAGGGCTACTCGACGCGGCCGGAGTCGGACCTGCTCGCGTTCGGCGTTTCCGCCATCGGCCGCATCGGCCCGACGTACTACCAGAACCTCAAGGTCCTCGACGAGTACTACGCGGCGCTCGACCACGGACGGGTACCGGTCTGGCGGGGGATCGATCTGACCCAGGACGACCTCGTGCGCCGGGCGGTGATCCAGGCGCTCACCTGCCATTTCCGCGTTTCCATCGAATCGATCGAGGTGTCCTACCTCATCGATTTCCGGCGCTACTTCGCCGCGGAGCTAAGGGTGCTCAAGCTGCTCGCGGACGATGGATTGGTCGAGCTTGCGCCGGACTGGATCGTGGTCACCCCGCGGGGCCGGCTGCTGGTCCGCGCCGTCTGCATGGTGTTCGATCGCTACCTCCGCGCGAGTCGCGAGCGCGCCGGGTTCTCCAAGGTCATCTGATGGCGTTCGACGCACCGCTCGCCCTGGCGCTCCCGCTGCTCGTTGCCGGCTTCGCCTCCGGCGTGCACTGCCTCGGGATGTGCGGCGGCATCGTCGGCGCATTCGCTGCGCGGCGCGGAGCCCCGCCGGGGGCCGCGCGTGCGGTCACGCCCGAGTGGCCGCGCCAGCTCGCCTTCAACGCCGGCCGGATCGCGAGCTACGCGGCGGCCGGAGCGATCGTCGGCAGCCTCGGCGGCGTGGGCGCCTGGGTCGCGGGTGCGCTTCCCGCGCAGACGGTCCTCTTCGTGCTCGCGAACGCGATGCTCGTGCTGGTGGGGCTCTACCTTGCGGGGCGGCGCGCGCGCTCGTCCGGCTCGAAGCGATCGGCGCGCCGCTATGGCGCAGGCTGCAGCCGCTCGCTGCCCGGCTGCTCCCCGCGACCACGGTGCCGCAGTCGTTCGCCGCCGGCGCGCTCTGGGGCTGGTTGCCGTGCGGCCTCGTCTATGGCGCGCTTGCGGCGGCGGCGTTCGCGGGCAGCACGGGTGGCGGCGCGCTGGTAATGCTCGCCTTCGGCGTGGGGACGTACCGAATCTGCTCGCGGCGGGTCTGGCGGCTGCCCGCCTGCGCGCGCTGGCAGCACGGCGCCCGGTGCGCCTCGCCGCGGGCACCGTGGTGCTCGGCTTCGGCCTCTTCGGGCTCGCGCAAGCGAGCGGCCTGGCCGAAGGGATCCGGCGCGGGCTGTTGTGCCTTTAGGCGCCCGTCAGGACCGCCCGCCGAGCACGGCGCCGCCGATGATCAGCGCCATCGCAACGAGCGTCAGCGTGCCCAGCGAGCCTTCGCCCGCCGCCACCAGGACAAGGGTCGACAGCAGCGGCGCCAGATAGGCGAGGGCGCCGATCGCGCGCGGGTCGCCGCGCTTGAGCGCGTAATCCCACAGGAAGAACGCGGCGCCCATCGGCCCGAGCCCGAGCGCGAGGAGCCACGGCAGCTCCGCAATCTGCGGTGCGTATCGCGGCTCGAAGAGGCAATGGCACGCGAGCGCGAGCGAGGCCCGAGACGGAGCAGTACAGGCCGATCGTCGCTGTGGGAAGCGCCGCGAAGCGCTTGGTCGCGAGCGAGTATGTCGACCAGACGAGCGCCGAACCGAGCGCCGCCGCGTAGCCGAGCGCCGCGGCGTAGCCGTCCATCTTTCCGCGGCGAAACCGAGCTCACCGCCGGTCACGAGCAGCGCCGCGCCGGCAAAGCCGAGAACCGCGGCGACGACGTGCCGCGCGCGCAGCCTTACCCCGGGGACGATCAGCGGCGCGAGCACGACGATCAGCAGCGGCCAGAGATAATTGACGAGGTTGGCCTCGACCGGCGGCGCGAGGCGAAGCGCGACAAAGAGGAGGAAGTGGAAGCCGAAGAGACCGTAGACGCCGAGGGCGAGCGCGCGGCCCGGTACCCGCCACGCGCGCAGCCTGTGTATGCTGCAAAGGCTGCCGACGAGGAGCGCGGCGCCGGCGAGGAGAAAGGGCGGCCAGCCGCGCAGGCGCAGGCTGAGCGCGGCCAGCACGCCCCAGAGGGCGATGGCCGCGAGCGCGGCGAAGAGGGCAGGGCGTTGCATGGCAGGCGGGCCGCAAAGCCGCGCATTCTGACAGAACAAGGATGAAGAACAGGCCTCCGATCCGATACCGCATCCGGCCCGGCGATCCCGCGGCGCATCTCTTCGAGGTCGAGTGCACCGTCGCCGACCCCGATCCGGCGGGTCAGCGCTTCGCGCTGCCGGCGTGGATTCCCGGCAGCTACATGATCCGGGACTTCGCGCGGCACGTCGTCTCGATCCACGCCGCCTCGCGTGGCGCCGACGTCGCACTCGTGAAGCTCGACAAGCACACCTGGCGCGCGGCGCCCTGCCGCGGGCCGCTCACGGTGACCGTCGAGGTGTACGGGTGGGATCTCTCGGTGCGCGGTGCCCATCTCGACGCGACCCACGCCTTCTTCAACGGCACGTGCGTCTTCTTGCGCGCGCTCGGGCGCGAGGAGCGCGCGTGCGAGGTGGAGATCCTGCCGCCCGCCGGGCGCCGCTACGCGGGCTGGCGCGTGGCGACGTCGCTCGCGCGCAAGGGCGCACGGGCGCTCGGCTTCGGCATCCACGCCGCCGCGGACTACGACGAGCTGATCGACCACCCGGTCGAGATGGGGACGTTCGCGCATGCCTCGTTCACGGCGGGCGGGATCCCGCACGAGGTCGCGATCACCGGCCGGGTCGACGCCGACCTCGACCGGCTCGCGCGCGATCTCAAGCGCGTGTGCGAATGGCACATCCGGTTCTGGGGCGGACCGGCGCCGATGGACCGTTACCTGTTCCTGGTCACCGCGATCGGCGACGGCTATGGCGGCCTCGAGCACCGCGCCTCCACCGCGCTTCTCTGCAGCCGCGACGATCTGCCGCGCCCGGGCGAGAAGGCGCTCACCGAGAGCTACCGCACGTTCCTCGGGCTCGCGAGCCACGAGTACTTCCACACCTGGAACGTCAAGCGGGTCAAGCCGGCGGCGTTCACACCCTACGACCTCGACCGCGAGAACTACACCACGCTCCTCTGGGCGTTCGAGGGCGGCACGTCGTACTACGACGACATCGCGCTCGTGCGCTGCGGGCTGGTCAAGCCCGAGGAGTATCTCGAGATCGTCGGCCGCGCGATCACCCAGCTCCTGCGCACGCCCGGCCGGCGCAGGCAAACGGTCGCCGAGTCGAGCTGGGACGCGTGGATCAAGTACTACCGCCAGGACGAGAACTCGCCGAACGCGATCGTGAGCTACTACGGCAAGGGCGCGCTCATCGCGCTGTGCCTCGATCTTCACATCCGCAGCCGCACCGCCGGTCGCCGTTCGCTCGATGACGTGATGCGCGCGCTCTGGCGGGGCTACGGCCGCAGCGGCCTCGGCGTGCCCGAGGACGGGGTCGAGCGCGTCGCCGAGGAGGTGAGCGGCCTGAAACTCGGCACCCTCTTCGACCGGTGGGTGCGGTCCACCGTCGAGCTGCCGCTCGCCGAGATGCTCGCGACGGTCGGCATAGAGATGGAGGTGCGGCCGGCAGAAAGCGCCACCGACCGCGGCGGTCGACCGGCGTCGAAGCCGCCTGCGGCGCTCGCCTCCCGGGTAGCGCTCGGCGCGCGGACCGCCGCCGACGGCCACGACGTGAAGCTCACCCATGTTCTTCACGGCGGCGCGGCGCTCGCAGCGGGGCTCGCCGCGGGCGACGTGCTCGTCGCGATGGACGGCATCCGCGTCACGCCGGCGACGCTCGAGGGCCGGCTCGCGCGATTCCGGCCCGGCGACCGCGCGAGGCTGCATGTCTTCCGCCGCGACGAGCTGCACGAGATCGGGATAGCGTTTGCTGCAGCGCCGGCAGACACTTGCGCGCTCCGGCTCGACAAGCACGCGCCGGCGCGCGCGATTGCCCTGCGGCGAGGGTGGCTAGGACGCTAGCTCGCCGTCAGCTTGACGATCGCGAGCGAGAGGTTGTCGCCCTTGCCCTTCGCGCGGACGCGCGCCGAGCTGATCAGCATCTCCGCCGCCTTGCGCGGCGGGAGCGCGGCGAGCGCCTTGCCGATCTCGCTGTCGGTGAAGTAGTCCCACAGGCCGTCGGAGCAGAGCAGGAACGCATCGCCGGGGACGAGCGGCGCAGTCGAGCCGAAGCCCGGCACCGGCGGCTCGGAGTGACCGAGCGCCTGCAGCAGCAGGTTCCGGTTCGGATGCTTGTGCCGGTCCTCCTCGCGCCACTGGCCCTCGTCGATCTGCTGCTGGACGTACGAGTGGTCCTTGCTCCGGTTCTGCACTGTCGCGCCGCGGAAATGGTAGAGCCGGCTGTCGCCGACCCAGCTCCAGTCGACGCGGTCCGGCTGGAGGATCATCGCGATGATCGTGCTGTGCGGCTCCTGCTCGGTGAGGACGCGGTTGAGGCGAATGACGGTGTGCGCCTCGAGAACGATTTCGCGCAGCAGATCCTGCGGCTTCTCGTCCTTGGGCGAATAGGCCTCGAACAGGTTGGCCGCAGTGCCGATCACCTGCTCGGCAGCGGCCGCGCCGCCCTTGTAGCCGCCGGCGCCGTCGGCGACGATCACGAGCACCGTGCCCCGCTGCCGCTTGCTCGGAATGATCGCGACGCGGTCCTGCTGCTCCTGCCGGTCGCCGATGTGCTGGCCGGTGGTCGCGTCGAGGGAGACGGGCATGTTGGTAGGGGCTGCGATCCTGCTTCGTTACACTACCGGATCAGGGAGAAGCCTGCTGCGAGCCGAGGCGCGCAGCAGGTACTTTTCACGTTGGCTAGCGGCACTCGCGAACGATCTTGACCAGCTTTCTGCTCCTTCGACACGGCGAGACGTTGTGGAACCGGGACGGCCGGCTGCAGGGATGGCAGGACAGCCCGTTGTCCGACGCCGGCCGCGCGCAAGCCGGCGCACTCGCCGCGCGCCTCGGCGACGAGCGCGTCGACGTGATCGTGGCGAGCGATCTCGGCCGCACCCGCGAGACGGCCGCGCCGATCGCCGCGCGGCTCGGTCTCGCCCTGCGGCTCGATGCCGGCTTGCGCGAGCGCTGCTACGGCGAGCTCGAAGGAATGACCTGGGCGGAGATCGAGCGCGCCCGGCCGCGGGACTATCAGCGGCTCGCCGCCCGCGACCCGGAGTTCATCGTGCCGGGCGGCGAGAGCGGCAAGCAGTTTCGCGACCGGGTCGTCGCGGCGCTCGAGCATCTCGCGCACCGGCACGCGAGCGCCACGGTCGCGGTCGTCACCCACGGCGGCGTGCTCGGCGTGGTGTACCGGCATGCGAAGGAGATCCCGCTCGAGATGCCGCGCACCTTCAGCGTGCCGAACGCCGCGGTGAACCGGGTGCGCATCGGCACCCGGCGCTGGGTGATCGAGGACTGGGCCGACACGGGCCACCTGCCCGAAGGCGCGCTCGACGACGAGTAGACGTACGACGAGAAGCTTGACAAGCGCCACATCGCCGGCCGAGACTGGATAAGCAACCGCAACCCGGGCGAATTTCCGAGCGAGGAAGCGCGCGGCGCCAGCGTCTTCTGCAAGGACCGGAACGACGATATCTTCCCCACCTATTCCTGCACTGCCCCGGACTCGGACGTCTTGGTCGGCGCGCACGCGTATCCCGACCGGGTGCCCATGGGCCGCGACGAGGACTCCCCGTACTTTGCGATGGCGTGGGTTCGACAGCACGATCGGAACGTCGACGACTACTCCGCCGACCCGAAGGCGCAGTGTGTGTCGCCTAAGAGCGCGGACTCCTGCTGCGGTTCGGGAGAGGACCGCTAGTATCGTGGAGTTGCAACGGCGCCACCCGCGGGCTCGCCGCCGATGAGCGAGAACACGGCCGCACGGGTGCGCGCGATGGCGGAGGCCATCTACCGCGCCGAGTCGCGGCGCGTCTTCGCCACGCTGATCCGCCTGCTGGGCGACTTCGACGTCGCCGAGGAGGCGCTGCACGACGCCTTCCGCGCCGCGCTCGAGCAGTGGCCGCGCGACGGCGTGCCCGCGAACCCGCGCGCCTGGCTCGTGTCGGCCGGCCGCTTCAAGGCGATCGACGGGATTCGTCGGCGCGCGCGGTTCGTCGCGATCGACGACGTCGCCGAGCAGGTCGACGCGATCGCCGACGACACTCCGCAATCGGACGGCGAAGGCATCGAGGACGACCGGTTGCGGCTCGTCTTCACCTGCTGCCATCCGGCCCTCTCGCCGGACGCGCAGGTCGCGCTCACGCTGCGCGAGGTCTGCGGCCTCACGACCGAAGAGATCGCGCAGGCGTTCCTCAGCAGCGCGTCCACGCTGGCGCAACGCATCGTGCGCGCCAAGTCGAAGATCCGCGACGCCCGCATTCCCTACCAGGTCCCGACACCGGCCGAGCTGCCGGAGCGGCTGGACAGCGTGCTGCGCGTCGTCTATCTGGTGTTCAACGAGGGGTACTCGGCGTCGTCCGGCGAATCGCTGACGCGGGTCGATCTGTCCAGCGAGGCGATCCGTCTGGGACGGCTCCTCGTCGAGCTGCTGCCGGAGCCCGAGGCGATCGGACTGCTGGCGTTGATGCTCCTCCAGGAATCGCGGCGCGCCGCCCGCACTTCGCCTGCGGGCGAGCTCGTCTTGCTGGCCGACCAGGATCGCTCGCTCTGGAATCGGGACCAGATCGAGGAGGGCTCGGCGCTGGTGGTGAGAGCGCTCGCGTCGCGGCGCTTTGGTCCGTACACGCTCCAGGCCGCGATCGCCGCGGTACACGCCGAGGCGGCGGCCGCCGATGCCACGGACTGGCGGGAGATCGTCGGGCTCTACGACGTGCTCGTGCGCGCGGAGCCGTCGCCGGTGGTCGAGCTGAACCGCGCGGTGGCGGTGGCGATGCGCGACGGGCCCGCGGCCGGGCTCGAGCTCATCGACGCGATCCTCGCGCGCGGCGACTTGCAGGACTACCGCCTGGCGCACGCGGCGCGGGCGGACCTGTGCCGCCGGCTGGGCGACGCTGCGCAGGCCCGAGCGTCCTACGAGCGGGCACTTGCCCTCACCCGGCAGGAGCCGGAGCGACGGTTTCTCGAGCGACGCCTGCGTGAGCTAACGGCCTGAGGCGGTGCGTGGGTGCCGCGGCGCGGGTTGTCGATTCGGGCCGTCCCCGTTCGACTATCCGGACATGGCAGTTTTTCAAGAAAGGCGGTCCAGGTGGCCGCGAGAATCCCCGGGGGGATCGGGTCCGTCGAGGTGCGGCCGATCGCGGAGGACGACCAGACGCTGCGCGCGCTCGGTTTCCTCGCTCCGGACGCCCGCGCTAGCCAGCGGGGCGCCGCATTCGACCTGGGCGGGCACACGTTGTCACCAAAGGCTGAAGAGGAACTCATGAAATACTTGTGCCTGGTCTATATGGACGAGAAGAGCCTGGACGCCGTGCCCGACAGCGACTGCATGGCCTTCGAGGAGTCGGTCCGGAAGAGCGGACGCGACATCGCCGGGGAGGCCCTCCAGCGCGTGGCGACGGCGACGACCGTGCGCGTCCGCGACGGCAAAGTGTCCCTCACCGACGGTCCCTTCGCCGAGACGAAGGAGCAGCTGGCCGGCTTCTACCTGATCGACGCCAAGGACCTCGACGACGCCATCCAGGTGGCCGCAAAGATCCCACCGGCGCGCGTGGGCAGCATCGAGGTGCGCCCCGTCAGAGAGTTGTCGGCAACATAATGGATCGCGTTACCCTCCCGCCGGCGCCGGCGGCCATCTCCATTTCGGGCCTGACCAAGACCTACGCTTCGGGCCTGCAGGCGCTGAAGCGCGTCGACCTGGAGATCCGCCAAGGAGAGATCTTCGCCCTGCTCGGCCCGAACGGCGCCGGCAAGACGACGCTGATCAGCATCGTCTGCGGCATCGTCACCCCGACCGCGGGACGAGTGCTCGTCGATGGCCACGACATCGTGCGCGAGTACCGCGCCGCGCGGTCGAAGATCGGTCTGGTGCCGCAGGAGCTGCACACTGACATGTTCGAGTCGGTGTGGAGCACGGTTCGCTTCAGCCGGGGCCTCTTCGGCCGCCCGCCTGACGCCGCGTACCTCGAGCGGGTGCTGCGCGATCTCTCGCTGTGGGACAAGCGCAGCGACAAGATCATGGCGCTATCGGGCGGCATGAAGCGGCGGGTGCTCATCGCCAAGGCGCTCGCGCACGAGCCGCAGATCCTGTTCCTCGACGAGCCGACCGCCGGCGTCGACGTGGAGCTGCGCCGCGACATGTGGGCGCTGGTGCAGCGCTTGCGCGAGCGCGGTGTCACCATCATTCTGACCACGCACTACATCGACGAGGCCGAAGAGATGGCCGACCGCATCGGCGTGGTGAACAAAGGCGAGCTGGTCGTGGTCGAGGAGAAGACGGCGCTCATGAGGAAGCTCGGCAAGAAGCAGCTCACGCTCCACCTGCAGGAGCCGATGACGGCGATTCCCGTGGGCTTGAGCGACTGGAATCTCGTGCTGACGAACGGCGGAGCCGATCTCGAGTACACCTTCCTCGCCGGCGAGGAGCGCACGGCCATCCCGGCGCTGCTGCGGCGGATCAGCGAACTCGGGATCGGGTACAAGGACCTGAACACCCGGCAGAGCTCGCTCGAGGATATCTTCGTCAGCCTGGTGAGCGAGCGCGCATGAGCACGACGACGGACGTCCCGGCGTTCAACCGTTACGGGGTGCTCGCGATCTACCGCTTTGAGATGGCGCGGGCCCGCCGCACCCTGTGGCAAAGCCTCGTGACGCCGGTGATCACGACCTCGCTCTACTTCGTGGTGTTCGGCGCCGCGATCGGGTCGCGAATGAGCGAGGTCGACGGCGTGCCCTACGGCGCGTTCATCGTACCGGGGCTGATCATGCTGTCGCTCTTCACCGAGAGCCTGTCCAACGCCGCGTTCGGCATCTACCTGCCGCGTTTCACCGGCACCATCTACGAGGTCCTGTCCGCGCCAGTGTCGCCTTTGGAGATGGTCCTCGGCTACGTCGGGGCGGCGGCCACCAAGTCGGTGATCCTGGGCCTCGTCATCCTCGCGACGGCGACCCTCTTCGTGCCGATCAGCATCCTGCACCCCGGGTTCATGGTCGCCTTCCTCGTGCTCACCGCGGCGACCTTCAGCCTGTTCGGCTTCATCATCGGCGTCTGGGCCAAGGGCTTCGAGCAGCTGCAGTTCATCCCGATGCTGGTCATCACCCCGCTCACTTTCCTCGGCGGCGCCTTCTATTCGATCGACATGCTGCCGGAAGCCTGGCGCACTTTCAGCCTGTTCAACCCGGTCGTCTACCTGATCAGCGGCTTCCGCTGGAGCTTCTTCGGGACCGCCGACGTGGGCGTGACGGTCAGCCTCGCCGCTACGCTCGGGTTCTTCGTCCTCGGGCTCGTGCTGGTCTCGCGGATCTTCCATACGGGGTACCGGCTGAAGAGCTGAGCCGTCGATTTGTCGAATCCGGGGCCGGCCGATCGACTAGGGCGGTGACCCCGCGGTCTTCATCGGTGCGTCCACGACGTGCCCCAGCTGATGCAGCTGCTCGATGTCGGATGCCGGGGCCCGAGCGGCCGCAGGATCTCGTCGTTGCGGTCCATCGCGAGGGCGAACGCGCCGGGGGCCTTGCGGGCGGATGCAGATGCGTGAGGATACGTTTTTCACCCGGCCGTTCATCACACAACAAGCGGGCTTGCGCTAACCTTCGCTGCGTCTGCGGACGAATTCGCGCCTTCACCGATCTGGAGCAAGACGATGTTCAAGCGCTTGAGCAATGCCCTCCTCGCTGGAGCCGCATCGATTCTCGTGCTGGCCTGCGCGACACCGGCCACCACGCTGGATGCGCAGTGGGTGAATCCGGACTACGCGGGCAAGAAGGCAGTGCGCAACGTGCTGGTGATGTCGGCCGTCCGCGACGCGACCAATCGCCGGCTGTTCGAGGACCGGATGGTCGCCTCCCTCAGTGCAGCGGGCGTCAAGGCGGTGCAGTCCTACAGATTCATCCCGGAGGAAGGTCCGGCCAGTGAAGAGCGTCTGCGCAAGGCCGTTTCCGAAGCCGGGGTTTCGCACGCAATGGTCACGCGGATCAGCAATGTCTCGACGCAGGTCAACGTATCGCCCGGTATGGTGATGGGCCCGGCCTGGGGTCCCGGATGGGGCCCGGCTCGGGGCCCCGGGTGGGGCGGGGGCTGGGGCGGATTCCACGGTTACTACAACTCGATGTGGGCGACGACGATTCCGGCGCAAGTCACGACGACGCAAGATGTCCATGCCGACACGCGCCTGTTCGAAGCGAAGAATGCCGCGGTGCTGTGGTCGGTGGCCACGACCACATCGCTCGGTTTCAACTCGGTCCCGGAGATCATCGATCAGTTTGTCCAGCTGATCATCACCACGCTGACGAGAGACGGCTTGATTTGACGCCGGTTCGGAGCGCCAAGGGGATAGGAAATTCAACCGTTCCTCTCCGCGACGCCGGGCGATACCGCCGGACTCCCGTTGGCGGCAGCGCGCACCCGTTTCGGAGCGGGAGGTTGCGCTCTTGGTGGGTCGTTCGGGCCGTGCATCGACCGAAGCGTTCGCGGCCGAGCGGCCGCTCGAGTGGCCCGCCCGCGGCGACGTTAGGTTGCCGAACGCGATGCGGTGCGGGCCCTCTGCGCCGGCTTGCGCTTCCTCGAGGCCGAGCCCTTCTTCTGCAGCTTGGCTATTTCCTGCACCGCCAGATCGCAGCTCCTCGTTAGGAAGTCGAGAATTAAGGCGAGCTGTTCGTAGTTGTAGACGGACCAAAGCGCCGTCATCTGCCGTTGCAGCGAGTCATAAAGCGGCGCGATCCGGCGCGTCATGGTCGGTCGCGCGCGGACGATGACCTTGCGTCGGTCGGTCGGATCGTTTTCGCGCCGCACGTAGCCCGCCCGTTCGAGCCGGTCGATCACGCCGGTGATCGCACCGGTCGTGAGGCCGGTTGCCTTGGCAAATTCGCCGGCCGTCGCGCCGCCGCTCAAGAGGGCGAGATCCAGGCACTCGAGGTCTGAGCTGCTCAGCCCGAAGCGCTCGCTTACTGCCTGACTGATCAGCACCGACTGAGCGGTCATCCTGCGGACCTCGCGCAGGACCGCGGCGAGCAGTGCGGAGGGATCCGGCTGGTTGCTTGACATATACCGCCCATTGTCTTATCGTGCTTGTATCTTTGCAACTAAGAGATTTAGTATGTAAGAGTTGCCTGGCGGCACGTTGGTTGCGCTGCTCCTTTTTTTTTGTGCCAGCGCGGGAAGCTGAATACTGGAAGCCTTGCGCTGCGGACCGCGCTTGCGATGACGCGTGCGCTCGTAGGCATGCTTGCCCGAGGCATTTTTGTGTTGCACCCGTGTTTCGCCTCACCTACGCATGCTGTCCGCCCTCGCGTACGCGACAAGGCAGGTCGTTGCGGTGCTCCGCGCAGGCAGTGACCTTCCTGCCTCCTGCACCAAGCAGTCCCGATGTCGATTTCGGGCTCCGCCGAACGACTAGCGGGCGAAGGGAAGCAGATGAAACCAGGAATCGAAGCGAAGCCCGAGGGGCGTGATGACCTGGACCGGGTTGGATCGCCGGCCTTGGTAGGCGCCGAGAGGAGAAGACGATCCCGATCAATGGCCGAACGGCCCGCCTCGATACGCGTGGCCCGGCGCTTCAGCGCGCCCCCGGAGCGCGTGTTCAATGCCTGGCTCGACCCCGAGGTCGCGGGGCGATGGCTGTTTGCGATGGCGTTGCGTCCCATGACGAATGTCGAAATCGATGGCCGCGCCGGAGGCTCGTTCCGGTTCGTGGACCGGCGCGATGGCGCGATCGTCGAGCACACCGGCCAATACGTCGAGCTCGTCCCGCACCGGCGCCTGGTCTTCACCCTCTCGATGGGGGATCGCCCGCGCGTCGTTACGCGCGTGAGGGTCGAGATCCGCCCGCTGAGGACGGGGTGCGAGCTCACTCTGACTCACGAGCACGTGCCGCCGGAGTACGTGAACCAGACCGAGGCGCGATGGACCGGCACCCTTTACGGGCTTGGTGAGACGCTGAGCTCTCCCGCTGGCGTGACGGCTCGAGCTGAACCTGGCCGTGCTGGCGACGGCGTTCCGCGCGCGCCATCGATGACGTCGCCCGGGCACTGGCCACGCCGGAACAAGCCCGCTTGGCCGTGAATCGCGCCGATGTCGATTCCCGGCCCGGCCGATCGACCAGCCAGTGTCCGCCCGGACCGTTCGACGGCCAACGAGGCCGCCGAGACCGATCGCCGCTTCTGGAGCAAGCGCCACGAACGATTGGACGAGTACCTATTACATCTGAAAGAAAGGAATTCAAGCATGGCTACCGTCAGCACGGTAACTCGAGTCGACGCGACGCCGCCGTGTGTCCGACATTTCTCGCATCGATCGCGCTGATCGCCGGCGGCGGAACAGTGGCCGGCGCGTTGAGGGCGCTGGCCGTCCGGAAATCCACGCGCCCGGCGCCGTTCTTGAAGGAGAAGCGATGGCCACCAAGATCTTCGTAAACCTGCCGGTGAAGGACCTCGAGCAGTCGATCGCGTTCTTCACCGGGCTCGGATTCGCTTTCGACCCTCGGTTCACCGACGAGACCGCCACGTGCATGATCGTCGGCCAGGACATCTTCGTGATGCTCCTGACTCATGCGAAGTTCGCGACGTTCACGCCCAACCCGATCTGCGACGCCACGAAGAGCACGGAGGTGCTGGTCTGCCTGTCCATCGAGAGCCGGAAAGGCGTCGACGAGATGGTGCGCAAGGCCGTCGCCGCCGGCGGGAGGATCTACAACCAGCCCCAGGACCATGGCTTCATGTACGCGCACGGCTTCCAGGATCCGGATGGACACATCTGGGAAGTGATGCACATGGATGCAAGCGCGGTCGAACAGCGTTAGGCCTACGAGGAGACTCTCATGCTCGACAAACCACGGATCGCGCAGACCGCCGCCCAGCCAACCGCCATCATCCGACTCACGATTCCGCGGGCGGAGATTCAGGATGTCATGGGTCCGGGCTACCGTGAGCTGATGGCCGCCGTCGCCGCCCAGGGGATCGCCACCGCCGGGCCATGGTTCTCGCATCACCTGCGAATGGACCCTGACATCTTCGATTTCGAGATCGGCGTACCCGTCGCGGCCCCGATCTCCGTCGCGGGCCGCGTCAAGCCGGGCCAGTTGCCCGCCGCGACGGTGGCAAGGACCGTCTACCACGGGGCCTACGAGGGCCTCGGCGCCGCCTGGGGCGAGTTCATTGCTTGGATCACGGCCGAGGGGCACGCGCAGCGCCCGGACCTCTGGGAGTGCTACGTCGCGGGCCCGGAGTCGAGTCCCGAGCCGGCCAACTGGCGCACGGAGCTCAACCGGCCGCTGGTCCGCTAAGGAGCCAATCATGATGACACTGACTGATGCGACGCTGCCAGAAGCGGTATCGCGCGACGAGTGGCTGGCCGCCCGCAGGGCGCTGCTGGTGAAGGAGAAGGCGCTGACCCGTCAACGGGACGCGGTGAACGCGGAACGCCGTCGGCTGCCGATGGTCAAGATCGACAAGCAGTACGTCTTTGACGGCCCGGCCGGCCAGGCGAGCCTGCTCGATCTCTTCGAGGGGCGCCGCCAGCTCGTCGTGTACCACTTCATGTTCGACCCGGCGTGGGACGAGGGCTGCCCGAGCTGCTCGCTCGTGGTCGACAACCTCGGTCACCTCGCGCATCTGCATGCACGCCGGACTTCGCTCGCGGCCGTGTCCCGTGCGCCGCGCGCGCGGTTCGAGCCGTACCAGCGTCGCATGGGATGGACGTTCCCGTGGTACTCGTCCTTCGGCAGCGACTTCAACTACGACTTCCACGTGACGCACGACGAGGCGGTCGCGCCGGTCGAGTACAACTACCTCGGCAAGACCGAGCTTCTCCGCAAAGGCGAGCCTTGGTTCACCGCGGGTGAATCGCACGGCCTCAGCGTCTTCCTGCGCAACGGGAGGAGCGTCTTCCACACCTACTCGACCTACGCGCGCGGCACCGATCTGCTTGTCGGGACGTTTAACTACCTGGACCTGACGCCGCTCGGCCGGCAGGAGGACTGGGAGGAACCGTCGGGCCGCAGCGACGGTGCGTTCATGCACTGGGTGCGGCGCCACGATCGCTACGCGCCGGACGCGGCGCCGCGCGGGTCCGCGGCTTGCTGCGGTGACCGGGCGTAACCCACCACGCCCTCGATCAAAGGAGACCGTCATGGGCAATCCCGTCGTGCACTGGGAGTTCCTCTCGAAGCAGCCGGCGAAGATCGCGAGCTTCTACGAGGAACTCTTCGGCTGGAAAACCCGTCACGCGCCTGAACTGAACTACCGCCTCGTCGAGACCGGCGGCCAGGGCGGCATCAACGGCGGCATCGTCGCTCCGCAATGCGAGGACCCCCCGCCGGGCAACACGACGGTCTACATCGCGGTCGACGATCTCGCGGCCTACCGCAAGCGCGTCCTCGCGGCCGGCGGAAAGATTCTGATCGAGGAGCAGGCGGTGCCCGGCATGGGGGCGTTCTCGCTCTTCGCGGATCCCGACGGACGCATGATCGGGCTCTGGAAGGCCGGGATGTAGTCGATGAAGAAGACGTACGCAGGAAACTGTCACTGCGGCGCGGTCCGCTTCGAATGCGACCTCGACCTCGCCGCGGGCACGAGCCGGTGCAACTGCTCGATCTGCGCGAAGGGAAGGTTCTGGAAGGCCATCGTTCAAGCCGACGCGGTCCGGCTCAACCAGGGCGAGGACGCCCGCCGAGACGCGGCATCTCTGAAAGGAGAAATCTGTGAGTACCAACAGCGCGCCCGGGTTCAAGCAGCGCCCGGACTACCGCATCGCCACGAAGCCCGCGGGCGTCCGCGTTCAAGTGAAGTTCAACGGCGACGTGATCGCCGACAGCCGCGCCGCGGTCGAGCTGAAGGAGGGCGATTATCCCACCGTCTACTACGTCCCGCGCAAAGACGTGAGGATGGATCGGCTCGCACGGTCGAGCCATCGGACCTACTGTCCCTTCAAGGGGACCGCGTCGTACTACTCCCTGAAGAGCGGGCCGGAGGACGCGGTCTGGTCCTATGAGGAGCCGTACGACGAGATGAGCGTGATCAAGGAACGGCTCGCCTTCTATCCCGACAAGGTCGATTCGATCACCGCGACCTGAACGACTCGCCAACCAATTCGAGGAGATCGCCATGGGATACATCGATGGATTCGTCGTGCCGGTACCGAAGAAGAAACTCGAGGCCTATCGCCGCGTCGCGCGGACGGCCGGCAAGGTCTGGCGGGAGCACGGCGCGCTCGTGTACGTGGAGGGCGTAGCCGACGACGTGAAGCCGGGCAAGCACACGTCGTTCCCGCAGAGCGTGAAGCTAAAACCGGGCGAGACGGTGGTGTTCTCGTACATCGTGTACAAGTCCCGCACCCACCGCGACCGCGTCAACGCCAAGGTGATGAAGGATCCGCGGCTCAAGAACATGATGGATCCGAAGGCGATGCCGTTCGACGGCAAGCGCATGTTCTGGGGTGGATTCAAGGTCCTGGTCGAACTGTAGACCCTGCCGGAGGAGATCGACATGCTGGGCAATCGGGACGCGGTTGCAAACATCGCGGCGAAGGATCCGGGCGAGCATTACGACATGCTGGACATGAAGCGCGCGGGCGATGTCCATGTCGCCGGAGACATGAAGGTCGCGTGGTCCAAGGATCCGGACGGCAACATCCTCACCATCATCAACCGATGACCAGGGCCGGACGCCGCGAGTGGATCGGGCTGGCAGTGATCGCGCTGCCGTGCATGCTCTACTCGATGGACCTGACGGTGCTGAACCTCGCGGTGCCCTCGCTCAGCGCCGATCTCAAGCCGGCGAGCGCCGAGCTGCTCTGGATCGTGGACATCTACGGCTTCCTCGTCGCGGGATCGCTCATCACGATGGGCACGCTCGGCGACCGCATCGGGCGCCGCAAGCTGCTGATGATCGGTGCGGCAGCCTTCGGGATCGCTTCGGCGCTCGCCGCGTTCTCCACCAGCGCCGCGCTGCTCATCGCGTCGCGCGCGCTGCTCGGCGTCGCCGCGGCGACCCTCGCGCCGTCGACCCTGTCCCTGATCCGCAACATGTTTCTCGACCCGGCGCAGCGCACGGTCGCGGTTAGCGTGTGGATCATGAGCTACTCGGCCGGCGCGGCGATCGGACCGCTGATCGGCGGCGTGCTGCTCGAGCACTTCTGGTGGGGCTCGGTGTTCCTGATCAACGTGCCGGTGATGCTCCTCCTCCTCGCCCTCGCGCCGGTCCTGCTCCCCGAGTTCCGCGACCCCGACGCGGGCCGGATGGACCTGTTGAGCGCGGTCCAGTCGCTCGCGGCCGTGCTGGCGGTCATTTACGGGCTCAAGCGCATCGCCGAAGGGGGTTCGGGCTGGATCGCGGCGCTCTCTATCCTCGCGGGCATCGCCGTCGGCGCAGCGTTCCTGCGGCGGCAAGGCAGGCTGGCCGATCCGCTGATAGACCTCAACCTCTTCCGCACCCCCGCCTTCAGCGCGGCGCTCGCCGTGAACATCCTCGCCTTCCTGACCACGTTCGCCGCTTTTCTCTTCATCGCCCAGTACCTGCAATCGGTACTCGGGCTCTCGCCGCTGCAGGCAGGTCTGTGGGGACTGCCTTCCGCGCTGTCGTTCATCGCCGGATCCATGCTGACGCCGATGATCGTGCGCCGCTTTCATCCGTCGTACGTCATCGCAGGCGGCATGACGGTCGCGGCCGCGGGCTTCATCCTGCTAGCGCTGGTCGACGACGTCGCCTCCCCGCTCGCCATGCTCGTGGCCGGGTCGGTCGTGTTCTCGGTGGGACTCACCCCGGTCGTCACGCTGACGACCGACATCGTCCTGACTGCCGCGCCGCCGGAGCGCGCCGGGGCCGCGTCGGCGCTATCCGAGACGAGCTCCGAGTTCGGCGGAGCGTTGGGCATCGCGGTGATGGGCAGCATCGTCACCGTGATCTATCGCGGCGAGATCGCCGACGCCCTTCCCTCAGGCGTGCCGGCGGATGCTGCCGAGATCGCTCGCGGCACGATCGGCGGGGCGGTATCGGTTGCGGGCGAGCTGCCCGGTGCACTCGGTGCCGAGGTGCTCGGACTGGCCCGCGATGCGTTCGCGCACGCATTCGGAACGACGGCGGCCATCAGCGCAGTCATCGCGATCGGCGTCGCAGTCCTCGCCGCGGCCCTGCTGCGGCGCGTGCCGGCGCACGCTTGAGCGAACGATCCACGTTCCGACCGCCACGGAGTGAGCGATGAAGTACCTGTGCCTGATCTACAACGAGGAAAAGGACGTCTATGCGATGCTCCCGGACGCTCTGGATGCCGTCGCCGGCGAGTGCGTGGCCTTTGACGAGACGCTCAAGCAGAACGGCCAGTTCATCGCCTGCGAGCGCCTTCAACCCGTGAACACGGCGACCACCATTCGGTTCCGGAACGACAAGGTGTCCGTCACCGACGGTCCGTTCGCCGAAACGAAGGAGCAGCTGGCTGGTTTCTACCTGATCGAGGCCAGGGATCTGAACGACGCGATCCGCGTGGCTTCGAAGATCCCGCCGGGACGGCTGGGCTGCGTCGAGGTGCGACCGGTCTGGGAATACAAAGACCAGGCGACAGCCAGGAGCGATCGATGAAATATCTTTGCGTCGCGTACTACGACGACGAAAAGGCGTTCGACGCCATGCCTAGACCCGAGTGCGACGCGATCGTGAGCGAGTGCCCGGAGTACGACGAGGCGCTCCGTGCGAGCGGTCACCTGGTCGTCCAGGCGTCCCTTGGATCGCCGCGTGCGACCACCACCGTGCGGCCGGCTCACTCCCAACCCGAACTCAACAGGAGACCAGGACCATGCGATTCATGATTCTCGTAAAGGCCAGCAAAGACACGGAAGCGGGCGTCATGCCCGACGACGACAAGCTCTTCGCGGAGATGGCGACGTTCCACGAGGAGCTCGCGAAAGCGGGCGCCCTGCTCGACGCCTCCGGGCTCCAGCCGAGCTCGAAGGGCTGGCGCATCAAGTACGACGGCGCGAAGCGCACCGTGATCGACGGGCCCTTCACCGAGACGAAGGAGCTGGTCGCCGGCTACACCCTCATCCAGGCGAACTCGCGCGAAGAGGCGCTGGAATGGACCCGGCGCTTTCCGAATCCAGCCGTCGACGGCAAGGTGGCCGAGATCGAAGTCCGTCAGCTGTACGAGCTCGAGGACTTCACGCCCAGCGAGTCGATCGAGCGCTTTCGCGAGATGGAAGCCGGGAGGAAGAAGTAGGCGCGACCAGTCCAGAGAGAATTCATCATGCTCAAGAAGACCCTGGTGGGTTTGGCGGTGATTGTCGCCGTGCTCGTCGCGAGCATCGCGATGCAGCCGTCCGAGTTCCGCGTCGCGCGGCAGACCACGATCGCCGCGCCGGCGCAGGTGGTGTTCGCGCAGGTGAACGATTTCCGGAAGTGGCGGGCATGGTCGCCGTACGACAAGCTCGACCCGGCGATGAAGAAGACCTACGACGGTGCGCCGGCGAGAACCGGCGCGAGCTACTCGTGGGCCGGCAACAGCCAGGCAGGCGAAGGGCGCGCGACGATCACCGAGAGTCGTCCGAACGAGGTGGTCCGGATCAAGCTCGATTTCGTGAAGCCCTTCGAAGGCACGGCCTTCGCGACGTTCGCCTTCAAGCCGGAGGGCGATCGGACCGTCGTGGAGTGGAGCCTGGCCGGCAACAACGATTTCGTGTCGAAGGCCGTCCACCTGATCATGAACATGGACAGGATGGTCGGCGGCCAGTTCGAGGAGGGCCTGGCAGGGCTGAAGACGGTGGCGGAAACGGCGCCGAAGGGATAGCTCGGCGCTCCAGTCACCGCTCGCTCCCGCAACCACCACCCTATCCTGATAAGGAGATACACATGCTGGTCCAGTCTTATCTGTTCTTCGACGGCCGCTGCGAAGAGGCGATCGAGTTCTACAAGAGCAAGCTCGGCGCCAAGGTCGAGATGCTGATGCGCTTCAAGGACAGCCCCGAACCCGCTCAGCCCGGCATGGTGCCGCCGGGTGCCGAGAACAAGGTCATGCATTCGAGCTTCCGCATCGGCGATACGGTGGTGATGGCTTCCGACGGTCGATGCATGGGGCAGCCGACCTTCCAGGGCTTCTCGCTGTCGCTCACGGTGCCCAACGAGGGCGAGGCCGAGCGGCTGTTCGCTGCCGTGGGCGACGGCGGGCAGGTGCAGATGCCGTTGACGAAGACCTTTTTCTCCCCGCGCTTCGGCATGGTTGCCGACCGCTTCGGGGTGTCATGGATGATCGTCGTGGCGCCTTGAGGGCCGTCGCCCCCTCCTGCTGATGACCGACAAAGCGACCACGGCCCGGGGGTGCCGATCCGCGTCGCACACGGCCGCGCGCACTGAGCTGCGGTCCTGCTGCGATCCGGAAAAGCGGCTGATCGTGCTTGCGGCCAACGCCGGCCGCCAGGGTTAAACTCGGGGATCAAGCGATCCGGGTCTAGGAGGCGGACGCTCCCTGACGCGGGTTTCTCCCGGGGGAGAGGCACGATGAGACGTTCGAGATGCGCGCTTGCGGCGCTTGCCGCGCTACTGCTGGCCGGTCTTGAAGCAGGCGCGATGGCGCAGGAGTACCCGGCCAAGCCGATCCGGCTTCTCATCCCTTTCACACCCGGCGGCGGTACCGATTTCGTCTCGCGCACGGTAGCCAACAAGCTGATCGAAACGCTCAAATGGACCATTGTGCTGGACAATCGTCCGGGGGCTGGCGGCAATATCGCGCTCGAAGCGGCAGCCAAGTCGCCCGCTGACGGCTACACCATCGTCATGGGGCAGTCCGACAACATGATGCTCGGCCCCTGGCTCTACCAGAGTGTCGGCTACGACACGGTAAGGAGCTTCGCCCCCATCGTTCAGGTGTCGGTCGCGCCCTTGGTCGTGGTGAGCGCCGCGCAGTCGCAGCTCGCCACGCCGGCCGACATGATCGCGAAGGGCAAGTTGGCGGGGGGACTCAGTTGGGCCACCGCGGGCAACGGCACCCTGGGGCACCTGTTCGGCGAGCAGCTCCAGAAAACGGCAGGGATCAGGATTCTTCAGGTGCCCTACAAGGGGGCCGCGCCGGCGCTTACCGATGTGATCGGCGGGCAGGTGGATGTGGCCATCATGTCCGTTGCCTCGGTGCTGCCACTCGTCAGGAGCGGCAAGCTCCATCCGGTCGCGGTGACCTCCGCCAGGCGTTCTCCTGCCCTGCCCAACACGCCGACGCTCGACGAAGCGGGACAGAAGGACGTGGACGTCAGCGTGTGGCTCGGTCTGTTCGCGCCTGCGGGCACGCCACCGGCGATAGTCACGCGCCTGAACGCCGAGGTCAACAAGGCGCTGCAATCGCCCGACGTGCGCGACAGGATTGCCGAGCAAGGCGTCAGCGTGGCGGGCGGTACGACGGAAGACTTCGCGGCGTTCGTGCGAACCGATTACGCGAGGTGGGGGCGCGTCGTCAAGGAATCGGGCGTGAAGGTGGAATGAATCGCCCCGGGGACGGGAACCGTGCAGCTCGAAGGCATAAGAGTCGTCGACCTGACCCGCATTCTCTCCGGCCCGTTCTGCTCCATGTTCCTGGCGGACATGGGTGCGGAGGTGGTCAAGATCGAAGACCCGAAAGAAGGCGATCCGGTGCGCAAGCAGGGTGCCGCACGCAACGGCTACTCGCTGTATTTCGCCAATTTCAATCGCAATAAGCGCTCCCTTACCCTGGACCTGCGCAGCGACCAAGGCAAGGAAGTGCTGCGGCGCCTGATCCGCCGCGCCGACGTGGTGGTCGACAACTACCGTCCCGGCGTCATGGACAGGATGGGTTTCGGCCGCGATGCCTTGCGCGCCCTCAAACCCGACATCGTCAGCTGCCATGTCACCGGCTTCGGTCTCGACGGGCCGTACGCCGAGCGGCCCTCGTTCGATTTCATCGCGCAGGCAATGAGCGGCTTCATGAGCGTCAACGGCACGGCGGACGGGCCGCCAATGCGCGCCGCGCCGCCGATCTCCGATCTCGTCGCGGGCGCGTATGCCGCGATGGGCATTCTCGGGGCGCTGGTCCGTCGCAGCCGCACCGGGAACGGCGAGGAAGTCGCTACGGCGCTCACCGACGGCATGATCAGCATGCTTGCCTTTCTGGCGACGAACTATTTCGCCACCGGCGAGCTGCCCCTGCGCACCGGCAACGATCACGCGCTGGCCGCGCCGTATGGCCTTTTCGAGGCCTCGGATGGCGAGGTGGCGATCGCGCCGAGCAACGACGCCGTCTATTTCAAGCTCCTTTGCGCGCTCGGGTTGGAGCATCTCAAGGACCACCCGGACTTTCCGACCAACGATGCGCGCTTCGCCCGGCGCAGCGCGATCAACGAGGAACTCAACCGCCGTACGCGCGAGAAGCCGATCGCGCACTGGATCGAGGCGCTCAATGACGCTGGGGTGCCGTGCGGACGGGTACTGAACGTCGGCGAAGTATTCGCCGACCCACAGACCGAGCATCAGGAGATGCGCATCACCATCGACCATCCGCAGCACGGCCCGCTCGACGTGATCGGCTTTCCGATAAAGTTCACGGACGATCCGTGCCGGATGCATCGTCCACCGCCGGTGCTCGGCGCGGACACCGGCGCGATCCTCGAAGAGCTGGGCCTGGATCGAGCCGCCATCGCGGAGTTGCGCTCGAAAAAGGTGGTCTAGCGTTGTCCGTGATACTGGAAGGAAAACGCCATGTCATTCGCCCCCAGGAACGCCGCCGACCGCAACGTCATCGTCACCGAAGTCGGCACCCGGGACGGGTTCCAGTCGGAATCAACCTTCATCCCCACCGAAACCAAGGCCGATGTCATCAACGCGCTGATCGACGCCGGGGTGAAGAGCATCGAGGTCACCTCGTTCGTCTCGCCGCGCGCGGTGCCGCAGATGGCCGATGCGGCGGACGTGATGGCGCGGATCGATCGGCGGCCGGGCGTGCGCCTGACCGCGCTCGTGCCGAACGCGAGGGGCGCGGAGCGCGCGGCGGCGGCCAGGGTCGACATGATGGCGAGCTTCATTTCGGCCAGCGAAAGCCATAACGAGGCCAATCTCAACAAGCCGATCGCCGGTTCGCTGGCCGATTTCGTCGAGTTCATGCAGATCGCGCGCACCTTCGGCATCCCGGTGCGCGGCGCCGTCGCGGTCGCCTTCGGTTGTCCCTTCGAAGGAGACGTCGACGTCGCCACCGTGCTGCGCATCGTCGAGACCTACCACCGCGAGGGCGTGCGCCACGTCACGCTGGGCGACACGACCGGAATGGCCACGCCGCCCGTGGTGACTCGCACCGTCGAAGCGATTCGCGCGCGCTTTCCCGATCTCGAGATCGCGCTGCATTTTCACAACACGCGCGGGGTCGGGCTTGCCTGCGTGATGACGGGACTCGAACTCGGCGTGCGCGAATACGAGTCTTCCATCGGCGGCCTGGGCGGTTGCCCCTTCGCGCCCGGTGCGACGGGCAACATCTGCACCGAGGATCTGGTCTACCTGCTGCACGAATGCGGCTATGAAACGGGCATCGACCTCGAACAGCTGCTGCTGGTCGCGCGCCGGGTGGAGCAGGTCATGGCGCGCAGTCTGCCCGGCCAGGTGATGAAGGCGGGACCGCGGCTCAAACTGACCTCGCTCGATTCGATCAGGCGGGCGGTGGGGTAGGCCGTGCAGGACCCCTCACCGGCGCTCCCGGTCTCCTACGCCGACGTCGAGGCCGCCGCGGCACGAATCGCCGGCCACGCGCACCGCACGCCGGTGCTGACCTCGCGTACCGTGAACGCGCGAACCGGCGCCGAGGTGTTCTTCAAGTGCGAGAACCTTCAGCGCATGGGCGCGTTCAAGTTCCGCGGCGCGTACAACGCGCTCGCGCAGCTCTCCGAGGAGCAGAAGCGCCGCGGCGTGCTCGCCTACTCGTCGGGCAATCACGCGCAGGCAATTGCGCTCGCCGGGCAGCAGCTCGGGATCAGCACCACGATCCTGATGCCGCAGGACGCCCCGTCGGTGAAGCTCGCGGCGACTCGTGGCTACGGCGCCGAGGTCATCACCTACGACAAGCACGCGACCAGGCGCGAAGCGCTCGCGGCGAGCATCGTGGCGGAGCGCGGGCTTGCGCTCATCCCACCCTACGACCATCCGCACGTGGTGGCCGGGCAGGGCACGACGGCGAAGGAGCTGATCGAGGAAGCCGGTCGGCTCGACTATCTGTTCGTGCCGTGCGGCGGCGCAGGACTGCTGTCGGGCTGCGCGATTGCGGCCACGCATCTCTCGCCCGGCTGCAGGATGATCGGCGTCGAGCCGGAGGCGGGCGACGACGCGACGCGCTCGTTCCGGACCGGGACACTGCAGACGGTCGACAACCCGGACACGATCGCCGATGGCGCCCGCACGCCGTCGCTCGGCAGGATCACGTTCCCGCTGGTGCTCGCGTACGTCCACGACATGATGACCGTGGACGACCGCGAGCTCCTGGACGCCATGCGCTACGTGTGGGAACGCCTGAAGATGGTGGTCGAGCCCACCGGCGCGCTCGGCGCTGCGGGGCTATTGGAGGGCGGTCGCGACGTCGCCCGGAAGCGCGTCGGGGTTGTGCTCTCCGGCGGCAACGTCGACCTGCAGACGGTCTGCCGCCTGATCGGTTGATCGCCGCCGGAATCGGCGCGAGGCGTTCGGATGCGTCTGGCGCGACGCTAGACGGTCTCTTCTTCCGGGTCTCGGCGGCGGGCCGGCGCGCTCATCCAGATCGGGAGATCGAGATAGGGCTGCGGGACGGGCAGCTCGGCGGACCGGCCCTTGCGGCGCCGCTGGCAGGGCCAGCCGGTGCTCGGAAGGATGGTGTCGGGATGCTGCTCGTCGGCGACGAGCTCTTCGACTTCGATGCCTGCGGTCTCTTCGGTGGTCGCGTCAGCCATTTTCTCGCTCCTTGTGTGGCACGGACACCGCCAGCGCGAGCAAGCGTGGTGCCAAGCGGAGCACCCGAGCGTCGCTTCGGTCACGCTTCGCCACAGGTTCGAGGGTCGCGGTGTGAGGTTCGTCACACGGGACGCGCGTTTGGATTCGGCCCTGGAGACGGGCAACGCGTGCCGAGACGTTGGCCGTACGACAGGTCTGTGGCGCGACTGACGGAGAACCGTCAACGTCGACGCCAGACCTGCCATCGCTCCCGCCCCGCGAACACCGGGATCGAGTCGGCGACGGGAGCGTCCTCGCTCCGGTCGAACGCGGCCGAGAGCAGTGCCTCGAGCTCGCCGCGCTTCAGACCGAAGGGCGGCCCGCCCGCGTCGTCGGACCAGAAGAAGAAGCCCGCCAGGCGCCCGCCCGGCCGCAGCACCTCGGCGACGCGCGCGGCCCAGCGCCGCCAATGCGTGCGCGGCAGCGCACACAGGAAGGCACGCTCGTAAACGACATCGAACTCACCGACCGGGTGCGCAAAGAAGTCGCCCAGGGTCAGAAGACGCCCAAGATCGCCGAGTACGCGCCGGGCTGCGTCGATCGCAGCCGGGCTGAAGTCGATGGCGACGACGTCATGGCTGGCCTCGGCGAACGCCCGCACCTCGTAGGCGCTGCCGCACCCGGGGACCAGCACGCGAAGCTGCGCCCGTTCGCGCGTGAGAAATTCCCGCAGCGCCGCCGGCACGCTTCCCGCGTCCCACGGCGTATAGCCCTCGCGGAACCGCACATCCCAGAAGTCCGGCCCGGCGGGATCGAGCTTCGGACCCTGGCGCAGCTGTCGGGCCGTCTCGTCAGCCCTTGACACAGACGACCTGTTTCAGCGTGTGCACCACCTCGACCAGGTCCGTCTGGTTCGCCATCACTTCGTCGATCGACTTGTAGGCGCCCGGGATCTCGTCGATCACGCCCTTGTCCTTGCGGCACTCGACGCCTTCGGTCTGGCGCTCGAGATCGGTGCACGAGAAGCGCCGCTTCGCCTCGGTGCGGCTCATGCGCCGGCCGGCGCCATGCGAGCACGAGTCGAACGCCTGCGCGCTGCCCTTCCCGCGCACGATGTACGACCTCGCGCCCATGCTGCCTGGAATGATCCCGAGCTCGCCTGCGCCCGCGCGGATCGCGCCCTTGCGCGTGACGAGCACCGACTCGTCGAAGTGGCGCTCGCGCACGACGTAGTTGTGATGGCAATTGATCGCCTCCTCGGTCGCCGCGAACGGGCGCAGCACGCGTCCGAGCGCCTCGAGCACGAGCTCCATCATCGCGCGCCGGTTGGCGGCGGCGTAGTCCTGGGCCCAGCCAACGGCCTCGACGTAGTCGTCGAAGAGCGGCGTCCCTTCGTCGAGCCAGGCGAGGTCGCGGTCGGGGAGCCGCACGTCCAGCTTCAGGCAACGCTCCCGCGCCCGCTCGATGAAGTAGCGGCCGATACAGTTGCCGATGCCGCGGCTGCCCGAGTGCAGCATCACCCAGACCCGGCCTTCCTCGTCGAGGCATACTTCGATGAAGTGGTTCCCGCCGCCGAGCGTCCCGAGCTGGCGCACCCAGGTCTCGTCGAAGCGTTTCTGCATCTTCGCGAGCCGCGGGTGCTTGTCCGCGATGCGGTCGAGCGCGCGGGCGAACGGCTTCGCCGCAGCGCTCAGCGCATCCCGCGGATCGTGCTGGTCGAAGCCCACCGGCACCGCGGCCTCGATCGCACCGCGCGTGCGGCCGAGGTTGTCGGGGAGGTCGGCGGCAGTGAGCGAGAGGCGCACGGCGCCCATTCCGCAACCGATGTCGACGCCGACCGCCGCGGGAATGATCGCGCCCTTCGTCGGGATCACCGAGCCCACGGTTGCGCCGATTCCGGTGTGAACGTCGGGCATTGCGGCGACCTGGCGGAAGACGAACGGCAACCGCGACACGTTGACGAGCTGCTTCAACGCCTCGCCCTCGATGTCGTCGGTCCACACGTGGACCGGAACGCCGCCTTGCTCGATCGTCTTCCGGACAGGCATGCTTATATATAGTGGATTCTGTCGTATTGCAGTGCAGCATGCTAGACTAATCGCCGTCCTGGACCCGAGTGCCGCCGCCATGTTCCCGAATGAACCCCTCGCGAAGACCGACCCCGAGCTGTGGCAGGCGGTGCAAGCGGAAATCCGTCGCCAGGAAGACCACATCGAGCTGATCGCATCCGAGAACTACGCCAGCCCCGCCGTGCTCGCGGCGCAGGGATCGGTGCTCACGAACAAGTACGCCGAGGGATATCCCGGGAAGCGCTACTACGGCGGCTGCGAGTACGTCGATATCGCCGAAGAGCTGGCGATCGAGCGCGCGAAGAAGCTTTTCGGTGCCGAATACGCGAACGTCCAGCCGCACTCGGGCTCGCAGGCGAATCAGGCCGTCTACCACGCGGTGATGAAGCCGGGCGACGTGATGCTCGGGATGTCGCTCGCGCACGGCGGCCACCTCACGCACGGCTCGGCGGCCAACTTCTCCGGCCGGCTCTACCAGGCGTTCTACTACGGCCTCGACGACCGCGAGGAGATCGACTATGAGCAGGTCGAGCACCTCGCGAAGGGCCACAAGCCGAAGCTGATCGTCGCCGGCGGCTCGGCCTATTCGCTCACGATCGACTGGAAGCGCTTCCGCAGGATCGCCGACGCGGTCGGCGCCCGCCTGATGGCGGACATCGCGCACCCGGCGGGCCTGATCGCGGCGCGCCTCTATCCGAGCCCGATCGGGATCGCCGACTTCGTGACCAGCACGACGCACAAGACGCTGCGCGGACCGCGCGGGGGCCTGATCCTCGCCGGCAAGGAGCACGAGAAGCTCCTCAACGCCGCCGTGTTCCCGCAACTCCAGGGCGGCCCGCTGATGCACGCCGTCGCCGCCAAGGCGGTCGCGTTCAAGGAAGCGATGACCAGGGAGTTCCGCCTGTACCAGGAAGGGGTGATTGCCAACGCGCGGGTGATGGCGAAGGTGCTGGCCGAGCGTGGCGTGCGGATCGTCTCCGGCCGCACCGACTGCCACCTGTGCCTGATCGACGTGCGCGCGAAGAACACCACCGGCAAGGCAGCCGAGGACGTACTCGAGGAGGCGTACATCACTGTCAACAAGAACGCGATCCCGAACGATCCGCAGAAGCCGACCATCACCAGCGGGATCCGCATCGGTACGCCGGCGATGACCACGCGCGGCTGCGAGGAGATCGAGGCCGAGCAGGTTGCGAACCTGATCGCCGACGTGCTCGACGCGCCTCGCGACGAGGCGAATATCGCGCGCGTGCGCGAGCAGGTGCGCGCGCTCTGCCGCCGGTTCCCCGTCTACCCGGACGCGGTGCACATGGGCGTGCCGGTGGAGAAGGCGGCGTAGCGGCTCCGCCATGCGGTGCCCGTTCTGCAAGCACGATGACACCGCGGTCATCGACACGCGCATGTCGGAGGACGGGGACAGCGTCCGCCGCCGGCGGGAGTGCGAGCACTGCGACAAGCGCTTCACCACCTACGAGCGCGTGGAGCTCGCGATGCCGGCAGTCGTAAAGGCGAACGGCTACCGCACCGCCTACGACCGGGAGAAGATCCGCACCGGTTTCATGCGGGCGCTCCACAAGCGCCCCGTTCCCACCCAATACGTCGACACGGCGATCGACCGCATCGAACAGAAGATCCTCGCGCGCGGTGAGCGGGAGATCGGCTCGCGCACCGTCGGGGAGATGGTGATGGCCGAGCTGAAGAAAATGGACCACGTCGCCTACATCCGCTTCGCCTCGGTGTACGAGGACTTCCAGCGTGTCGACGAGTTCCGCGAGAAGGTGCTCGAGCTGAAGCGCCCGGGCCGGAAAGTGCGGCGGGCGGCCGAGCGGCGGAGCTGACCGACGAGCGCGGCGCGCATCGCCGCATGTTCACCCGCGCCGACCGCGACTTCATGGCCCGGGCCCTCCGGCTCGCGGAGCAGGGTCTGTTCACCACCACGCCCAATCCGCGCGTCGGCTGCGTCGTCGTACGCGGCGCCGAGATCATCGGCGAGGGATTCCACGAGCGCGCCGGCGAGGCTCACGCCGAAGTCAACGCGCTCCGCGCGGCGGGCTGCCGGCCAGGGGGCGGGACGGCCTATGTCACGCTCGAGCCGTGCAACCACCATGGCCGTACGCCGCCTTGCGTCCCGGCCCTCGTCGCGGCGAAGGTGAAGCGCGTCGTCATCGCCATGCGCGACCCGAACCCGAAGGTCTCGGGGCAGGGCGTCGACGCCCTGCGCGCTGCCGGTATCCAAGTCGACCTGGGGTTGCTCGAGGACGAGGCACGCGACCTGAACGTCGGCTTCGTGTCACGGATGACCCGCGGACGGCCCTGGGTGCGGCTGAAGGTCGCCGCGACACTGGACGGGAAGACGGCGCTCGCCGGCGGCGAGAGCCAGTGGATCACCGGCGAGGCGGCGCGCCGCGACGGCCATCGCTGGCGCGCGCGGGCCTGCGCGATTCTCACCGGCATCGGCACGGTCAGGGATGACGATCCGCAGCTCACCGTGCGGGACGTCGAGACGCCGCGTCAGCCGTTGCGCGTGCTGGTGGACTCGCGCCTCGAAGTGCCGCTTGGGGCGCGGATCCTGGACGGCGGGAATCTGCTGGTGGCGGCTGCAGTCGAGGACCGGGCGAAGATCGGTGCGTTGCGCGCCCGTGGTGTCGAAGTGATCGTGCTGCCAAGCGCCTCGGGCAAGGTCGAGCTGGAGGATCTCGTGCGCGAACTTGGCCGGCGCGCGCTGAACGAGGTTCATGTCGAGGCCGGATTCAAGCTCAACGGCTCGCTCGTCGCCGCGGGAGTGGTCGACGAGCTTCTCGTGTACATCGCGCCGAAGATGATCGGCGAGACCGGACGGGGGATGTTCAACCTGCCGGCGATCGAGCGGCTGGCCGAGGCGCGGCGGCTGCGGTTGATGGACGCGACGCAGATCGGCAACGACGTGCGGTTGATCGCTCGCTTCGGCTGAGGCGGGAAAAAGCGGCCACAGGGCATGGCCGCTCCGCTTCTCTAGGCCGCGCGCTTCACCTCGCGCTCGATCTCCTCGAGCACTTTCCGGGTCTCCGCGACCGCCCAGTCGATCTCCTCGCGGGCGATGACGAGCGGCGGGGTGAACCGCACGACGGTATCGTGCGTGTCCTTGGAGAGGATGCCGCGCGCGAGGAGGCGATCTACGACCAGCCGCGCGGTAGCGTACCGCGGGTCGATGTCCAGGCCGATCAGCAGGCCCTTGCCGCGCACCTCCCGCACGAGCGGGCTCCGAATCGCCCCGAGGCCGGTGATGAGGCGCGCGCCGAGCGCGTGGGCCCGCTTGGCGAGACGCTCGTCGACGAGAACGTTGAGGGCCTCGAGGGCCACGGTTGCGGCGAGCGGGTTGCCGCCGAAGGTGCTGCCGTGGTCGCCCGGCCGGAACACTTGCATCACGTCGTCGCGAGCGAGGAACGCCGACACCGGGAGCACTCCACCGCCCAGCGCCTTGCCGAGCACGAGCCCATCGGGTTGCACGCCGTCGTGCTCGCAGGCGAGCAGCTTGCCGGTCCGCCCGAGTCCGGTCTGCACCTCGTCGGCGATGAAGAGAACGTTCCGCTCCCGGCAGAGCCGCGCGCACTCGGCGAGATAGCCGGCCGGCGGCACGATGATGCCCCGCTCGCCCTGGATGGGCTCGACCAGGAACGCGGCCGTATCGGGCGTGATCGCGTGCGCGAGCGCCTGCGGATCGCCGTAGGGCACCAGCTTGAAGCCGTGCGGGAACGGCCCAAAGCCGTCGCGATACTGCGGCTCCGAGGACATGCCGGCGATCGCGATCGATCGTCCGTGGAAGTTGCCTTCGCAGGCGATGATCTCGGCGCGGCCGTCCGGCACGCGCTTCACCTTGTGCGCCCACTTGCGGGCGGCCTTCAGCGCCGTCTCGACCGCCTCCAGTCCGGTGTTCACCGGCAGGGCACGGTCCATGCCAGTCAGCCGGCACAGCCGCTCGAGGAACGGCGGCAGCCGGTCGTTGTAGTAGGCGCGCGAGGTCACCGCCAGCCGCTTCGCCTGCTCGGTGAGCGCGCGGACGATCCGCGGGTGGGCGTGGCCGAGGCTCACCGCCGAGTATGCCGACATCATGTCGAGGTAGCGGCGTCCGGTCTGATCCCACACGTGGACGCCCTGGCCGCGCACGAGGACCACCGGCAGCGGGTCGTAGTTCGGTGCGCTGTAGCGCCGCTCGAGGTCGACGACCGAGCGCGCCGCGCCACCGCCGAGCATCGCCGAGGCGAGCTCCTCGACAAGCCTCGCAGTCGAGCCGCCGCGGTCACGATGCGGCTCGTATTCGACGATCTCCACCGCGATCGGCGGGGCTTCCTTCGCTAGCGCGGTCAGCTGGGGCAGCAGCGCCGCCTGGCGCAAGCCGCCGACGACCGGCGTCGTGACGCCCGGCGCGTCCTCGGGGTCGATCGCGTCGAGATCGAGGGTGATGCCGTACGCGGCGGTTCCGCTCCGCGCGCGCTCGATCGCTTCGCGCAACACCTCGCCGAGGCCGCGCCGGTCGATCTCCGCCATGGTGTAGATCCGCACGCCGAGCGCGGCAGCGAGCGCCGCTTCCTCGGGCTCGAAGCAGCGGACGCCGATGACGCTGACGTGCCCGGGCGCGAGCGCTGCGCCTGGTTCGCACAGCGCATCGCCTGTCTGACCGAGCAGCGCCGCGAGCGGCATGCCGTGGAGCCTGCCGCTGCGGCTCGTCTCCGGCGTGTGCGCGTCGAGATGGGCGTCGATCCAGACGAGACCAAGGTTTCCTTCAACCGCATTGGCGACGCCGCGCCAGGTGCCCATCGCGATGCTGTGGTCGCCGCCGAGCACGAGCGGCACCGCGCCGCCGCGGACCACCTTCGTCACCGCGCGGGCGAGCCGCTCGCACAGCCGGCAGACGACCTGCGCTACCGGCTCACCGGGGGCCTGGTCGGGAAAGAGCGTCTCACCCCAGGTGACGGGCACGCCGCGCGCGACGAGATGCGCGTCGAGGCCGGCGAGGCGGAGTCGAGCCGGCCCGTCGCCGCAGCCGGGGTCGGCGGCGCCGAGGCCGCTCGCCACGCCGACGATCCGCACCGGGCGCGCACCCTCATGGGTGGCCGGGGCTTGCGGCTGCGAGCCAGGAAGAGAGTCATGGGTCATGCATGCTTAGAGTGCAAATCGCGTACCTGCGTTCGATCTCCCGGAGGAACTAGTCCCGCAAGTCGACCGAAACGGCGCCGATGCGACATCCGGCGTAGGCGCCGATGCCTATGCGAGCAGCATTCCGCCACGCCGGACGTGCGGCGGCGCTTTTGAACGCTGCGCGCGTGCGCTAGCCTAGCCAGCTCAGCTACGAGCCGCGGCGGAAACTGCGTAGCGGGGGAGCCACGCGGGTTCCGCCTCCCCATTCCGTCATCGGGGGAGGGGAGTCTCCCCTCGTTCGTGCGAAGTCTGTTGGCCGGAAGGTCGTCGCCAGTCGCGGTCCGCGGAAACAGTCCCATGCGATCGATTGCCGAATACCACGATCTCATCCTCCGTCTCGACCGACTGGCGGCGGATGCGCCGACCCGCTACCTGTGGCGGGTGGGATTGCTCGCCGTCCTCGGGATCGGGTTCATCGCGGCGGCGTTCGTGGCGGCGGCCGGGCTGGTGATCGGCGTCGCTGCGCTGGTCCTCGTCTCCAAGAAGTTCGTGCTGATCAAGGTCGCGTGGATCCCGCTCGTTTTCGCCTGGATGATCCTCAAGGCGATGTGGGTGCGGATCCCGCCGCCGGAAGGGCGAGCGCTCGTCCGCCGCGAGGCGCCGCGGCTCTTCGACGAGATCGAGGCGGTGCGGAAGAGCGTCGGCGCGCAGGAGATCCACCGCGTGGTGGTCACACCCGACTTCAATGCAGCGGTCGCGCAGGTGCCGCGCCTTGGGCTGCTCGGCTGGCCCCAGAACTATCTGATGGTGGGGCTGCCGCTGATGGCGAGCCTGACGCGCAAGGAGTTCCGTGCCGTCCTTGCGCACGAGTTCGGCCACCTCTCGCGGCACCACGCGCGCTTCGGGAACTGGATCTACCGGATCCGGCAGACCTGGTATCGCCTGCTCGCGATCCTCGAGCGCGAGGGCAGCTTCTCGACGCGAATGTTCGCGAAGTTCTTCGACTGGTACGCACCGTACTTCAACGCCTATAGCTTCGTGCTTGCGCGCGCCAACGAGTACGAGGCCGACGGCGCCTCGGCGCGTGTCGCGGGCGCCAGCGCCGCGGGGAGCGCGCTCGTGGCCGTGCACGCCAAGGCCGCGTATCTCGACAGCCAGTACTGGGAGAAGCTCTGGGCGGGCGTTCGCGATCGCGCCGAGCCGCCGTCGGCGCCGTTCTCGGACCTGCTCGCGCGCTGCAAGACTCTGCCCGCCGAAATCGGCAAGGCGTATGCAAAGGTCGCGCTCGATGCGAAGCCCGACCTCAACGACACGCACCCCTCGCTCGCCGAGCGGCTGCAGGCGCTCGGCGTCCCGGCGCGCACGCGTTTCGACCTGGACCGATCCGCGGCCGACGAACTGCTCGGGTCGGCGCTCGCGGCGCTCGCGGTCGAGCAGGACCGGCGGTGGCACGAGCAGGTGGGACCGGCATGGCGTGAGCGCCATGCGGCAGTCGCCGCGGAACGGAAGCGCTTCGAGGCGCTGGAGGGGCAGGCGGCCGCCGGCGATCTTCCGCTCGAGGCGGCGTGGGAGCGCGCGCGGCTCGCCGAGTCGCTGAACGGCCGGTTTGCGGCGCTACCGCTCTACCGCCAACTCGTCGAGCGTCATCCTGACCATGCGCCGACGCTATACGCATACGGCCGGATACTGGTCCAGGGTGGTCACGAGCAGGGTGTCGCGATCGTGGAGAACGCGATGGCGCTCGATGCCGGCGCCGAGCAGTCGGGCGCCGGGCTGCTGTTCGAGTTCTACCGCGGCCGCAAGGACGTCGCCGGGATGGATCGGTGGCACGCGACGCTCGAGCGGCTGGCCGAGACGCGCGCCAAGGCGCAGGGCGAGCTCATGCGCTTCGCGCCCAAGGACCCCCTCCAGCGGCACGGCATTTCCGCGCCGACGCTGGCGAAGCTCGCGAAGGCAATCGCCGGGCAGCGCAAGGTAAGGCGCGCGTGGCTCGTCAGGAAGCACGGCAAGCACCTGCCGAAGGTGCCCGGCTATCTCCTGCTGCTCGAGTTCGGCTGGAGGTCTCACCTCGGCGGCGGCCGGGACGACGCGGTGCGGGCGGTGCTCGACCGGTTCCAGGCCGACGAAGACGGCTTCGTCGTGATCCGCGACGCGGCCGAGTCGCGCCGCCTGCGGAAGGCGGTGACGGCGGTGCCGGAAGCGCTGATTTTCGAGCGCCACTGATCCCCTGAACGGCGGAACGCCGGCCTCGCGCCGGACCCTTTGGCGGCGAAAAGAGGGGAACGATGAGGCCGATGCGTTGGCAGGATTGGGCCTCATCGTCAGCGTCTGGCTGGCGATTTCGCCGTGGGTGCTGGAGTTTCCGGGGAACGACTGGGCGACCTGGAACGCCGTGATCATCGGCATCGCTGTCGTCGCCTACGCGTTCATCGAGATCGACATGCCGAAACCCTGGGAGGAGCCGGTGAATCTGCTGCTCGGGGTGTAGCTGATCGTGTCGCCGCTCGCGCGGCCCTTCCTCTTTGGCGGGCTGGTGTAACCTTCGCCGCCATGTTCACCGGAATCGTCGCCGCGATCGGCCGCATCGAGCGCGTCGAGCCGCGCGTGCAGGGCCTGCGGCTCGTGATCCACGCCGGCACGCTCGAGCTCGGCGACGTTGCGATCGGCGACTCGATCGCGGTGAACGGCTGCTGCCTGACCGTGGTGAGCCTCACCGGCCTGCGATTCGAGGCCGACGTCTCGCGGGAAACGATCGCGTGCACGGCCGGCCTCGGCGCACCCGGAGATGTGAACCTGGAAAAGTCGCTCCGGTTCGCGGACCGCCTCGACGGCCATCTCGTCAGCGGCCACGTCGATGGCGTCGGCGAGATCGTTTCGCTCGAGCCCGTGGGCGAGAGCCATCGCCTCGTCGTCCGGGCGCCCGCGGAGATTGCGAAGTACATCGCCCGGAAAGGCTCGATCGCCGTGCAGGGCGTCAGCCTGACCGTGAACCGGATCGAGGGCACCGACTTCGAGATCAATCTCATCCCGCACACGCTCGCCGTCACGACGCTGAAGGCGCTGGCGCCCGGCGCGCACGTTAACCTGGAGGTGGACCTGCTCGCCCGCTACGTGGAGCGGATGCTCGGAGCGTCCGGGGACGTCCGGCCAATGTAAGAGGGTGAATCAGTCCCGGACAATACCGGGCACGGGTTTCACCTTCAAAGTGGATGCGCGACCCCTGATGCGGGTGCGATGCGTCCCAGTAACGTTCGGGTTGAGCACCGCCCTGCTGCTCCGTCGGAGGTTCGTCACCGCTTCGCCCGCCTGAGGCTCGCGTTTACCGTGAGGGATTGCGTGCGGACGCCTGATTCACCCCGGAATACCGTGACAGCGGTCACGCGCGTCACACCTTTTGACGGTCTGGCGCGAAAGCTGCTATTCCCGAAGTGCCCCGCCGCGGATCGCGCCGGGTGTTGACGCAAGGGGAAAACAAGATGCTCGCAATTTGCAGAATGCTTCGCAAAGATCGCGACCCGGACGCGAAACTCACCACGCTCGAGGTACTGCACCAGACGCCGCTCGAGCGCTTGGAACAGACCGTGAAGGCGCTAAAGAAGCACCGACCTGTGGCCGAGGTGCGCCAAGCTATGGTCCAGTTAATTGGTGCCGCCCCGCTGTCGGACTTCGGCACGCTCAAGCAGATATATATGGCGCACTGCGCGGACGCGGAATAGGCACCGCTCGGGGAGGGGGACACGACGACATTTGAAGGCATCGGCGTGACTCAACGGGCGGCACGCCCGCCGGACCGTTCCGAAAAACTCCGCAAGCTCGCGCCTCCCGTGGATGTACGCTTCTCGAGCAGAACGACGAGTGGCAGCTCGGGACGAACGTGCCTGCCGCGGTGAGCGTCACTTGGCGTTATCGACCTTGCTGTCCTCTTCTTTCGCGGCTTCCAGCGCTTCGGGTTCGAGCAGCTCGGCACTGTGGTTGAACTTGAGGAAAACGCCCCATGCGGCGAGCAGCGCCGCGGCCATCAAACCGATCGTCGCCGCGTACGGAAGATTCGACGGATCGTCGCGACTGAAGCGGAACGCGGCGACCAGCGTTTCGATCGCCAGCGCCACGACCAGCACGACCAGGAAACGCGACAGGAATCGGCGCACACGTGACGGTGCGCTCATGTGTACTTCGCGCTGAATCTCTTCCTCGACGATAGTTTGTCCAAGCTCGAGGGCGGCTACGGCAATGACCAGCAGCGCGATGCCGTTCAGCACCCCGTCGATCCGCCTCTCCACGCCGCGGTCCGTGAATGGAGAGACGGCCTGCCACATTTCGTACCCTGCGAACACCAGCAGCGTGAATGCAGTGAGGATGAAGAGTACGCTGATGACGAGATGACCCGCAGGGAACAGCTTCAACAGGAGCTTCATCGGAGTCTCCTCGCGGGAGGACGGTCGGGAGCCTCGACTGTACCCGAGCCATCCGATCACGGCGAGCAGCGCGCGTCACGCCTAGGCAGTTTGGGAGCGAATGGCGACGAACGCGAGTTAGACCACGAGCAATACTGCACGCAACAGCCGAGCTAGAACAGAAGCTCCCCACGCGAGAATGATGCAATTTCTACGACGAGTCGAGCGACTCGAACACGTACGCATTCACCGAAGAGGCGAGCGAGTAGCCGACGCGTGTTGCTGTTGCGCGAAGCGCTCGTAGTAGAGCGCCTCGAGTGGCGAGAGCCGGACAGCGACACGCGAGTGCCGCGAAAGATGAGCGGTTCGCCGTGCTCCACCAGAACCGTCAACTCCCTGCCGGTTGAACACGATCTTCGCGACGTTATCCTTCGGCGCGTTGCCGATCGGCTGCTTTCGCTCCTGGGTGTCGATGCCGCCCAGCAGGCCGTCCCTAGTTGGCTACACCGTCGAGGTGCTGGAAGAGACTAGTGGACTGTAACGACCGATTCCGTAGTACCCCTCACCCCGACCCTGTCGCGCACAGGGAGAGGGCGTGCGCTCTGCATTTCACTGTTACAGTCCACTAGTTGTGGCGACTATGCCCGTGCGGTCCAGCCACGTTCCCAGGTCAGGCAGTCAAAAAACCCGTACCGACGATTGCGGCTGGAGACGATGCTTGGCTTCCACGAGCGGGCGTTCGCCTTCTTCGGCGGTGTGCCGGCGGGCGTGCTCTACGACCACGTGAAGACGCTGGCGATCAAGCGTGACGCCTACCGGCCCCGTGACCATCAGTACCAGGCGGGATTCCTCGACTTCGCCCGCCACTATGGGTTTCGCCCCCCGGCTGTGCCGGCCCTATCGGGCCAAGACCAAGGGCAAGGTCGAGCGCATGAACGGCTATCTGCGCTACAGCTTCTACGTGCCCTTCGCCACCACGATGAAGCAGGCCGGGCTTGCGCTCGATGCCGAGAGCGCGAACCTCGCGGTGCGTCGATGGTTCGCGGACGGGCTATTCGCAGCGGGTGCTCGCCCGATTTGCGGAGGCCTTGTCGAAGGCGGACACGCCGGACGCAAACCGCCAGACGCGGCTATATCCGAGGACGCGCCGAGCGATCAAGCGAAGCGCTTAAGGAAGCCGCTGCCTGGCTCGCCGAGGTTGCGGATCAAGAGGCAAGACGCCAATCGACGCGAGTGGCCGAACAGCGAAGAACGACGACGCGAAGCAGACCGAGCCGGAGGCCGCAACGCCTGACGCTGGCTAAGTCGTCGGGGTCGGTTTTCGACCGGGCGCTCTAGGGGGGACGTAACCCGCCACGCGGCACAGCAATGCTTCGACCCGGTTGCCGCTTTCGAAGCGCGTCAGCTCGCAGGTGATGATCTCCCCCGCGGCTGCCAAGCGCGCCAGACGCTCGCGCACCGTCGCAAGCGGCACGCCCATCTCTTCGGCGATCTCCGAATCGAGTCGCTCACCATGTTTCTTGAGGTACTGCAGAGTGTCGATCAAAGTATTTGATCCTTGGAAGGGGCCCTCAGTGTATCAGGCGCCTGTCAGCTCTGCCGGCCGATTGGTTTCGCTGCCGCGCGCTAGACATACTGGACGTTCCAGCAGTACGCGTATCCGGTTGGTTCGTTGGCTGCCGAGTCTCTCCCCTGCGCCGCAACGGTCCCGTCTGCCTTGGGGGA
This sequence comes from uncultured beta proteobacterium, assembly GCA_963744255.1. Lineage (GTDB taxonomy): Bacteria > Pseudomonadota > Gammaproteobacteria > Burkholderiales > SG8-39 > DATEDA01. Next base: position 102,991 of record CAVUSZ010000054.1, read on the forward strand.
GAAGCCGTTAACGCTCGCGCGTGCGACGGTGAACTTAGCACCCACTATCTGAGCCGCAGGGACGCCCGCTACTTCGTGACGAAACTGGTTGCGCTAGGGCTGCGCTCTGCAAGCCGGCCACGGTTTGCTATTTGCTTGTCCTGCGGGAAGTTGAACGTAAGCACGATGCTTCGGCTATGGTCCAGGCGTGACAATGAGAGGATTCGCATTTCGGTCGGTGCGGAGGTGCGCGGCGGAGCGCGACAGGCATCCTTGCAGGTTTCGCTGCACGTCAGCTAGCGGCCCAATGGCGCGAAGGCGAGCAATCGGCGTCGGAAAGCGAACCAGGAACTCCTCGAAAGAGCGGGTCCGGAAGGCGGCTCCCGGCGGCAGCGCTATGAGCCGGTGCTGCGCGGTCCTCGTCCGCTGAGCACCGCCTGTCAGAGCAGCATGCCGGCAACACCCGGCCGCCGGACTCAGTGATCGAAGTGGAAAAGGATCGTCGATCGGCGGCCCTTGCCGGTTACCGCGACCCGGTCGGCGAAGCGCCGCAGCATGAAGCCTGCGAGCTTCCGCTCCCCTTCTTCCGACGCCATGATCGCCTCGTTCGACGGGCGTTTCTCCGGCAAGTCGAGCGGCGGGCCGTCGTACGACACGCGGACATCGAGGTTGAACTCGTCGAACGACGCCGCCACCTCGAGCGGCCCGTTCGCAACGCCGCTGGAAACAAGCGTCTCGATCGATTGCGCGAGGTTGAACTTCGCGCGCTCGATCACGTCGCGCCGTGCGCCCCAGCCGGCACCCTGCGCGTCGAGGAACTGCTCGAGCGCACCGGGGTCCACGGTGCCCGGCTGCACCGTCATGGATGCCGTCCGCCGCAACCCGATCAGGAACAGCACATTCAGACCGAGCCCGACGAGCGTGCCGAGGACGAGGGAGGTGCCGAGCGCCACACGCGCGGCCGGCGGGAGCATTTGGAGCAACCCCGGAAACACCTCCACCGCCAGCCCGAACACGAGAGCGAGCCCGATGACGAGCGTCTTCCTGGCGTCGAGCAGCCGGGAGGTCATGATCTCGAGCCCGTTGACGACGATGAATGTCGAGGAGAATACGAGCGCCGCGCCGGCCACCGGACGCGGCATGAGGTAAAACAGGAACCCGAGCTTGGGCACGAACGCGAGGACGAGCAGAACTCCCGCCACCGCGTAGGCAACGTACCGGCTCGTGACGCCGGTCGCGGTGGCGAGCCCGACCGCTGCGGTAGCAGAGTTCACGCCGTGGGCGCCGAGCCCGCCCGCCACGACCGAGCCGAGCCCGTCGGCAACCACGCCTCGGCTGATGGACCGCATGTCGGCGCGGACCCAGTCGGCGTCGTTCGCCTTCTGGGAGGTCATCACGTTGCCGACCACCTTCAATGACGCCGCGACCGCCGCGATGGCGAATGGCAACACGAGAGATGCATCGAAGCTCCAGCCGAGATGAGCGAGCGACGGGATCGCGAATATCGTGTCCCCTGCAACGCTAGCGAGACCGCCCGTCTCGAGCCCGCCAAGTCCCCACGCAACGGCATAGCCGATCGCCATCCCGATCAACACGCAGAATAGGCGCAACCCTCCCCGTCCCCAGACGTTCAGCCCCACCATGATCGCGAGCGTGACAAGCGCGAGCGCCACATCGGTCAGAGCCGGTCCGCCCGTGTCCTCGCCTGGCCCGAGCGCGGTGCGCAACCCGACCACTCCGGTTGCGATCCCGACGAGCAGGACGACCAGCCCGGCGATCTCCGGCGGGAATAGCGCGCGCAGGCGGCGTAGGGCCGGCGCAAGCGCGACCTCGAACAGCCCCGCCGCGATGGTCATTCCGAAGACCGCCGGGAGGCCGCCGTGCTTCGCCGCGACCAGCGAGGGCACGAAGTAGACGATGCTCGAAACCGGCTGGCACAGGTAGCCGGAGCCCACTGGGCCGAGAGGGATCGCCTGCAGGATCGTGCCGATGGCGAGGGCGATCAGCGTCATGCTGACCATGGCCGCCGCAACATCCGCCGAGGTTCCGGCTGCCTGCGCTACGAGAACCGGGTAAACGAGATTGATCGACATGAGGCCGACGTGCTGGACGCCGGATAGCGCGGTGACGCCGAGGGGCGGGATCTCGTCGATTCCGTAGACGATGTTCGGCGGCTTTCTCATGACTGCCTCTCGACGCAGCGCCTATTTGGCGGCTGCGATGGCGTCGTCCCGGGAGGCGGTGATCGTGAAGATCTCAAGGAACCCCCCTAGGTCGAAGAACTGGCGAACCTTCGCCGACAGGCTGCACAGGACGAGCTTGCTTCCCACTTCGTCCGCGCGCTTCGCGGCGACGAGCAGCACGCGAAACCCGGCGCTGCTGATGTACTCGAGCTCGCGGAAGTCGACGACGAGCCGGCTAGCAGGATCCGCGACGACGGACTCGAGCTTCTGCCCGAGAGCGGGCGCGGTAGTGCTGTCGATCCGCCCCTTCACCGACAGCGCCATTACGCCATCTACTTGCTCCTCATGTAGCTCCATTGGCACCACCTTCATCGGTTAGCGACTTTCTGAGCACCAGCTGGTTGCACGCGCCGACTCGCGCATAGCTGACCTCGTTCAACCGAGAGCGCAACCTCGACCCGATGCGGGGCGCCGTCGGCAAACCCATGCCGCAGGATGTTGCTCAAGACTTCGTCCAGGGCGACCTGCATGTCCGCCACAACGTCGGGATGCAGCCGGTGCACCAGGGCCTGCCTGTCGAGCAATTCCCGCACCCGGGTGACACACTCGCCGTGCCCCGTGATCGTAGCCACGACGCTCGTCATCCCGAAACGCTCCCGGAAAGTGTCGTCTACTCGAAGAGGCACATCCTTGCTCACCTACTGAACCTTGATAGCCAGGCGCGGTCGCGACGCGGCTGGGTTGGGTCTAACGTAGTGCAAGGTTGGAATCTCCACTGCACGTTAGTCACGTTCGACGGCGTGCTGCGTCCGCGCCAGGGCTCGCACGCGCAAGTTCGTCCTCGAGTTGCCGGAGACCCCGCGAAATCGCCGGCGGAGAGACGTCGAGCTCCCGCGCCGCACCCGGTATGCTGCCCGTATTCACGACCGGGAGGAAGACGCAAGCCTGGCTCAAGCGCATGGCGTTAACCGGTAGGTCAACGACGTTAGCTCGTTGGCATCTTACTCCGCGCGTCGCGTCCTGCCGTACTTCGCCGGCGGACGGGGGTCCGCACGGCTGCAGTACCCGGCTTCGGATCGTACGGCCCGCTCCCGGTGGGCTTCAGAACTGCTTGACGCGGGCGGGGCCACGGTCCTCACCTAGACCATTCGGCCGACCCGCGCGGAGACCCTTCACGCGCCTTCCAGCCCGATCCCCGCTCAAGGCGCGGTCCCTTTCGCAATCAAGACGCTGAACGCGGCGAGGTGAATGCGTCACATGACCTCGGCCAATGCTGCTCAGTGCCGGGGGCTTCGTGATCCTACGCTCGCATACGTACATCACTGCACTGGAAGGAGCAGGGAATGAGAGCACAGCATAGTCGTATCGCACTAGCGCTCGGTGCCGCGCTCATCTGCGTTTCGCCCGTGGTCGGCGGGGCCGGCGTTACACCCGCCGACATCGCGGAGCCGGCGCGAACAGGCCAGGGAGCGACTACGCTCGCAGAGTCGGGCTACACCGCTGCCCAAGAGTCGCTTCGGGTCGAGACTCCGGAACCCGCGGCGGCCCGACCGGGTCAGTCGCGAATCGAAGACGGTCGCGCAAACCGCAACAGCCCCCATCCCGCGGTGCTGTCGTACGAGCATCCGGTGTTTCCCATCAAGGTTCCCAATCCTCCGGTCAGCCTGGAGCGCTATTGACAGACCGTTCGCGGCGAGCCTAGCGGACCGCGAGCGGGACCGGCAACCAACCGGCCGCTGTTCGCCCTGCGACGATCCCGGCCGGCCGGTCGCATTCGCCCTGCCGCGTCGCCTCGATGCGTCGGGCGGAAGTCATGTTCTTGCCACCCATCTGCCGCAGGCCGGGGTGGCGCCGCTCGATGGGGAGCGGTCGGCGTCACCGCGACCAGTCACAGTTGCCGCAAGATGCGACAGGGATTGCCCGCAGCGACCACGTTCGGTGGCAAGTCCCGCGTGACTACACTTCCCGCGCCTACGACGGTGTTCTCCCCGATGGTCATGCCAGGGCAAACGATGGCGCCGCCACCGAGCCAGGCACCGTCTCCGATCGACACTGGCAGCGCGTACTCGAGACCGGAACGTCGTGTTTTTGCGTCGATAGGATGCGTCGCGGTGTAGATGTGGACCCCGGGCGCGAATTGGACCTCGTCGCCGATCGTGATTCGACTGCAGTCTAGGAGAACGCAGTCAAAGTTGATGAAGGTCCGGTCGCCGATGGAGATGTTGAAGCCGTAGTCACAGCGCAGCGTAGGCCTCAGCACAGTTCCCTCGCCGAATCTCGCGAACAAACCCGTCAGCAAGGCGCGACGCTCCTCGGCGGCATCCGCTGGGGTTGTGTTGAATCTCGCCAGAATCTCCTGCGCCCGAAGGTGTGCGGCACGGAGCTCAGGGTCACTGGCGACATAGAGCTCGCCTGCGAGCATTTTCGCTTTCTGACCAGTTGGCCTCGACATGGGGCAGTCTCCGACATCGTTGTAGAGCGAGACGACTCGATTGCGCTCTCCAGCTCTCGCTCCGACGGGCCCTACCGCTTGCGAGCGCGTTCGGGTTTTCGACGCCGGGTTGAGCGAGGCCGCCGTCAATTGCGAGCGGGTTTCATCGCGCCAACCCCTTGAGCCAGCTGCGGGACCGCGAAGGCATATACGCTTTCCATCGTCTCATCTTCAGATTCGCTTTCGACATCTCGTCGAGACTGCCCGCCTTTTCCGAATCGCCCGTTACTGCAGCGCTGTCGCTGTCCGTGACCACTCCACGTTGATCATCGCCGTCCGAACGGGAAAGATCGTGTCTCATATCGCGCCTTGGACGGACTACGAATGCCGCAGGCCGGAGTGGATCCGCTCGGTCGACCCCTCGTCGATGCGGCCCGGCATGGCGACAATCAGCATGGCGAAACGACGCGTACAACGGTTTCCCGGTAGTTGCGAAAGCCCATTCGCTCATAGAGCCGGCGAGCGCCGGTGTTGTCGCGCATGACGTGCAGGAACGGTATTTCGTTGCGCTGCATCTGACGACGAATGAGCTTGAACATCAGCCGACGCGCATACCCGCGGCCTTGAAAGTCCGGATGCGTGCAGACACCACTGATCTCCCGGAGCGAGCCAGCGCACATGCGCTCCCCAGCCATGGCCACGAGCCGCTGACCATCGAAGCAGCCGAAGTACTCGCCGAGCTCGATGGTTCTCGGACCGAATGGGCCGGGACGGGTCAAGGCGGCCAACTCGAGCGCCTGTGATGCGTGCTGCGGGCCGACCGGGACGGCTTCAGGCGCCTCGTCGGTGGCGGGCATTGCCGCCTCCCAGACCATCTTGAACATGGTGGACTCGGCGCCGATGGTCCAGCCGGTGGGAGCGGCACCCGACCAGCCGTCACAGTAGAAGTGCTCGCCTGGTTCGCAGAATCGAGCCAGTGCTGCGAAGTTGGGGTGCTCGGGATCCGCGAAGCCGACGATCGGTGAGAAGCCCTGGGCGTACCGACGCGCGTCTTCGGTGCCCGCAGCGTACTTCGCGTGCGGACCGGCAAGCGTGTGCCAGCTGATGTTGTCGAGGAGATGCTTCATCGTCGCGTGCGCGGAAGGGAGTGTCGCGAGGGGGGCCACCACGACAGATCACCGCGCGTTGTGGCGGGTCCGGTGCATCGACGGGTGGGGTGTCACTTGCGACAAGCACGCTAGCTCGTCAAGACGCCCGCCGCGCATGCTGCGGACGCAGCCGAAGCGACAGTTCGCACATGGTTCCAACGCGTCCACTCAAGCAGGTACGTAGGCCAGTACGCAGCGGCCTCCGAGGTCTGCGCGTCGAGGCGGGCGAGCCGTTCGTTGCGTGGGACATTGAATGCCATGGTGACAACGAACGAGCCAACGAAGTACAGCAGTCCCGAGACGAGAAGCAAGGGCGAACGTGGCGCGTTCCAGGGCAGGACAGACAACGCCATACCGGCGAGTGATAGCACTGCGGTGCCAACAAATACACCCAGGAAAAGCGGATTCAGGACGACGACATTGATGCGTTGCATGGCGGCAATGCCTTGACTCGCCGGAAGCTCCGCGAGCGCCTTCATGACGAAGGCAGAGAAGGAGAAGAACACGCCACCGACCGTACCGGCACCGATGCAAATAAGCAGGGCGAGCGCGTCGACCATACGAGGAGTGTGCCGGAGATTCGGGTCCAGAGCCGGCGCAGGCGACCCTGCTCAATGCGCAAGACACTCGATGTCGGCTTCCGGGACCCGGTCGGCCGCCCCGGCGCGGGTAAGCGAGGTGGCGTATAGGTCCGTCAGGTCGAACAGTCCGGACGACACCCGTCCCGGGCTGATCGTGCCCTTCCAATACGCGATGCCGGGGACGCGCACGCCGCCCTCGTAACTGCTGCCCTTGGCGCCGCGGAGTGGTGTGTAGCCCGTGTCCGCAAACACTTCGGCAAAAGGGCCATTGTCGCGGGTGATGAAGATCAGCGTGTTCTCCAGCTGGCCGGCGGTTTCGAGCGCGGCGTAGATCTGGCCGATCCGGTGATCCAGCTCCCACGATCGACAGAGAAGAGACACGCTTTCGCGGGCCGAAGTCTGTCAGGCATGTCCCCGGACTCTCTTGTCAACTATGTCCCCGACCGCTCAGTAGCCATGCGCGCCGTTCCACCGTCCCTCAGAGATCGAGCACCGAGTCCAGGCCGCGATGAACGCCAACGAGCGTATGGACCTTCCGAATGCTATCGACCCGAGAGCAGACACCCGGACCGGACCTCAGCGCCCAACTTTGGCTTTGGTTTCATTTCGCGGGATGCTGCACAAAGCCCTCGAGCGAGACCGTATACCTGCCGGCCCCATCCAGGTACCGGACGCAGTACTTGGTCGGATACGAGCCGGCGACCTCCCATGCCTGCGGCTGCTTGATGCCCGCACACATGCTGGGATTGCTGGCGAGATAGGCAAGGGTGATCATCGGCTCCAGGAAGGTGATGCGCCCGTCGTAGGCCCCGAAGATGAACGTGTGCGTGAAGGGGGGGCCGTTTTTCGCGAGCTCCGGTGCCTTGGAATTGATGAGGTGATTGCCCATGTCCGGCACCGCAGCGCCGACGTTGATGTGGTCACGGTGAATGTATTTCATCGGAACCTCCTTGGTTGCCCTCTTAAAGTCCTCGCAATCGACCAGTTCACCGCACGTGCCCGGCCGGATCGCCTTCACCGCCTCGCGCTCCTGGATGTAGAAGTGGAAGTCGAAATGGGGCACCGCCCAGGGCGGCGGAGCGGGGGGGATGTGATGACCGTGCGCATTCCAGTTGAGGCCCACCCATTTGAACGGTGAGACCGCCTTCGCCGCCTCGCCCTCCGGCAGCGTGAAGATGAAGGGGTAGTCCCCGATGCATTCGTGCTCGTCCATTTTCCCGTTGCCGTTCTTGTCGAAGCATCGGCTCGTGGGGTCCGGCTCTTTGGGCAACCCTGAAAGCGCATCCTTGTCCAGGCTCACCCCCAGCGCGAGCGGACTTCCGCTCGCGTCCAGGGCGACGTAGGCGCGAGCCCATCCATTGCCGACCTTTTGGGGCTTCGTTGCGATCACTTTCGGCTCCGCAGCCGTGGCCACCGAGATTCCGCCGCACAGCATGGGCGCAGCGACCACGGCGCCAATCAATGCCCATCCAATTTTCTTCATCGCGCTCTCCTTGTCTCTGGCTGGTGATCTTCCGCTCGTTCTTCGTGGTTCTTTGCTGCGATGCCGCGGTGCAGCGGACGTACTTTATCGACTCCGGATGGAGTGATCCGGCGAACCGCGACCGCCGGGCGCCCGCAGCGAACACAAGACTACGCCTTGGAGCGCGATCGCTGCAACGAACCGCAGGTGGCGGTGCCGACCGCGTGAGGAATCAGCCCAACGCTTTGCAGTCGGATGCGTGACCGGCCTTGCCCGTGAAGCGAATTCTGTGAGGGTCCGCTTCTCCGGAACACGACAGGCAGCAACCAGTCAACGAGTCGAAAGCGTACGCTCCTTACGGTTGACGCCTGCGTGGGAATCGTCGCGCCCAGGCGTTATGGGTGCGACTGGCTGCCAAGCATGGCAAGGCAAGAGTCTCGCGATCATCGCCGCACGGCTCGTCCGCGCTGTCTACTTCATGCTCAAGCGAAGAACGCCGTTTGACGCCGAGCGCTTCTTCGCGCATGCCCGTTCGGCAGGGACGAAGGGCTCGAGCCTGAACGTCCCAACTGGGGCCGCTCTCGAGGGCGCGCGGCCTGAACGAAGCTCGACCCGACTCACTGTGCCTGGGAGCACGACCTGCGAGCCTGGCCGCAAGCGGATGCGCCCGGCAGCCCAGCGCGATTGATTGGCCGGGCGCTTCGTCCTCTGCTGTCCGAATCGATCGACCGGATCACTCGTGGTGAGAAATAGCCCACAAGGGTCGCGCGGGGGTGGCAACCGCGCGTGTGAGTTGACGCCCAGACAGAATCGCTTCGTGCTGAAGGGCGGCCTGCTTCATCGGTATCGTGGATTACGTGGCGAGCCACGCAGAGCCACACGTTGAGCACGAAGGCGTCAACCACGAGAAGGAGGCAGGCCATGGGACGCAAGTCTAGCAAGCTGTTTCTCGGGATGGACGTGCACAAGAATTCGATCGACATCGCCGTTGCCGAGGAGGCGAAGTGCACCATCACGGTCGGATCGGCGGCGATACGAATGCGCTTGCGCGCGCGGTGCGCACGCTCGAGTCGCAGGGCAGGCCGCTAATGTTCGTGTAGGAGGCCGGCCCGTGTGGCTTCGGGATCTACCGGATGTTGAAGGGTCGTGGCCACGCGTGTTGGGTGGTGTCGCCGGCGGACACACCGCGGCGCTCGCGCGATCGGATCAAGATCGACCGGCGCGATAGCCTGAAGCTTGCGGGCCTTGCGCGCGCGGGCGAGCTCACACCGATCTATGCGCCCGATGCGGCCGACGAGGCGATGCGCGATCTGCGCGCGCGAGGACCGCCTGAGGCACCCGCACGGAAAACTAAACGAAAAGGAGAACACGCACCGACATCCCCACATCCAGCTCGATAGGCGAGGTGGCGCGCTCGCGGTTGGAGAATCCTCGGCGACGCCCACATACCAGCTTGATCGACCGTCGTCACAGATGAGCCCGTCGCCTCGCCTATCGGGCCGCTGTTGTCTCAACGCATGCTCGAGGTCGGCAGGACGCGTTTCGCCCTCTTGACAAACGAAGCCATATCAACGTTCGCGATCAGCGGCCGCGAAGCAGCGGGTCGTGGTTTTCAGCGCGGGGCAGACGGATCTGCGGCCGATGATAGTGTGCATTCGTACGAAAGTAGGTTACGCGCACGCCATACTCGGTCAGAAAAGCCCGGTCTCGCAAGAGGCGGGATTTTTTTGTTTTCAGGGTTTCCAATCCACCGAGTGCTCTTCGAGGTAGGCGTCGACGGCGGCGCCCACGGTGGGATGGAAGCTCGCGGCACCGAAGCGCTCGAACATCTCAAAGCGCTTCAGCTTGTCCTTGACCGGATCCTTCATTTCGGCGAAACGCAGCTCTATCCGCGATGCGCGCAGGGTCTGCTCGAGCTCGGCGAGCATGTCCGCCGATGTGACGTCGATGCTGGTGACCGGCTCGGCGGCCACGATGATCCGCCGCACCAGCGTCGGCGATCGCGCCACGGCTTCCAGCACGCGCTGGTGAAACAGCTCGGCATTGGCGAAGAACAGCGGTGCGTCCCAACGGAACAGCACCAGGCCGGGTATGAGCCGCGCATTGGGATAGCGTTTGATGTCGTGGTAGCCGCGGATGCCGTTGACTCGGCCCAGCACGGCGTAGTGAGGCCGCCAGCCGTCCCATAGAAATTCGATGACCGCGATGACGATGGCCAGGCCTATGCCGGGAATCACTCCCAGCACGGCAACGCCGAGGAAACAGACAACGGACAGCCAGAACTCCCAGCGCTGGATGCGGAAGATGCGGCGCAGGTCGTCGAATTCGAACAAGCCGATGGCCGCAGCGATCACGACCGCTGCGAGCGCACTGGTGGGCAGGTTCTCCAGCAGATTAGGTGCCAGTAGCAGCAGCAAGGCGACGGCCACGGCGCCGACTACGCCAGTAAGCTGGGTCTTCGCGCCCGAGGCTTCGGCGACCGGGGTGCGCGAGGAACTGCTGCTGATTGGAAACCCCTGGAACAGTCCAGCGGCCAGGTTGGCGGCTCCCAGACCGACCATCTCCTGGTTCGGATCGACCTGGGAACGGGTCTTGGCCGCATACGTGCGCGACAGGACGGCGGTGTCGGCGAACGCCACCATGGCGACGGCGCAGCCGCCGATCACCACGTCTCCGAGGTCGGCGAGATTGATCCACGGCAGCGCGAACGACGGCAGACCTTGCGGCAGCGGACCGAGCACCTTCACCCCGGCGCCCTGGTCGAGGCCGAACGCTCCGACCGCAACAGTAGCGCCCACCACTGCGATTAGGATGCCTGGGATTCGCTCGAAGCGCTTGAGCAGCAGGATCGCCGTCAGCGTGCCGGCGCCGACCGCGAACGCGGTCCAGTTAGCCTGGCCGCCCAGCACCGATTCAGCGATCTGCGCGAGGTCGCGCAGCGGCCCGACGCCGTCGACCGAAAAGCCGAACAGCTTGGGCAGCTGGCTGATCAGCACCGTGAGCGCGATGCCGTTCATGTAACCGTAGCGGATCGGCTTGGACAGGAGCTCGGTGACGAACCCTAGGCGCATCACTCCTACCAGGATGCACACCAGCCCCGACACTACCGCCATCAAGCTCGCCAGGGCCACGGCTCGCATCGGATCGCCACCCGAGAGCGGCAGCACGACCGCGAGAATCACCGGGGCAAGAGAGGAGTCCGGCCCCAGCACCAGAATGCGGCTGGGACCGAACAGCGCGTAAGCGAGCAGCGGGACGATAGTGGCGTACAGACCGTAGATTCCCGGGACGCCCGAAGCCACTGCGTATGCGATTCCGACCGGCACCAGCATCGTGGTGAGCACCAGGCCGGCCATCAGATCGTGCGGCAACCAGGAGGCTTCGTACCGGCTGAGGATCTGCAGTCCGGGCAGCCAACGCTTCCAGCCGTTCATGCCTTGTCCTTTGGATGGAGCGCATTCAAAGGCAACGATCTGGGGCGGTGCGTCGGGCCTTCAGCCGCTCCAGCGCAGGAGCCCGAGGACCAGCAGCGCCAAGAAAAAGCGTCTCGCTGATCATGAGCACGACCCGGCTTGAGGCCGAGGGTCACGAGCTCCTGCGTCCTCGTGCCGATCGCGGCGATTGCCGCCACTGGGCACCAGCGCGATGCGTTGTCTTTCGGCACTCGCAGTGTCCGATCGTGGTACACCTCGCACGATTTGCTCCGCGCAGCGTGAGCAGCAATATGACGAAGCGTGCGTCCGCCCTCGTGGCGCCGAACGCTCGCGCTAACCGGCCGCCGAAGAGCAGGGGTTAGCCCCGTTCGAGGAAATTCGAGATCGCCTCATTAACGACCTCCGGATGCGTAACGGGTCCCATGTGCCCGAGACCCTCGAACTCCACGATTTCTACCCGTGGGAGTACGCGCGTTAGTACCCTTGCCACGCCTCGGGACGACGCTGGCGAGTTCTTGCCGACCATGTATAGAACCGGAACGTTAAGCTCTGCGAATGCCCGCAGGGGCGTGGGTTCACCGAACAACGCGTTTGCCCAGCCGCGAACGTTGGTGACGGCGGTTGCAATAGGCCCTTTGCGTGGTTCAGGCATGTGAGCCCAAGCGCCTGCGCCCATCCAGAAATCGATAAAGCACTCGGCCGCGCGGGCGGGGTCGCCGGCGTCGAGCGCGGCGCCTGCGTGCGCGACGGCACCGCGGATACCGTCCGCGTCGTTTGGTGGAGGCGATTCGGCGTCAAGCAACGCGAACAGCGTGGGCTCATACAAGGCCATGACGCGGACGCGATGCGGTTCTGCTATGGCCGCGATGAGTGCCACTGCGGCCCCATAGGAATGCGCGACTAACGCAAAGTGATCACCAGCGCGGGCTAAGACGGGCTCAAGTAATGCGACTTCATCGCGCAGCCAAACTGGTCGATCCGTAGGCCATGCGGGACTCTTGCCCACGCCGTACGAGTCGGCGGCCAGCACGTGGAACCTCGGCGCAAGCGTCTCCATCAATGCTCGCCACTGGCTCGAACTGCTCGCGTTTGCGTGCAGGCAAACGACGCTCGGGCCAGAGCCGACCTCGCGGAAGAACGGGCTGACGAGCTGCATTCAAGTGCCTGCGCGGATAGTCACGGGGCTAACGACTCAGTTCAGCGGCCCGAGCGAGAGGGCGAAGCCCGCTCGCTCGGACCGCTGCAACTGATGATGGTTAGGCTCACTCCTGCTCATCTTCGGCGCGGTCACGACGCGGCAGAGAATCGCGAAAAGCGTCAAACGTCTTCCACGCCGGGGCTGGTGGCGTGTACTCGGGCCGCGGCGCATATACCGAGTGTTCGAGTAGTTGCATCTTGTGTATGTAGCGAGGGCAATTGGGAAAGATTTTCGTTGCCGTGACGCGAACAATAAACACAGACCCGGGGTACTCGGTGCGCAGCGGATCATCTTCCACGACCTGAGCTGTGCCGTTGACGCGGAGCCGCTTTGGGTGCTCGAAGTCGAGGAACAGTAGCCCGACATGCGGGTTGAGGAGCACGTTTCCCCAAGTTCGGTACATGCCATTACCGTCGTAATCAGGAATAGCAAGGGTGCGATCGTCGAGCACGTGCACGAACCCGGGCAGCCCACCCTTATAGGAACAGTCGGGGTGACCACGGGCATCAGCTGTTGCTATGAAAAACATGGGGCATCGCTGGATGAACGCGCGGTCCTCGTTGGTAAACGCCGTGCGAACTGTTACCTGCTCCAGGCGGTCAGCTAGAGGCCGCGTTTCACGGACGTCCTGAAGCTGCCGCATCCCATCGTGATACATCGGATCGTCAGCCATCAATCCTCCCGGTGGATCAACGTGGGCGTCACGACGGATCGCTTACTTCACCGCCTCATCAGCCATAGCTGCGAGCGTGCTTTCAACCTTTTCGGCCACTGCCTTGTCCGACTGTACTCCGTGTCGAACGTATATGGTTCCGTACAGATACTCGGAGGAGTTGTAGCTCAAGAATACTTTGCCGCTCGGGTCCTCCCACGCCATCGCTTTAAGTGGAAGATCGATTGCAACCGTAGGCGCCTTGATAAAGACCGGTGTGCCGAGACGCGGATTGCCGAACACGATGACGGTTGCGCGCGGCATTTTTAGGCCGACCGACTCGGCCGCTGCGGCATGGTCCAAACGAGCGAAGACCATGAACCCCCGTTTCCTTGCCGCTGCCTCGAACCTCTCGATTGTTGCATCGACGGAATGCGCGCTCGGCTTTGTGATTAACCCGTCGACAGCAAGCGCCGAAACGGCAATGGCGGAAAGCAGTATCGCGATAGCCGGAGGGGCGACGTGGCGTAGAGACATGACGAGCATCCTTCGAGGTGTGGTGGAGAGACGTGGCGCGGCTAGGATGCCATCGCCACAGCTGTGACGCCCAACGTCCGCTCGAACGCGGGGTTAAACGGCCCGACCCTGTGAGTCAAAGCAGTTGTCCCTGCACGGTCGGAATCACACCCCCGCCCACGCGCACCTCGGAGGTGCCGGCGTTTCGAGCTCGCAGCAGGACCAAGGAAGGCCGACGAATTTCGTACCCTTGCTCAATCCGCAAAAATAGATCGGAGCCGGAGTAGAAACGATGCTCCAAGAGGTATGCGCCTAGGAACGCGGCCCCATTACCCGTGGCCGGGTCTTCACGCACCCCGTGGGCCTCGAAGAAGAACCTGGCGCACAGGTCATTCTCGGGGTGGTGCGTCTCGGAGCAGAAAAGGTAGACAAGGGGCGGGAAACCGTCCGCGGCAAGTGGAGCGAATGCCTCGAGGTCAAGCTGGCTTTGACGAAGCGCCTTGAGACTGCGCAACGGGACGATCATGGCAGAAGTGCCAGCAGAGCACTGCTGAACGGGCGCTCTGATCTCGATGTCCTCCGGCGATACTCCGAGTGCAGGCGCGATGCGCTCCCTAGGACACGTGGCCCCAAGCAACACCGGCGGTGCGAGGAACCATCCCACCTCTTCGCCACGCGGGGAAGACTCGAAGGTGACCGGTACCTGTCCTACCGCGAGGTTGAGCCGCACTGGGCCGGAAGCTTTCGGCTCAAGGTGATGACGGACGACCCACGCCGTACCAAGGATTGGGTGCCCGGCGAAGGCGATCTCCCGAGCGGGAGTGAAGATACGAATTCGATACCCACGGTCCTGCTCCGGCAACGACGTCACGAAGGTCGTTTCCGAGTAGTTTGTTTCCGCCGCGATCCGCAGCATCGTGTCGTCCGACAAACGATTTGCGCCGACGACCACCGCGAGTTGATTCCCGGCGTAAGGTCGCTCCGCGAAGACATCTACTATGTAGAAGCTGTGTGCCATGGGTTTGGCTGCATCCGGGCCGTCTAACGCTCGCGTTGAGCGGCGCGCTCACCGCCTCACGAAAAGCACGGCGTCAAACGCAAAGCAACCACGCTTCCACGCGTCCGCTCGAACGCGGGGTTAGCCGCCTGCATGGCCGGGCGGGTGGTCGACAAACCACTGAACGATACTGGGCATGTCCTGCTCAAATCCGCCCGGTATGGAAAGGTTCAACGCGCCGGCTCGGGCTTCACCCCGGTTCTCGAAGTCATGTGTAACACCAGCCGGTACAAGGACAAAGGACCCTCTCGGGGCATCCAGCCACTTGCCGTCTACCAAGAAGCTCATCGTGCCCTCTATAACGTAGAACACGTCATCTTCGGGGTGGGAGTGAGCGCCAGGGCCCTGGGTGTGAGGCTCAAGCCACCACTCCGAGATCGAATAACGGTCTGCGGTTTCAACGCCGTCGGCTTTGAATACGGCGGCGATCCGGCCCATCGAATAAGACCTTCCCTCGCCCGGACGAAGAAGAATGGCAGTGCGGGTAGAGCTTGGAGCCGAAGTATCCATGGGAGTCTATGAACCATGACGTCGATGGAAAATGAGGCGGCTAACGCCAGAGTTCAGCCGCCGCCGAGGAGCGAAGCGACAAGGGTACCGCAAGCGTAGCTTGCGGCGGTCGGCTGCAACGACGGGTTGGGCATCATTGGACCCGAGGCGTCAAGCGCTGCGCGGAGTCTTCCCGCGCGCTTGCAGCAGTGGATCGGCAAAGCTTTGCTCGTGGATCAGCGTGAGCTCTTCGGGATCGAATGCCGCGAAGGCTCCCGCGGCGAATTCGAGGAACGCGGCGATTTTCGGGGAGAGTCGCGGCGTCCTGCGATAAATCGCATAGACCGGGAAGCCACCCGGACAGGTCCAATCGGCGAGCACCCTGCGTAGGCGACCCGATTTGATATAGGCCGGATCGAAGTTGCCCCCTCTGTAGAGTCCGGCGCCACCCAGGATCGCAGCTAGTATTCCCTCGCGATCGTCGGAGACGATCGCAGGCTGGACGATGTTGACCATCTTGCGCTCGCCACGGCGCTCGAAGGTCCACTCGTTCAGCAGCTTCCCCAGTCCGGGGTACCAATACACGAGACACCGATGGCGCAGCAGATCGTCGGGCTCGGTGGGCACGCCGGCGTGCTCCAGATAGTCAGGCGAACCATAGACGCCGAACCGGACTGTGGCAATCCGACGGGCAACGAGACCGGATTCCGGAGGCTCGCTCACCCGCAGCATGAGATCCACTCCCTCGGCATGCATCTCTTTCACTTGTGTCAGCACCAGCATTTCCAGCTTCAAGTCGGGATGCCGCCGCGTGAACCCGGCGATTGCGGGCATGATGATGCCTCCACTGAGCGAGACACTAAGCCCGATGCGCAGCGTCCCCCGCAAGCGCTCAGAAGGCTTTGCTACAGTCGCTTCAAGCTCGGTGAGCTGATCGAGAATCGCGCGGCCGCGTTCGTAGATCGTTTCGCCGTCCTGGGTTAGTCGCAGCTGCCGCGTCGTGCGGTAGAAGACCGAGACGCGGAGTTCTTTCTCCAGGTCGGACACGGCATGGCTCACCGCCGATGGCGTGACGCCGAGCGTGCGCGCTGCCTTCGAGAAACTCCCCGCATCGGCCGCTCGCACCACCATTTCCAGCCGCCGCAGCTTTTCCATGACACCCTCCGCACAGGATTGCGCAGCAGGATTATTTGTGAATTCTTCTCATAAGTGAAGTGCCCGCCGATGTCTCGACCTCACGGCCCGTGAGCAATAGACTGGAACTGCACCTAGTGAGGAGGTGGTCATGAATCTGCCCGTCGCAGCGTGGTCGTTGATGGTGCTCGGCGCCGTGTTGAGTGGCCCGACGTTCGCGCAAACCTATCCGAACAAGCCGATCAGGCTCATCGTGCCGAGCGCGCCCGGAAGCCCCCCGGACATTCGCGCCCGCTGGCTCGCGGAAGAGCTCGCGCCGACGCTCGGGCAGTCAATTGTGGTCGACAACAAAGCGGGCGCGGCTGGCAGCATCGGCACGGAAGCAGGTGCCAGGAGTGCCCCCGATGGCTACACGTTGCTACTGGTGCACCAGGGAACAGTCGCGATCAACCCGCACCTCTACGCTCGAACGGGCTACGATCCGATCGCGGACTTCGCGCCGGTAGCGCGGCTGGTCGTGAGTCCAATGCTGCTCGCCGTTCATCCGGAGATGCCGGTGACCTCCGTTGCGGACCTTATTCGCCTCGCCAAGGAGAAACCCGGGCAACTCACGTTCGGGTCGGGTGGAACCGGAACGCCGCCGCATATGGCGGGAGAACTCTTCAAGCGAATGGCAAAGATCGATGTCGTTCATGTGCCATACAAGGGTGCTTCGCCCGCCCTTTTCGATCTCATGGCGGGGCGGCTCTCGTACACGATCGACAGCATTGCGATTCAGCTGCCCCAGCTCAGGACCGGGAAGCTCAAAGCACTGGCGGTCACCAGCGCGAAGCGTGTCGCCTCGCTGCCAGACGTTCCAACGATCACGGAATCCGGCCTCTCCGGCTTCGAGTACTGGAGCTGGATGGGGATCTGTGCCCCGGCCGGCACGCCGAAGGAGATCGTTTCCCGACTGCATCAGGGCATTCTCGGAATCCTGGGCACACCGCAGGCGCGTGAATGGCTCGCGGCTCAAGGCGGCGAACCGGTGAGAGAGACGCCGGAAGAATTTGCGGGATTCATCAAGGCCGAGCACGCGAAATGGGGCGCGATCGTGCGCGAAGCCGGAATAGTCGCCGAATAGATTTGTCAACGAGGCAAGTAATCGGTTTTCCGCAGATCACCCATGAACGAACGCGCCAAGCAGGACCGCCTTCTACGAGAGCAGCTGCGGTGCATGATCGACGGCTATCGGATCTCGCAGCTCGTCTACGTGGCCGCCGAACTGCGCATCGCCGACTTGTTGCAGGACGGGGCGAAGCGCGCCGATGAACTCGCCGCGGCGACGCGCGCGGACCCGCGCTCGCTTTTCAGGGTTCTGCGGGCCCTCGCGAGCGCCGGTGTTCTCGAGCAGTTGGGCGACGAGCGCTTCGCGCTCGCGCCGTTGGGCGAATGGTTGCGATCCGATACCGACGAGTCGCTGCGCCCATGGGCGCTCTTTAGCGCGCGGATGTATCGCGCCTGGGGAAATTTCCTCGGCAGCATCGAATCGGGCCAGGGCGGTCTTGGGAGCGGCCACGGCAAGCGCCGATGGGAGCGCCTCGAGCGATCGCCGGAAGAGGCGCGCATCTTCCACGACGCGATGGGAGCAAACGCCACGTGGGTCGCGCGCGCGGTGCTCGATGCTTACGACTTCTCCGCTTTCGGGAGCATCGTCGATGTCGGAGGAGGAAACGGGACTTTTATCGCTTCGATACTAAGCACGTACCCGAGCGCGCAGGGTGTCGTATTCGATCTGCCCGAGGCTGTCGGCGACGCGGGGGCGCGTCTCCAGGCCGCGGGGCTCGCCGCGCGCTGCCAGCTCCGCGCGGGAAGTTTCTTCGATCTCGTGCCTCCGGGCGGCGATGCGTACCTTCTCTCCCGCGTCCTCCACGACTGGGACGATGATCACGCCGCCCAGATTCTCCAAAGCACGCGGCGGGCCATGACGCCCGGTGCGACGCTCTTGATCATTGAGCGGATGCTCAACACCGAGAGGCCGAGCGTCGAAGCGACGCTCTCCGACCTCAACATGTTATTGATGAACGGCGGGTGCGAGCGAACCAGCGCGGAGTTCGACGGCTTGCTCGCTGCCACCGGATTTAGCCTAGCGCGCGTTGTGGCGACCCAGACGCCAATTCAGATCCTTGAGGCCGTCGCGATCTGAAGGTCGCCGCGCAAGATCCAGTGCGAGGAGGTCGCAGATCAGGCGGCTCGGCGGACCACCACGGAGTCCGAACGTCGAACCAGCCGACCTCAATGTTGATACGGGGACCCGATGCTCGATGATGCCCAACGTCGCCCATCAGCGGCCCGCGAAATAGCGGGCGCGAGCCCGCTGTGAAGCGGTCCGCTGCTCGGATGGTTGGGCATCACTCAAGGTCACTCCGCACGGATCCCGGCCTGCTTGATGATCTTGGCCAATTTGTCGATGTCGGCTCGGATCACGCCCGCGAACTCATCGACGCTAGTCGAGACGGGCTCCAACCCTTGCTCCATAAAGCGACCTTGAACCTCAGACGACTGGACTGCTTTCACGATCTCCTGATTGAGACGGGAAATCACGGACTTTGGCGTTCCTGCAGGTACCAGAATGCCGAACCATTCGCTAAGTTCTACCCCTGGTAGACCAGCTTCTGCCATGGTGGGGATCCCGGGCGCGGCAGACGCCCGCTTGTCGCTGGTCACCGCCAGGGCTTTGAGCTTTCCCGTGCGCACTTGGGGTAGCGCGGCGGCCAGGGTGACGAAGGCAATCGGCACATGACCCGCGATTACGTCGGTGATCACCAGTGCAGCCCCCTTGTAGGGGACATGGACAAGATCGATACCCGCCGTTGACTTGAACAGTTCGCCTGCCAGATGGTTGGGGTTGCCGGACCCAGGGGAGCCGTAGCTGATCTTGCCCGGTGTGGCCTTGGCGAGGACGATGAGTTCCTGCACGGAGCTTGCCTGAAACGCTGGATTGGCGATGAGCACCATCGGGGTACGTGCGAGCATGCTGACGCCAGCGAAGTCTCTCACCGGATCGTACGAGGCCTTTGCGACCAGCAGCGGATTGACGGCCACGCCTGTCGTAAAGCCCATCAATAGCGTGTAGCCGTCAGGCGGGGCCTTTGCGACTACGTCGAATCCGATGACGCCGTTGGCCCCCGGGCGATTGTCGACAACGATCTGCTGCCCCAGCTGCTCCCCGAGCTTTGGCCCGAGTCCGCGCGCGAGAATGTCGGCGGCGCCACCCGGAGGAAACGGGACGATGAGGCGCAGCGGTTTTTCGGGGTAATCAGCCGCGAAACTGTCGGCTGGCCAAACGAACATACCTCCGGCCAATAGCAGTCCGAGGCCCAGCGATGAAAACTTCCTCCTACTGTCCATCGGTTCCTCCCTTCGCTAGACCAGGCACCTCGATAGGATTAGCGTCGAGTAGACGCGGCTACAGTGACTCCACGACAAGTGATGCCCAACGGCTGCGTTGAGGGGTCGCGACAGCGGGGCGGAGCGAAGCGCAGCTCCGCTGGCAAGCGATCCCCTCGAACGCATGGTTGGGCGCTGCGCTCGGAACAGCGCGCGCTGACGGCCGCACTGCGAGCGCGGTGTGCGCCAGCGTCGACGAGCGAAAGGCAACCAGCATCGCTATCACTCCCGATGTTTGGCTGAGCACGGGAACTCGAGCGTCACCAAAGTCCATACGCTCTTTAGATGCTAAACGTTCTGAAGAGCGCGCACCTGAAGAGGTGGCTGCAGGGCCGCCCGTGCTCGAGCGGGGGGCGCCGCCCGGCGAATCCGTCGCCGGACGGGCCTGATGCGGCTAGTTCGGGTTGCGCGGAAAAGCTACGAAGCCGTCGCGGTTAGGCATCTTCACCTTCGGCAGCGACTGTGCGTCGAGGATGGTGTCGGCGCCGACGAGCCCATTGAGATGCAGGATGTAGGCGGAGAGGGCGTACGTCTCGTCCGCGGTGAGCGACTTCGGCGCCTGAAACGGCATCGCGCGGCGCACGTAGTCGAAGAGCGTCGTCGCGTAGGGCCAATAGCTGCCCACCGCCTTCACCGGGTTCGGCCCGCCAAGCGAGCCGATACCGCCGACGAGTGCGTCGTTCGGCTTGCCCACGCCCTTCGGGCCGTGGCACGCCTGGCACTTCGCCTCGTAGATCGGCTCGCCCTGCTTCGCCGTGCCGCGGCCCGGCGGCAGGCCGGTGCCGTCGGGCGGAATGCTGATGTCCCACGGCGCCGCGTCCGCGGCCGAGACGGGCTGCCCGAGGCGCGGCAGCGGAACCGACGCGGTGCCCCCGCCGCCGGTCTGGGCGCAGCCGCCGATCGCGGCGCAGACCGCCGCGGCGAGCGAGACGCGCTTAAGCGTAGACATTCGTCGCCTCCCCTTTCTCGTCGATGCGCCAGCTCTGGAGGGCGTTGTAGTGATAGATGCCGCGCGTGCCGCGCTCGGCGACGAGCGCCGCGCGCGTAGGCTGCACCATGCCGGTGTCGTCGGTCGCGCGGCTCTGCAGGATGGCCGGGCCGCCGTTCCACTGCCAGGGCACCCGGAACCGCACCGGGGCCTTGGGAAGCACCGGCCCCTGGATCGCCGCCTGCGCCCAGGTCTGCCCGCCGTCGGCCGACACTTCGACCTGCCGGATACGGCCGTTGCCCGACCATGCGAGCCCGGAAATCTCGTAGAAGCCGGGTCCGCGCAGGGTGAGGCCCGGCGACGGCCGCGTGATCAGCGACTTCACCTCCATCGGGAAGACGAACTGCCAGGCCTTGTCGTCCTTGAGCAGCATCGTGTAGCGCGAGGTTTCGTCCTTCGACATGACCGGCTCCGCGGTGAGCTTGATGCGCCGCAGCCACTTGACGCTGAGGTTGCCTTCCCAGCCCGGCACGAGGAGCCGCAGCGGGTAACCGTTCGAGGGGCGCACGCGCTCGCCGTTCTGGTACAGGCAGACGAGCACGTCGTCGAGCGCCTTCGCGAGCGGGATGCTGCGGCTCATCGAGGCCGCGTCGCCGCCCTCGGCGACGATCCAGCGCGCCGCGGGGTCGATGCCCGCCTCGTCGAGGAGCGTCGAGAGCCGCACGCCGGTCCATTCGGCGCAGCTGAACACGCCGTGGATCGCGGTCACGTTGAGCGGCCCCGGCTTCGGCGCGTAGAGCGCCTGGCTGTTGCCCGCGCACTCGATGAAGGCGATGCGCGACTCCATCGGATAGCGGTGCAGCGCGTCGAGGGTGAACACGAGCGGGCGGCGCACCAAGCCGTGGATCAGCAGGCGGTGCCTGTCCGGATCGATGTCGGGGATGCCCGAGTGGCTGCGCTCGAAGTGCAGCCCGGAGGGCGTGACGATGCCTTCGAGCAGGTGGAGCGGCGTGCGCGCGGGCCCCACCCCCGCTGTCGCCGGGTTGGGCGGCGGAGGGATGAACCGCACGACCTTGCTCTCGAAGCGCGACGGCTGCCCGTACCCGGCGAACCCGGCCCCGGGCGCGCGCATCCAGGGCTCGTCGGCGAGCGGCTCGGCGGCGGCGGGACGCAGGCCCGCGCCCATCGCGCCCGCGGCAAGCGCCCCCTGCAGGAAATGCCGCCGGCTCAGGATTCCGTTTCCGGCCACCGGGTCACCTAGCGCGGGCTCCAGCTTTAGCTCCTTCATTCCCATCATGTCCTCCCGTTCCTTTCCATGCAGGTGGGTCGTACCGGGGCAACCATAGGTCTGCGGAGCCGGCCGCGTCCCGAAAGAACGCCGCGGAAACGCCGAAATTGCGCCGAGATTCGGCCTATAGTGACCAGTCCCTGCATTCAGGAGGCTCCATGCGTCAGATTTCCAGGCGGGAAGCGCTGCGCGCCCTGGCCGGGCTCGCCGCCGCCCCGGCGCTCGCCGCCCACACGCGCGCCCGGGCCCAGGACAAGGTGCCGCTCGCGATCAAGGGCTACGACCCGGTCGCCTACTTCACCCAGGGCAAGCCTGTGCGCGGGCGCGCCGACCTCGAGCTCGAATGGGACGACCGCCGCTATCGATTCTCGAGCGCCGAGCATCGCGAGCGCTTCCGCGCCGCCCCGCTGCGCTACGCGCCCCAGTTCCCGGATTTCTGCGCCATGTCGCTCACCCGCGGCGAGGTGGTCGACGCGAACCCCGAGAACTGGTTGATCGCGGACGGCAAGCTCTACATGTTCGGCAAGTCGATCGGCCCGAAGCTCTTCGAGGAGCGCCTCGCCGAGAACGTCGAGCGGGCGAACGAGAACCGTCCGATCCTGCCCAAGCCGTAGCGGCTATGGCTGGGGCTCCAGCAGCCCCGCCTTCACGAAGCCCTCCCGCAGGTGCTTCAGGTCCTGCGGTTCGAGGAACTTGCCGCCGAAGCCGGCGGCGTCGAAGCCCGGGTTCATGCGCCGAAGCGCCGCGGCGGTGCGCGCCGCGTCCTCCGCGCGCCCGAGCTGGGCGTAGCCCGCCGCGAGCACCATGCGGCTGAAGTTGGCGTTCGCGTTCTCGCGCAGGTTGAGCTCGGCCTGGTCGACCGCCGCCTGGTAGCGCCGCTTGAGGTAGTAGGCGAGACTGAGCGCGAAACGGTCGATGGCGTTCAGGTCGGGGTCGATGCGCTGCGCGCGCTCGAGCGCCCCGATCGCCGCGTCGGTCTTCCCCATCCACATGAGCACGTTGCCGCGGCCGGCAAGGGCGAAGGCGTCGTTCGGGTTGGCCGCCACCGCGCGCTCCAGCGCCTCGCGCGCCTGGTCGTAGCGCTGGTAGGAAAGATGCACGCGGCCGATGGTGACGTAGGCGCGCGCCAGCGTGCGGTCGAGGCTCAGCGCCTTGTTCGCGGCCGCCTCGGCACGCTCGAGGTACTCCGTCGGCGACTCCGCCCAGCCCATCGCCACGGCAATGTGGTAGGTCTCCCCGAGCGCGGCGTGCGCGGCGGCGAGGCCCGGGTCCGCCTCCACGGCCTTGCGCAGCAGCGAGCGCGCTTCGACGTTGTTGGCGCGCGTCGGCCGCTGCAGCGCGGGCCGCGCGCGCAGGACGTAGTCATAGGCGTCCAGGCTCTCGGCGGGCTTCGCCGCCGCGCGGCGCTCTTCCATCTTCGTCACGCGGATCGCGAGGGCACCGGCGATCTCGGCGGCGATGCGGTCTTCGAGGCCGAGCAGGTTGGCGAGCGCGTCCTCGAAGCGCTCGGACCAGAGCACCCGACCTTCGGCGTCCACGAGCTGCGCAATCACGCGCACGCGCTCGGAGGTGCGCAGCACGCTGCCCTCGAGTTGGTAGTTCACAGCGAGGCTGCGCGCCACCTCGCCCGGCGCCGCCGGCTTGCCCTTGTACGGCGCGACCGCGTTCCAGGACATCACGGTGAGCTCGGAGAAGCGGCCGAGCGCGTTGATCAGGTCCTGCGTGAGCCCGTCGGCGAAGTACTCGCGCTCCGCTTCGCCGCTCTGGTTCATGAAGGGCAGCACGGCGATCGCCGCCTGTTTGCGCGGCTTCTCGGCGGAGGTGAATCGCCAGTCCGGGACCGCGCCGCGCCAGAGCGCAACCCCGGCGACCGCCGCGGCGAGGAAAAGGACGACCGCAGCTGCCGTGGCGCGGCGCGGCTTCGTTACGGGCGGCGCGGGCGGTGGCGGCGCCTCGCTCCTTCCCGCGTCCTCCGACACCGGCGCTTCGAAGCGGTAGCCGCGGCGCGGGACGGTCGTGATCCAGCGCGCGTCCGCCTCGCCCAGCGCGCGGCGCAGCTCGCCGATGCTCTGCACGAGCGCGTCGTCGGTGACGACCACGTTCGGCCACGCGGCGGCGAACAGCTCCTCCTTCGAGACGAGCCGCCCGGCGTTCGCCGCGAGGTGGCAGAGCACGGCGAACGTCTTCGGCCGCAACGCAACTTCGGCACCGTCGAGGAGGAGCGCGCCGCGATCGAGGTCGAGCAGATAGCGGGCGAAGCGAAGACGCGTGGCTGACATGGCGGCCCGCGATTGTAGGCCGACGGAAAGCGCCCGGTAGGCCCGCGTCGCCCGGGAGCGGGCCTCACACGCCGAGGGC
This sequence comes from uncultured beta proteobacterium, assembly GCA_963744255.1. GTDB lineage: Bacteria > Pseudomonadota > Gammaproteobacteria > Burkholderiales > SG8-39 > DATEDA01. Next base: position 127,258 of record CAVUSZ010000054.1, read on the forward strand.
GGCGCGCTGGTCCCGGGCCCAGACACGCCGGCCGTCGCCGCGCCGCCGGTCTCAGCTCTGGAGACCACCGCGACGATCCTCGAGTACGCGAGGGCGAACGTGAGCAAGGCTGGCTTCACCAACGTCGAAACGAGGGAGGCGGACAGGGAAAGCCTCCCGCTGGAAGCCGGCACCTTCGACGCGGCCGTATGCCGCCTGGGACTGATGCTGTTTCCGGAACCCGCGCGAGGTTTGAGCGAGATGCGCCGCGTGCTGAAACCGGACGGCGGCGTTTGCACCGTGGTCTTCTCCTGCCCCGAGGCGAATCCATGCATCAGGGTGCTCATGGCGACGGCACTTAAACATGCGGGGCTTCCCCCCCGGGACCCATATCAGCCGGGAGGGTTGCTTAGCCTGGGCAAGCCCGGTTTGGTCGACGAGCTCTTCAGGGGGCGGGCTTCCGGGACGTTGCGACCACCAAGCTCGATGCGCCGTTTAAGATGCCGTCCGCTCGGCATTACCTCGAGTTTGTGAAAGACGTCGGCCAGCCCGATTCAGCAAATCCTGAGCAGGCTGGACGCCACGGCCGTGGCTACCGCTTGGGCCGAGATGGAGGAGCGCCTGCGCGTCTTCGAGACCAGCGACGGCTGGCTGGGGCCGAACGAACTGCTTCTGACCGCGGCCCGACGATAACAGGGGGCGCTTGCAGGACGAGGCGAAAACCGACGCCGCCGAAGTGCGATCTCGGTGACCACTTTAGGGCGAAAACTACACGTTGCGCCGTTTTGACGCCCATCGGGTGGTTAGGCATCAGCTTGCCCCCGCTGCAACTCGAGCAGAAATTCATCAGAAGCCACATATCGACAAAGTTCGTTGTGATGCTCCTTCAGTGCTTCTACCAGCGACTTCAGAATCTCGAACTCTGGCCATATCTTTGCGTGTTGCTCATCAAGAGCAGCTGCTAATTCCACGCAGCTTTCGATCGAATGCGGATTGAACGCTGCTAGCCATTCATGTATCAGTTTGTTCCGCTGAGCCACTACGAAGGACAAAGCCTTCTTCCTCTCTTTCGCCACCTCGGAACCCAATCGATTCTCAGCGAAAAGGCGATGGAGACTCCCTTAGGGTCTCCCTGGACTTGAGCGTTGTGACCAGCGCCTGAGTAAATGGATCGAACGAACGCGGCGGCTAGTCGGCCCATGGGCTGCTTTTGCCACTAACTTCGAAGTCTTATCCGCGATCTTCGCGATGTTGTTCAAGCGGCCGCTCAGGTCCTGTTGTGAATTCAGGAACTTCAGCATCCCCTCCATTTTCTGGAAATTGACGACGTTTCTTCCGATCTTGCGAAGAACGTCGTTCCGCAGATCAGCGAGATCGGGTTGACTTGCCATGATGCCTAACGTACTTCAGCGGCGCGCCGCTTGCGGCGCGTCCGCCGCAAGGGTCTGTTAGACGGCACTCTAATCATCAAACTTGATCTTGTTGGAAGCATCGCGCACACGCGCTCTGTGCTCCTCCCTACGTAGCCTCTCCTCTCCCTCGGCCTTTCGAATCTTCACCTTGAGTGCTCCCCGCGAAAATGCGATTTGTTTCCTGGACGCAAAGCAAGAGCGTGTCGCGGTGGACCCGCTGCACTTCTTCGATCGTAGTCCCGTGCAGAACGATGCGATCCCCGCTAACCCTTGCAATCCCTGGCCTATGCATGGTCGTAGACCGTGGCGGGCGTTTCCAGAGCACCTGTTCAAATACCTGTCCCCCATTCATGTGTGACGCGTCGCGACAGTCTAAACGGGACAGCGTAGAGAGCGCTTCCTCGTGTTCCGTCGTTGCGGCGTTAGCCCACCTTCATCCGCAATGACCCCAACAATCCGAACGGGCTCGGTGGCAGAGGGCGGTTGGTTAGGTCCGCCGGCCTAGGGGTTGGGCTTGCGCAGCCCGGATGGCTACAGGGGGAGGAGCGGGCCGCGAACCGAGCAGCGTGCTCAGAAGATCCTGGTACTGAGCCTCGTAGCGTTCACCCTTTCGTAAGTCGATGTAATATTTTCCTGCGAGCCAACTCGCTGCAGCTTCTCGCCACTCGCCCCTCGAAGAATCGGGATGAACTTGCGGTGATTTCGCGTCTGAAGAAGTTCGCTCGTAATGATGTCTCCTTCATACCCGACGCCACCTTCTCGACGCTCGGAACGGCTCTTGTATCGCGGTGTGCAGACAATTAGGACGTGCTTGTTATCTGCGATCGCACGTTCCATGAACTCCGGTAATTGATCACCGGGAACTGCAGCCCACTGGTCCAGTGTCGCAGTTACACCGTCGGCACGCAGCCGCTCCGCAAGACCTCGAGCCCACTCTTTGTGCTCGTCGTCATCCAGAATCGAGACGAACGCGGTAGTTGTCATGGGCGAGTTCTCTGTGGCATGCGGAAGTGCCTTACGCGGCTCTGACGGTGCTCCCGCGGGCTCAATGATCCCCTTTTCGAGTGCGACCCGACCTTCATCGGTGATTGCTACCCACTGGTCTGGGGTAATCAGATCATCGTAGGTCGGACGGACGAGACCCGCCGCTTCGAGTTCTGCGAACGCGACGGCTGCACGCTGCCGATCCTCTACCGCGAAGCGGACCCCGAGATCGCGCTCCAACGCACCTTGATCTGCGCCTCGCCCCAGGAGATTGAGCTTGTGCTGGTGCCTGACACTAGCCAAGTTCCGCAAGATGCTCAACTTCAGAGAATCTGTATCCACAATTGTTCGACGCCGCGAGATGCAACTCCGTCTAACGAGGATGTCAAAAACCCGTTTCTCGAACGTGCGCCGCGCACGATCGAGAATCAGCAGTTGTGTTCTGATCGTTTCAGCCCGCATCGAAGGTTCCGCGTCGGCGGGCGCGAGCCTGCCGCTTAGCTTTCCTATCTCCCATAACCATGATGCGCCAGCTTTTCGATGTTGTGAACCAGGCAGTACAGGTTCCACTGCGCGTTCACCTTCGGGCGCGTGCGTAGCGTAAAGCGATCCAGTCCCTTGTTGTAGCGGAGGTTCGCGAAGACCGGTTCCACCGTCGCCATTCGTGCGCCGTATAGTTTTCGTCCCCGCTCGCTGTCGATCGCCGCTTTCATGCGTGCGGTGAACTCGAGCGGCGAGCGCTGGTTCTTCTCGAAGAACGCCACCTGCCGGGTCGGGGTGTGCTCGGGGTGTCGTAGGCACCGCTGCCTCAGATGACAGGGCACGCAGTCGCGCTTCGCGCCCTGGAACTTATGGTGCCGTCGGCCGCTTGTCGTGCAGTGGCTGCCAGTGGAGTAGAGCTTCTTTCCCGCCGGACAAATGCAAGTGTTGGTGCTCGCGTCGTGGGCGAAGTCCGTGGGCTTAAACTTTACCGTCGATGGCTTTGCCCCCGCCGTCTTGTCCCAGAGCGGATCGGGCAGGGCCTTGTACTTCCCCTGGCCCGCGAAGCGCGGGTCGCGCCGGCGCAGCAGGCCGTCGGCGATCAGCGCCGGGACGCCGAGTTCGTAGAGCCCCTGCAGGTTCGCTTCACTGTGATAGCCGGCATCGGCCGTGACGACGGTCTGGTCGGTGCGCAGGGGCTCGGTACGCTCCACCATCGGGAGGAGCACGCTCTGCTCGCTCCCCGAGCCGTGCGCCTGGGCCGCGACGATGACCTGGGCCTTGCTGTCCACGGCGGCCACCGCCGTGTAGCCCTGGATTACACCCTTCGATGTCGCCATCTTGGCGCTGTCATTGTCAGTGACGTTGCTCTTTCGGACCGCGCCCTTCTCGGAGCGGCGCTCGGTGTGGGTGGCGAGGAACTTGCGATCCTTGCGCTTCGCTCTGCATGCGCTCGATCCGGGACCGTTCCTTCGCAACGTCGTCTGCGGCGTCCTTGGCTTCGTCGCGCACGCGATGAGCCTCGAGCATCTTCGCCACAGCCTTCTCCATCCGCTCGGCTTCATGCAAGAGCTCGGCGTGGGTGCCGCTCCTTCGCTTGTCGGCGTTGCTCGGGAGCTTCACGCCATCGATCGCGAACATCTGCCGGCCGATCAGGCCCAGCCGGTCGCAAGTCAGAAGGACCTGGGTGAAGATCGCGCTGGCTTCATCGCCCAGCTCCCGAGTGAACGTCGCAATCGTCGTAAACCGCGGCGCGCTGTCGCCCGAGATCGCCATGAAGAGCACGTTCTCCCGGCACAGCCGTTCGATCGCACGGCTGGAGACGACGCCACGGCTGTAGGCAAGGAGCACGATCTTCAGCATCACCGCCGGGTCGTAGGCGGGGGCGCCGGTGACGTCGTTATGAAAGCGCGCCTCGACCCTGGAAAGATCGATCTCGGTGTCGACCAGGATGTCCAGCGCGTGCTCGAAGCTGCCGGGAAATAGTTGGGACTCCAGAACGATCGGAAGAAACCGCGGGCTTCGATCGACTGTCTTGTAGCGCGCCATCTTCCTTTTCTCCCTTCAATGCGTTCTCCATGAGTAACGCTCGAAGGAAAGCAACGACGACAGCGCAGGAAGCTTTTTGTACAGCCTC
>CAVUSZ010000055.1:0-98246 GCA_963744255.1 uncultured beta proteobacterium
CACAAATCCTTCCAAGGGGAACCGAAGAAATCTGCCAACCCACTGCCGTGGGTGTTTTCTTGTACATGTCCGGCATGTTTCCGTGCCTTCCCATGAAAGCTACCCTAGAAGAGGGGCAACTTTGGGGGCAACAGGGGAACCCTGAACGGGAGTTGCCCCACATGCCGCTGACCGATACCGCGACTCGCTCTGCCAAGCCACAGGCGAAGGCCGTGAAGATGTTCGACGGCGGCGGCCTCTATCTCGAAGTCAACCCCGCCGGCGGGAAGTGGTGGCGCTGGAAGTACCGATTCGGCGGCGAGAAGCGTCTCTCCCTCGGCGTCTATCCGAACATAACCCTGAAGGCGGCGCGAGAGAAGCGCGTCGCGGCGCGGCAGCAGCTCGCGGCCAGGGTCGATCCCGAGGAAAGCTAGAAGCGCCTGCGTGGTTTCGAGTGGCTCGCCAAGCTGATCGAAGGTGTGAAGTTCCGCGACGGAGTCGCGGTGCCCACGAAGATGAGCACCAGGGCACAACGTCAGACCAGCAAGGCCGCCGCCGCTTGATCAGCTCGCGTACACCAGATTTGATAATAGCTCCGGCCATTCGAGCCGGAGGGTAACCGTCTTTGCTCGCCCCATCGTCGTTCCGCCCAACGCGCGCAGCTGAGACGGACGGGCCGCTGACTTTCCGCTTAACCGTGGCGCCTTCCCTGCCGCTGTCGTTTCCGCGCCTTGCAGCAGGATGTCCCGAATCTCGCCAGGATTCTTCGCGGCCGCCCACCGCCGCCGCCCGAAGGCGCCGTGCGTGTTGACTGCCTGCGTCCATTCGCCGAGATGGTGGCGCTAGAACCCTCCCTCCGTTCGGTTAAGCCATTTACCTCATGTTGACCTGGCCATTTAGGGAATAGGCGCAGTACTGCGCACGTGGTGCAATGCTCGGGCCAGCTTCTGAAATTTGGACGACATACGACCATGAAACCTACATGGATGCTCGGCGCGGTGCCGTGCTCTCATTTCTCTCAATGCCGGTTGCGTTGCTTGTCCGTTGGAGAAACACCTCGGCGACCTCGGCGTCCTCGCACATCGAGTACCACGATCGCCAATCTTGCGGCCGTAATGCTCCAAATCGTTTTGCTTCGCTGCAATCGCATTAATTGAGATCGTGCAGGTTGAGTCTGTGATCTCGATTGAGGAGGCGACAATGAGAAGACGATTGGAGATCCGCACCAGCACCGCGCTACGCCAAATCTTGCGCGCGTGCAGTTGCTCCCTGCGCCATCCTCTGGCGGTCAAGCGTACGCCGAGCTTTGCAGCGGACCAGCGCTTTGGCCGTTGGCGGCCCTCGTACCTCCGCGCGGCATCGGCACGGGTGCGGATCAACGCGCGGGCGGACATACGAAATGTCCTTCTGCCAGAAGTCGAGCAGAGACAAGATGCGCCGAAGGCGCTATTGGGAGCGAGATTTGTGGAACTCACTAGCGTTGTCCAATCCCCTTCGGTAGGCAATCAAGTCGCGATACTCGACGAGGTCGGGGACTTCCGCACCAGGGTAGGTTCATGCCCTGAGTCAAATCGCGTCCTCACGACCGTACTGTTCACGGATATTGTCAGGTCCACCGAATGGGTTGCGCGTGTCGGGGATCGCGCATGGCGCGATTTCTTGGAGCGGCATCGTGCTCTGGTCCGGAAGGAGATCGGTCGGTTTCGGGGGACCGAGGTCGACAGGGCCGGAGATGGCTTCTTTGCAATCTTCGACGGGCCGGCACGTGCAGTGCGGTGTGCCTTGAGCGTCAGGGAGGGGATGCGCTACCTCGGCATGGACATTCGCGCTGGCCTCCACACGGGCGAGATCGAGTTGACAGGCGAGAATGCCAGCGGGATTTCGGTTCATATCGGCGCCCGCGTGCTTGCTAGGGCAACTGCGGGCGAGGTCCTGGTATCGAGCACCGTCAAGGACCTCGTCGGTGGATCGGGCCTCTGTTTCACCGATCGCGGTACTCACGCCTTGAAAGGCGTCCCCGGGAAGTGGCGCCTGTTCGCGGTCTCATAGACAGTCCTTGGACAACCCTCGGTGTTTGAAGCGGAGCTAGTGCCATGTCGCAAGACGCCCAACCTTCCAGCTTTGGCCTGCGCGCGATCGCCCTCCTCGAAGGCGTTCCCGCCGACCGCCTTGATATGCTCGCCCGTGAATGCGCGTGGCGTCAGTACAGTCCTAGGCAGCAGATCATTTCGCACGACGCCGCCGACGACGGCATCTATCTCCTTGTGTCCGGACTGGCGCGTGTGACAACCTACGCGCTGAGCGGCCGCCAAGTCACCTTTCGGGACGTCCGCGCTGGCGAACACTTCGGAGAGCTCGCAGCGATCGATGGGATGCCGCGCTCGGCAGACGTTATGGCACTGGAGAGCAGCCTCCTCGCTTCCATGCCCCAAGCGGTGTTCTGGCGGCTCCTACGCGAAGAGCCGCTCGTCGTAAAGCGGGTCCTGCGGCAGCTATCGCGCAGTGTGCGACGGCTTTCCGATCGCGTCATCCAGTTGAGCACCCTGGGAGTTCAAAGCCGCGTCCACGGCGAGCTTCTTCGTCTGGCGCGCGAGGCTGGCGTCGCGCGCAACGCGGCGCGCATCGACCCCGCCCCACGATACGCCGACATCGCCAGCCAGATCAGCGCCTCCCGCGAGCAGGTTAACCGTGAGCTCTCGGCTCTTGCAAGGGCCCGGGTGCTAGAGCGCACAGGGAGGGCGCTGATCGTGCGCGACATCGCGCGGCTCGGGCACCTGGTCGACGAACCCCGCCGCACCGCCTGACGCTCATGCCTCGGCCTTTCTGGAGCGAGCCGCGAACCTCGATTTCGAGTGACCAAGCTCACTGCGCGAACAAGCGAACTTGCCTAGTGTGTGCACTGTCCGCATCGGCTCGAATCGTCAAGGCAATTGACTTCAGTCGAGCTTGGATCGGACTTCCACGACTCTTTTTTGAAAAGGAATCATCCATGACCAAGCTCATTGTTTAACCGCGTAGACGAACTTGAAACGCCCTCGCAGCGCCCGGCTCGACTTTAGAACTGTCGCAGGACGGACGGATGCTCAGTGGCAAATGTAGCTCTCACTAATAGTAAGGAGATAGAAAATGGCAATCATCAACGGCAACTCTTTCAACAACGTGCTGAACGGCACGGTTTTCGCGGACACGATCAAGGGTTTCGGCAGCAGCGACACGATCCACGGCAATGGCGGCAACGACTACATCGACGGCGGCGTGGACGGCGGTGGACCCCTCTGGTTCTTCTTTGCCGACGCAGCCGACCAGCTCTACGGCGACGCCGGCAACGACACGATCCTGGGATACAAAGGCAATGACTACTTGAACGGAGGCACTGGCGACGACAAGCTCTATGGCGAGGCCGACAACGACACTCTCCACGGCTCTATCGGAAATGACTGGCTTTACGGTGGAGCCGGCAACGATTCACTGAATGGCGGTGACGGCGCCGACAAGCTATATGGCGATGCCGGCAATGATTTTTTGGATGGCTGGACCGGAAATGACTCGCTCTATGGTGGAGTGGGCAACGACACTTTGCTTGGTTACACAGGGGCCGACTACCTCAACGGTGGTGACGGCGCCGACAAGCTTTATGGCGAGGCCGACAACGATGTCCTGGACGGCTGGACCGGAAATGACTCGCTTTATGGTGGTTCGGGCAACGACACTTTTGCTCGGTTACACGGGCGCCGACTACCTCCATGGCGGTGACGGCACCGACAAGCTCTATGGCGAGGCTGACAACGACAAGCTGGACGGTGGGACAGGCGCAGACACCCTGAACGGTGGAGGAGGCTTCGACACCTTCAACTTTACTGCCGCGGCCACCAGCGGGAAGGACACCATCCAGGACTTCTCGCACGCGTTCGATTCCATCGGACTGAACGCGCAAGCTGGTGAGGCATTCGCCAAGGGTCTCCTCTTCAACGGAGGAGTCGGTAGCACGCTCCACGCCGCCTGGTACTTCGAGGGCGCGGGCGCCAACGGCGACAGCGGTCAGCTCAGCGGCATCTTCGTCGACACGAATACCGGCAACCTCTGGTACAACCCGACGTCCGGTGGCGGTGCTGGCTTTTCAGACAGCATGCTGTTCGCGTCGGTCGCACCGGCTGTAGCCGCGTCGCTCAATAACACGGACTTCGTGCTGATTTGAAGTGCCAGCGAAGGCGGCGTCGAGCGAGTCGTTCGACAAGGGCGGCGCTTCCTTCCTTCAAGTTCGTGATCTCGTGGCAACACGATTGTTGCGGGGTGAAGCGGGGCGGCGCCACGAGCGCCGCCCTGCCTTCCAAATGAAGCCGAACGGGCGTTCAAAACTTTGTCATAGCGCGTGGTCCACCGTGGGAAAGCTCGGGGTGCTGCGCGTCACCGACCCTGGAGCAGGCGATGCGTGAGTTTCTCTTACGGTGCAAGGCGCATTTTTTCTACGTCGGAGTATTCAGCTTCTTCATCAATCTGCTGGTCCTGACCGTGCCCCTTTACATGCTGCTGGTCTACGACCGGGTGCTCACGAGCCGCTCCATCGACACCCTTCTCTTGCTGACGCTGCTCGCGATGGCGGCGCTCCTCATTCACCTTTGCCTGGAAACCGTGCGCTCGCGGCTGCTGCTTGCGGCCGGCGTGGCGCTTGACGCCATGGCAGCGCCACCGGTCCTCGAACGTGTACTGGACGGCGCCACGCGCCCCGGCGCCGGCCCTCCGGTCATGGGCCTCAAGGATGTCGCCACCGTACGGGGATTCTTGACTGGTGGCAGTGTCTGCGCGCTGTTCGATTCGCCCTGGCTGCCACTCTACCTCGGCGTGATCTTTCTGTTCCACTGGTGGCTCGGCGTGATTGCAACACTGGGTGCCGCGGCCCTTGCCGCGCTCGCCGTTCTTAATGAGAAGCTGACGCGCGGACCGCTCGACAGGATGAACGAAGAAGCGCAGCGCGCGGGGGCATGCATAGAGGGTGGCGTGCGCAACGCCGAAGCGGTGTACGCGCTTGGCATGCTGGGGGATCTGCAACGCCGCTGGCAGCGCTGCAACACCCGGGTGATCGATGCCCAGGTCGACGCCAGCCGCGCCGCGGGGCTGTGCGGCGGCGCGACCCGGTTCGTGCGCCTCGCGATCCAGGTGCTGATGCTGGGGGCCGGCGCCCTGCTCGTGGTCGAGCAGGAGACGACCGCCGCCGTCATGATCGTCGCGACCCTGATTCTCGCGCGGGCGCTGGCTCCGGTCGAAAGCGCCATTCTCACCTGGAAGAGCCTGGTCGAGGCGCGCGCCGCCTACCGGCGCCTGCGGCACTTGTTGCCCGATATCGACGCGGCGGGTCCGGCCCTGGAGCTGCCGCCACCCGCCGGGCGACTGGAGCTCGAACGCGTCGTGCTCGCACTGCCCGGCGGCGAACGGACCCTCCTGAAAGGGCTTTCCTTCGCCCTAGCGGCCGGGGAGTCGTTGGGACTCGTCGGCCCCAGCGCTTCCGGGAAATCCACGCTCGCGCGCCTCATCGTCGGCCTGTGGCCGGCAACCTCGGGGGCGGTCCGGCTTGACGGTGCGGATGTCGCCCGCTGGCCGCGCGGGCACCTGGGCCGCTACCTCGGCTATCTGCCCCAGGATGTTCAGCTCTTCGCCGGCACCGTCGGTGAGAACATCGCGCGGCTCAAGGATGCGAGCGCGGAGGAAATCCTTTCAGCCGCCAAGCGCGCCCGCGCGCACGAGATGATCTTGCGCCTGCCCAAGGGCTACGACACCGAGATCGGTGCCGGCGGTGCGACCCTGTCCGGCGGACAGCGACAGCGCATCGGGCTCGCCCGCGCGCTTTTCGGCGCCCCGAAGCTCGTGGTCCTGGACGAGCCCAACGCCCATCTGGATAGCGAGGGCGAGGCGGCGCTCCTAGGGGCTATGCGCGACTTGCGCGAGGCGGGCGTGACGCTCGTCGTGGTCAGCCATCGTCCGTCGCTGCTAACTTATGTCGACAAGCTCCTCGTGTTGAGGGACGGCCACATCGATCTACTCGGCCCGCGCGCCGAGATCATGGCGCGGCTCCATCGCGATGCGCAGCCGCAACTGCACCCCGTAGTCATTCCAGGTGGACGGATATGAATACTGCTCACACTTTCATCCCACTCCCGACGCTGCATCCGGCGGCCGATGCGCGTCGCAGCATCCGCATCGGACTCACCGTTATCGCGCTTACCTTCGGCGTGGTGGGCGCTTGGGCGGCGCTCGCGCCCCTTGCCGGCGCGATCATCGCACCCGGCGTGGTCAAGGTGGAAAGCAATCGCAAGACCGTGCAGCACCTGGAAGGTGGCATCGTGAAGGAGATATTGGTCAAGGACGGTGACTACGTGCACGCCGGGCAGCCGCTTATCGCGATCGGCGACGAACGCATGAGCGCGGAGCTCTCCACCGTGAGCGCGCAGCTCGATGCGGAGCGCGCCAAAGCGGCTCGCCTGCGGGCCGAGCGCGATGGCCTCCTGGCGGTGGAATTTCCTCCGACGTTGCGCGAGCGCGCAGCCGACCCGCGCGTCGGCTCGCTGCTGCGGCTGGAGACAGCCTTGTTCCAGGCTCGGCGGCGCACTCTGGAGGAGCAGCTTGCCCTTCTCATGGACCAGAGAAAACAGACCAGACAGGAAATGGATGCGCTCGCGATCAAGGCCAAGGCCGATGTCTCCGCCGCTGACTTGCTCGACGAGGAGGTCAGTGCGAACGAGCGCCTGCGCGACCTCAACTTCGTCTCCAGAATGCAGGTTCTAAGGCTCAAGCGCACTGCGGAAGAATATCGCTCCAAGCACGCCGAATCGCTGGCGGGCGAGGCGCGGGCCAAGCAGAAAATCACGGAGCTCGACATGCGCGGCGCAAGCTTGCGAAACGAGTACCAGAAGGTCGCCGCGGACGAATACACCATGACTCAGAACAAGATCGTCACCCTCGAGGAACAACTCAAACCATCGCGCGATGCGGTGAGGCGTCAGGCCGTCGTGGCGCCGATTGCCGGGACGGTCGTGGGTCTCACGGTGTTCACCGTCGGCGCCACGGTCGGACCGCGTGAGCCATTACTTGACATCGTGCCCGCCGACAACCCGCTCATCGTCGAGGTTCGCATTAACCTAGACGATATCCGCCACGTGCATTCGGGCATGCGCGCCGACCTGCGCTTTACCGCCTATCATGCGCGCAATACTCCGTTGATTGAAGGTGAACTGGTCTACGTTTCGGCGGATCGGCTTACGGATCCGAACACCGACGTGTCCTACTACTTGGCTAATATCCGCGTCGATGAACAATCGCTCGCCGCAGCTCCGGATGTGCGGCTGCAGCCCGGCATGCGCGTAGAGTCCTTTCTCAAGACTACTCCGCGGACGACACTCGACTACCTCCTGGAGCCGATTAACGGGTCGCTTCGCCGTGCAATGCGCGAGCCGTGAAGAACCTGCTGCGCCTCGACTGCTATAACGCCGGGGATCTCGCGCCGCAGGCCGAACTCAAGTGACGCCGTGGCGCTCTAGCTGAGCTCGGCAGGGGACTTCATGTCGCGTCGCCCGCCGCGATCGGCGAGGGAGGGTAAGGCTCGCCAAATCTGCTGATTCAGCGAGTTCAAGCCATGTCCTGCCCATGCCACGCTTCGATACGATATCCGATGGGCTCAGACCGCCCGCCGGAGATAGAGGGCACTCTGCCGGTCGAGCTCGACCCCGTGCTGAAATCGCTCCACGCGCAAGCCGTGGTCCGTGAACAGAGAAAAAAAGAAACTCTTCTCATAGCGAGCAATCTCGAGGGGCCCCTTGCAGGGCATGACATAGCCCTCGGGGTTCAACGTCACCGGTGGAACCCCTTCCTCGACGAAGGCGGTGAGGAACACTCGGCCGTCGGGCTTCAGCAACCGTTGAAACTCGCGCGCGTACACCCGCACGTCGTTCTCTACCATATTGGCGAAAACCGAATGAAGGTAGATGAGATCAAACGACTCTGCAGCGAAGGGCAGCGAGAACCGTTCATCCATGGACGGACCGGCGGGGTTATACCGCTCGTGCCTGGCATCGATGGCTTCGAATCGGAACGTGGGGTGGTAGCGGCTGATAAAGCGAGTGCACCACTCGATGGCCGTCCGGTCGATATCGATTCCCTGGTACCACTTGATGGCGCCAACGCGACGCAGAAGCCCGATAGGTAAGCGGCCCGGCCCGCAACCAATCTCCAAGAGCGAACTCCCACGATGCAGTCCGAGCGAGATGACAAGCCGCTCGGCCTCCTCTTCTCCGGACTCGAGGAACACACGGTCGTCGCGGAACCGCTCACCACAGTAGCGCACGCGTCGCGGCGGAAGGCAACTCCCCCTGAAGAGCACGAGGCCCATCGGCCGCCCGAAGAGGAGACGTAGCAGAATGTCCCTCGCGTAGAGAAGGAAGACCCCAGCGGGCACACTTACATCCTTGTCACGGAGGCCGGCGAAGAACGGCAGCTCATCGATGAGCTCGAGAAGCTGAACCTCCAGTGTCTCCGGTGAAAAGATATGCGCACGGCTGAGCGCGACCGCACTTGCCGCCCGCGAGCCGCCGCTTCGGCGACTTGCTTCGTCGACGCCCACTGTGCGACGTCGAATTGCCCGCCCGAAGCGAAGCGGTGAGCTGCCGTTTGAGCGGCGAATGGGAATGTCGTGCCCACGATCGATCAGTCACCCGTCAGCCCGCGTTTCAACCAGTGGCATCAAGCGGATGTCTTTCCGGTAGGCCCGGGTAGACCAGGCGGCCTGGCAGCTGCAGCCCAGCGATTTACCGCTTGTGTACCTGCCCACCGATCTGTCCGATGAAGCCGCCGCCACCAAACTCGCCGATTTCCGGTGCGAGCTCACTGACGCACTCGAACGTCACTGCTGACCACAACAGTGTTCGATTTTCCTATGCTCACGAAGTCGAAGGGAAACGCGCCGAAGGCATGAGTGAGCGTCGTCGGGCCCATCACGCGGCCCTCGTCCATGGGACGGCCGCTGCGGTTGATGGCGGCCAGATACGAGGGCTTCTGCTTCCAGAGGTAGGCCACCTCGTACACTGCGCTGTTGTCGCCGGCGTACGGCGCGATCTGCTGATAGGTCCAGGAGGACGGATTGCTCACGAAGGGGGCGTGATAGTCCAGCGTCTTCTCCAGCCCCCGGCCGTCGGAGAGTCGGTACGAATAGAGGTCCACGCCGAAGTGCCGGGCGATCTCGGCGGCCTGGACCATCGCGTTGAGCGCATAGGTCGAGTAGTCGAGCGACTTCGTGCGACCGATCTCGTGGACCAGCCTGCCATCCGCGGCCATCGCGCCGGGCAGGAAGCTCTTCCAGCTGTCGAACGCCTCCTGCCGGAGCGAGGGATCCTCGCCTGCCACGCCCGCCGAAGCTAACAGGACGTGGCGCCAGTTCTCGAAGTTGTTCGTCCCCGTCCAACTCCGGGCACTCGCACCGAACGTGCGCGCCCAGGAGGAGACTGCTGCCCGGTCGGCCGCGCTCCAACTTGGTGCATGCCAAATCAGGTCCGCGCCATAGAACACTCCCGGTATCGTGATGCACAGCTCGATGCGAGACTGGCCGTTGGTGAACCTCGGGTTCATCCGGGTCTGCGGGTTCACCATCCAGACCTTGAGCAGCGCGGCCGCCTTGTCAGCGTAGCGCGCTTCTCCCGTGAAGGTGTAGGCGAGCCCTAGATTCCGCACTGCCCTGCTCAGGGCGTTCGCCGCCGTGTAGTCGGTCCGATCCTGGGCGGGGTTGATGAGCCGTCGCCCGTCCCCAGGTAGGGCGCCTCGGTCCAGTAGTCGTGGGAGTCTCCCGAGGAGGGGGCCTTGCCGCCGAAGGTCACGCTGAGCGCGCGCTGCGAGAGGGCCGCGTTAGCGTTGGAGATCATGCGCTCGTAGGCGGCCTTCCAGGGGGCGGCGCCCGCCTGGACCTGCGTCTTGATCGCAGCGATCTCTCCGGAATCCAGGTACATGCGAGGATGCGTTTCCTGCGCGAGGGCCGCCGGCGCGGAGGCCAGCAGGGTCAGGACAGCAAGCGTGCGAACCATCGCCGTTCCAGTCTCCTTCCTTCAGTTCGGATTGGGGTGAAGAGACATCCGGTGCGCGTGGTCTGGAATCGCGCCCCTGAGCGGCCCGTCCAGGTGCGTCTCGACCTCGATCGTCAACTCCGCCGGCTCGCCCTTCCAGAGTAAGTTTCGCCGCAAAATAGGACATCGCCCGTGACCATACTCCTGCGATCACATGGTTCGGTCTTCCGAGTGACCTCAGTTCAATGTCCGCTGCTCCGCCGCCTCGCCATCATGCCGATTGCTCCGATCTGCCTGATGGGCTGCATCCGTCTCGTGGCGAGGTGCACCGCTCGGTGGTGGCTTGCCCGTAAACCGCCTCAAGCGCGGGTGAATGTTCTCCTTCCACAAGCGCTTCCTCATTACCGTCATCAGGCACAGCAGCCTGTCCCGCAAACGAGTCGGGATGCGCATGGCCGAACGGGCGTATTCCAGGGTCAGAAGGACGTCGACCGGCACCCAGAGCATCCGATTCCGGGTCGTCGGGTCGAACCAAGCCTGTAGGTCTCTGCGGTCCACGTTCGCCTGCCGTGACTGTCCCTTGTGCAATCGCCGTCGAAACAGCACTTCCGGGACCTGTCGGAAAGCGCCCAGCATCTGCAACTCACCCATCAGCACGAGGTCGGCGCTGATGAACGTGTCGTGCCCGCGCGTTTTCCGAAGCACGTCATACCGGACCAGTCCCATTACCGCGTTAGCAAAACGAACGTGCTCCAGGTAATGGGCCAGTCGCCGATGCGCTCTTGGGTCTTCCAGGGCAAGACAGACTGGATCATAGCCGAGCGGCTCACCGCGGGCGCCGATCAACTCGGTCCTCGCATACACCAACACCACGGAAGCAGGTGCAGTGTTGAACACCGAAAGACACCGGCTGAGAAACTCAGGCAGACAGACGTCGTCATGGGCGGCCCATTTGAAATAGCGCCCTCGCGCCCGGTTGAAGGTGTGGTTGTAGTTCCGGGCCGCTCCCACATCCTGTTCAAATCGATGATAGTGGACCCGCGAATCCCTCGCGGCATACGCCTTGCAGATTTTCGGCGTTGCGTCCTCAGAGCCGTTATCCGAAAGGATGAGCTCGAAGTCCGTGAACGTTTGGCCCAGCAGGGAATCGAGCGCCTCGCTCAAGTATTCCTCGCCGTTCCGTACCGGCATCCCAATGCTCACCAACGGTGCTTTCGAGGTCATATCTAGCCCGCGTCAGATTCGCCTGCGCAAGAGACAGTCGCTCCGCCGCAGCTCGATCGGCACCTCCGCCAACGACCCATACGACTCGAAATCACACCCCCGTTGCCCGCGAACTCGTCGGCGGCATCCCGGGTCGAGCGTTTTTTTCAGATCGCTATCGACGAATTGCATGGCACCGGCGACGAGCACGCCCCTGTGCCGCTACGGCGGCGAGCGCCCACCGTCAGCCCAGTGCATGCTAAACGGGGAACCTTGCGTTTACCTGACGTCGCAACTCAGTCGCGCGATCCCTGGGGCAACCGGACCGTGAAGGTCGTGCCCGCCTCCTCGAAGCCAACCAGTGGGCATTGCGGGACGGCGCGCGCCGCCGCCGAGGGAGCAATGAAAGCCGAATGCTCGGTCGAGAGGCGCGTGGAGCTGGTCGTCCACTCGTCGAAGGTCGCGCCCCCGCGGATCAAGTCGTTGCGACGGCCGGTATGCCCGGGAGGATCTCAACGACGAAGCTTGCTTTTCCTCTTCGACAAGCGGTATCTCGGTCCGTCGAAGCAGTTCCCCGACGGCTGGAAGCCGCCGCAGCGGTATCCGCGGTCGTGCGGCAGCTGCGAAGCCGCGGGATGAGCCGGGGCCGCGCGCACGCGCCGCCGACCTCTAGGTTTCCTAACTGACCGCGACGGTCAGGGGAATGTCAGCCGGCTTCGAGTAGCGCTGACGCCTTGTTCCAACCTACTGGAGCCTTCGATGATCCGAATCCTCGCTGCAGTCCCGCTCCTTCTGAGCACCTACGCGGCGTACGCGGACCTCGCCGTGAACCCGGCTGAGGCTGTCCGCATGCCGCGCTACGGCGCCCGCACCTCGATCGCGCGCGCGGCAAACGTTTCCCGCAGCGCTTTCGCGAACCGCACGGCGCCGGGCTGATCACCGTGCAGGCAGAGCGTCCCCGCATCGACCGGGATCTCTGCGCCCGACAGCGCGCGGACCTTGCCCTGCTCGACCATCGTCAGCACCTGCGCCACCGAGGCAGCCGCGTCGGTGATCATCGCACCCGGTTCGCTTCGCGGCGTCAGCGTGCCGTCGGGCTGATAGGACCGGTCGGCGAATACTTCCCCCACCGCGCGCACGCCGAGCGCCGCGGCGGCTGTCATCATCGCGCTCCCCGACAGGCCGTAGAGCAACACCCCGCCCCCGAGATCGCGCACTGCGCGCGCGATGGCCTCCGAGAGCTCTGCGTCACGCGCGGCCATGTTGTAGAGCGCGCCGTGGATCTTGACGTGGTGCAGCCTGGTCCCCGCCGCCCTCGCGAACGCTTCCACGGCGCCGGCCTGATAGAGGACCAGATCGTAGACCTCTGGCGGGCTTACCTTCATCGGGCGGCGGCCGAAGCCCTGCAGATCCGGCAAGGACGGGTGCGCGCCGACTGCCACCCCGTGCTCGACCGCGAGTGCGACCGTCTCGCGGATCGTCGCCGGGTCGCCCGCGTGAAACCCGCTCGCGACATTCGCCGAGGAGATGAGCGAAATGATCCCGCGGTCGTCGCCCATCTTCCAGGCGCCGAAGCTTTCGCCCATGTCGCAATTGAGATCAATCGTTTTCATCGCCGAGCTCCCAGAGAATGCGTTCCACCAGCATGTCGGTGCGTGCGCACAGCGCCTCACGCGCCGCATCCGCCTCGGCCAGCGTCGCGCCCGCAAACCGCAGCGAGGCCCCCGGGGCGAGTTGCGCCAGCATCGGCGTGTCGGCCGCGATCGCTTCCGCGATCTTAGGATAGCCGCCGGTCGTCTGGTGGTCGGCCATCAGCACGATCGGCTGCCCGGCAGGCGGCACCTGCACGGTCCCGAGACAGGTCGCCTGCGAGAGGATCTCGGTTGGTGCGGCAAGCTCGAGCCGCGGTCCCAGCAGACGAAAGCCCATGCGGTTCGAGTCCGGGGCGACGCGCCAGCGCTCGGCGAAGAGCGCGGCACGTGCACCCTCGTCGAACAACCCGTAGTGCATCCCCTCGAGAGCCCGGACGACGGGCGCGTCGTGCTCCGGCAGGGTCGCGGCCGGCGCGAACCAGCCGACCGTCTCGGAACGACCGACGCCGATCGCCCGCCGACGACGTGTCGCCCGGGCGAACCGTCTGGCCGCCACGGCTGCCGCATCTGGCACGAGCGGCAGCACCGCACCGCGCTCGAGCACCCGTCCCCGCCAACCGCCGAATCCGCCCGCGAGATACGTGCTGCGGCTGCCGAGGACCGGCTCGACGTCGATGCCGCCCGCGACGGCCAGATACCCGAAGCACCCCGCCGCGGCGGGCCCGATCTGCAGCCGAGCGCCCGCACGCGCGAGCACGGGGCGCGATTGGGGAAGCGGGACGCCGTCGATCCGCGCGGCGAACCGGGCGCCGTGCAACGCCATGAGCGCATCGCTGACGAACACCAGATCCGGTCCGAGCAGCGCAACCTCGAGCGTCGCCGCCTCTGCCGCATTTCCGACCAGCGCGTTTGCGATCCGGTGCGAGACCGGGTCCATCGCGCCGCCGGGGACGATCCCGAGATGCTGCCGCCCGCGGCGGCCAAGGTCCTGGACAGTGCCGAGCGCCCCCGGGCGCAATACCCGGAGGCTCATCGGCGTCGATCGCGGGCGATCCGCTCGAACTCGGCGCGCGCGACCGGCACGAACTCGACGTCGTCGCCCGGTTCGAGCAGGCTCGCCGGCTCGCGCGCCGGATCGAACAACGCGAGCGGTGTCCTGCCGATGACGTTCCAGCCGCCCGGCGTGGCAAACGGGTAGATCGAGGTCTGGGCGTTCGCGATTGCGACCGATCCGGCCTCGACCCGGTGACGGGGCGATGGGCGCCGCGGCACTGCGAGCCGGGCATCGAGGCCGCCGATATAGGGGTGACCCGGCGCGAAGCCGATCATCAGCACGCAATGCGGCGTCGCGACATGCAGTGCGACCACCGCAGCCGGCGTGAGACCGGTCCGCTCCGCCACTTCCTCGAGATCCGGAGCGAACGCCGGTTCGTAGCACACCGGGATCGCGACCGTGCGCGCGCGGGCTGCGGTGCGCGCGCCGGCGCTGCGCTCGACCGCCTCGAGGAGCATCCGCTCCAGCGTCGCGCGGCGCTCCCCCGCCTCGCGCGCCGTGCGTGCGTCAAAGCACACCGTCACCGTCACGAGCGCGGGGATGACATCGGTGATCCAGCCGAACCCGCGCGCGCGAATGTCCAGGGCAACACGGCGTGCGCGCGCGTTCGCGTCGAGCTCCAGTGCGTCGGCGAGTGTGAGGAGGACCGCCCCATCGCCCAGCGGTGACACCTTCGGCCCGCTGCGCTTCCCGGTCTTCACCCGCACGCTCGTGGCCCCGCCATGCGGGACATCTTGCCATGTCCCTGTTACGCTTGACAGTCGACGCGGTTCGCGCCACTCGAACGCCCCCTCGGGGCCGGATGGAGCCGCCATGCAGAACGTCGCCCGGAACGCTGCCGCATCGCTCACGGACCTCGCCAAGACCCCGCGCGTCCGGCGGATCGCTTGGTGGATCCTGGGGGTGATCGTCGCAATCGGCATCATCGGCTTCTTCATCGTCCCCCCGATCGCGAAGTCCTATCTCGTCGAGACGCTCTCGAAGGAGCTGAAGCGCGAGGTCACCATCGAGACGCTGCGGGTCAACCCGTTCACGCTCGCGGTCACCGTCCGCGGCTTCGTCATGAAGGACCGCCCCGGGCCCGAGCCCGCCCTCACGTTCGACGAGCTCTACGTCGACGCCTCGCTGGGGTCGCTCTTCCACTTGGCGCCGGTGCTCGACCAGGTCCGGCTGGTGAAGCCGCACCTGCGGCTGATCCGCAACGAGGACAAGACCTACAACTTCCAGGACCTCATCGACGAGGCGCTCAACAAGCCCAAAAGCGATGGCCCGCCGCCGAAGCTCGCGCTGTACAACATCGAGCTCGCGGACGGCCGCATCGACTTCGACGACCGCCCGGAGCGAAACCAGCATTCGGTCGCCGACATCCGCGTCGGCATTCCCTTCATCTCGACCATCCCGACGCACGCCGAGATCAACGTTCAGCCGCTCCTCGCGGCGAAAGTGAACGGCGCCCCGTTGCAGCTCACCGGCGAAACCAAGCCGTTCAAGGACACCCGCGAAACGACGCTCAGGATCGACCTCGACGCGCTTCAGCTGCCGAAGTACGCCGACTATTCGCCGGTGCCGCTCAAGTTCAAGCTGCCCTCGGGCCAGCTCGACACCGAGCTCACGCTCAATTTCGTTGGCGCCGGGGACAAGCCGCAGTCGCTGACGCTGTCGGGCGACATCGCGCTCAGCAAGATCGTCCTCCAGGAGCTCGGCGGCGCGCCGGTGCTCGGGTTGCCGAGCGTGCGCGTCGCGATCGGCTCGCTCGATGCGATAGGCCGCAAGGCCGACGTTACTTCGGTTGCAATCGAGGGAGTCGAGGCCCACCTCACGCGCCTCAAGAACGGCGAGCTGAACGTGATGAAGCTCGCGCCGGAGCTGGCGGCGGCCGACGCAAGGCCCGCCCCGGCGCAACCCGGGGCGCCGTTCGTATTCACGATCGGTGAGATCAAGCTCAGCGGCGGCAGGCTCCACCTCGTCGACGAAGTGCCGGCGCGGCCCTATCGCGTCGTGCTGCAGAACATCGCGCTCGCTGTACAGGGCCTGAGCAATGTGCCGGATGCGAAGGCGGGCGTGAAGCTCGCCTTCGAGACCGACGCGAAGGGCACGTTCGCCTACGACGGCAGCGTTCAGCTCACTCCGGTCCGCGCCGACGGCAAGGTCGAGCTCGGCGGCTTCCGGCTCGGCGCGCTCTATCCCTACTACGAGAGCGCGCTCAACGTCGAAGTCGCGGAGGGCACGCTCGACGCCGCCACGCGCTTCGAGGCCGCGCTCAATGCCGGTAAGCTCGACGCGCGGCTCGCCGAGCTCGACGCAACCATCAAGTCGCTGCGGCTTCACTTCCCGGGCGACAAGGAACCGCTCTGGCGAATCCCGATTCTCGAGGTGAAGGACGGCTCGGCCGACCTCGCGAAGCGGAGCATCGTGCTCGGCGAGCTCACCGGCCGCGATGCGCTTGGCAACGTCCACCGCGATCCCGACGGGAAGCTCAACTTCACTCGGCTTATAAAGATCGCCCCCTCGACCGACGCACCGGGAGGCACGCCGGGTGGCGACGAGTGGCAGGTGCTCGCCAAACGCGCGCGGTTCGAGCGCTTCGCGGTGAACTTCGAGGATCGCACGACCTCGACGCCGGTGAAGGTTCGGGTCACCGGACTTGATGTGACGGGCGAAGACCTCAGCAACGCCAGGGGGGCGAAAGGGAAAGCTTCGATTCGCGCGACTGTCAACAAGACCGGCAGGCTCGCGGTGTCCGGTCCGATCGCGACAAACCCGGTCGCGGGCAGGATGAACGTGGACGTGCGGACAATCGAGCTTGTGCCGTTCCAGCCGTACGTCGATCAGGCGCTCAATCTCGCGGTGACCGCGGGGGCGGTGTCGGCGAAAGGCGTCCTCGACTTCGACCTACCCCCCGGCGCGCAGCCGAAGCTCCGGTACGCGGGGGACGTGAACGTCACCGACCTCGCGGCGGTGGACAGGCCCACCTCGCAGGACCTGCTGAAGTGGAAGTCGCTCTATCTGGGCGGGATCAAGTCGACGCTCGAGCCGCTGCAAGTGAACGTCGGCGAAGTCGCGCTCTCGGACTTCTACTCGCGGCTGATCATCAATGCCGATGGCACGATCAATCTGCAGGGGCTCGCGATGCAGCGGCTCGCGAAGAAGCCCGGTGCGACGCCCGGGGCGCCGAAGCGCGCGGCGGCACCGGCCGCCGCGGAAAAGCCGGCGTCAGGCTCCGAGGCGAAGATCGCGGAGGCGGCAAAGGCCGCGGCGTTGCCGGCGAACATCGCGATCGGCAAGATCACACTGCAGGGCGGCAACATCAACTTCAGCGATTTCTTCGTCCGGCCGAACTACTCGGCGAACCTGACCGGCGTCAGCGGCAGCGTCACTGCCATCACGCCGGAGACCCCCGGCGAGGTCGAGCTGCGCGGCAAGGTCGACAACACCGCACCGCTCGAGATCACCGGCAAGATCAACCCGCTCGCGCGCGATCTTTTTCTCGACATCAAGGCGAGCGCGACCGACATCGAGCTGCCGCCGCTCTCGCCCTACTCGGTGAAATACGCCGGCTATGGCATCGAGCGCGGGAAGCTCTCGGTGAAGGTCAAGTACCTGGTCGAGACCCGCAAGCTCACCGCCGAGAACAACGTGTACCTCGACCAGCTCACCTTCGGCGAGAAGGTCGAGAGCCCGACCGCCACGAAGCTGCCGGTGCTGCTCGCGGTCGCGCTGCTCAAGGACCGTAACGGCGTGATCGACATCAACCTCCCGGTCGGCGGCTCGCTCGACGACCCGCAGTTCAGCGTCGGCGGGATCATCATCCAGGTGATCATCAATCTGGTGGTGAAGGCGGTCACGGCGCCGTTCGCGCTGATCGGCGCGATGTTCGGCGGCGGCGGCGAGGACCTCGCCTACGTCGAGTTCGCGCCCGGATCGGCGCAGCTCGACGCCGCCGACGAGACGAAGCTCAAGTCGATCGCGAAGGCGCTCGACGAGCGCCCGGGGCTCAAGCTCGACGTCGCGGGCCGCGTCGATCCCGCGGCCGACCGCGAGGGACTGAAGCGCGCGGCGGTCGAGAACCAGATCAAGGCCCAGAAGGTCAAGGAGACCGGCAAGGGCGCCGCCACCGTCTCGCTCGACGAGATCAAGGTCGAGCCGAGCGAGTATCCGAAGTACCTGACCGCCGCGTACAAGGACGCGAACTTCCCGAAGCCGCGCAACGCGATCGGCATCGCCCGGGACCTGCCGGTGCCGGAGATGGAGAGCCTCATGCTTGCCAATGCGCAAGCCTCCGAGGAGGACCTGCGTCAGCTCGCCAACCGGCGCGCCCAGGCGGCGAAGGACTGGCTGGTCGGGAAAGGCGGCATCCCGGCGGACCGGGTGTTCCTCGTCGCGCCGAAGTCGGGCACCGAGGGTATCAAGGACAAGGGCAAGCCCGAGCGGGTCGACTTCTCGCTCAAGTAGTCGAACCCGCCAGCTCGCGCAGTGCGCTCTTGAGCACCTTGCCGGTGGCGCTCGAGGGCAGCGCGGGCAGCACGACGATATCGGCGGGTTGCTTGTACGGCGCAAGCCGCTCGGCGGCGAACGCCGCAAGGTCGCCGGGCGTCGTCGCGGCGCCTTCGCGCAGCTCGACGAACGCGACCACCTCTTCGTTCCCGGGCACCGTGCGCCCGACCACCGCGCACTGGCGCACATCCGGATGCTGGGTCAGCACCCCCTCGACCTCGACCGGGTAGACGTTGAAGCCCGAGCGGATGATCAGCTCCTTGCTGCGGCCGGCGATGAAGAGGTTGCCCGCGGCGTCGGCGCGCGCGAGATCGCCGGTATTGAACCAGCCGTCGGAGCTCACGACCGCGGCAGTCAGCTCCGGGGCGCGGTAGTAGCCGAGCATCACGTTCGGCCCCCGGATGTGCAGCTCGCCCACCTCCTCCGGCGGCAGCACGCGGCCGGCGGCGTCCACGATGCGCACCTCGATGCCGGGTACCGGCGGGCCGATCGAGAGGTCGGCGCGCGGCGAGTCGATCCGGGTCGAGGCGACGCTCGGCGAGGTCTCGGTCAGGCCGTAGCCGTTGTGCAGCGGCTGACCGAAGACGCGCTCGACGTCGGTCTTGAGCTGCGGGTCGAGCGGTGCACCACCCGCGTAGAGGAACCGTGCCCGCGGCGCGACCAGCGTCCGGCCGGTGCGCCGGGCATGATCGAGCAGCCGGGCGTACATCGCCGGCACGCCGGGGACGATGCTGATGCCCTCCTCCGCCAGGGCCGCCGCAAACCCCTCGGCCGTGAAGCGCGGAACGAGATGCAGCGCCGCGCCGGCGAGGAGCGTGCTGAGCGCGACCGAGGCGAGGCCGAAAACATGCGAGATCGGCAGCGCCGCGTACACCCGGTCGCCAGCGGCCACTCGCCGGAGCGTCGCGCCGGAGCGCGCCGCGAACAGCAGGTTCGAATGCGACAACATCACGCCTTTCGGCGCGCCCGTAGTGCCGGAGGTGTAGATCAGCGTCCCCACTTCCGCCGCCGGATCGTCTCGCACGGGTTCCGGGATCGCCGTCTCGTCGAGCGGCGCGACCGCAACGGCGCCGACGCCCGGTAGCACAAGCGACTCGCCGGAGAGTCGCGCTGCGTGTGCTGCCGCCTCGTCGGACACTTGCACGGTGAAGAACGCCCGCCGCGGCAGGCAGTGGCCGCGGATCGCGTCGATCTCGCGCGCGGAGAGCCGGGCGTTGACAGGCACCGGCCAGGCGCCAGACCGGCTCGCCGCGAGCGCGACGACGAGCGCCGCTGCACAGTTCTCGTTGACGATGAGGACGCGATCGCCGGGCCGGATACCGAGACGCTCGAGGAGCGACGCGGCCCCGGTGACCGCTTCGGCGAGCTGGACATAGTCGAGCGTGCGGCCGGCCTCGATCAGGGCCGGCGAACTGCCGAAAGCGCGGGCCCCGCGCGGCGCAAGGTCGTCGACCCGGCGCGGAAGGTCGCGCCCGGCCGCAGCGCTCGTCAAGGCGCGAGGGCGACCAGCAGGCTGCAGGGCGCGTAGTCGAGCAGCGTCGCGCCGACTGAACCCCGCCACCAGCGGGCGGCGAAGGACTGCTTCTGCTTGTGGCCGACCACGATGAGGTCGCACTTGATCTCGGAGGCGAGCCGGCAGATCTCCTCGACCGGCTCGCCGACCGCCAGGTGGCCGGTCACCGAGAAGCCGCGCTCCTTGAGCGCCGCGAGGCCCTCCTCGAGCACGCCCTGCATGCGCTTCTTCTCCTCCTCGATCAGCTCCTCGGGAAGGAATCCTTCCGTGAGGAACATGCTCGAGGGCATGCTGGCGACGGCGAGCAGGTGCGTTTCCCCCTTGCCGAAGGCCGCGATCTCGGCGCAGGCGAAGAGCGCAGTCCGGCCCTCGTGCGTGCCGTTGTAGGCCATGAGGATCCGCTTGTACATCCGACCCCTCCAATCTCCTGTGGAATCACGCCTCCCTCACGCGCCGGCGGAACGCGGGCCGTCGTCGGCCTCTCCTCGCACCGGCGCGCCTCGCGAAACGGAGCGCTCGCGCCAGAGATTGCCCAAAAGCCGGCCGAGCGTCAATCGCGCAGGCCGCCCGGCGCCGCGGGGCTAGAATCCGGCCGGATCACCAGGGGAGGAACCGCACCATGCCGCTCGACATCCAGCGTCCCGACCTGACCCTCGGCATCGTCGGCACCGGCGTCATGGGCCGCGGGATCGCGCAGATCGCCGCGCAGGCCGGGATCCGCGTCATGCTCTACGACACCCGCTCCGACGCCGCGCCGGCGGCGAAGGATCACATCGCCGGCACCCTCGCGAAGCTCGCGGATAAGGGCCGGATTCCGGCGGAGGCGGCCGCGCGCGCCGCCGGACGGCTCGAGATCACCCGCGTGCTGCCGCATCTTTCCGCGTGCGACGTCGTCGTCGAAGCGATCGTCGAGAACCTGGAGGCAAAGCGGGAGCTTTTTCGCCATCTCGAGGCGGTGGTCGGCGACGGCTGCCTGCTCGCGACCAACACCTCGTCGCTCCAGGTCACCGCAATCGCGGCCGCCTGCAAGGTTCCTGAGCGGGTGGGCGGATTTCATTTCTTCAACCCGGTGCCGCTGATGAAGGTGGTGGAGGTGATCGGTGGCGTGATGACCGCGCCGTGGGTGGTCGACGCGCTCACGGCGCTGGCGCGCCGCTGCGGCCACACGCCGGTCAGGGCCCAGGACACGCCGGGCTTCATCGTCAACCACGCGGGCCGCGGGTTCGGCACCGAAGCGCTCCAGGCACTGCGTGAAGGCGTCGCCGAGTTCTACGAGATCGACCGGATCCTGCGCGACTGCGCGGGCTTTCGCATGGGGCCGTTCGAGCTCTTCGACCTCACCGGGCTCGACGTGTCGCACCCGGTCATGGAGTCGATCTACAACCAGTACTACCAGGAACCGCGCTACCGGCCCTCGCCGCTGACTGGGCAGCGTGTCGTCGCGGGGCTGCTGGGCCGCAAATCGGCGAATCGGGGTTTCTACGAGTACGTCGACGGCGTCGCAAAGTCGATGCCGGTCGCAGCGGTGCCGGACGTCGCGGTGCCGAAAGTCTGGGTTGCGCCGCACGGGCTGCATGACGAGGTCGCGACGCTGGCAGCGAAGCTCGGGGCGAGCCTCGACCGCGGCGACCGGCCGGGACCGGATTCGCTGATCGTCGTTGCGCCGCTCGGCCATGACGCGACCACGGCCGCACTCGGAGAGCGGGTCGATCCGACTCGCACCCTCGCCGTCGACGCGCTTTTCGGGCTCGCGAAGCGCCGGACGCTGATGACGACTCCCGCCACGGCGGCCGCGATGCGCGACGCCGCGCACGCGCTGTTCGCGCGCGATGGCGTGCCGGTCTCGATGATCCGGGACAGTCCCGGCTTCATCGCCCAGCGGGTGGTCGCGCACGTCGTGAACATCGGATGCGACATCGCGCAGCAGCGGATCTCCTCGCCGCAAGACCTCGAGCTCGCGGTGACGCTCGGTCTCGGCTATCCGCGCGGACCGCTCGCCTGGGGGGATGCCATCGGCCCGGCGCGGGTGCTCGAGATCCTGGAAGCGCTGCACGGCGCCACCGGCGATCCGCGCTATCGGGCGAGTCCGTGGCTCCGGCGTCGCGCCGCCCTTGGTCTATCATTGCTGCATCCCGACACCTGATCCGAGGGGGGCCAGCCATGAACGCACCCGACGTGAAAGCGAAACCGGTGTTCCAGTGGGACGACCCCTTCCTCCTGGAGGACCAGCTGACCGAGGACGAGCGGATGGTGCGCGACAGTGCGCGCGCCTATTGCCAGGAGCGCCTTGCGCCGCGGGTCCTGGAGGCCACGCGCAAGGAGAAATTCGATCGGGAGATCATGAACGAGCTCGGCGCCCTGGGTTTCCTCGGCTCGACCATCGAGGGCTACGGCTGCGCCGGCGTGAACCACGTCAGCTACGGACTGGTGGCGCGCGAGGTGGAGCGCGTGGACTCCGGCTACCGGTCGGCGATGAGCGTCCAGAGCTCGCTCGTCATGCATCCGATCCACGCGTACGGCAGCGAGGCGCAGCGCAAGAAGTACCTCCCGAAGCTCGCCACCGGCGAGTGGGTAGGCTGTTTCGGGCTCACCGAGCCCAACCACGGCTCCGATCCCGGCTCGATGCAGACGCGCGCCGCGAAGGCTTCGGGTGGCTACGTCCTCAAAGGCTCGAAGATGTGGATCACGAACTCGCCGATCGCCGACGTGTTTGTCGTCTGGGCCAAGACCGAGGACGGAGTGATCCGGGGATTCGTCCTCGAGAAGGGGATGAAGGGCCTTTCCGCGCCCAAGATCGAAGGGAAGATGTCCCTGCGCGCCTCGATCACCGGCGAGATCGTGATGGACGAAGTGTTCGTTCCCGAGGAGAACCTGCTGCCCGGCGCGCAGGGCCTGGGCGGTCCGTTCGGCTGCTTGAACAAGGCCCGCTTTGGCATCGCGTGGGGGGCGCTCGGTGCGGCCGAGGATTGCTGGCACCGCGCCCGCCAGTACACGCTCGACCGCACGCAGTTCGGGCGGCCGCTCGCTGCGAACCAGCTCATCCAGCTCAAGCTCGCCAACATGATGACCGAGATCACGCTCGGGCTGCAGTCCTGCCTGCGGGTCGGGCGGCTCATGGACGAGGGACGGGCGGCGCCGGAGATGGTGTCGCTCATCAAGCGCAACTCGTGCGGAAAGTCGCTCGAGATCGCCCGCGTCGCCCGCGACATGCACGGGGGGAACGGCATCGCGGACGAGTTCCACGTCATCCGGCACGTGATCAACCTCGAGACGGTCAACACCTACGAAGGGACGCACGACATCCACGCCCTGATTCTTGGCCGCGCCCAGACCGGCATTCAGGCGTTCACGGCCTGAGCGCGCGGAGGTGCCGCCGCGGAACTCCGCCGCGCCCGACGGCCGCAAGCGGTGCCCGTGGTGCCTGGGCAGTCCTGCGTACGTCCGCTATCACGACGAGGAGTGGGGTGTCCCGGTCCACGAGGACCGTCTGCTGTTCGAACTCCTGATCCTGGAAGGGGCCCAGGCGGGCCTCGCCTGGTCGACCATCCTCGCCAAGCGCGACAACTACCGGCGCGCGTTCGACAACTTCGACCCCTGGCGCATCGCGCGGTATGGCACGCGGGAAGTGACGCGCCTGATGGCGGACGCCGGCATCGTCCGCAACCGCCTGAAGATCGGGGCCGCGGTGGCGAACGCCCGCGCGGCGATCGCGGTGATCGAGCGGCACGGCAGCCTCGACGCCTACCTCTGGCGGTTCGTCGACGGCCGGCCGATCCAGCACCGCCGACGGAGCCTGCGACAGGTCCCGGCGCGCACCGGCGTGTCGGATGTCCTCTCCAAAGACCTCCGGCAGAGCGGTTTCCGCTTCGTCGGGTCTACCATCTGTTACGCCTTCATGCAGGCGGCCGGCATGGTGAACGACCATCTGGTAACCTGCTTTCGACACCCGGAGGTCGTCTCGCTACAATGAGCGCTCGCTCGGGTGAGTTGCACTGAAAGGTGATGTGATGAGAATGGTTCCCCGCCTGCTCTCCGGCCTGCTCGTGCTGGCCGCGGGGCTCGCCCAACAGCCGGCCATGGCGCAGGGCACACCCTCCACCGCGGACCAGGCGGTGTTCCTGATCGCCGCACCGGCGTTCCGCGATCCCGAGTACCGGCAGACCGTGCTCATCGCCACCCCGACCGCGAGCGGCGGTCATATCGGGGTGATCCTCAACAAGCCGACGCGCCGCTCTCTCTCGAGCCTCTTCCCGGAGCACGAGCCGTCCAAGAAGGTTACCGAGCCGGTGTTCTTCGGCGGGCCCTTCTCCACCAGCGCGCTCGTCGCCGTGGTCCGCGGGGACCAGAGCCCGGGCGCCGGCTCGATCCTGGTGATGGCGAATCTCTATCTCGCGATCAACGTCAATACCATCGACAAGATCATCGAGGAGCGCCCGAACGACGCCCGGTACTACGTCGGCTACGTCGGCTGGCGGCCGGGCGAGCTGCGGCGCGAGATCGACCGTGGGCTCTGGTTCGTTCTGAACCCCGACGCGAACACGGTGTTCCGCAAGGACACCGACCAGATCTGGGACGAGCTCCTCCGGATGGCCCGCCAGATCAACGCCGGCGCGCCAGTCGACGGGGCGTCGGCCCTCGACTAGCTCGACGAGGGATTTGTCCCGCGTGCGCGCTGCCCTGCTCGCGGCGGCGTTCGCACTTGCCGCTACCGCGGCGGGGGCACAGGTTCCCGAGCGCGGCTTTTTCCTGGTCGCGAAGCCGAGCATCCTCGATCCGAACTTCAGCCGCACCGTCGTCCTGGTCACGCCGGTGCCGGACGGCGGCACCATCGGCGTGATCCTGAACCGGCCGACCAAGGAGTCGCTTGCGGACGTCCTCCCGGGGAACGCCCAACTCGCGCGGTTCACCGAGCCGCTGCATTTCGGCGGCCCGGTCGAGCGCGTGGGGCTCTTCGCCGTGTTCCGGGCAGCCGAAAGCCCCGGCGAGTCGTTCCCCGTCCTCGACGACGTCCATATCGCGCTTCATCCGGCGACGGTCGAGCAGCTCCTGCTCAAGCCACCGGCCGCGGTGCGCCTGTTCGTCGGCTATTCGGGTTGGGCGCCCGGGCAGCTGAAGGGCGAGCTCGTACGCGGAGACTGGTGGATCGTGGAGGCGGACGCGGAGACGATCTTCCGCAAGAACACCACGACGCTCTGGGACGAGCTTTCCCGCCGAGCGCGTTCGGTTACCGCGCTGCGCTAACGCCAGTTTCAGCGCCGAGAACGGAGCGGACTGCCGATAAGGATCTCCGCGTTCAGTGTCCGGGGTCAGGCCGCCGCGCGGGTCTCGCCGGCGAGCTTATCGAACACCATCTCGTTCCGCTTCCAGTCCACGCGGATCACGTCTTTCGGCCCGAACCGCCCCTCGAGGATCGCCTTCGCGAGCGAGTTCTCGATCAAGTGCTGGATCGCGCGCTTGAGCGGCCGCGCCCCGTAGACCGGATCGAACCCGACTTTCGCGAGCTCCGAGAGCGCAGCTTCGCTCACCTCCAGCCGGATCTCGAGTTTCGCCACCCGCTCCGCGAGATACCGGAGCTGGATCTTCGCGATGTCCTTCACCTGCCGCTCGTCGAGCGCGTGGAAAACGACGATCTCGTCGACGCGGTTCACGAACTCCGGCCGGAAGTGCGTCTTGACCTCGGCCATCACCGCGGTCTTGATGAGGCCCGGGTCATCGCCCGCCATGGCCTGGATCATCTGGGAGCCGAGGTTCGAGGTCATCACGATGACCGTGTTCTTGAAGTCGACCGTGCGGCCCTGCCCATCTGTGAGCCGGCCGTCGTCGAGCACCTGGAGCAGGACGTTGAAGACGTCGGGATGCGCCTTCTCGACCTCATCGAGCAGGATCACCGAGTAGGGCTTCCGGCGGACCGCCTCGGTGAGGTAGCCGCCCTCCTCGTAGCCGACGTATCCGGGCGGCGCGCCGATCATGCGCGCGACCGAGTGCTTCTCCATGAACTCGGACATGTCGATCCGAATGAGACGGTCCTCGGAGTCGAAGAGAAAGCCCGCAAGCGCCTTGCAGAGCTCGGTCTTCCCGACGCCGGTGGGACCGAGGAAGAGGAACGAGCCGTACGGCCGGTTCGGGTCCGCGAGGCCCGAGCGCGAGCGGCGAATCGCGTCCGATACGAGGCGCACGGCCTCGTCCTGGCCGACGACGCGCTCGTGCAGCTTCTTCTCCATGAAGAGCAGCTTGTCGCGCTCGCCCTGCATCATCTTCGACACCGGGATGCCCGTCATGCGCGACACGACCTCCGCGATCTCCTCGGCGCCGACCTGGGTGCGCAATAGGCGCGGCTTCTCCTTGCCGGCGCCCGCCTTCTCCGCGGCCTTGAGCTGCGCCTCGAGCTGCGGGAGCTTCCCGTACTGCAGCTCGGCGACCTTGTCGAGCTTGCCCTCGCGCTGCAGCTTCACGATGTCGGCGCGCACGCCCTCGATCTCTTCCTTGATGTGCTGCGAACCGAGGACCGCGGCCTTCTCCGCCTTCCAGATCTCCTCGAGGTCGGCGTACTCCTTCTCGAGCCGCTTGATCTCCTCCTCGATCAGCGCCAGCCGCTTGCGGGAGGCCTCGTCCTTCTCCTTCTTCACCGCCTCGCGCTCGATCTTGAGCTGGATGATGCGCCGCTCGAGCTTGTCCATCGCCTCGGGCTTCGAGTCGATCTCCATCTTGATCCGCGCCGCCGCCTCGTCGATCAGGTCGATCGCCTTGTCGGGCAGGAACCGGTCGGTGATGTAGCGGTGGGAGAGCTCGGCCGCGGCGATGATCGCCGCGTCGGTGATCTCGACCCCGTGGTGCAGCTCGTACTTCTCCTTCAGGCCGCGCAGGATCGCGATCGTCGCCTCGACCGAGGGCTCGTCGACCAGGACCTTCTGGAAGCGGCGCTCGAGCGCGGCGTCCTTCTCGATGTACTTGCGATACTCGTCGAGCGTGGTGGCACCGATGCAGTGCAGCTCGCCGCGCGCGAGGGCGGGCTTGAGCATGTTGCCGGCGTCGATCGCGCCTTCGGCCTTGCCGGCGCCCACCATCGTGTGCAGTTCGTCGATGAACAGGATGATGTCGCCGGCCTGCGTGACCTCCTTGAGGACCGCCTTCAGCCGTTCCTCGAATTCGCCGCGGTACTTCGCGCCCGCGAGCAGGGCCGCCATGTCGAGCGACAGGACGCGCTTCCCGCGCAGCGTCTCGGGGATTTCGCCGTCGACGATGCGCTGCGCCAGCCCCTCGACGATCGCGGTCTTGCCGACGCCGGGCTCGCCGATCAGCACCGGGTTGTTCTTCGTCCGTCGCTGCAGGATCTGGATCACGCGGCGGATCTCGTCGTCCCGGCCGATCACCGGGTCGAGCTTGCCCTGACGCGCGCGCTCGGTGAGGTCGAGCGTGTATTTCTTGAGCGCCTCGCGCTGACCCTCGGCTTCGGGATCCGCCACCGACTCGCCGCCTCGAACCGCCTTGATCGCCTGCTCTATTGCTTTCTTGCTCCCGCCCGCCTCTTTCAGCAGCCGACCCGCCTCGCCCTTGTCGTCGGCAAGGGCGAGCAGGAACAGCTCCGAGGCGATGTACTGGTCACCGCGCTTCTGGGCTTCCTTGTCGGTGAGGTTGAGAAGGTTGGAGAGGTCGCGCCCGATCTGGACCTCGCCGCCGTGGCCTTCGACCTTCGGCAGGCGCTCGATCGCTTTTTTCACGCCCTCGCGCAGTTTTGGCACGTTGACGCCGGCCCGGGCGAGGAGCGACGCCGTCCCGCTGTCCTCCTGGTCGAGCAGCGCAGCGAGGACGTGCACCGGTTCGATGAACTGATTGTCGTTGCCGACGGCGACGCTCTGGGCATCGGCGAGCGCCTGCTGGAACTTGGTAGTCAAACGGTCGAGCCTCATACGCGCCTCCGCGTTGTTCGGGACCGAGGGGGCGCGGCCCCCTCGCGGATCCCCCGGATCAGATGAGCCTCCGATCGCGTCCGCGGCGCGGAGGTTCGCCCCTTTCCAAAGACCCCATGCAATTGCGGACAATTGCCGGTTTTTTCAAGCGCGCCGGGCGGTTGCCATTCTGCCCCCGGGGGGCCCGCGGTACACTCGACCGTCGCCTTTCCACCCCAGAGATGATGAAGTTCGAGCTCGAGTGGCGCATCGGCAAGTACCCGATTACTCAGGAAATCGGGCGCGGCGCCACGAGCCGGGTGTACCTCGGCCGCGACCCGTTTGCCGACCGTGACGTCGCGATCAAGGTGTTCTTTTTCGAGGAGAGCGTGAGCGAGCAGACCGCCAAGCTGCTCCGCAAAGGCTTCCTCGCCGAGGCCGCGCTCGCCGGCCGGCTGACCCACCCGCACATCGTCGGGATCTACGACGCGGTGAGCGAGCCGGAGTACAGCTACATCGTTATGGAGTACGTGCCAGGCACCACGCTCGAGACCTACACCGAGATCGACAACCTGCTGCCGCTGTCGAAGGTGGTCGAGGTGGTCTTCAAGTGCATCCGGGCGCTCGACTACGCATTCCAGATGGGCGTGATCCACCGGGACATCAAGCCCGGCAACATCCTGTACAGCCCCGAGGGGGACATCAAGGTGAGCGATTTCGGCGCGTCCTTTCAGGAGGCGCTCGCCCAGGACACGACCCAGCTCACCGGCATCGGCTCACCGGCGTACATGTCACCCGAGCAGATCCGCCTCGAGGAGGTCACGCACCAGACCGACATCTACTCGCTCGGCGTCGTGATGTACAAGATGCTGACCGGGCGGCTCCCGTTCAACGCCTCGAACCAGCTCTCGCTCACCTACGAGATCCTGAACGTCGCTCCGCCGCAGCCTTCTCAGCTCCGGCCGGAGCTGCCGCCTCTTCTGGACGAGATCTGCCTGAAGGCGATGCGCAAGAACGCGGCGGACCGCTACGCGACGTGGATCGACTTCGGCAAGGATCTCTCGAAGGCGTTCTCCGCGCTCAGGCTCGCGGGCGAGACGATCTCCGACTCGGCGAAGTTCACCGAGCTCCGCACGCTCTCGTTCTTCGAGGACTTCGACGACGTGACGCTGTGGGAGGCGCTGCGGATCAGCGCGTGGCGGACGATCCCGCGCGGCACCGTCATCATCCGCGAGGGCGATTCGGGCGAGAGCTTCTATCTGCTGGTCGAGGGCGAGGTCGACGTCTCCATCCACGACACGTCGATCAATACCGTGCGACGCGGTGGGTGCTTCGGCGAGCTGCTCTACTTCAGCGACAAGGTCGCGCAGCGGACGACGACCATCACTTCCAACACCGACATTACGGTGGTGGAGATCAAGACCATCGCCCTCAAGGTCGCGAGCTCGGCCTGCCAAGTGAGCTTCCAGAAGGCGTTCATGCGGGTGCTGATCGATCGCCTGACGCAGGCGAACGCCAAGCTGGCAGCCAGGTAGCACCGCGAGCCTGAAGGATCGCGCGCCTCGGACGGGACCCTCCCCCAGCGTCGGGGGAGGGAGCGACGCGCGGCTCAGCGTCTAGCGACGCGCTTCCGGAGCGGCGCGGCCAGCTCCTCGCGCAAATCCCAGGTGTCGCGCAAACCCTCGAGCAGCGCCTGGATCACGGGGTCGTCGGCGCGTTCCTGCCGGTAGATGAACCAGAGCGTCGTCGTCGCGCGCCCCTGCTCCCACAGGCAGATCTCGCCGGCCGCTTCTCTCTCGAGCGCAACGTCCTCGCGCATCAGCGACAGCCCGACCCCGGAGGCGACGAGCGAACTGATCACCGACTCCTGGTCGGCCTCGACCACCTTGGTCGGCTCGACACCGTGGCTGCGGAAGAGCTCGGTGACCAGCGGGTTGTGCGAGCTGATCGGCGGCGTGAGGATCCACGGCAGCGCCGCGATCGCGGCCCAGTCGGCCCCGGCAATGCGCTCGCGCCAAGCGGCTGGCGCCACGACGCGGTAGACGAGCGGCCGGAGCGCAAGGCCGGCGACCCCCCCCGGCTGCGCCAGCTCGCCGTAGAAGAAGCTCGCGTCGAGCTCGCCGTCACGCACCTTCTCCAGGGCCGCGCCCGAAACCTCGTGGTGGAGCTCGAGCTGGAGGAGCGGATACCGCTCGACCATCACGCTCAGGAAGTCGCCGAGGCGCGAGAGATCGGGCTCGAGGACGGTCCCTACCGACGCCTTCCCCGCGATCTCGCCTTTCAGGGTGCTGGCCTCGTTACGGAGCACCTGCGCGGCGGCGAGGACCTTCTCGGCCTCCGCGAGCAGCCGCTGCCCGCCGGCGGTCAGCGTCATCCCGCTCGAGGTCCGCTCGAACAGCGCGACGCCGAGCTCGTCTTCGAGCGCCTTGATTTGCGCGCTGAGGGCGGGTTGGCTGATGTGCAGCTTTTCCGACGCCCGGGTCAGGTGACCGACCTCGGCGACCGCGGCGAAGCTGCGTAGCTGATAGAGCTCCATAAGGCGAAGCATGTCCTAGAACGGCTCGAAAATCGTTAAATTTGTGCGATGCAACGTACCCTTAGACCAAGTATAGCCGATACCGATGGAGAGCATCCAAACATGCGATTGGATTCTCCGATCCGGCCCTTATATCGTAGATATGTGCGCTGCAACAAATCATTTACGTCAGCAGCGTAGAAAGGAAACTTAGATGAAATATGAATTCCCAATGTATGACGGCGATAGCATCATCCGGCGTGGTCCGGGGATCCGAACCGAGCCTGAAGAACATCCCTCTGCGGCCAATTGTAACTCAATAATGGTGCACCGCAGTATGCCTCTGCGAGAGGCCGATCCGCTGGCCTTTGACGCGGGCGACGTCGAGCGTCGGGCGCGTGCGCTGCGGGCCGCGGCGGTCAGGTCGGCCTTCGTGGGCTTCTGGACTTGGCTCGAACGGTCACTCGAGAACGCCCGCAAGCGCCGCGAAGAGGAGTATCTCGCGCGCGCCCAGTCCATCGCCGAGCTCGAGGCTCGCCTGCGCAGGCTCGAGCGCAGCGGCCAGCTCGTCCGGATCTAGCCCGCCGGACCAGTCCTAACCGAGTCCCTGCGCGCTGGGTTGCGCCCGGCAGGCGGCCAACCTCCTCCTCCTCCGGCGGCCTCCGGGCCAGTCCAGCGCGCGCTGGGGCGATGTCGTCGCCCCGGCTTTGGTTTGCCGGACGCCCGTCCGGCGTCACTCCCCGTAGAGTCCCTCCCCGGTGTCCGAGAATTCGGACAGCGGTATTGCGCCCACGTCCGATCGAATCGGACGGCGCGCCCCCGGCGGGCTACCGTTCACTGACCGATGCGGTCGCCGAAGCGGATCGCGCCGCGATCCGGGCCGCGCTAGCAGCTGCGCGCGGCAAGAAGGTCGCCGCCGCGCAACTGCTCGGCATCTCGCGTGCAACGCTCTATGAGAAGCGCGGTCAGCTCGGCATCGAAGCCTGAGACTCGCTTCGAGCGTCCGACGCTCCGGACAGCGGTTACCGCTGCAAGGGCGCCGCAACAGCTCCGGCAATCTCCGGATTTGGCTTAATATCGCGGCCTTCTGTCCGAAGCACCGGACACAACGGGCCCGGCTGGTGAGCGCGCGGCGGCCCGCAGAAGACCGGTACTCCTCGCGTTTTCAATCAGTTGAGTATTCTCGCATGCAGTTCGCTCCAGCCAGGTCGCACCGCACAGGAAGCGTGCAGACGCACGTGGGCGGTGCCGAGGAGGAGGAGTCGTGAGCGGGGATTACATCCTCGAGACGCGTGGACTCACCAAGGAGTTCAAGGGTTTCGTCGCCGTGAACGACGTGAACCTCAAGGTCAGGCGCGGCTCCATCCACGCCCTGATCGGGCCGAACGGCGCGGGCAAGACCACGGTCTTCAACCTGCTCACCAAGTTCCTGACGCCGACCGCCGGCACGATCTTCTACAACGGCCAGAACATCACGTCCGACCGGCCCGCGCAGATCGCGCGGCGCGGCGTCATCCGCTCGTTCCAGATCTCCGCCGTCTTCCCGCACCTCACGGTGCTGGAGAACGTGCGCGTGGCGCTCCAGCGCAAGCTCGGCACCGAGTTCCACTTCTGGCGCCCGGAGAAAACGCTCGACGCGCTCAACGACCGCGCGCTGGAGCTGCTTGGGGCAGTCGATCTCGCGTCGTTTGCGCGGGCGACCACGGCGGAGCTGCCCTATGGTCGGAAGCGCGCGCTCGAGATCGCCACGACCCTCGCGGTCGAGCCCGAGCTCATGCTGCTCGACGAACCGACGCAGGGCATGGGGCACGAGGACGTGGGCCGGGTGACCGACCTCATCAAGAAGGTGTCCGCCAATCGCACCATCCTGATGGTGGAGCACAATCTCGGCGTCGTCGAGAACCTCTCCGACACGATCACGGTGCTCCAGCGCGGCGCGGTGCTCGCCGAGGGGCCCTACGCGGCCGTCTCGAAGAACCCCCAGGTCCTTGAAGCCTACGTCGGCACCGCCCATGAATAGCGCTGCGACCGAGCTCTTGCGGATCAAGGATCTGCACGCCTTTTATGGCGAGTCGCACATCCTCCATGGCGTCGACATGCGCGTGAATCGCGGCGAGCTCGTCACGCTCCTCGGCCGCAACGGCGCCGGGCGCACGACGACGTTGAAATCGATCCTCGGGCTGGTCGGAAGCCGTTCCGGGTCGATCGCCGTGAACGGCCACGAAGCCGTCAGCCTGCCGCCGCACCGGATCGCCCATCTCGGGGTCGGCTACTGCCCCGAGGAGCGAGGCATCTTCGCGAGCCTGTCGTGCGAAGAAAACCTGATGCTGCCGCCCGCAGTCGGCAGCGGCGGCATGTCGGTAGACGAGATCTACGAAATGTTCCCGAACCTCAAGGAACGGCGCGCGAGCCAGGGCACTCGACTGTCGGGTGGCGAGCAGCAGATGCTCGCCGTCGGACGGATCTTGCGGACCGGCGCACAGCTCCTGCTGCTCGACGAGATTACCGAGGGGCTCGCGCCGGTGATCGTCCAGGCGATGGGACGCGCCATCCGCCGGCTGAAGGACAAGGGCTACACCATCGTCCTGGTCGAGCAGAACTTCCGCTTCGCCGCACCGCTCGCCGACCGGCACTACGTGATGGAGCACGGCAAGATCGTCATGACGATCGAGAAGGCCGACCTCCAGCGCCGGACCGACGAACTGCACGAATACCTAGGCGTTTAACCGTTGCAACGAAGGAGAGAGTCGCCATGAAACGCAAGCTCATCAACACGGTGGTCGCGGCCGCGATCGGTTCGCTTTCCGCCGGTCCCGCTTTGGCGCAACAGGGGAAGGTTTCCGACGGCATCGTCAAGATCGGCGTGCTGACCGACATGTCCGGGCTCTACTCGGACCTCGGCGGCAAGGGTTCGGCGATCGCCGCGCAGATGGCCATCGACGACTTCGGCGGCAAGGTCCTGGGCGCGCCGATCCAGGTGATCTCGGCCGATCATCAGAACAAGGCGGACGTCGGTGCCGGGAAGGCGCGGGAGTGGTTCGATGCGGAGAAGGTCGACATGATCACCGACCTTCTCAACTCCGGCGTCGGCATCGCCGCGGCCAAGGTTGCCGAGCAGAAGAAGCGGATCACGATCAACGTCGGCGCCGCGACCACGCGCCTAACGAACGAGGACTGCAATCCGTACAGCATTCACTATGCGTACGAC
The DNA here is from genome assembly GCA_963744255.1 of uncultured beta proteobacterium. GTDB lineage: Bacteria > Pseudomonadota > Gammaproteobacteria > Burkholderiales > SG8-39 > DATEDA01. Next base: position 33,482 of record CAVUSZ010000055.1, read on the forward strand.
ACCTGGGCGCTCGCGAACGGCACCGGCAAGGCGATCGTCAAGCAGGGTGGCGACAGCTGGTTCTTTCTGACCGCCGACTACGCCTTCGGCCACTCGCTGGAGAAGGACACCGCGGACGTCGTGAAGGCGAACGGCGGCAAGGTGCTGGGGCAGGTGCGCCATCCGCTGAACGCCTCGGACTTCTCGTCGTTCCTGCTCCAGGCGCAGTCGTCGAAGGCCAAGATCGTGGGCCTCGCCAACGCGGGCGGGGACACGATCAACTCGATCAAGGCGGCGAACGAGTTCGGGCTCACCAAGAACCAGAGCCTCGCGGGGCTGCTCGTCTTCATCACCGACGTTCACAGCCTCGGGCTGCAAACGGCACAGGGCATGCTGTTCACCGAGGGCTTCTACTGGGACCTCAACGACGAGACGCGCAAGTTCGGGAAGCGCTTCTTCGACAAGGCGAAGAAGATGCCCAGCATGATCCACGCCGGCGTGTACTCGGCGACGCTGACCTACCTCAAGGCGGTGCAGGCGGCCGGCACGGACGACGCCGACGCGGTGATGGCGAAGCTCAAGTCGACGCCGATCAACGATGTCTTCGCCAAGGACGGCAAGATTCGCGTGGACGGCCGCATGATCCACGACATGTATCTCGTGCAAGTCAAGAAACCGTCCGAGTCGAAGTATCCGTGGGACTACTACCAGGTGAAGGCGACGATCCCGGCCGAGGAGGCGTTCCAGCCGCTATCCAAGAGCACGTGCCCCCTGGTCAAGAAATAATGGCGTTCGGCACGCCCCTGCCCGCCCAAGTCGGGCCGGGGGCTGTCGCCGGCACATCGGACCGCGGATCATGACGGAGATCTTCGGCGTATCCACGCAGGCGCTGCTCTCCCAGCTGCTGATCGGGCTCGTGAACGGGTCCTTCTACGCCATGCTGAGCCTCGGCCTGGCGGTGATCTTCGGCCTCCTCAACATCATCAACTTCGCGCACGGCGCGCTGTACATGATGGGCGCGTTCGGCGCGTGGATGGGGTTCAACTACCTGGGCCTGAACTACTGGGTGTGCCTGCTGCTCGTTCCGCTGGCGGTCGGCCTGTTCGGCATCGTCATCGAGCGGACCATGCTGCGCTGGCTGTACAAGCTCGATCACCTGTACGGGCTTCTTCTCACCTTCGGGCTCGCGCTGATCATCGAGGGACTGTACCGCCAGGCCTACGGCGTCTCCGGGATGCCCTACTCGACGCCGGACCTCCTGCGCGGCGCGACCGATATCGGGTTCATGACGCTGCCCAACTACCGCGCGTGGGTGGTGGTCGCGTCGGTAACCGTCTGCCTGGCGACCTGGTACGTGATCGAGCGCACCAAGCTGGGCGCGTATCTTCGCGCCGGCACCGAGAACCCGAAGCTCGTCCAGGCATTCGGCGTCAATGTTCCGCTGATGATCACGCTCACGTACGGGTTCGGCGTGGCGCTCGCCGGCCTCGCCGGCGTCCTTGCTTCGCCGATCATCCAGATCAACCCGCTCATGGGCTCCAACCTCATCATCGTCGTGTTCGCCGTCGTGGTGATCGGCGGCATGGGCTCGATCATGGGCGCGATCGTCACCGGCCTCGGTCTCGGCGTGATCGAGGGCCTGACGCGGGTGTTCTATCCCGAGCTCTCCGCCACCGTGGTGTTCATCATCATGGCGATCGTCCTGCTCGTGCGGCCGGCGGGCCTCTTCGGCCGCGAAAAATAGCAAGCCGTGAGCCGTACCCAGATCACCTTCATCGCCCTGATCGCGCTCGGCCTCGCCGGGCCGCTCTTCAAGGACATCGTGTACCCGGTGTTCCTGATGAACGTGCTCTGCTTCGCGCTGTTCGCGTGCGCCTTCAACCTGCTGCTCGGCTTCACCGGCCTGCTGTCGTTCGGCCACGCCGCGTACTTCGGCTTCGCTGCCTACGTGACCGGCCACCTGTGCAAGGAGTGGGGCCTCACGCCGGAACTCGGCGTCCTGGCGGGCACCCTGGTCGCGGCCGCGCTCGGTTTCCTGATCGGTTCGCTCGCGATCCGCCGTGCCGGGATCTACCTTGCGATGATCACGCTCGCCATGGCGCAGCTCGTGTTCTTCGTCTGTCTGCAGGCCAAGTTCACCGGGGGCGAGGACGGCATCCAGGGCATCCCGCGCGGCAGGTTTCTCGGACTCATCGACCTCACGGACAACGTGGCGCTGTACTACTTCGTGTTCGCGGTGTTCGTCCTGGGGTTCGCGGTCATCTACCGCACGATCCACTCGCCGTTCGGCCAGATCCTCAAGTCGATCCGCGAGAACGAGCCGCGCGCCATCTCGCTCGGCTACGACGCCGACCGGTTCAAGCTGGTCGCGTTCGTCATTTCGGCGGCGCTGTCGGGAATGGCGGGATCGACCAAGTCGCTCGTGAACCAGCTCGCCTCGCTTGCCGATGTTCACTGGCACATGTCCGGCGAGGTGGTGCTGATGACGTTGCTCGGCGGAATGGGAACGGTCTTCGGACCCATCGTCGGCGCCGTGACCGTCAAGGGGCTGGAGCACTACCTCGCCGAGCAGGGTTCCTGGGTGACCATAGTCACCGGCGTCATCTTCGTCGTCTGCGTGCTCGCCTTCCGTCGCGGGATCGTCGGCGAGCTTGCGGCACTCTTCAAGAAATGAACCGATCGAGGTGAGCTCGTGTTGAACGGAAAATCCGCGCTCGTCACCGGGTCCACGAGCGGTATCGGGCTCGGTATCGCACGCGCGCTCGCACAGCAGGGGGCGGGCATCATGCTGAACGGCTTCGGCGACTCCGCCGAGATCGAGAAGCTGCGGCAGGGCCTCGCGAAGGAGTACGGCGTCAAGGTCGCGTTCAGCGGCGCGGACATCTCGAAGCCCGAGCAGATCCACGACATGGTGCGCCACGCGACCAGGGAGCTCGGCGGCGTCGACATACTGGTCAACAACGCCGGGATTCAGCACACCGCGCCGGTCGAGAGCTTCCCGCCCGAGCGCTGGGACGCCATCATCGCCATCAACCTGTCGTCGAACTTCCACGCGATCCAGGCGGTCCTGCCGCAGATGAGGCAGCGCAACTGGGGCCGCATCGTGAACATCGCTTCCGCCCACGGCCTCGTCGCGTCTCCGCAAAAAGCGGCGTACGTCACCGCCAAGCACGGCGTCGTCGGGCTGACGAAAGTGGTCGCGCTCGAGACCGCCACGACGGGCATCACCTGCAACGCGATCTGCCCGGGCTGGGTGCTGACACCCCTCGTCCAGAAGCAGATCGACGACCGCGCGGCGCGTGAAGGCATCCCGGCGGAGAAGGCCAAGCTCGACCTCGTCTCCGAGAAGCAGCCGTCGCACGAGTTCGTCACGCCGGCGCAGATCGGCGCGCTAGCCGTCTTCCTCTGCTCGGAGGCTGCGGCACAGATCCGCGGCGCGGCGCTTTCGGTCGACGGCGGCTGGACGGCGCAGTAGCCGGGCCGGTCGCCGTCGAGACACCGAGCGCATCGGCGCGGCCGGTGCGGATTGTTCATAAGCGTCTACCAAGGGAGAACCGGCACGAGGTTTGCCGGGACAAGCAAGCGAAGCGCTACACTGGCGCCGGACCTGCGCGCCGGCTGCGACACCCTAGCCTCGCCAAGAAGAGCGGCGGTACCGCCGGCGAGCCCGTCCGCGAGAAGAGGAGATCAGCATGGATCTGCAGCAAGCCGACAAGACCGCCCGGCAGTTCCTGGCGGAGAAACCGCACGGCGTGATCGCGGTGTCGCCGGATGACACCGTCTTTCAGGCGCTCAAGGTGATGGCCGAGAAGGATATCGGCGCCGTGCTCGTCATGCGCGGCGACACGATGGTCGGGATCCTCTCGGAGCGAGATTACGCGCGCAAGGTCGAGGTAAGGGGCAAGACCGCCGCGAGCACGCCGGTGCGCGCGATCATGACCGAGAAGGTCGTCTTCGTCACGCCGACGAACACCGTCAGGCAGTGCATGGCCCTCATGAAGCAGAAGCGCATCCGGCACCTGCCCGTGGTCGACGGACCCAAGGTCGTCGGCGTGCTCTCCGCCCGCGACGTGCTGGAGGAGGTGATCGCGGAAGAGGAGGAGGTGCTCAAAGACCTGCAGCACGAACGGGTCTTCTACGCCGGGGACACAGGCGGCAGTTACTGAGTCGCAGCGACGCGGTCCGCGGACGGGAGAAATCGGTGACGCTTCCGATCCGGGATCCGGCGCGACGCAGGGTCGCGCCGTGTACGAACGATGAATAAGGAGGAACGGCCATGAGCATCATCATCGTAGTAGCCGCGCTCGCCCTGCTGATGCTCGTGGCCTATCGCGGCTACAGCGTCATCCTGTTCGCGCCGGTATGCGCCATGCTGGCGGTGCTGTTCACCGACCCGTCAGCAGTGCCCGCGATGTTCACCGGCGTCTTCATGGAGAAAATGGTCGGGTTCGTGAAGCTGTACTTCCCGGTGTTCCTGCTCGGCGCGGTGTTCGGCAAGGTGATCGAGCTGTCGGGGTTCTCGAAGTCGATCGTGGCTGCGGTCATCAAGATCATCGGGCGCCAGCGCGCGATGCTGTCGATCGTGCTCGTGTGCGCGCTGCTCACCTACGGCGGTGTGTCGCTGTTCGTCGTGGTGTTCGCCGTGTATCCGTTCGCCGCCGAGATGTTCAAGCAGGGCGGGATCCCGAAGCGCCTGATCCCGGGCACGATTGCGCTGGGCGCGTTCACCTTCACGATGGACGCGCTTCCGGGCAGCCCGCAGATCCAGAACATCATCCCCACGACCTTCTTCAACACCAACACCTGGGCCGCGCCCTGGCTCGGCGTCATCGGCGCGGTGTTCATCCTGATTTTGGGGCTCACCTACCTCGAGTGGCGGCGCAGGTCGGCTGCGGCGAAGGGAGAAGGCTACGGCGAGGGCCACATCAACGAGCCCGAACCGATCGCGGTCGAGAAGCTGCCCAGCGCGTTCATCGCGCTGCTCCCGCTCATCGTGGTGGGCGTGATGAACCTAGCGTTGGTTACCCTCATCCCGCGGTTCTACGGGGACACCCACGAGGTCAAGCTGGCGATGGCGAAGCCGCTCGTGACAAAGGTGGCGGGCATCCAGGCGATCTGGGCGGTCGAGGGTGCGCTGCTGCTCGGCATCATCACCGTGCTGATCTTCGCATTCAAGACGGTGAGTCAGAAATTCGCCGAGGGCAGCAAGGCGGCGGTGGGCGGGTCGCTGCTCGCGTCCATGAACACCGCGGCCGAGTATGGCTTCGGCGCGGTGATCGCAGCGCTGCCCGGGTTCCTGGTCATCCAGGGTCTGCTGCAGGCGATTCCGAACCCGCTCGTCAACCAGGCGATCTCCGTGACCGTGCTCGCGGGTATCACCGGCTCGGCCTCGGGCGGCATGAGCATTGCGCTCGCGGCGATGTCCGATCAGTTCATCGCCGCCGCGCAGGCGGCCAACATCCCGCTCGAGGTGTTGCACCGCATCGCGTCGATGGCGAGCGGCGGCATGGACACGCTGCCCCACAACGGCGCGGTGATCACGCTGCTGACGGTGACGGGCCTCACCCACAAGATATCGTACGGCGACATCTTCGCGGTGACCTGCATCAAGACACTGGCCGTGTTCTTCATCATCGGCGTGTACTACGCGACAGGCATCGTATAGGTGCGGGCCGCGCATGCCGAGCGTCGCTTGGAGGAAAAGCCGTGAGGAAGAAAATGGTTTCGCCGCACGAGGCCGTCGCCGGCTACGGCTGATCGCCAGGTGCGCGAGGTCGACGTCACGCCGGCCCTCATGTGCCGGCACCGCGAAGCGAGGAGGAGACCCCTATGAGTGCCAGGAAAGTCGTGCCCCCCGTGCAATCGCGCGAGAGCGGCAAGGTCGTATCGGCGCCCGAGGCCGTGCGGCTGATCCGCAGCGGCGACACCGTCGCCACCGGCGGCTTCGTCGGCATCGGCTTCGCCGAGGAGATCGCGATCGCCCTCGAGGAACTCTACCTCGCCCGCGAGGATGAAGTGCTGATGCACATCGGCAAGCCCCGCAACCTCACGCTCGTCTATGCCGCCGGGCAAGGCGATGGCAAGACGCGCGGACTCAATCACCTCGCCGAGCCCGGCCTCGTCAAGCGCGTGATCGGCGGTCACTGGGGGCTCGTGCCGAAGCTGCAGAGCCTCGCGGTCGGCAACCAGATCGAGGCCTACAACCTGCCGCAGGGCGTGATCACCCATCTCTTCCGCGACATCGCCGCCGGCAAGCCCGGCCACCTGAGCCGCGTGGGGCTCGGCACCTTCGCCGACCCGCGCTTCGGCGGCGGGAAGCTGAACGAGCGAACCACCGAGGACCTGGTCGAGCTGATGCCGATCGGCGGAAAGGAGTACCTCTTCTACAAGGCGTTCCCGATCAACGTCGGCATTGTCCGCGGGACCACCGCCGACCCCGACGGCAACCTCACGATGGAGCGGGAAGCGCTCACGCTCGAAGTCCTCGCGATCGCGATGGCGGCGCACAACTCCGGCGGGTTGGTGATCGCGCAGGTCGAGCGCATCGCCGATCGCGGCACGCTGAACCCGCGACAGGTCAAGGTCCCCGGAATCCTGGTCGACTGCGTGGTCGTGGCGAACCCGGACAACCATCACCAGACCTTCGCGACGGTCTACAACCCGGCGTTCGCGGGCGAGATGCGGGTGCCGGCGAGCTCGATCGCGACGATGGAGATGAGCGAGCGGAAGATCATCGCCCGGCGAGCCGCGATGGAGCTCAGGCCGAACAGCGTCGTGAACCTGGGGATCGGCATGCCCGAAGGTGTGGCGAACGTCGCCACCGAGGAGAAGATCCTCGATCTCATGACCCTCACCGCCGAGCCCGGAGTCATCGGCGGCATTCCCGCAGGGGGACTCAACTTCGGCGCGGCGACCAACGCCCAGGCGGTCATCGACCAGCCGTATCAGTTCGATTTCTATGACGGCGGCGGGCTGGACGTCGCCTTCCTCGGCCTCGCGCAAGCCGACCGGCAAGGCAACCTGAACGTGTCGAAGTTCGGCCCGCGGCTCGCCGGCGCCGGAGGGTTCGTCAACATCAGCCAGAACGCGAAGAAGGTGGTGTTCGTCGGCACGTTCACCTGCGGCGGCCTCCAGCTATCGATCACGGACGGGACGCTGCGGATCGAACGCGAGGGGAAGTCGAAGAAGTTCGTGAACGAGGTCGAGCACCGCACCTTCTCGGGCCCGTACGCAGCGCAAGCCGGAAAGCAGGTGCTCTACGTCACGGAGCGGTGCGTGTTCCAGCTCACGAGGGACGGGATGGAGCTCGTCGAGATCGCCCCGGGCGTGGATCTCCGGCGGGACATCCTCGAGCGCATGGACTTCGAGCCGATCGTGCGCGAGCCCCGGCTCATGGACGATCGCATCTTCCGCGACGAGCCGATGGGCCTGCGGGAGGACCTCCTCCGGCTGCCGTTCGATGCCCGCTTCAAGTACGACGAAGAGCACAACATCCTCTTCCTCAACTTCGAGAAGCTCGAGGTGAAGACACTCGAGATGGTCGAGGCGATCGGGCGGAAGGTGCGCGCGATCTGCGAGCCGCTCGGCCACAAGGTGTACACGATCGTCAACTACGAGGGCTTCGTCCTCGACCGCGACGTCGAGGACGCCTACACGGAGATGGTGCGTGAGGTCGTCGAGCGCTACTACCTCGGCGTAACCCGCTTCACGACCAGCTCGTTCATGCGCGCGAAGCTCGGGGACGCGCTCGCGAGACGCAATCTCTCGCCGTACATCTTCGAGAGCGAGCAGGAGGCCCGCGCCGGGCTGCGGCCCAGCGGTGCGGCGGCCTGAGGACACGGAGGCCGGAAGGAACGAAGACATGGCGCAGGCATCGATGAGGTTCGAGCTCGCCGTACGGGCGGACGCGTTATGCCCGCGATTGAAGACGCGGCCGCCTCCTGCGTGAAGGCGCGCGCCGATTGAACGGTGCCGACCGCACCTGTCCTCTTCCCGGAGGAACGAGCAATGCCCGCAGAAGAGAGTTGGAATCTGTCCCTGGCGATCGTCGAGCAGACTTCGGATGCGATCATCTACGCCGATCGGCAGGGTGTGATCCAGCGCTGGAACCCGGCGGCGGAAGCCGTTTTCGGGTACGCCGCCGATGAGGCGATCGGGCAGAGCCTGGACCTGATCATCCCGGAGCGCCTGCGGGAAGCTCATTGGAAGGCGTTTCACGCGGCCATTGAAGCGGGACGCACGAAGTTGGGGAGAAAGGCGCTCGTGACCCGCTCGGATCACAAGCGTGGACAGAAGCTCTACGTCGACCTGAGCTTCGCGATCGTGAAGGACGGCGCAGGCGAGGTCGTGGGCTCGGTTGCGGTCGCTCGCGATGCGACGGAGCGCTATGCGTCCGAGACCACGCTGAGAAAGCGCGTTGCAGAGCTGGAGGCGCAGCTGAAAGCGTCGTCCGTCGATAAGTCGTCCCCGCGATGACCTTGGGCCTTCGCCGTCGCTCCGCGCTCGCGATCGAGATCGCCGGCCAGAAGCGTATCCGCAGCCGCACCCTCCGCCTGGACGACGGCGACCCCGAGCCGCGCGGCTTCCAGCATCAACCGGTCGTTCCGTCCGTTGCCGATCGCGACGACCCGCTCTGCGCCGAGCGATTCGACGAACCGCCGTTTCGCTTCCGCCTGCCCCGACGCCGGCAGCACGTCGAGCGTGCAGGGCAACCCGGCGAGCGCGCGTGCGGCAGTGCCGTGCGTGTCGGCCGTCACGACGTGGATCGCGAGCCTCGTCGACAGCGCCTCGAGACGCTCGCCGACGCCCGGCAGCAGGTCGCCGTCGAGCGCGAGCGTGCCGTTGAAATCGAGCGCGAGATGCTCGAACCTGAGGGGCCCGAAGCCGGGGATATCGATCGCGATCATGGAGGCCTCCGCCGCGACGACCGCTCGGTCGAGCTATGGCGGGCCGGCGTCGTCGGGGACCCAGCCGTACTCGACCTCGGAGCGGACGAAAAACACCTGCACCCGCTCCGTGCGCACCAGTTCGAGCATCCGCTCGGCGAGCTCCGGCGTCGTGACCAGCCGCACCTCGATCGGGAGCTTGCCCGCGTCCTCGAAGAAGTGGCCGTAGTGCACGTGCCCGTGGCGGCCGAAACCGGCGATGGCGCGGAACGCCGAGCCGCCCTTGATGTCGGAACGGCGCGCCGCGTCGAGCAGCCACTCGTGCAGCAGATGGTGCTGGTGCCGCGCACCTTCCGGGAAGTAGAACTGGAGCCGCACGCCTCTGCGCATCGGTTCACCTCGCGAGCAGGCGGAACATGACGATGCCGGCAACGGTCATCGCGATCGAGCCGACCAGGTGCAGGCCCATGTGCAGGGCAGCCCACGCGTACTGCGCTCGCGCGAGCAGCGCCACCGCCTCGGCGGAGAACGTCGAGAACGTCGTGAGCGCGCCGAGGAAACCGGTGATCAAGGCGAGGCGCCACTCGGGCGCAATGCCGGGATAGAGGGAAAAGAACTCGATCGCGATCCCGATCACGAAACCGCCGAAAAGGTTCGCCACGAGCGTCCCGAGCGGCACCTCGGGCAGCACCGGGTTAAGCCAGATCCCGAACCCCCAGCGGAGCCAGGCCCCGCAGATCGCGCCGATCCCGACCGCCGTGAGCCCAAGCGCGGTCATCGTGCGTCAGGCGGCGTCCTGCTTGCCCGGCGTCCAGCGCTCCACAGCGTCGTCGTCCGAGGCGCGCGCCTCGACCCAACGGCTTCCTTCCGGTGTTTCCTCCTTCTTCCAGAATGGCGCGCGGGTCTTCAGGTAGTCCATGATGAACTCGCAGGCGGCGAATGCCGCGCCGCGGTGGCTCCCGACGACCACGACGAGGACGATCTGTTCGGTCGGCCTCAGCTCGCCGACGCGGTGAACGACGGTGACGTCGATGATGTCCCAGCGCGACTTCGCCTCGTCGACGATCGCCTCGAGCGCCTTCTCGGTCATGCCGGGATAGTGCTCGAGCGTCATTCCGGCGACGGCGTCGCCGTCGTTGCGATCGCGCACCACCCCGACGAAGCTCGCGACCGCGCCCACCTTCGCGTCACCCCGCCGCAGCGCCGCGATCTCGGCACCCACGTCGAAGTCCGCCGTCTGCACGCGTACCGGCATGCTTCAGCCCCCGGTCACCGGCGGGAAGAACGCGACCTCGTCGCCTGGCTTCACCGGCGTCACAGGCTGCGCCATCTCCTGATTGACTGCCACCCGGACCGCCCGCCCCTGCGCGAGCGCCGTCGCCCACGCGCCGCCGCGTGCGACGAGGTGCGCGCGCAGGGCTGCGACTGTGCCGACGCCTTCCGGCAGCGCGAGCTCCTCGGCTGGCGTGCCGAGGTCCTCGCGCAACCGCGCGAAGAAGACGAGCTTCAGACTTCCGTTCAATGCAGCAGCTCCGAGAACGACAGGAACCGGACCGCGTCGCCGCGCCTGATCGCGTGCTTCGCCGGGTTGTCGACGACACCGTCGCCCCATACTGTCGAGGTCAGTACGCCCGAGCTCTGGTTCGGAAAGATATCCAGGCCGCCCGACGCGTTCAATTTTACGCGCAGGAACTCGCGCCGCGCGTCCGGCTTGGGCCAGTCGAAGTCCGCCCGCATCGCGTACGCGTGCGGTTCGACCGCGGTCGCACCCTGCAGACGAAGCACGAAGGGACGCACGAACAGCAGGAACGTCACGAAGCTCGACACCGGATTGCCCGGCAGGCCGATGAAGCTCGCCTCGCCGCCGGCGCGCCGCACTCCGCCGAAGGCGAGCGGCCGGCCCGGCTTCATCGCGATCCGCCACAGATCCAGGCGTCCCTCGGCGTCCACTGCGGGCTTCACGTGATCCTCCTCGCCGACCGAGACCCCGCCGGAGGTCACGATCACGTCGCTGGTCGCCGCGGCATGACGCAGCGCTTCGCGCGTCGCGGCGAGCGTGTCGGGGACGATGCCGAGATCCTCGATCTCGCAGCCGAGCATCCGGAAGAGCCCGGTGAGGGTGAACCGGTTCGAGTTGTAGATCGCGCCGGGGGGCAACGGCTCGCCCGGCATCACCAGCTCGTTGCCGGTCGAGAAGAGCGCCGCCCTCACCTTGCGGTACACGGGCAGCGTCGCAAGCCCGACCGACGCGGCAAGCCCGACCTCCTGCGCCCGCAGCCGGGTTCCGGCCTCGAGAATGGTCGCGCCGGCGCGGATGTCCTCGCCCGCGCGGCGGATCCATTCGCCGGGCTGCGGCACGTGCTTGACGACGACATGATCGCCATCGACGGCGGTCTGCTCCTGCGGCACCACCGCGTCCGCACCCGCCGGGATCGGCGCGCCGGTGAAGATCCGTGCCGCGGTGCCCGGCTCGAGCGGCTTTCCGACGGCGCCCGCGGGAATGCGTTGCGCGACGCGCAGCCGCGCCGCGCCCGACGCACAGTCCAAGCTTCGCACGGCGTACCCGTCCATCGAGGTGTTGTCGAGAGGCGGGACATCGAGCGCGGAGGTCTGCGGCAGCGCGAGCACGCGCCCGGTGGCGACGAGTGTCGGCACCGTCTCCGTGTCGCTCACCGGCCGCGCGCCCGCCAGGAGCCTGCCGAGCGCTTCGTCGACGGACAGCAGGCCGTTGCTCATCTCTTCAACTCGCTCCGCGCAAGAATGAAATCGGCGATCCGATCGTACTCGTCGAGGCGGAAGCGCGGCAACCTGGTCGCCAGCGGCACGTCGGCGGCGATGGCGACGATATGCGGATCTTCGGGATGAAGGAGCGGCTTGCCGTTCGCCTCCCGGTAGACCTCGAGTTTCGGCATGGGGTAAAACTTGTAGCCTTCGACCAGCAGCAGATCGCAAGGCGACATGCGTCCGATCTGCTGCTCGAGCCCGGGTTCCGGATTGCCGCGCAGCTCGTGCTGGATGACCCATCGCTTCTCCGAGCTGACCATGACCTCCCTGCATCCGGCTTCGCGGTGCCGGTACGAGTCCTTCCCCGGCTGGTCGACGTCGAAGCTGTGATGGGCGTGCTTGACGAGCGACACCGTGAGCCCCGCCGCGGCGAGCCGGGGAATCAGGCGCTCGATGAGCGTGGTCTTGCCGCTGCCGGACCAGCCGGCAAAGCCGAACACCTTCATGCGCGGGGTGCGAAACGCGGGCCGCACCTTCACCGGCCCCGTCAAACCTCTTGATTGGAAAGGATGAATTCTATCAGCGGGGATCGCCGGCACGAAGCGTGCAACACGACTGTCATGTCATCGAACGATAATGCCGCCGCGAGCTCACCGCACGGAGAATCACATGGGCGAAGGCCAGTCGAAGGGCGTCTACAACGTCCTCTTTCTCTGCACCGGCAACTCCTCGCGCTCGATCATGGCCGAGGCGATCCTGAACGAGGTCGGCAGAGGCCGCTTTCACGCGTTCAGCGCGGGGAGTCACCCGACCGGCAAGGTCAATCCTGCCGCCCTTGAGCAGCTCCGCAATGCGCGCCTGCCGACCGATGGCCTGCGGAGCAAGACCTGGAACGAATTCGCCGGCGCCGATGCCCCGGCGCTCGACTTCGTGTTCACGGTATGCGACCAGGCGGCGAGCGAAGTCTGTCCCGTCTGGCCCGGCCAGCCGCTGACGGCGCACTGGGGCGTGCCCGATCCCGCCGCGGTCGAGGGCGATCCGGAGCAGATCCGGCGCGCGTTTTTCGTCGCCTATGACGTCCTGTTCCGCAGGATCGGCCTCTTCACCGCGCTGGGGCTCGAACGGCTCGAGCGCCTGGCGCTGCAGAAGAAGCTCGACGATATCGGCAAGCTCGCGCACCGCGCGTCGCAGAACAAGGCGGCGTGAAGCATCGCTCGACTGCGAGGCGGCGCTTCGTGATGCAAACCGAGCTCGACCGGCGAACTCGCCGTCGCGCGGATCGCCGGCTGTGCGGCCCCGCGAGACGCAGCCACGTCGCCGCAGCCGCCATGCACCCGGTCACCGCCCCGCGGTGAGGCACACCCGGCGCCGCGTGCCGTCGGAAAGCGACGCCTCCGCCACTTCCACGTCAACGCCATAGAGCTCGCGCAGGCGCTCCCGGGTCAGCACCGCCTCGGGCGCCCCCTGGGCGATCAGCTCTCCCCCGCGCAGCAACGCGACGCGGTCGGCGCACTGGAACGCCTGGTCCGGGTCGTGGGTCGAGAGCAGCACCCCGATCCCCGATCGCGCCAGCGCGGTCACCTGGTCGAGCACGCGCACCTGGTTCCCGAAGTCGAGGCTTGCGGTCGGCTCATCCATTACCAGCAGCGGCGCCGCCTGCGCGAGGGCCCGCGCGATCAACGTGAGCTGCCGCTCGCCGCCCGAGATCTGGGTGTAGATCGCGTTGGCGAGCCGCGACAGGCCGAGCCGGGCGAGCGATTCTTCGGCGAGATCGCGGTCCCGCCGCGAGGGCCCGGCGAACGCCGCGAGATGGGCAGTCCGTCCCATCAGCACCACGTCGCACACCGTGAACGGAAAGTATCCGATGTGCGCCTGCGGCACGTAGGCGATGCGCTTGGCCACCTCACGGCGCGGGAGGAGGCGCAGGTCCGCGCCGTCGAGCGAAACCGCCCCGCCCTGCGCCGGCAGCAGGCCGAGCAGTGTGCGGAAGAGCGTCGTCTTCCCGCCGCCGTTGGGCCCGAGCAGGCACATGATCTCGCCCGCCGCGAGCGCGAGCGAGACGTTCCGGCCGACCGGATGCTTGCGATAGCCGAAAGCGAGCTCGCGCGCCTCGAGCTTCACTGCCAGCTCCTGCGTGCAGTCGCTAGCAGCCAGAGAAAGAGGGGCGTGCCGACGAAGGCGGTGAGCACGCCGAGCGGGATCTCGATCCGCGCCGCAGTGCGGGCGAGCGTGTCGACGCCGAGCAGGAAACCTGCTCCGAGCAGTACCGCGACCGGGAGCAACCGACGGAAGTCCGGGCCGACGAGCAGTCGCGCGACGTGAGGCACGATCAGGCCGATCCAGCCGATGATCCCCGAGATGGATACCACGGCTGCGGTGACCAGCGTCGCAGCGGCGATCACGACCGCCCGGATGCGCCCGGCGCGGATGCCGAGGGACGCGGCTTCCTCGTCGCCGAGGGAGAGGACGGTGATCCGCCATCGCAGCAGCCAGAGCACGACGAGGCCCACCACCACCGGCAGCAAGGTCGAGCGCACGTCACCCGGATTCGTCGCCGCGAGGCTCCCGAGCAGCCAATAGGTGATCGCCGGCAGCTGGTTGTACGGATCGGCAAGGTACTTCACCAGAGCGATGCACGCGCCGAGCAGCGCACCGAGCACGACGCCTGCGAGCACGAGGACGAGAATCGGATCGTGGCCGCGCAGGCTCGCGGCAATGGCATACGCGGCACCGACCGCCGCGAGCCCGAACACGAACGCGAGCCCCTGGATCGCCCACACGTCGAGCGAAAAAAAGATGCCGAGCACCGCCCCGAACGCCGCGCCCGCCGATACGCCGAGAATATCGGGCGAAACGAGCGGGTTCCGGAAGAGCCCCTGGTACGCCGCACCCGAGGCGGCAAGCGCCGCGCCGACCAGGAGCGCGGCAAGTATCCGCGGGCCGCGGATGCCGAACACGACCGTCTCGACCGTCGCCGGCAGCGCGTGCGCGGTCCCGGTGAGCTTCGACTGGATCAGGGCGACGAGCTCGCCGGGGCTCACCGGGTAGCGCCCGACCGCGAACGCAGCGATTACGAGCCCGGCGAGCAGCGCCATCGCGCCCCCGACCGCGAGGCCGGTACGTCCCAAGGTCAGCCCCGGCGCGGCTCCGCCGTACGCACGAGCGCGTCGAGCTGCTCCGGCGTCGGCGCCTGGTGGTAGGCGCGGGCGTAGAACTCGCGCACGAATGGCCGCAGGTCCTCGGGGAACGCGTCCGGGTACAGGCTGCGCCCGAGCCAGCGCAACCCCACCAGCCGGTTGATCGACGGCGGAAAATCGATCCAGCCGTACGGGACGTTCGGGGATAGGAACACCTTTCCCGACTGCACCGCCTTGAGCCCTTGCCACAGCGGATCGCGCCAGAGGCTCGCGTAGAACGTGCGGTCGATGGTCACGATCGCGTCCGGATCCCACGCCAGCACCTGCTCGACCGAAACCTGCACCAGCCCGCCCTTGCCCAAGGCTGCAGCGACGTTCGTCGCGCCCATGCGCTCGATCGACTCCATGTTGATCGAGCCGGCGAGGCCGGTATCGAGTCCGCGCGGACCGCGCCCGTAGTAGACGCGCGGGCGGCGTTCGCGCGGAATGCTGGCGACGCGGGCGGCGACGTCGTCGAGGATGGCTTGCGCGTACCGAGCCCACTCTTCGCCGCGCGCCGGCTCGCTGACGATCTCGCCGAGGCGGCGCAGCGATTCGGGGATGCGATCGAATGCGCCGTCGAGGAGGAGATACGGAATCCCGGTCTGCGCCTGCACTCGGTCGGCAAGCGAGACGTAGGTCGCGCCGATCGAGCCGTAGTCGACGATCAGGTCGGGCTTCGCGGCGAGCACGACCTCGACGTTCGCGGTGTTGCCACGGCCGGTCAGCCGGCCGAGCGTGGGGAGATCTGCGTACTTCGCGGGGATGAAGGGACGCTCCTCCGGCCGGAACGGGGTCGTCCAGCCGAGCAGCTTCTCCGGCGCGAGCGCGAACACGAGCATCGACGCCGGCGGCCCGGCCGCGTAGACGCGCTCGACCTTCGCCGGGACCTCGGCGCGGCGACCCGTGTCGTCCGTGACGGCGCGCGTCGCCTGCGCCCGGGCAAGCGACGGTGCGAGCGCGAGCGCGGCGGTGCCGGCAAGGAAAGCGCGTCGCGATCGCACGCCGGCCGGCTATTTGCCGACGATGACTTCCGAGGCCTTGATGATCGCCGTCACCTTGTCGCCTGGCCTGAGCGCGAGATCGTCTACCGCCTCGACGGTGATCGACGCGGTGATGGTGTTGCCGCCGCCGATGTCGATCTTGACGTGGGCAGTGGTTTGACCCCGGTTCACCGCGGTGACGGTGCCGGCAAGCTGGTTGCGTGCGCTGAGCTTCATCTGGAGTCCTTCGCTTGAGTGGCGGCGGCGAAGCCGTGGCGGACGAGGATAGCCTGCCCCGGTCCCGAAAGCACGAACTGCGCGAACGTTTCCGCCTCGGGGCGCGCCCCGGCCACCACCGTCAGCCCGTAGTCCGCGCCGACGGCGAGCGGCTCGGGGATCGCGACGATCTGCAGCGCGGAGACCTCGCCCTTGGCTTGCAGCGCATTGGTGCAGTAGGTGAGAAAGATGTCGGCTTGGCCGGTCGACACCAGCTCGCCATAAACGTTGCGATCCTTTGGCGGCGGGGGTGAGGTGGGGCCGCCAGTGAGTTGCAGCGCCTTGGTGGATAGCGCCTTCGCGGCGCCCGGCCGCAGCCGCTCGGCCTTGTCGAACAGCTCCCAGGCGTAATCGCCGGACGGGTCGGCCTTCGGCGTGGGGGTGCCGAGCTTCACGCCTGGGTCGAGCATCCGGTCGAGGAGCGTTGCGCTCGTCGCGCTCACCGCCGGCGCAGCGAGCGCGCAGAGGCGGTTACGTGCGAAGAGCACGACCGGTCCCGCCTTGCCGCTCTTTGCGAGGGACTCGGGATGCGCCATGTTCGCCGAAGCGAAGACCTCGGCCGGCTCGCCCGTCGCGATCCGGTCGCGGAGCAGCCCGGAGGGGCCGTATTCCGCGACGACTTTCACGCCGCTCTCGACCGTGAACGCCGCGGCGACTTCGTTCAGCGCCGTTCGCAGGCTGCCGGCGGCGTAGAGGCGCACTGGCTCCTGCGCGAGCGCAGCGTGCGCCACCGTCGCCGCCAGGAGCGCGAGTACGGCGCGCATCAGCCCTTGTAGTTCGGGAAGAAGAGCTGCTCGCCGCCGACCTCGTAGTCCGCGATCGCCTTCTGGCCCGCCGGCGACACCACCCAGTTCATGAACGCCGTGCCGAGGTCCTTCTTCACGTGCGGATGCTTCGCCGGGTTCACCAGCATGATCCCGTACTGGTTGAACAGCTTCTGGTCGCCCTCGACGAGGATCGCAAGATCGCCGCGGTTCTTGAACGCGAGCCAGGTGCCCCGATCGGCGAGGATGTAGGCGCCCATCGACGAGGCGGTGTTGAGCGCCGGGCCCATGCCGGAGCCCGTCTCCTTGTACCAGGGACCTTTCTGCGCCGCGATGTCGACGCCCGCCGACTTCCAGTAGCGCAGCTCGGCCGCGTGCGTGCCGCTCTTGTCGGCGCGCGACACGAACGGCGCCTTCGACGCCTCGATCTTCTTCAGCGCCTCCAGCACGTCCTTGCCGCCGGCGACCTTGGCCGGATCCGACTTCGGCCCGATGATGACGAAGTCGTTGTACATCACCTGCTTGTAGTCGACGCCGAAGCCCTCGTCGACGAACTTCTTCTCCGCCGCGGGATCGTGCACGAAGACCACATCGGCGTCCCCGCGGCGACCCATGTCGAGCGCCTGCCCGGTACCGAGCGCGACGACGCGCGCCTTGATCCCGGTGTCCTTCTCGAAGATCGGCAGGATGTGGCCGAAGAGGCCCGACTGCTCGGTGGAGGTGGTGGATGCGACGGTGATGAACTTCTCCTGCGCCGCGAGCGATGCTGCCGCGAGCACGGCCGCCACCGCGAGGAGGATTCGACGTCTCAGGTCCATGGCAGTTCTCCTTTGATGAAGTCGCGCGCCTCTGCAGAGGCCGGCTGGCCGAAAAAACGGTCGACGGGCGCGCGCTCGGCGAGGCGTCCCTGGTAGAGGAACAGGATCTCGTCGCCGAGGCGACGGGCCTGTCCGAGGTTGTGGGTGCACATCACGATCTTCGTGCCGGCGTCGCGAATCGCGTGGATGATCCGCTCCACCTCGGCGCTCGCGCTCGGATCGAGGCTCGCGGTGGGTTCGTCGAGGAACAGCACCTCGGGCCGCAACGCCCATGCGCGCGCGAGCGCGAGCCGCTGCTGCTCGCCGCCGGAGAGCACGCGCGCGGACCGCTCGGCGAGGTGAGCAAGGCCGACGCTTTCGAGCGCCGCGCGCGCCCGCCGCTCGCGTTGGGGGCCGGCGATACCGGCGAGACCGAGCGCGTACTCGATGTTCGCGATCGCCGATCGCCGGAGCATCACCGGCCGCTGGAACACCATCGCTTGCCGCCGCCGCTCGCCCGGCCGCTCCGGTGCCGCCCATTCAACGCGGCCGGACGTGGGGGCGAGCAGACCGTGGCAGAGCCGCATGAGCACGCTCTTTCCGGCGCCGTTCGGCCCGAGGATGATGGTGCGCGGCCCGGCCTCCAGCACGAGCGACACCCGATCGACGATCGCCCGATCGCCGGCGACGAACGAGACCTCGTCGAGCCGCAGCGGCAGGATGGACGTCGGCGCGCGCATCGCCTCGTCACCCATAGCGCCGCTGCGCGGCTTCCTTGAGCGTGTACGCAGCCGCGTTGAGCAGCAGCACGAGCGTCACGAGGATGATGCCTAGGCCGAGCGCGAGCGCGAGATCGCCCTTGCTGGTTTCGAGCGCGATCGCCGTCGTCATCACGCGGGTCACGCCGTCGATGTTGCCGCCCACGATCATCACCGCGCCGACCTCCGCCGCCGCGCGCCCGAGCCCGGCGAGCACCGCGGTCAGCAGCGAGAAGCGGATGTCCCACACCAGCGTCAGCGCGGCGGTCCACCCGCCCGCGCCCAGCGAGCGCAACTGCTCCTGGTACTCGCGCCACGCGTCCTCGACGGCCTGCCGTGCGAGCGCCGCGATGATCGGCAGGATCAGGATCGTCTGCGCGATCACCATCGCCATGGGTGTGAAGAGCAGCCCCATCGCGCCGAGCGGCCCTGCGCGCGACAGCAGCAGATAGACGAGCAGGCCGACCACGACCGGCGGCAATCCCATCAGCGCATTCAGGACGACGATGAGCGTCTGCCGGCCACGGAATTTCGAGACCGCGATCGCGGCGCCGATCGGGAGCGCGACCGCGGTCGCGATCGCGACCGCGCTGAGACTGACCTTGAGGCTCAGCCAGACGATCTCGATGAGCTTCGCATCGAGCGCCGCGAGCAGCCGGGCGGCATCGCCGAGCGCTTGCAGGATTGTCTCCACGACCCTTCAGGTCGAGCCGGATTGTGCGTCCGGTCTGCGACGGGCTAATATGTTGGCATCTACATATTGGGCGGGCATGTCGAGTCATGGTAACCGCCCGATGCAGCCGAGTTAAATATGCGATCGCATGCAACTTTGCGACTGGAGCCCGAGATCAGCTGGCGCGCCGCCGGCCGCGCCGCGCCGCCGTTCGACCGCCGGCTGGCGCCGCTGCTCGCGGCGATCCGCGCGCGCAGCACACTGCGTGCTGCAGCGCAGGAGGTGGGTCTCTCCTACCGCGCCGCATGGGGTCTGCTGAGCGACACTGGGCGCGCGCTGGGCGTGCCGCTCGTCGAGTTGCAGCGAGGGCGCGGCACCCGGCTGACTCCCGCCGGCGAGCAGCTCGTCGCGGCGGATGCACGCGCGGTGCGGCGTCTCCGCGAATCCGTCCTCGAGATCGATGTTGGCCCGGTGCGCGCGCCCCGCGCGTCCGGCCGCGGCCTCGCGGTGGTGGCGAGCCACGACCTCTTGCTCGCTGCGCTGTGCGATCACTGGGCGCGACCCGAAGGGCTCGTCCGCGAGATCGCATTCAAAGGCAGCCTCGAGAGCCTGGGCGCCTTAGCACGCGGCGAGGCCGACGTCGCCGGCTTCCACGCCGGTACGCCGCCCGGCAGCGATGCAACGGCGTCGCTGCGGCAGTTGCTCGATCCGCGGCGCGACGTGCTGATCCGCTTCGCCGAGCGGGAGCAGGGGCTGATGGTGAAGCCCGGCAACCCGAAGCGCCTGCGCTCGCTCGGCGATGTGGCGGCGAAGGACGCGCAGTTCGTCAACCGGCAGCGAGGGTCCGGGACGCGCCTGCTGATCGATCAGTTGCTGAGCGATGCGAGAGTCGCCCCGACGGCAATCCGCGGCTACGAGACCGAGGAGTTCACCCACCTCGCCGTGGCGGCCACCGTCGCTGCCGGACGCGCGGACGCGGCTCTTGGCCTGAAGGCGGCCGCGCACCGCTTCGGCCTCGACTTCATCCCGGCGCGCCGCGAGGTGTATTGGCTCGCGCTTCGCTCGCGCCGTCTCGACAGTGAGGCCGTACGGGCGCTTCCGTCGGGGAATCAGCGGCGACCCGCTGCGGCACGCAGCGCGCGGGCTGGCGGGATACTCGATCCGCGGTGCCGGTGTCGTGATGCCGGTCGGAGCGGCGCTCGCGTGACGACTTCGTGTTCGGCCTCGCCGTGCATCATGCGCTCAAGCGCGGCCTGGTGCGTCTCTAGGCGGGGGACGCCTCGCTTGCGCGTGTCCCATGCGAGGATAGCGCCTCTTTTCCGCCTGGAGGATGCCGGATGCCCGCTTACATCATCGCGATGATGACCGTGACCAACCCGGAGGCCTACGATGGATATCGCGCGCTCGCCGCCCCGGCCGTCGCAAAGCATGGTGGCCGGTTCCTCGTCCGAGGCGGCAGGCACGAGGTACTGGAGGGCGGCTTCCCCGGCAGTCGCGTGGTGGTCGTGGAGTTCGAGAGCTTCGAGAAGGCGAAGGCCTTCTATGACTCGCCCGAGTACCGGGCCGCGCGCGAGCAGCGGCGCGGGGCGACGGCGGAGTTCAGCCTGCTCGTCGCCGACGGCGCCTGAACGCCGGCGTCAGTTCTTCTGGATCACCCCGCAAGCGATGCGGGCGCCCGCGTTGCCGGTCGGCTGCGTCTTGTAATCGTCCGGTTGAGCGTGGACGATCAGGCCGCGGCCAACGACGCTGGTCGGCCCGTCGGTCACGGTGATGACGTCCAGTTCGATCTTCAGCGTGGCGGTCCCCGACGCATCCGCCGTCAGGGCCGGCAGATCACCGGCGTGCCGGTCGGGCGTGCCGAAGTGCGCATGCGGATGGCCGAGCGGGTTGAAGTGGCCGCCGGTGCTCATGCCGTCGCCGGACCCGCAGTCGCCCTTCTCGTGAACGTGGAACCCGTGCTCGGCCCCGGGGGTGAGGCCGGAGACTTTGGCCTCGACGAGCACCCACTTTCCCCGCTGGGTGAAGGTGACCGTCCCGCTGGCGGTGTTGCCCTTGGTGGGCTGCAGCTGCGCCGCTTGCTTTCGCGCCGTCCTGCGCCCACGCGGCGCCGGCAGCGAGTGCCGCCCGCCGCTGCGAGCGCGATCACGACTTCTCTCATTTCGACGACCTCCCAAAAGAACAGCGCCCCGGACAGGGGCGCCGAGTCTCTCCCACCCGCCTCGCTATTTCGTCGCTCCGCCGCCTTCGGGGCCGGCGCCGCGGCTGCCGCCGATGTCGGCGCATGCGTCTTCTTGTACTTCTCGACGGTCAGATCCTGGTACTTCGTCAGCAGCTCCGCTTCCTTCTTGGCCGCTTCCGCAGCCTTCGCGGCCTTGGCCGCGGCGGCGGCTTTCTGCTCTTCGGTCGGCGGCGGCGGTGCGGGCAGCTTGGCCCACAGCGGGCCACCGATCAGCGCGAACGCTAGCGCGGCGACGATTGCTCCTCTCATGCCTTCCTCCTCCTTCAGTGCTGGGCCTGCGCCGCCCCGGGCGTGCCCGTAGCCTTGCCGGCCTTGACCTTGCCCGACTTGACGTCGTTGTACCAGAGCTCGTGGTGCTCCTTCGCCCAGCTCTCGTCGACGTAGCCGTTTCGCATCGAGCGGTAGGCGCCTTCGACTCCGATCGTGCCCATGTAGATGTGTCCGAGCGCGAGCGCGATCACGAGCACCGCGGCGATCGCATGGATGATGTTCGCCTGGATCATCACCGCGCGCACCTGGTCGAAGTTCGGAAAATTGAGGATCAGTCCGGTCACGCTCACGACGAGCGACAGCGCCACCACGCCGATCCAGAACCACGCCTTCTCGCCGGCGTTGAAGCGGCCCGACGGGACGTGTTTGCCGCCGAACATCCCGCCGAAGCTCGCGAACCACTTGAAGTCGTACCACTTCGGCAGGTTGTCCTTGATGTAGAGAACGATGAAGAACAGCAGGCTGATCACGAAGATCGGCCCGACGAAGTTGTGCAGGTTCTTCGACAGGCTGGTCAGCCAGGCAAACAGCGTGTGGCCGATCACCGGCAGCAGCACGTACTTGCCGAGCAGGATCACGAGGCCGGTGATGGCGAGAATCACGAAGCTGATCCCCATGACCCAATGGGCGTATCGCTGCAGCGGCGTAAACCGCTCGATCAGCCTGCCCGTGGGCCGCTCGTGCAACCTGATCTCTCCCTTCCACGCGTAGAGGAGCCCGATCACCACGACCACCGCCGCGAGCAGCCAGCCGCCGATCGGGGTGATAACGCCGTTCCGGAACAGTCGCCAGGCTTCGCCGCCCGTGAGCGCCCGCTGTCCCGGCAGCTTCATCGTCGGCTGGATCAACACGTTCACCTCCTGGCCCTTGATGGAGGTGTATGCCGGATCGCCCGAGCGGATCTCGCGCCACACCGGGGCGTTGTTCCCGGGCTGGGTGATCTGGCGCTGAACCTGCTGCTTGGCGGTGTCGTCCTGACTCTGTGCGGCGCCCGTGAGCGGCAGGGCGAGCGCGGCGGCTAGAACGACCCCGCCCGCGAGCTGCATGAAGCTGCGGGACATGAGCATCATCCCCTATTGAATACGAGAGTACTCGTTCTGATTCTGCGTGCGCGCCTGGATGGCACGCTCCCACTCGGCCTGCTTGCCGCCGAACTGGGGGCTGTCCCAGGGCACCGTGTCCGGCTTGCCCTGGTACTTGCCGGTCTTCTGCACCATCTCCTGCGGCTTTTCGCCGCACCCGGCGAGCCCGAGTGCGGCGAGCGCCGCGAACGCAACCAGCGTCCGCGCGCATGGCTCAGCTCTTCGGCTGTGCGGCGCGCCGGCTTCTGCTGCCCCGGCGCGCCGTACGCAGTGCCCCAGCCCCAGACCTCAGAACCCTTGCCGCGCTTGAGCACGCGCTGGCGATAGATGTCGGCGACGACGTCGCCGTCACCGCCGAGCAGCGCCTTGGTCGAGCACATCTCGGCGCAGGCCGGCAGCTTGCCCTGGGAAAGGCGATTCGCGCCGTACTTCCGGAACTCCTCGGCCGAATTGTCCTTCTCCGGGCCACCGGCGCAGAACGTGCACTTGTCCATCTTGCCGCGCAGACCGAACGCGCCCGCCTGCGGGAACTGGGGCGCGCCGAACGGACAGGCGTAGAAGCAGTAGCCGCAGCCGATGCACAGGTCCTTGTCGTGCAGAACGACGCCCTCCTCCGTGCGGTAGAAGCAGTCGACCGGGCATACCGCCATGCACGGCGCATCCGAGCAGTGCATGCAGGCGACCGAGATCGACTTCTCGCCCGGCTGGCCGTCGTTAATCGTCACGACACGGCGGCGGTTCACCCCCCACGGCACGTCGTTCGTGTTCTTGCAGGCGGTCACGCAGCCGTTGCACTCGATGCAGCGCTCGGCATCGCACAGGAACTTCATTCTCGCCATGGCTCGACTCCTCTATGCCCGCTCGACCTGGCAAAGCGTCGTTTTGGATTCCTGCATCATCGTGACCCGGTCATAGCCGTAGGTCGTGGCGGTGTTGACCGCCTCGCCGCGCACGATCGGCGCCGCCTTGTCGGGGTAGAAGGGCAGCATGTCCGTACCCTGCCACCAGCCGGCGAAGTGGAACGGTATGAACACCGTGTCCGGCCCGACGCGCTCGGTGACGAGCGCCTTCACCTTGATCCTGGCGCCGGTCGGGCTCTTCACCCAGACGTACTCGTTCGGACGGATGCCGCGGTCGGCCGCCGCTTTCGGGTTGATCTCCACGAAGTTGTCCTGCATCAGCTCGGCGAGCCACGGGTTGGAGCGCGTCTCGTCGCCGCCGCCTTCGTACTCGACCAGCCGTCCGCTCGTGAGGATCAGCGGGAACTTCTCGGCCACGCCCTCCTTGACGTTCTGTTCCTGGACCGACTTGAACAGCGTCGGCAGGCGCCAGAGCACTCTCACGTCGTCGTGCGTCGGGTACTTCGCGACGAGGTCCGGCCGCGGCGAGTACAGCGCCTCGCGGTGGAGCGGCACGCCGTCGGGGAAGTTCCAGACCACCGCCCGCGCCTTCGCGTTGCCGAACGGGTGGCAGCTGTGGTTCTTCATCACCACCCGCTGGATCCCGCCCGAGAGGTCGGTCTTCCAGTTCTTGCCTTCGGCCTCCTTCTTCTCGGCCTCGCTCAGCTCGTCCCACCAGCCGAGCTTCTTCAGCAGGACATGGTCGAACTCCGGGTAGCCGAACGGGAGGTCGGCACCCAAGGATGCCGACCCGTCCTCGGCCAGCAGGCTCACGCCGTCGCGCTCGACGCCGAAGTTCGCCCGGAAGTTCCCGCCGCCGTCCATGACGTTCCGCGACGTCTGATAGAGGTTGGGCGAGCCCGGATGCTTGAGCGCTGCATTGCCGTAGCACGGCCACGGCAGGCCGAAGTAGTCACCGGTGAGGTCGTAACCCGTCTTCGCGTCCTTGCCGCCCCTGGCACGCAAGGTCTTCACGTCGAAGACGTGCATGTTGCGCATGTGCGCCTGGAGCCGCTCGGGCGACTGCCCGGTGTAGCCGATCGTCCAGCTGCCCCCGTTGATCTCGTAGGTGAGGACATCCTCGACGTTCGGCTCTTCGTACCCCTTCGCCGTCTTGTCGAGGCGAAGCTGCTGCTTGCCGTCCTTCTTGCCGAGGAACTGGTCGGCAAACCCGAGCTTCTGCGCGAACGCGTACATGATCGCGTGGTCGGAGCGGGACTCGAACAGCGGCTCGATCACCTTCTCGCGCCACTGGATCGAGCGGTTCGACGCGGTGACGGACCCTTCGGTCTCGAACTGCGTCGCCGCCGGCAGCAGGTACACGTCGCGGTTCGCGTTCGGCTCGTACTTGGCGTTGGCATCCTTCGGCATCGCTGCCATCGCCGCGGTCGCCGACGGATAGGGATCGATGACGACGAGGAGATCGAGCTTGTCCATCGCCATCTTCATCTCGAGCCCGCGGGTCTGCGAGTTCGGCGCGTGGCCCCAGAAGAACATCCCGCGGATGTTCGAGTCCTGGTCGATGAGGTCGTTCTTCTCCAGCACCCCGTCGATCCACCGCGAAACCGTGGTCCCGGGTTTACCCATCATGCCCGGAGCGAAGCGTCCCTTGAGCCATTCGAAGTCGACGTTCCACACTCGGCACCAATGCTTGAACGAGCCCTCCGCGAGACCGTAGTAGCCCGGCAGCGAGTCGGGGTTCGGACCGACGTCGGTCGCGCCCTGCACGTTGTCGTGGCCGCGGTAGATGTTGGTGCCGCCGCCCGCAACGCCGACGTTGCCGAGCGCGAGCTGGAGGATGCAGCTCGCGCGGACGATCGCATTGCCGTTGGTGTGCTGGGTCTGGCCCATCGCCCAGACGATCGTGCTCGGGCGGTTCTTGGCCATTGCCTCAGCGACAGTGCGGACGTGGTCCTCCGGCATGCCGGTGACGTTCTGCACCACGTCCGGCGTCCACTTCATGACTTCTTCTTTGACCTTGTCCATGCCGTAGACGCGGGCCTTGATGTACTCCTTGTCCTCCCAGCCGTTTTGGAAGATGTGGTACAGCATCCCCCACAGGAACGCGACGTCGGTGCCCGAGCGGATGCGGAAGTACTGGTCGGCCTTCGCCGCCGTCCGGGTGAAGCGCGGGTCGACGACGATCACCTTCGCGCCGTTCTCCTTCGCGTGCAGCGTGTGGAGCATCGACACCGGGTGCGCCTCGGCGGCGTTCGAGCCGAAGAACAGGATGCACTTCGAGTTCTGCTCGTCGTTGTAGGAGTTCGTCATCGCGCCGTAGCCCCAGGTGTTGGCGACGCCGGCGACGGTGGTCGAGTGGCAGATGCGCGCCTGGTGGTCGGTGTTGTTCGAGCCCCAGAGGCGAACCCACTTGCAGAGCAGCTCGGCCTGCTCGTTGTTGTGCTTCGACGAGCCGACGATGAAGATCGAGTCGGGGCCGGACTCCTCCCGGAGCTTCAGCATCTTCTTGCTGATCTCGTCGAGCGCGACGTCCCAGGTGATGCTTCTGGTACTTCCCGTTCACCAGCTTCATCGGGTACTTCAGCCGGTGCGAGTCCTCGGTGATGCCGTGCTCCCGCACCGACGCGCCTTTCGCGCAGTGCGCACCGAGGTTGAGCGGCGAGTCGAACACCGGCTCCTGGCGCACCCAGACGCCGTTCTGGACGACGGCGTCGATCGCACAGCCGACCGAACAGTGCGTACAGACCGTGCGCTTCACTTCGATCTTGCCCTCGGCGACGCTTCTTCTCCTGCGCCTCGGCCTTGCCGATCATGTTGAACGGCAGCTGGCTCGCGAAGGCGCCGGCGCCGACCGCGACCCCGGAGCGCTTGAGGAACGCGCGGCGATCGATCGTGCGCGCGAGCGCGCCGGAGAGGCTACGCGCGAGACGCGATTGCGGAACCGCCGTGCCGGAGGATTTTCTCGTCAGCAACATGGCGCTCTCCTTCGCTCTAGATCAGCGTCGTGCGGTAGTACTTGCGGACGTGCTCGGAGAGCTGGTAGCCCGAGCCTTGCGCGTCCTTCTTCGCGTTCGCTGCCTCTTTTTGGGGCACGGTCTTCGCGGCGACCGCGGCGATCGCAGCGCCGCTCCCGGCACCGACCGCGAGCAGGAAGTTTCTGCGACCGGTCCGTTTCCTGGAGTTCTCCATGGTGCGCTCCTCGTGGCAGGTTAGAGCATGTCTAGCGACGCAGCTTCGGTGTCGCAGAACGCCTTTGTGAAGCGCGCGACATATCCGTAGAAGCTTGTTTTCGTGGAAGCCATCACCCGATCAGTAAGGGGATTGTAAGCTCGGTGCATATAGCGAGTGAAGAACTTCTTCTGTCGCTGCAGCGCATCATCAGAGGATCCCGCGGCGGCGAGGTGCCGCATCACCTCGCAGAGCGCAGCGAAGTGATCTTCCGGTTCGTGCGATGCGTCATTGCGCTCGAGACGCAGCTCGGCGAGTTCATCTCGCAGCGCAACAAGAACTCGTTCCCTCCCCGTCTCGACGAGGTAGTGGGACGCGTACGGCGTGACCGCCGCCTTGCCGGTCCCGACGAACAGCGTTTCGTGTTCCGCTCGCGCCGTCTCGGCGTCGGTCGCTGCCGCAGCGGCCTGCAGCTCGCGCCAGGCGTCGGCGAGCGCCACCTGGTCGCCTTCCGCGACGATGTCATCGGCGGTCGCGATCATCTGTAGCAGCGCCGCATCCGGCCCGGCGTAGAAGAGCCGCGCGAGCAGCGCGTAGAAACCCGCCCTGGCGGCGTCCTCCGGGGCGAGGTCCGTCATGGCTTCGGACCGAGGATCGACGCCTCGTTCTTGTTCTCCATCATGTCGACCACCCGGCAGTCGGCGCACATCATCAGCCGCCGCGTCCCGCCCGCGAACATCGAGTGGGCGGCGAGCCGCCCGACCATGCTGTCGATCATCTGCTTCGTGCCGAACGGCTTGCCGCAGCGCACGCAGTTGAACGGCTCGGCCTGATTGAGCACGACCTCCTGCTTGGCCTCGGGGGTCAGCAGCAGCCGGGGCACCAATGCGAGGGCGTCCTCGGGACAGGTTTCGACGCACAGCCCGCACTGCACGCAGTTCCGCTCGATGAGCTTGAGCATCGGCGAATCGCGGCCGTCGAGCAGCGCCGACTCCGGGCACGCGCCGACGCAGGCCATGCAGAGCGTACAGGTTGCCTGGTTGACCTCGACCCGCCCGAACGGCGCGCCGGCCGCGAGCGGCAGCTCGTCCTGCGGCGCCGGTGCGTGCCGCGCGAGATGCTCGAAGACGAAGTCGAGCGTCCCGCGTTTGCCGTTCGAGAGGTTGAAGGTCGCGGCCGCCCCGACCGTAGCGGCCGGCTCGAGCCCCCAGACCGCGTGCTCGAGCTCGCCGGGCTCGGTCGCGGGGACGAGCCGGAAATGCTTACCCCGGTAGCCGAGACCGTTCAGGATCGTCTGCGCGTAGCCCATCTCGCGCTCCACCGCCGCGCCGTACTCCTTGGCGTCATCGGGACCGCACAGGACGAGCACCTGGCTCGCGCCGTAGGTGATCGCCCCGAGCATCGTGTCGATGCCGACCGAAGCGATGTGGAAGACCTCGAGCGGGATCACGCGTGCCGGCAGGCCCCTCCCCCGCCGTGCGAGTCGCGCCACCAGCTCGCGGCCGTCGGTCGCGTTGTGGAGGAGGAGCGCCGCGTCCCTGCCGCCGGCGCGCGCATACACCGAAAGCAGCCGCTTCAGGCGTGCGCCGAGCTCCGCGACGCGCGGGCTCGCGTAGGTCATCGCGCCCGACGGGCAGACGGTCGCGCACCCGCCGCAGCCCGCGCAGAGGTGCGCCTCGACCTTCACCTTGTCGCCGGTCGACGAGATCGCGTTCGCCGAGCAGACCTCGAGGCATTTCGTACAGCCCACCTTGCCCGATCGGCCGTGCGCGCAGATCCGCTCGTCGTAGACGAAGAACTTCGGCTTCTCGAATTCGCCCACGAGCTGCGCGATCGCGGCCGCCGCGAGCGCCTGCTCGAGCGGATCGCGGCCCGGCGCGAGGTAGCCCTGGGGCTTCCGCGGCGTGCTGAGGATCGGCTCGGGCGACAGGTCGAGCACGAGGTCGAAGCGGTCGCGCCGCGTGCGATCGGCGCGCTCGAAGTCGATCGCGTGCACCGGCCCGCAGACCTTGACGCACTCGCGATGCGCCTTGCACCGTTCCAGGTCGATCTGGTAGGTGAAGTCGATCGCGCTCTCCGGACAGGCGCGGATGCACGCGTTGCAGCGGGTGCAGACGTCGAGGTCGATCGGGTTCGTCTGCTCCCACTCGACCTCGAACGCGCCGAGCCACCCCCTGATCGCGCCGACCTTCCCCGACCAGACCGGGTAGCGCCGCTCGAGCGGGAGATCCCCGCCGCGCGCCGTGGTGATCAGCACGCTGACCTCGAGCTCGGCTGCGAGCCGCTCGGCCCATTGCACCGCCGGCCCGGCCGGTCCGATGACCAGCACATGCCCGCTCGAGCTGTACGAGACGCTCGGAACGGGCTCGGGCGGAGGCAACTCGGCCAGGGCGAGCAGCGCGGCGATCTTCGGGGTCGCGGCGGCACCTTCCGCGGACCAGCCTGCGTTCTCGCGGATGTTGACGAATTTGAGCTCGGTCTTTCGGCCTGCGCTCTCGTTCAGCTCGGTGAAGAGCGGCGCCTCCTGCGTACAGGCGACGATGCACTCGCCGCCCCCGGCGATCGCGGCGCCGAACTCGCCGACCTGGCGCCGGCAAAGCTCGGTGTGGATCGTGAGCGGCGCGCCCGACTGCAACGCCGCGGCGAGCGCCTTGGCGTCGAGCGCCATGGTGCGGTTGCAGTTGCAGATCTTCAGCATCTTCCCGTCGAGTGCCATCTCACGCGGTATCGGGTTTCGGCGGTGACGTGGGTTGAACCGCGGCATCGACCGCGGGTTGCGAGCCGGCGTCCGCCGCCGGTTGCGGTCCCTCGACCGCCGGCGGCTCGGCGCCGTCGGTCGCCGCAACGGCGGCGGGCTCGGCAGGCTCCGGTGCGGCCGTTGTCTGCCCCTTCTCCTCGTCGTCGAAGAGCCCCAACGTGCGT
Source organism: uncultured beta proteobacterium (assembly GCA_963744255.1). Lineage (GTDB taxonomy): Bacteria > Pseudomonadota > Gammaproteobacteria > Burkholderiales > SG8-39 > DATEDA01. Next base: position 63,038 of record CAVUSZ010000055.1, read on the forward strand.
GCCTGATTCAGCGCGCGCAGCATCGTTGCTGGAATCGGGTCCGCCTTGGTGTAGTCGTCGATGTAGATGTCCAACCCGTCCATCTGGTTGAAATGCGGATCGCCGAAAAGCTTCCGCAGCGCCGCGCTCTTCGTCGCCGGGTCCACGTCGGGCCGCAGGAAGTCCTTGTATTCGGACTCCAGGCCCTTCAGCGAGTCGACCGGCGGCAGCTCGGGCGGCGCGGCCGGCGCGGGATCCGGCGGCGGCGCGGATTCAGGCGGGCTCGCCTCGCTGCGCGCCGGCTCCGACGGCGTCTCGCCCCGCCGCACCGCGTGCTTGCGCTTCGACCAGCGATCGAGGAACGAGTCGTCGGTGTCGTTCGACATCTCGTTTTTCACGATACGCGGGGTCAGGCCGCTTCGCGGCACCCCTCGTGCTCCCCGAAGCCACGAAAGCAGCGCCTTCGGCGCCGGTTTGATCCTAATCACGCTTCGCGCCCTTGAACGACGGCGGCTTGATCTTGCCCTTCTTCTGCTCGGGTTTGTAGTGCGCGCGCACGAACTCGTCGATCCACGCAAAGAGCGCCGGCGGCAGCGGCACGCCGTCGACCTGCTCGCCGCCGTCCATCATCCGGCCCGCTTCGTGGTAGCTCACGGTGACGATCTTCGGCACCGCGAGGTCGTCCACCATGCGCCAATTGACGAATACATACGGCGTTGCCGTGGTCATGTTCAGGTAGTAGCCGTCGGCCTCGTCGCGATGGAGCTCGATCGCGAACCCGGGATGCAACCAACGGGCGTGCGCGCTGTCTTCCTCGAGCAGGCGCGGCTCGCGCGTATCGCCCGCATCGGGTACGACCTCGACCGGCGCCCACCGTTCCGACTGCCAGCGATTGGCGAGCGCGCGGCGCTCCATGATCACCGCGACGGGCAGGCTTGGAGCAGGCACCCGTTTCTCACTAGAATTCGATTCATGCGACTGATTGTGAACCCGCATTCACGTCCGGCACGTATGATGCGTGGGCCCGGTAGCGCGAATCAAGCCCCGGCATGACAGACCGAGTCATTCCGCTCGTCGATGTGCGGCGCGCAATGCCCCTCCCTGACGTGGGGAGATGGGACGCCGCGGGGGGGAAGGTCGTGGACACGCTCGCGCGGCCGCTCCACGACCTGCGGATTTCGGTGACCGACCGCTGCAACTTCCGCTGCACCTACTGCATGCCGAAGGACGTGTTCGGCCCCGACTACAAGTTCATGCCGCGGAGCGCTGTGCTCAGCTTCGAGGAGATTACGCGGCTCGCGCGCATCTTCAAGGAGCACGGCGTCGAGAAGATCCGGCTCACCGGCGGCGAGCCGCTGCTGCGCCGGAACATCGAGCGCCTGATCGAGATGCTCGCGCGGCTCGACAACCTCGACCTCACGCTGACGACGAACGGCTCGCTCCTCGCGCGGAAGGCGCGCGCGCTCCGCGACGCGGGCCTGCGCCGCGTGACGATCAGCCTTGATTCGCTCGACGACGAGGTGTTCCGGTCGATGAACGACGTCGACTTCCCGGTCGCGCGCGTGCTCGAGGGCATCGAGGTTGCCGCGGCGTCCGGGCTCGCGCCGATCAAGATCAACATGGTGGTGCAGCGCGGCGTGAACGACCACACGATCGTCGCGATGGCACGCCGCTTCAAGGGAACGGGGCACATCGTCCGCTTCATCGAGTTCATGGACGTGGGCGGGACCAACGGTTGGAGGATGGACGACGTCGTGCCGTCTGCCGAGGTGATCCGTCGGATCGACGGCGAGCTGCCGGTCGAGCCGGTCGACGCGAACTACTACGGCGAGGTCGCCGAGCGCTGGCGCTACAGGGACGGCGGCGGCGAGATCGGCATGATTTCGTCGGTTACCCACGCGTTCTGCCGGACCTGCACCCGCGCGCGGCTCTCGACCGACGGCATGCTCTACACCTGCCTCTTCGCCACCGACGGCTACGATCTGCGCGCGCTCGTCCGTGGCGGCTCGTCCGATCGCGACATCCACGACGCGATCGCCCGGATCTGGCGCGTTCGCGCCGATCGCTATTCCGAGCTGCGCACCGTCGAGACGGCGAAGGCGCGAAAGATCGAGATGTCGTATATCGGCGGATGAAGACACCTCTCAAGCCCGAGATCACCAGCGCCTCCCGCCCGCTCACTTTCGAGGTCGAGGCACTGAACGAGCGCGGCGAAGCGCTGGCGACGCCGATCGCCGGCGAGCACCCACTCACCCTGTATGTCGACAAGCGCGAGATCGTCACGTTGATGACGCTCGGTCAGGCGCCCGAGGCGCTCGCGATCGGCTACCTCCGCAACCAGCGGCTCGCCCGCTCGATTGAGGAGATCGCCGCGGTCCAGGTCGACTGGGAAACCGACTCGGTCGTGGTCACCACGCGGCAGCGGCTCCGGGGCCTCGCCGACAAGATGAAGAAGCGCACCGTCACCACCGGCTGCGGCCAGGGGACGGTGTTCGGCGACCTGATGGAGGAGGTCGAGGCGATCGCGCTCCGCGACGACGTCAGGCTCACCGAGGACACGCTGTACGCCCTGCTCGATCTCGTGCGCAAGCACGAAACGATCTACAAGACCGCTGGCGCGGTGCATGGCTGCGCCCTGGCCACCAATGAGAACGGTGCGTCCGAGATTCTCACGTTCGTCGAGGATGTCGGCCGCCACAACGCTGTCGACGCGATCGCCGGCCAGATGTGGCTCGGGGATATCGACGGCTCGGACAAGATCTTCTACACCACCGGGCGGCTTACCTCCGAGATGGTGATCAAGTGCGCGCAGATGCGGATCCCGTTCCTGGTCTCGCGCTCCGGGCTCACGCAGATGGGCTGGCGCATCGCCGAGCAGGTCGGCCTCACGATGCTCGGGCGCGCGGTGAACCGCCACTACCTCCTCTTCACCGGCAAGCACCGGTTCGTGAAGACCACGATGCCGACGATGATGGCGTAGGGACTGTAACCGATGCCGAAGGCATCGCTTACCTGGCTTCGGGGAGCACGAGGGGGCACCGCGAAGCGGCATTGTCCCCTCGTAGGGTGATCTCGACGCCATGGACATCCGCGACCCGCCCCGAGTCACGGGACTGATTCTCGCCGGCGGCCAGGGGCGCCGGATGGGCGGCGTCGACAAGGGCCTGCAGCCGCTCCGCGGCAAGCCGATGGTCGAATGGGTGCTCGAGCGCCTGCGCCCGCAAGTCACCGAGATGGTCATCAACGCAAACCAGCATCTCGCCGACTACGCGCGCTTCGGCCATCGCGTCGTGCCGGACGAGATCGGCGGATTCGCCGGGCCGCTCGCCGGCCTGCACGCCGGGCTCAAGGTCAACGTCCATCCGTTTCTCGTCACCGTCCCCTGCGACTCGCCCTTCCTGCCGCCCGATCTCGTCGCGCGGTTGCACGCGGCGCTCGTCACGGCGCACGCCGATCTCGCGGTTGCGAAGACCGCGGACCAGCCGCACCCGGTGTTCGCGCTGGTGCGCGAATCGCTCGCCGCGCACCTCGCGCAGTTCCTCCAGTCCGGCGGACGCAAGATCGACGCGTGGTACGCTTCCCTGAAGGTCATCGAGGTGCCGTTCGACGACCAGGCCGCCGCGTTCTCCAACATCAACACGCGCGACGAGCTCGCGCAGTTCGAGCGGCGAAGTGATTCCGCTTAGATGAGCTCGCTTCAGCACATCGTCAGCTGCATCGACGGCTACGACCCCGACGCGCTGCCCGTCGACAAGGCGCGCGCGGCGATCCGCTCGTTCATCGCGCCGGTGACCGCCAACGAACGAATCGCGGTGCGCGCAAGTCTCGGGCGAGTGCTCGGCGAGGACATCGTCTCGACGGTGAACGTGCCCGCACACGACAACTCGGCGATGGACGGCTGGGCGGTGCGGGCGAGCGATCTCGCGCCCGATGGCGAGACGACGCTGCGCGAGGTCGGCGTCGCCTATGCGGGCAGAAAGTTCGACGGCAGCGTGCACCCTGGCCAGTGCGTGCGGGTGATGACCGGCGCCGTCATGCCGCCCGGCACGGACACGGTCGTGATCCAGGAGGTCGTCGCGGTGGATGGTGACCGGATCGCCGTGCCGGCTGGCCAGAAGGCGGGGCAGAACCGGCGCCTAGCCGGCGAGGACCTCGCGCTCGGCCGCGTCGTCCTGCGAACCGGCCAACCCGTCCGGCCCGCCGAGCTGGGGTTGCTCGCCTCGCTCGGGCTCGCCGAGGTCGCGGTGCGGCGCAAGCCGCGGGTCGCCTTCTTCTCCACGGGCGACGAGCTGGTGTCCATCGGCACTCCGCTCAAGGCAGGCGAGGTCTACGATTCGAACCGCTATACGCTCTACGGGATGCTCGCGCGGCTCGGCGCCGAGCTGATCGACCTAGGCGTCGTGCGCGACGATCCGGCGGCGCTCGAGCACGCGTTCAAGGAGGCGGCCGGGATCGCCGATGCGATCGTCAGCTCGGGCGGCGTCTCGGTCGGCGAGGCGGACTTCACGCGCGAGTTGCTCGGGCGCCTCGGCGAGGTGCTGTTCTGGAAGATCGCGATGCGCCCCGGCCGCCCGATGGCATTCGGCCGGATCGGCAGCGCCTACTTCTTCGGGCTACCCGGCAACCCGGTGGCGGTGATGGTGACCTTCTACGGCTTCGTACGCGACGCCCTGCACGCGCTCGCCGGCCGGACCGACGAGTACGCGCTCCCGCTGCTCCGCGTCCCGAGCGCGACGGCGCTGCGGAAGAAGCCCGGCCGCACCGAGTTCCAGCGCGGCATACTCGAGCGCGGGGCCGGCGGCGAGTGGACGGCCCGCGTTACCGGCAGCCAGGGATCGGGCGTGCTGCGCTCGATGTCGGAGGCGAACTGCTTCATCGTGCTCGAGCACGAACGCGGCGACGTGAAGCAGGGCGATCTTGTCAACGTGCAGCTGTTCGACGGGCTCGCCTGACTGCGGCCTCAGTCGGCCGTTCCGGTACCCGGCAGCGACAGCAGGTCCTCCACCCGCAGCTCGCGCGGCAGCACCTCGATCGGCGCCGGCGAATCGAGCAGCACATCGCCGCCCACCGCCTTCAGGTCGCGGAACTTCCGCGCACTGACGAGGACGCGCGACTCAAGCGAGCCGACCGCGAGGTTGTAGGACTTCACCGCGGCCTCGAGCCTGCCGCCGAGCGCAGTGAAGTGCTCGCCCATCGTCGCGAGCCGGCCATAGAGTTCGGCGCCGAGCTCGCTCACCTTCTTCGCATTCTCTGCGAGCGTGTCCTGGCGCCACCCGTAGGCAACCGCCCGCAGCAGCGCAATCAGCGTCGTCGGCGTCGCGAGGATGACCCGCTGCTCGACCCCGAACTCGAGGAGCTCGGGATCCTGCTCGAGCGCCGCGCTGAAGAACATCTCCCCCGGCACGAACAGCACCACGAACTCCGGGCTCGGCTGGAACTGGTCCCAGTAGGACTTCCGGCTGAGCGCCGTGAGGTGCGTACGGAGCTGGCGCGCGTGATCGGCGAGCCGGGCGCGGCGGGTCTCGTCGTCGGGCGCTTCCAGCGCGTCGAGATACGCCGCGAGCGGCGCCTTGGCGTCCACGACGAGATTCTTGTTTCCGGGCAGCCGGACGATCAGGTCCGGGCGCAGCCGGCCGTCGTCGGTGTCGACGCTCGCCTGCTCGTAGAAATCGCAGTGGTCGAGCATCCCCGCCATCTCGACCACGCGCCGCAGCTGCATCTCGCCCCACCTGCCCCGGACGTGCGGCTGGCGCAGCGCCTTGACGAGGTTCGACGTCTCGCTGCGCAGCTGCGTCTGGGTCTCGGCGAGCGAACGCACCTGCTGGCTGAGCTCCGCGTACGCGAAGGTGCGCGACTTCTCGATCGACTGCACCTGCTGGTCGAACTTCTCGAGCGACTCGCGCATCGGCTTCACCAGCCCGTCGATCGCCTGCTGGCGTTTCTCCAGCTCGGCCTTGGCGGTCTCCTGGTGCTTCGCGAGCGTCGCCTGCGCGAGGTCGATGAACGCCTGGTTGTTGCTCTTCAGCGCTTCGGACGAGAGCGCGCTGAACGCCTGCGTCAGGTGCTCGCGCGCGCGCTCGATCTCCGCGAGCTTCCCGGCCGCCGCCTCCCGCTCCATGCGGAGCGCCGTGGCGAGGCTCTCGGCCCTGCCGTGCAGCTCGGTGCTCGAGGCGCGGCTCTCGTCAAGCTTCGCGGTCTCGGCGACGAGCCGTGCTCGCGCCTCCGCGAGATCCCGCTCCGCAGTGCCGGCGCGCTCGGTCAACTGGGCGCGCGTGACCTCGAACCGCAGCGCCGCCTGCTCGAGCGCATCCGCCCGCCGCCGGCTCGCGAGCAGCGCGGTCACGATCGCGCCGAGCGCGAGGCCAGCGGCGAACACGGCGAGGACGATGACGAGCTGATCGGTCGGCACGCGTCGAGTATAGCGAGCGCGTGGCTCACTGCGCGAGCCCGGGTACTTGAGTAACATTCGCCGCGCCATGCACTGGACCGACGTCCCCGCCACGCGCGAAGAAGCGCATTTCGGCCGGACGATGCGCTGCTTCGCCGAGCGGCCGCCGAATCTCGGCGCGCTCTTCGCCGCTACCGTGGCCCGACACGGCGAGCGGGAAGCGCTCGTTACCGACCGCCATCGCCTCGATTACGCGAAGCTCGACCGCGTCGCCGACCGTCTCGCGGGACATCTCCACCGGCTCGGCGTCGCCTGCGGCGACCGCGTCGTGCTGTACCTGCCGAACGATCGCGAGTTCGTCTACGCCTTGCTCGGCGTGCTGCGGCTCGGGGCCGTCGCGGTCCCGGTCAACGTTCGCGAGCAGCGGCCGGAGCTCGCTTTCATCATCGCCCAGTGCGCCGCGAAGGCGATCGTGTTCGACGCGGCGCTGGCCGACCGGCTGCCGCCCCCCGCCGCGGGTCTTCCGCTCGCCGTGCGCATCAGCACGGGGTCCTCACCCGGCGTTACGCTCGACGAGTTGCTCGAGACTCGCTCCCCCGTCGCGCCGCTTACCGACCCCGGCGAGGAGGAGCCCGCGGTGATCCTCTACACCTCGGGCACAACCGGGCGGCCGAAGGGCGCAATGCTCACGCATCTCAACCTGGTCCACTCGGTGCTGCACTACCGGGCCTGCATGCGGCTCTCCGCCGCCGACCGGTCGCTCCTCGCGGTGCCCGCGAGCCACGTGACCGGCCTCGTCGCGATCATCCTCGCGATGTTCGGGGTCGGCGGCTGCGTGATCGCGCTGCACGACTTCAAGGCACGCGCCTTCCTCGACCTGGCCGCGCGGGAACGGGTGACGCACACGCTCGTCGTGCCGGCGATCTACAACCTGTGCCTGCGCGAGCCGGACTTCGCGCGCTTCGATCTCCGCGCCTGGCGGATCGGCGGGTTCGGCGGGGCGCCGATGCCCGAGGGCACGATCCGCGCGCTCGCCGAGAAGCTTCCCGGGCTGACGCTGATGAACGCGTACGGCGCGACCGAGACCACCTCGCCGACCACGATCATGCCGATGGGCCTGCAAGCGGCGAACCTCGACAGCGTCGGCGTTCTCGTGCCGTGTGCGGACGTCCGCGTCGTGGACGATGCCGGCCGCGAAGTCGCGCCGGGCGAGTCCGGCGAAATCCGGATCGCCGGGCCGATGGTGGTGCCCGGGTACTGGGACAACCCCGAGGCGACCGCCCGCGAGTTCGAGAACGGCTACTGGAAGTCGGGGGACCTCGGCTCGATCGACGCGCAAGGGTACGTGCGCGTCTTTGACCGCAAGAAGGACATGATCAACCGCGGCGGCTACAAGGTCTACAGCGCGGAGGTCGAGAGCGTGCTCAGCCTGCACCCGGCGGTCGTCGAGTCAGCGCTCATCGCGGTGCCGGACCCGGTGCTCGGGGAGAAAGCCCGTGCAATCGTGGTCGCGCGCGCCGGCTGCGACGCCGACGCGCTTCGGGCACACTGCGCGCAGCATCTGGCCGATTACAAGGTGCCCGACTTCTTCGTTTTCCGGTCCGAGCCGCTGCCGCGCAACGCGAACGGGAAGCTGCTCAAGCGCGCGTTGCGGGAGTGACGCCGATGCACGCGGCGAGCCAGCAGATCCGGTTCTGCACCGCTCCGGACGGCGTGCGCCTCGCCTATGCGACCGTCGGCAAAGGCGCGCCTCTCGTGCGCGCGGCCCACTGGATGACCCACCTCGAGCGCGACTGGGAAAGCCCGGTCTGGCGCCCGTGGCTGACCGAACTCTCGCGATACAACACACTCGTGCGATACGACCAGCGCGGCTGCGGTCTTTCCGACCGGGACGTCGCCGATATCTCGTTCGCGGCGTGGCTCGCCGATCTCGAGGCGGTCGTCGCAGCTGCCGGCCTCGCGCGCTTCGCCCTGCTCGGTGCGTCGCAGAGCGCGTCGCTCGCGATCGCCTACGCGGCCAGGCATCCGCAGCGCGTCAGCCACCTCATCCTCTATGGCGGGTTCGTTCGCGGACGCCTGAAGCGGGGTTCGCGGGCGCAGGTCGAGGAAGCGCAGGTCCAGCGCGGGCTCATCCGTCTCGGTTGGGGCCGGGACGACCCCGCATTCCGGCAGTTCTTCACCACCCAGTTCCTGCCGGACGGAACGCCCGAGCAGATCGCCTCGTTCAACGAGGTGCAGCGCCTGTCGGCGTCGCCGGAAACGGCCGAGCGGATCTTCGACGTGACGAGCGGCATCGACGTCGCCGAGCTGGCGGAGAACGTGCGCACGCCGACGCTCGTGCTCCACGGTCGCGAGGACAAGCGCGCGCCGTTCGAGGAAGGCCGACTGATCGCCGCGCGGATTCCGGGCGCCCGCTTCGTGCCGCTCGAGAGCCGGAACCACGCCCTGGTGGAGCAGGATCCGGCGTGGGGACGCTTCCTCGTCGAGGTCCGCGCCTTCCTCGGCACCGGCGAAGCCGCGGCCGGACCTCGCCTTCCCGGCGCTGACGAGCCGCGAGCGCGAAGTGCTCGAGCTCGTCGCGCGTGGGCTGGGCAACGACGAGATCGCCGAGCGTCTCGGCATCACCTCCAAGACCGTACGCAATCAAGTCAGCGCACTCTTCGACAAGCTCGGCGTTTCGAGCCGCGCCCAGGCGATCGTGAAGGCGCGCGAGGCCGGGCTCGGCGCGACCGCCCCGCCCGCGCCCTAGCGCCGGTTCCCGGGACTTCTGTCCCGTCCGGTCGGAGGACTCCGGGTTCGGCCGCCCGATTCGGCCTTGCGGGAGCGGGGCAGCTGCCTCATGACGTCCGGGACACCTCCCCGGTTGAATCTGCCTCAGGCCCGGGCCATTGCTGGCCCCGGCCGGACGACCGAGGCAACCGACATGACCCCTCAGACGATCCGTCATGCACTCCTGCAGGGCAGCGCGGCCGCAAACCCGTACGCGGCGCTCGCGCTCGCCGCGCTCTTCTGGTCCGGCAACTTCGTGGCCGGCCGCGCGCTGGCCGGCCAAATCGACCCGATCAGCCTGAACTTCTGGCGCTGGGCGCTGGCAGCCGCCGTGTTGCTGCCGGTGAGCTGGGGCGTCCTTGCCGGCTCCCGGCAGGCGCTGCGTGCAGGCTGGCGGCGCATAGCGTTCCTCGGCCTAACCGGCGTCGCCGGGTTTCACAGCTGCGTCTACTTCGCGCTCGAGGCGACAACCGCCGTCAACGCCTTGATGCTTCTGCCGCTGGCACCGGTCGCGATCGCGCTGGCGAGCTGGGTGGCGACGCGCGAGCCGCCCGGTGCCTGGGCCGCGGCCGGGATGGTCGCTTCGCTCGGCGGGGCGCTGGTGATCGTGACGCACGGCAGCCCGGACGCGCTCGCCGCCCTCCGCCTGGACCGCGGCGCGCTCTGGATGCTCGGCGGGCTCGCGATCTGGGCCGCCTATTCGCTCGCCCTCAAGCGGCCGGTTCCGGGCGTGCCGCCGCTCGCGCTGCACACCGCCACCAGCATCGCGGGACTCGGGTGGTTGCTCCCGGCGTACGCCGCGGGCCTCCTCGCGGGCGCTCCGGTACACCTCACCTGGTCGGGCGCGCTCGCGATCGGCTACATCGCCGTGTTCGCCTCGGCGATCGCGTTCCTCCTCTGGATCCGGGCGGTCGGGGAGATCGGGCCGACCCGCGCCGGCATGTTCATCCACCTGATGCCAGTATTCGGGGCCATCCTCGCCGCCGCGGTTCTCGGCGAGCGGATCGCGGCCTTCCATGTCGTGGGCGCCGCGCTCGTCTTCGCCGGTCTCGCGATCGCCAACCGCCGCCCGGTCATCCGCTAGTCGCGCTTCGTTCCGCGCTGGTTGAGCGTCCGCCGCGGCGGCTTGCGATACTCGGCGAGTTCCTCCGGCGTCGGCCGCGGCAGCGTCCGCCACTCGCGCAGCGCTTGCGCGAAATCGTCGACCGTCTGGTAGCGGTCGTCGGGGTGCTTCGCGAGCGCCCGGGCGAGGATGCGCTCGAATACCGCCGGGACGCGGGAGCTATGGGCGCTCGGCGGCAGGTAGGCGTCGTTCAGCACGCTGTAGAGCAGCGCGCCGACGCCCTCGCCCCGGAACGGCGGCTCGCCGGTGAGCATCTCGTAGAGCACGATGCCGAGGGCGAACACGTCGGACCGCCCGTCGGGCGGAAGGGCCAGGATCTGTTCGGGCGCGACGTAGGCCGGCGAGCCGACGATCATCCCCGTCCGGGTGCGGGTGCCTTCGGGCAGCCGTGCGACGCCGAAATCCATCAGCTTCACCGCGCCGCCGGCCCCGATCATGATGTTCGCCGGCTTCACGTCGCGATGGACGATGCGCTGCCGGTGCGCCGCCGCCAGGCCCGCGGCGACCTCGCCCGCGATCCGGCAGGCGGTGTCGACCTCGACCGGCGCGCGCTCGTCCATGAGTTCGCGGAGCGTCCTGCCCTCGACGTACTCCATCGCGATGAACGCCACGCCGTCCGACTCGCCGACGTCGTAGATCGTCACGACGTTCGGGTGCTGGACGCGCCCCGCGGTGCGCGCCTCGCGGAAGAAGCGCTCCCTGAACTCCGCGAGCTCGCCCGGCTCGAGGTCCACATTCAGCGTCTTGATCGCGACCGTGCGCCCGATCGCCGGATCGCGCGCCCTGTACACGCGGCCCATGCCCCCCTCGCCGACGAGCGACACGATCTCGTAGCGGCCGAGGCTTTTCGGCGCCATGTCGCGGTCAGGCCGCCGCCGCGTTCGCCGGCGCGGCGGCGGGGGCTTCGCCCGCGTGCTGCATGTTCCGCCGCACGAGCCCGATGTGCTCGCGCAGGATGTAGAGCTGGTTCGCGAACGCGAGCGGCGTGCGAATGCGGTTTACGCGCGTCTCGAGCTCGTCGATCTCCGCCAGCCAGTCCTCGCGCGGACGCGAGGCGGGGTCGCGGCGCCATGCCTCCTCGAGGAACTTGAGCTGGCCGTACCACTTGTAGATCCGCGAGCGCACCCGCCAGCCGTAGAGCGAAGGCACGATGCGCGAGAGCGGGATCGCCAGGGCGAATAGCGGAATGAGCAGCACCAGCAGCCGGTCGACGAGCGTCGCCGCCCAGAACGGCAGATAGCGCTGCAGGAACCGCCGCCCCGACCTGTAGAACCGGTCGGCCTCGGGCGAAAGCGGAAAGTCGACCTGGCGCGCATTCGGAAACTCGCCCGCACGCTGGAAGAGTCCGGGCTGCCCGTGAACCGTCGTCGCCGTCTCGAGCAGGATGTCGATGAGCGCCGGATGGATGTCCTCGCGAGCGACCAGCGCCGCGACCGGCGCGACCAGGGTGACGTCGCTCGCCGGGATGTCGCGCACGAGGTCGATCGCGCCGCGCGGCAGTGCGAGCTTCGAGAGGAAGGGCCAGCGCCGCACGTACGCGTCGGCCTGCACGAAGTGCATCAGCCGGAACCCTTCGGTGAAGAACGATATCCATACCGCGCCCGAGTTCGCCGGCCCGACTAGGAAGATCGCGTCCACCTTGCCCTGCTTCAGCGCGTCGACCGCCTCGAGCCCGCCGAGCGGGAGGAGCCGGGTCGGGGCGCCCGCTGCGCCGCTCGCCTCGAGCAACTCGAGCGCGAGCTTGCGCGTGCCGCTGCCCTCGCCGCCGATCGCGATCCGCTTGCCCCTGAGCTGGGCGAGATTGTCGACCTCGGCGCGCCCGCGATAGAACACCCACAGTGGCTCGTAGTAGATGCTCCCGAGCGAGACGAGACCCTCCGCATCCTGGCCGACACCGAGGCCGCCCTGGACGAACGCTACGTCGAGCTCCTCCGTCCGGTCGCGAAGCAGCGCGAGATTCTCGACCGCGCCTGCCGTCGGCACCTCGACGAACGTGATGCCGTGGCGCTCGATGAGCGGTCGGTAGGCCGCGGCGAACCGCTGGTAGGCACCGCCGTCCCCGCCGGTCGCGATCACCAGCCGGTTCGGCGGCGCCGGCTTGATGAACTGCGCGGCGTACCAGAAGCCCGCGCCGATGAGCGTAGCCGCGGGGACGCCGATGACGAGCGCATCGCGCAGATGGATGTCACGCAGGCGGAACCGCATGGTCCGGGGTCACGCCTCGCGCAGCGCCGCGATGGGCGGCCGGCTCAGCGCCGCCCGCGCGCCGGCCCAGACGTTGACCGACACGCAAGCGAGTCCCAGGGCCGGCCCGGCGAGCCAGACCCAGGGGTTGACGGTGTACGTGAACTGGAACACCTGCTGTGCGATCGCGAACCCGATCGCGGTCGCCCCGACCGCCGCCAGCGCGCCAGCGACGAGCCCGAGCGCGAGGAACTCGGCGCGCTGCGCGGCGAGCACCTGGGCGCGGCTCGCACCGAGCGCGCGCATCACCGCGGCCTCGTGCACGCGCTCGTCGCGTGTGGCGAGCAGCGCAGCGTAGAGCACCAGCACGCCGGCCCCGAGCGCGAACAGGAACACGAACTGCACCGCGCGGATCACCTGATCCATCATCGCGTTCACCTGCCGCAAGATCGCACTCGTATCGACCACGGTCATGTTCGGGAACCGCTGCGACAGACGGTTCACGAACCCGGCCCCGGCATCGGGCAGATGAAAGCTCGTGACGTAGCTGGTCGGGAAGCCGTCGAGCAGCTTCGGGGTCGTGACCACGAAGAAGTTGACCTGCATCGAGTCCCAGTCGAGCTCGCGGATGCTGGTGATCGGCGCGGTGAAGCTCCGGCCTGCGACTTCCCAGGTGAGCCGGTCGCCAAGCTTCCACCCGAGCGATTTCGCGATGCCGCTTTCGACGGACAACGCACCGGCCGCGAGATCGGCCGAACCGAACCACGCACCGCCCGCCACCCGGTTGTGCGCCGGCCGCTCGGTCATGAACGAGAGGTTGAACTCGCGCTCGACCAGCCGCCGCTCGCGATCCTTGAAGGCATCGGTGTCCACCGGGCTTCCGTTCAGCGCGACGTAGCGGCCGCGCACCATCGGATAGGTCGCGGGCGCCGCGATGCGGCTCTCGGCAAAGAGCGCGGCGAGCGGCTCGCGCTGCTCGGGCTGGATGCCGACGATGAAGCGGTTCGGCGCGTCGGGCGGGGTCTTCGAGCGCCAGGTCGCGAGGAGATCGCCGCGGGTGAACGAAAGCAGTAGGATCGCGGTGAGGCCGAGGCTCAGCGCGAGGATCTGCACGGTGTTGCTCCGCGCGCGCCGGCGCAAGGACGCAAGGCCGTAACGCCAGCTCAAGCCGGCGAACGGGGCCATCGCCGCGGTCGCGTGCAACGCACCGAAGCCGACGGCCGCGAACACGACGAGCCCGGCGGCGAAACCGCCGAGCACGATCAGTCCCAGCTTGGTATCGCCGGCCTGCCAGACGAGGAGCGCCGCGACCGCGGCGGCGCCGAGCCCGTAAGCGGCGAGCGCGCTCTGCTTGGGCGGCCCGACGTCGCGGCGGATCACGCGGAGCGCCGGCACGTTCTTCAGCTGCAGCAATGGCGGCAGCGCGAAGCCGAGCAGCAGCGCCATCCCGGTGAGGAACCCCTGCACCGCGGGCAGGAGTGACGGTTGCGGCAGCGCTACGATCATCAGCCCGGCGACGAACTGCGCGATCACGAGCTGGGCGAGATAGCCGGCGAGGCAGCCGGCGGCGCATGCCGCCGCCCCGAGCGCGACGAACTCCCAGGCGAACAGGCGCGTGAGCTGTCCTTGCGTCGCACCGAGGCAGCGCATCACCGCGTAGCCGTCGAGGTGCCGCCGGGTGTAGCGACGCGTCGCCAGCGAAACCGCGACCGCTGCCAGGATCACGGCCAGGAGCGCGGTGAGGCCGATGAACTTCTGCGCGCGCTCGATCCCGGCGCGGATCTCGGGCCGCGCGTTCGCGAGGCTCTGCACGGACTCCCCGCGCCCGAGGCGCGGCGCGAGCCAGGACTCGAAGCCGGCGACCGCCGCTCGCTCGCCCGCGGCCAGCAGGTAGTACCACACGCGGCTCCCGGTCTGGACGAGCTTCGTCTTCGCCACGTCGTCGCGATTCATCATCAGCCGCGGCGCGATGTTGAAGAAGCTCACGCTGCGATCGGGCTCGAGCGTCAGGATCGCGGCGACCGCGAGTTCGGTCTCGCCCAGCTCGATCCGGTCGCCGATCTTCGCGCCGAGCGCGGGCGCGAGGCGCTCGTCGAGCCAGACCGTGCCCGGGCGCGGCACGCCGTCGGCCTGGGCGTCGGGCATATTCGGCGCCGGCGCCGTGCGAAGCTTGCCGCGCAGCGGGTATGTATCGGTCACGGCCTTGATGCCCGCGAGATGCGCCTGCTCGCCGAACCGGGCCATGCTGATGAAGGTCGTGGTCTCCGCCAGCCGCAGGCCGCGGCGTGCGATCTCCTCGCGGATCTCGCTCTTCCACGGATGGTCCGCGGTCAGCACGACGTCGGCGCCGAGCAGCTGGTGCGCCTCGCGCAGCAGCGCCTGCCGCACGCGATCGGCGAAGAACGCGACGCTGGTGACGCTCGCGACGGCGATCACGAGCGCAGCCGCGAGGATGCGCAGCTCTCCCGCGCGCCAGTCCCGGCCGAGCATGCGCAACGGGAGTGCGAGGTTCATGAGCACACTCTACTGGATTCGGCCAGCCGCGAGGCGTACGGTGCGCCCGCAGCGGCGCGCGAGCGCTTCGTCGTGTGTCACGAGAACGAGCGTCGTGCCCTGCTCGGCGTTGAGCTCGAAGATGAGGTCGATGATACCGGCGCCGGTCGCGGCGTCGAGGTTGCCGGTCGGCTCGTCGGCGAACAGGAGCTTGGGCCGCATCACGAACGCACGGGCGAGCGCGACGCGCTGCTGCTCGCCGCCGGACAGCGTCTTCGGGTAATGCCGCAGCCGCTCGGCGAGGCCCACGCGCCCGAGCATTTCGCGCGCCTTGCGCTCGGCCGCGCGGTCGCCCCCGAGCTCGAGCGGCAGCATGACGTTCTCGATCGCGGTGAGCGGCGGCAGCAGCTGGAACGACTGGAACACGAACCCGACGAGGCGCTTGCGCAGGCTCGCGCGGCCGTCTTCGTCGAGCGCGAAGAGCTCCGCGCCGTCGAGCTGAACCGAACCCGCGGTCGGCGTGTCCAAGCCGGCGAGCAGCCCGAGCAGGGTCGACTTGCCGGAGCCGGAGGCGCCGACCACGGCGACCGCCTCTCCGGGCATGACCGCGAGGTCGATATCCTGGAGAATCGCGAGCCGTGAGCCGTCGCCCGAGAGCGGCACGATCTTCGCGAGGCCGCTCGCTTTCACGATCGGCTGCGTTACGGACTGATCCATGCTGAGAGTCTTGTTGTTCGCGCTATGCGCCGCCTGGACTGCCGCGTCCGCGGCGGCCGGCACCATCCTCGTCTACGGCGACAGCCTGTCGGCGGCGTACGGGATCGGCCAGAAGGACGGCTGGGTGAACCTGCTCGGCGGACGGCTGAAGCAACGCGGGCCCGATTATAGCGTCGTGAACGCGAGCATTTCCGGCGAGACGACGGCCGGGGGCGCGTCGCGCATCGATGAGGCGCTCAGACGCTTCGCACCCGACGTCGTGGTCGTCGCGCTCGGCGGCAACGACGGCCTGCGCGGGCTGCCGGTGAGCGAGATGAAGGCGAATCTCGGACGGATCGTCCGCGCGGCGCAGTCGCGCGGCGCGCGCGTGCTGGTGGTCGGCATGCGCATCCCCCCGAACTACGGGCCGAAATACACGCAGGCGTTCTACGACGCGTTCGCCGACGTCGCGCGCGAGACGAAGAGCGGGTACGTGCCGTTCATGCTCGAAGGCATTGCCGACAAGCGCGAGTTCTTCCTGCCGGACCAGATTCACCCCACGGCCGAAGCGCAGCCGCTCCTGCTCGACACGGTATGGAAGGGACTGGAGCCGCTGCTCAGGAAATAACCAGCTGCGCGGGCCCGGCCGTCATCTCGCCGATCCGGCGCGCATCGGCGAAGCCGTCACTCCGGAACACCGCAAGCACCTGTTCCGCCGTGTCGGGCGCGCACGCGACGAGCAGCCCGCCGCTCGTCTGCGGATCGGTGAGGAGGTCCTTCTTCCACTTCGGGAAGCCGGCCGGCAGCCCGACCTCGCGGCCGTATCCGGCCCAGTTGCGCGCCGAGGCGCCGGTCGCAGTGCCCTGCTCGGCCCACGCCCTAGCTTCCGCGATCAGCGGCAGATCGTCGAAGCGCACCCGCGCGCCGAGCTTCGAGCCGCGGCAGATCTCGAGCAGGTGCCCGGCGAGACCGAAGCCGGTGACGTCGGTCAGCGCATGCACGCCTTCCAGCTCCGCGAGCCGCGTGCCCGGCGTGTTGAGCTTCGTGGTCGCGGCGAGCATCTCGCCGTAGCCGGCGGCGGACAGCACGCCTTTCTTCAGCGCTGCGGAGAGAATGCCGACACCCAGCGGCTTGCCGAGCACGAGCACGTCCCCGGCCTGCGCGCGGTCGTTGCGTTTGACCCGATCAGGGTGAACGAGACCGAGCGCGACCAGGCCGTAAATCGGCTCGAGCGTGTCGATCGAATGCCCGCCGGCGACCGGGATGCCGGCCGCCGCGCACACCGACTCGCCGCCCGCGACGATCCGCCGGATCACCTCGACCGGCAGCTTCTCGAGGGGCATGCCGACGATCGCGAGCGCGAAGATCGGCCGGCCGCCCATGGCGTAGATGTCCGAGATCGCGTTGGTCGCGGCGATGCGCCCGAAGTCGTACGGATCGTCGACGATGGGCGTGAAGAAATCGGTGGTGGCGACGACCGCCTGGCTGTCGTTCAGCCTGTACACCGCCGCGTCGTCGCTCGACTCGATGCCGACGAGCAGCTCCCCCGGGATCGCCCGGACCGGCGTCTGCGAAAGGATGTCGGACAGCACGGCCGGCGCGATCTTGCAGCCGCAGCCGCCGCCGTGGCTGAACTGGGTGAGGCGGATGAGCTCGGTTGGGGCGTTCATGGGTGCCCGGGAGGTAGAATCGAGTGGGTGAGTCTGCCAGAAAGCACGCGACAGTGAGGTTTCCGGATTCGGCCGGCGTGCGCGAGATCGATCTCTTCGACGAGGTGATCGACGTGCGCTCGCCGTCGGAGTTCGCCGAGGATCACGTGCCTCGCGCCGCGAGCTTCCCCGTGCTCGACGACGCCGAACGCGCCAGGATCGGCCGGATGTACAAGCAGGTCTCGCCGTTCGAGTCGAAGAAGCTCGGCGCCGCGCTCGTTTCCCGCAACATCGCCCGCCACCTCGAGGAGAGCTTCGCGCAGCGCGACAAGGGCTGGCGGCCGCTCGTCTACTGCTGGCGTGGCGGCAAGCGCTCCGGCGCGATGACTCATGTCCTCCGCGAGATCGGCTGGCAGGCAGCGCAGCTCGAGGGCGGGTACAAGGCCTACCGGCGCGAGGTCGTCGCGCAGCTCGCGACGCAGCCGCGCGAGCTCCGTTATCTCGTGCTCTGCGGCGAGACGGGCAGCGCCAAGAGCCGGCTCCTCGAGGCGCTCGCCGCAGCGGGCGCCCAGGTGCTGGACCTCGAGCAGCTCGCCGCCCACCGCGGCTCCGTGCTCGGCAATCTCCCCGACGCGCCGCAGCCGACGCAGAAGGCGTTCGAGACCCGCCTGTGGGACAGTCTGCGGAAGCTCGACCCGCACCGACCGGTCTTCGTCGAGGCCGAGAGCAAGAAGATCGGACAGCTGCAGGTCCCGGATGCGCTCCTCGAGACCATGCGTGCCGCCGTGTGCGTGCGCGTCGAGGCGCCGCTCGAGGCGCGCGTGAGGTTCCTGATCGATGAGTACCGCCACTTCCTCGGCGATCCGGCCGCGCTCAAGGCGCAGCTCGACTGCCTGCTCGCCCTGCACGGACGCGAGGTGATCGCGCGGTGGCGGGGCGCCGCCGACCGCGGCGAGTGGTCGGCGCTCGTCGCCGACCTCCTCGAGAGCCACTACGATCCGGCCTATCGCCGCTCGACCGCCAGGAACTACCCGGGCCTCGATGCGGGGCACGTCCTGCGCCCCGCCGACCTCGCGCCGCCCGCGATCGCACGCATGGCAGGCGAGCTGCTCACCCTCGCCGACCCCTCGCCAGCGGCTGCCAATGCATGAGGCTCGATGCAGCGAGCGCAGGACAACGACTCCTCGCGCTCCATGCGTTGCAGCGGTGGGATCTACATCTCGCCCAGCACGCGCAGGTGCTGGACCACGCTACGGCCGAGCGCGGATAGTGCGTACCCGCCTTCGAGCGTCGATACGATCCGCCCGCCCGCGTGCCGGTCGGCGATCGTCTTCACCTTCGCGGTGACCCAGGCGTAGTCCTGGTCGACGAGGCGCAGCATCGCCATGTCGTCCTCGACGTGCGCGTCGAACCCGGCCGAGAAGAAGATCATCTGCGGCGCGAAATCCTCGAGCGCCGGGAGCCAGTAACGCTCCACCGCTTCGCGGAAACCCTGGCTGCCCGTCCCCGCCGCGAGCGGCACGTTGACCATGTTCCGGGCGGGGTGATCGGTGCCGCTGTAGGGGTAGAAGGGGTGCTGGAACGTGCTCGCCATCAGGACGCGCTCGTCGTCGGAGAAGATCTCTTCGGTGCCGTTCCCGTGGTGCACGTCGAAATCGATGATCGCCACGCGCTCGAGCGCGTGCGCGCGAAGCGCGTGCATCGCGCCGACCGCGACGTTGTTGAAGATGCAGAAGCCCATCGCGCGCGTGCGGGTCGCGTGGTGTCCCGGCGGGCGCACGCTGCAGAACGCGCTCTCGGCCGCGCCGCCCACCACGAGATCGGTCGCGAGCACCGCCGCGCCCGCAGCACGCAGCGCCGCGTCCCAGGTGCTCGGGTTCATCGCCGTGTCGGGATCGAGGTGCACGATCCCGCGCGCGGGCCGCGCCCGGCGGATCGCCTCGATGTAGTCATTCGGGTGGACGCGCGCCAGCTGCTCGACCGTCGCGAGCGGCGCATCGTGGTGCGCGAGATAGGGCGCGATCCCGGAGGCGATCAGCTGATCGTCGATGGCGGCGAGCCGCGCCGGGCTCTCCGGGTGGTAGGCCCCCATGTCATGCTTCATGCAGTCGCCATGGGTGATGAACGCTGTCGCCATGAAAATTCCTCAATCCCCCCCGGATCCAATGGAAATCATAGCCGAACCGGGCATAAACTAAGGTTTGTTCTCAGGTCCCCAGCCTCGCCACGGCATGTCGTCGTCCCTCCAGCGCGTGATTCACCAGGCCGGCCGGGTCATCCTGGGGAAGGAGCGCCAGATCCGCATGGCGCTCGCGTGTCTGCTCGCGCGCGGCCATCTCCTCATCGAGGACCTGCCGGGCGTCGGCAAGACCACGCTCGCGCACGTGCTCGCGCGTTCGCTCGGCCTCGGCTTCCACCGCATCCAGTTCACGAGCGACATGCTCCCGGCCGACATTCTCGGCGTGTCGATCTACGACCGCGAGTCCGGCTCGTTCAAGTTCCACCCAGGGCCGATCTTCTCGCAGCTGATTCTCGCCGACGAGGTGAATCGCGCGACGCCGAAGACCCAGTCGGCGCTGCTCGAGGCGATGGAGGAGCACCAGGTCACCGCCGAGGGCGAGACGCGGCGGCTGCCGGAGCCGTTCTTCGTCGTCGCGACGCAGAACCCGTCGCACCAGGTCGGCACGTTCCCGCTGCCCGAGTCGCAGCTCGACCGCTTCCAGATGCGCATCGAGCTCGGCTATCCCGACCGCGACGCCGAGCGCGCGCTGCTGCAGGGCGTCGAGCGCCGCGACATGATCGCGACCCTGGAGCCGTGCCTCAACCCCGGCGAGCTGGTCGAGCTCCAGCACCTGGTCAAGCGCGTACACGTTTCGCCCGCCCTCTTCGATTACATCCAGGCGATCACCGCCTACACGCGACGGTCGCCCGAGTACGTGACCGGATTGTCGCCGCGCGCCGCCCTCGCGCTCACCGCCTGCGCGCGCGCCTGGGCGCTGATCGAGGGCCGCGATCACGTCCTGCCCGAGGACGTGCAGGCGGTGCTCCCCGGTGTCGCCACCCACCGTCTGCACCCGGTGTTGAACGGGGTGCGGCGGACCAGCTCCGACATCGCCGTGGGGCTGCTCGAGGCGGTGCCCATCCCCTGAGCGGCAAGCGGCTGGCCGCATGAATCCGCGCGACCTGTTCTCCCGCTCCCAGGCCTACCAGTTCTGGCGGCTCTTCTCGGGCCGCGGCTCGCCCGAGCGCGGACCGGTGTTCCTCTCGCAGCGCCGGGTCTACATCCTGCCGACGGGACACGGCGTCCTCTTCGCGGCGGCCCTGCTGCTGATGCTGATCGGCTCGATCAACTACCAGCTCTCGCTCGGCTTCATCCTGACGTTCCTGCTCGCGGGCATGGGGATCGTCGCGATCCTCCACACGTATCGCAATCTCGCGCACCTCAGCGTGAGCGCCGGGCGCGTCGAGCCGGCGTTCGCCGGCGGCGCCGTTCGATTCCATCTCCATCTCGACAACGCGACCCGGTTCGACCGGGTGGCTGTCGATGCGCGCTGCGGCCCGTGCGGGGAAACCGTCGACGTGCCCGCGGGCGCCACCGCGAGCGCGACGCTCGTGTTGCCCGCCGAGCAGCGAGGATGGCTGCGACTGCCGCGCGTGACCGTCGAGACCCGTTACCCGGTCGGGCTCTTCCGCGCGTGGAGTTACGTTCAACCGGACACTCGTGCGCTCGTCTACCCGCGCCCGGACGACTCGTCCTTGCCGCTCCCGACCTTCGTTCCGGATCGCGGCGACGCCGCGCACTCCGGTGTCGGCAGCGATGACTTCGCCGGGCTGCGTCCCTACCAGCCCGGCGATTCGCCGCGCCATATCGCCTGGAAGTCGGCGGCGCGCGGCGAACACCTGCTGACCAAGGTGTTCACCGGGCGCGGTGCCGCGGAGCTGTGGCTCGATTTCAGCACCCTCCCCGCCGCGCTCGGCGTCGAGGGACGGCTCTCGCGGCTGACGCGTCAGGTGCTGCTCGCGGAAGAGACGCGCGTGGCGTACGGGCTGCGCCTGCCCGGATGCGAGCTCGGCCCCGATCTCGGCGAGAGCCATTGCGACGCGTGCCTGAAAGCCCTCGCGCTGTTCGCGCTTCCCGAGCGATGAGCGCCGGCGTCGCGATCCCGTTTCCGGCGCTCGCCATCCTCCTCGGCGGGGTGGCGCTCGCGGCGGCGCCGCACGCCCCGCGCCTGCCGTGGTGGGTCACGGTCCTGGGCACGGCGATGCTCGGATGGCGCGCCTGGGCGGGATGGAAGAACGAGCGCCTGCCGCGGCGCTGGCTCCTCGCCGTGCTGGTGCTGGTCGGCATGGCCGGCGTGTACCTCACCTTCCGCACCATCTTCGGACGCGACGCAGGCGTGACGCTGCTCGTGCTGTTCCTGTCGCTCAAGCTGATGGAGACCAGGGAACGCCGCGACGCGGTCGTGGTGACCTTCCTCTGCTACTTTCTCGCGCTCACCAACTTCTTCTACAGCGAGTCGATGCTCACCGCCGCGATGATGCTCGCGACGGTGCTCGCGCTCACCACCGGACTCGTCGGCGTCAACGGGCCGCGGCGGCCGGTCCGCGAGAGCGGCCGCGTCGCGGGGGTGCTGCTCGCGCAAGGCGTGCCCGTCATGGTGTGCCTGTTCTTCCTCTTTCCGCGCGTCCAGGGCCCGATGTGGGGCATGCCGACCGACGCGTTTGGAGGCACCACCGGGCTGTCGGACTCGATGACGCCGGGGAACATCAGCCTGCTGTCGCAGTCGGACGCAGTCGCGTTCCGCGCGAGCTTCGCCGACGGCGCGCCCGAGCGCAAGCGTCTCTACTGGCGCGGTCCGGTGTTCTGGCAGTTCGACGGCCGCACCTGGCGGTCGGGGGAGGTCCGCGTATCCGATTACTCGAGCTTCGAGCCGCTCGGCAGCCCGATCACCTACACCGTGACGCTCGAGCCGCACGAGCGGCAGTGGCTGTTCGCGCTCGAGATGCCGGGGCGGGTACCGGCCGGTGCGGGCGTGACCGGCGACTTCCAGCTGCTCTCCCGCCGCCCGGTGATGACGCGGCAGCGCTATGAGATGAGCTCGTTTCTGCAGTACCGGGCGACCGGCGGCTCGACGCCGGCGGAGCTCGCCGCGGCACGGCTGCTCCCCGCGGGGTTCAATCCACGCACGGTCGCGCTTGCGCAGAGCTGGCGCCGCGAGCTTGGCACCGATGAGCGCGTGCTGGCGCACGCCATCGACTGGTTCCGGCGCGCCGGGCTCGGGTACACGCTCGCGCCGCCGCTGCTCGGCCGCGACTCGGTCGACGAGTTCCTGTTCGGCACGAAGCAGGGCTTTTGCGAGCACTTCTCGTCGGCCTTCGCGGTGATGATGCGCGCTGCCGGAGTTCCGACACGCATCGTTACCGGCTACCAGGGCGGCGAGATCAATCCCGTGGACGGTTACATGATCGTTCGCCAGTCGGACGCGCACGCCTGGGCCGAGGTTTGGATCGCGGCGGAGGGCTGGGTCCGCGTCGACCCGACGGCGGCGGCAATCCCGGTACGCGTCGAGTCGGGGCTCGCCGCAGCGGTCCCGCGCGGCGACCCGCTCCCGTTCCTCGTGCGGGCGGACCTGTCCTGGCTGCGCGCCTTGCGTTTCAACTGGGAGGCGCTGGCGAACTACTGGAACCAGTGGGTCGTCGGCTACAACGTCGAGCGCCAGCGCGAGCTGCTGCTGCGGCTGGGGATGCCATCGCCGTCGTGGGAGAAGCTGGCGATGGCGCTTTTCTGGCTGGTGGGGCTCGTCGTCGCCGTCTTCTCGCTCTGGATGCTGCGCCGCGCGCGCGAACAGGATCCGGTGGTGCGCGCGTGGCGGCGCTTCTGCCGCAAGCTCGCGCGCCGCGGCACCCGTCGCGGCGCGGCCGAGGGGCCGCGGGCGTTCGCCGAACGCGCTGCATCCGAGCAACCCCACGTCGCCCCGGACGTGACGGAGATCGGCGATCTTTACGTGCGCCTGCGCTACGGCGCTGCGCCCGACCCGCTGAGCCTCGCCCTCCTGCGCCAGCGCGTGCGCGAATTCAAAGTCTGATGAGCCGCCGTTGGTTCGCCGCGGCGGGTTTCGCCGTTGCGCTCGCCGCACCGTGCGCCGCGCAGACTTACGCCGACCGCGACGAGGTCCGCGCGTTCGCCGCCGAGATGGTCGAGCGGCACGGGTTTCGCCCCGGCGAGCTCGAGCGCGTGCTGGCCGGGGCGCGCTATCTCGACTCGGTCGTGACGCTCATGACGCCCCTGAAGACCGGGGAACGCTCGTGGCAGACCTACCGCGCCAACTTCCTCAACCCGCGGCGCGTCGAGGCTGGCGCGGCGTTCTGGCGCCGCCACGCCACGACGCTCGACCGGGCGGCGACCGCCTACGGCGTACCGCCGGAGATCGTGGTCGCGATCATCGGCGTCGAGACCGAGTACGGCCGCAACACCGGCAGCTTTCGCGTGCTCGATGCGCTCGCCACGCTCGCATTCGACTACCCGCGGCGCGCCGAGTACTTCCGCTCAGAGCTCGAGCAGTTCCTGCTCTTGGCCCGCGAGTCGCGGTCCGACGCCGCAAGCTTCCGCGGCTCCTACGCCGGTGCGATCGGCATCCCGCAGTTCATGCCGGGCAGCATCCGCCGCTACGCGGTCGACTTCGACGGCGACGGCCGGCTCGATCTCCGTGCGAGCGCGGCCGACGCGATCGGCAGCGTCGCCAACTTCCTCGCCCAGCACGGTTGGCTCGCAGGCGCTGTCGATGGCGGTGCCGGCGGAGGTCACCGGCGAGCGCTACCGGCTGCTCGTGGACGGCGGCGTGGACCCGGTTTACCGCGCCGGGGAGCTGCGCGAGGCGAACGTCGTGTTCGACGAGGCGGTCGGCGAGGAGACGCCGAGCGTATTGATCGAGCTCGAGACGCCCGGCGCGCAGAGCGAGTACCTCGTGGCGCTACAGAACTTCTACGTTCTCACCCGCTACAACCGCTCGAGCTTCTACGCGGCGGCGGTGCGGGAGCTTGCCGCGGAGGTGAAGGCCGCTTACGCTCCGCGCTGATCACCGCACGGAGAGCTCCGATGGCCGAGCCGCTGAGGATCCGCATCGCCACGCGCGCCGACGTCCCGGTGCTGCTCGAACTGATCCGCGGGCTCGCCGAGTACGAGAAGCTCACCCACCTCGTCGCGGCGGACGAAGCGCTGCTCGAGCGGGAGCTCTTCGCGCCGGGAAGCCACGTCGAGGCGGTTCTCGGCTTCGCCGGCGACTTCGCAGTCGGGTTCGCCGTCTACTTCCACAACTTCTCGACGTTCCTCGGGCGCAAGGGGCTCTATCTCGAGGATCTCTTCGTGCGCCCGGATCAGCGCGGGCGCGGCTACGGCCGCGCGCTGCTGCTCCACGTCGCGCGCATCGCGCACGAACGCGGGTGCGGACGCTTCGAGTGGATGGCGCTGGATTGGAACGAACCGGCGATCCGCTTCTACAAGGCGCTCGGTGCGGCGGAGTTGCCGGAGTGGCGGCTGTTCCGCGTCACGGGCGAGGCGCTGGCGCACCTCGCTGCGCTCTCTCCCGATCCTGCCCGGTAGAGGATTTGCGTCCTCGGAAAGCCGTGCATGAACGATCGCCGGGATCGTCTCGCGGTGAGGGCTTGGACGAAGCGAGGAGCTGATACCGGGAATACTCCGGACACCGCGTCTCGGGCGCTCACCGGCAGTTGGCGAAGGGCGGCGTACGGCCAGGTGGAGACATTGACGGTGGTGCAAGACGGCCCTTCCGAGCGGCAGGTTAAGATGCCATAGCGGCTATTCGCCGCGGTGTGGCGCCGAGATGCGCATCATCGCCTTCCTCACCGAGGCGCCGAGTGTGCGCCAAATCCTCGCGCGCCTGGGCGAACCGACACCGGATTACGAATTCGATCAGCGCATCGCGTGGTAAGGACAGCTTGACGAGGCTCCGATCTCGCTCGTCGGGGACCGCTCGTGCCTGGGGCCCTCAGGCCGACCTTCTGCAGCCGGTCGTGTGACCCCAGCCAGGGCGCGGCTGGCGATTCTTGCCATTTCTCAGGGCCGCTCAACACGAAATTCCCCATTGACCAACGGCTGACGGCGAAGAGATAATTTCTGAAGTGCCGTTGGAATTCCTGTCCTTTGACACACATGGCTCGACATGGAGCGATCGCTTCAAAGGAGTCAAACGATGACCACCATAACCACGCACGACGGCGTCGAAATTTTCTACAAGGACTGGGGCCCGAAGGACGCACAGCCCATCGTCTTCCATCACGGATGGCCACTGACCGCCGACGATTGGGATACCCAGATGCTTTATTTCCTATCTAAGGGCTATCGCGTCATCGCGCATGACCGCCGCGGGCACGGCCGCTCGACGCAGGTCAGCGACGGTCATGACATGGATCACTATGCTGCGGACACCTCCGCGGTTGTTGAGCATCTCGATCTCAAGAATGCCGTGCACGTAGGCCATTCGACTGGCGGCGGGCAGGCCACGCGCTATGTCGCCCGCTACGGTCAGCCACAGGGTCGCGTCGCGAAGCTGGTGCTGATCGGCGCCGTGCCCCCGATCATGGTGAAGACTGCTGCCAATCCTGGTGGTCTACCGATCGAGGCATTCGATGGCCTGCGCCAGCAGCTCGCCGCCAACCGGTCGCAGTTCTATATCGATCTGCCGACCGGCCCCTTCTACAGCTTCAACCGGCCCGGCGCGACGCCGTCGCAGCCGATCATATTGAACTGGTGGCGCCAAGGGATGATGGGCGGGGCGAAGGCGCACTACGATGGCATCAAGGCTTTCTCGGAGACGGATTTCACGGAGGACCTGAAGGTCATCACCGTCCCGACGCTCGTGATGCACGGCGACGACGACCAGATCGTGCCGATCGCCGATTCCGCGCCCCTCTCGGCCAAGCTGCTCAAGAACAGCACGCTGAAGATCTATGAGAAGTTCCCACACGGCATGTGCACGACGCACGCTGAGGTCGTGAACCCGGACCTGCTAGCCTTCATCAAGCAGTGAGAATCAAGACCGCAAGGGCGTGCACAGCCGCTTGACGCGAAGAGGCTGAGCACGCCCGAGCCTCTCGTATCGCTAACAGATTCGCGTTCGGAGGAAAAAATGAAGATCGTCGTAATCGGAGGCACGGGGCTTATCGGCTCGAAGACCGTCGCCATTCTGCGCCAGGGCGGCCACGAGGTCGTCGCCGCCTCGCCCAATACCGGCGTCAACACCATCACCGGCGAGGGGCTCAAAGAGGTCATGGCCGGCACGCAGGTGGTGATCGACCTCGCCAATTCGCCCTCATTTGAAGACAGGGCGGTGCTGGAATTCTTCGAGACCTCCGGCCGCAATCTTCTCGCGGCGGAGGCCGCAGCCGGCGTGCGGCACCATGTCGCGCTCTCCATCGTCGGAACGGACCGGAGCGACAATGGCTATTTCCGCGCCAAGGTCGCCCAAGAGAAGCTGATCGAGACCTCCGGTATCCCCTACACCATCATCCGCTCGACCCAGTTCCTGGATTTCCTCGGCCGCATCGCCGATTCAAGTGCGGATGGAAACATGGTCAGGCTTTCGCCCGGCCTGTTCCAGCCCATCGCGGCGGACGATGTTGCTGCCATCGTTGCCGATGTGGCGCTCGCGGCGCCGCGAAACGGCATCGTCGAGATCGCCGGCCCGGAACGCGCACCGTTCAACGAAATCGTCGCCCGCTATCTGAAGGCGGTCGGCGACCCGCGCGAGGTCGTGAGCGACCCCGAAGCCCGATACTTCGGCGGCCGGGTCGAGGAGCGCTCGCTGGTGCCGTTGGGCGAAGCGCGCCTCGGCCGCATCGGTTTCGACGAATGGCTCCGCCGCTCACAGGTAAGAGCCTGATCTTGCATCCGAGGTTACGCTCAGGGATCTCACCCGCTGGCGCGAGCGGGTCCCGGGCGACGAACGAAGGAGGCGACTATGACGATCAAACTGGTTGCGTTGGTTCTGCTGTGCCTCATGACCGGCACGGCGGTGGCTCAGGAGCCTAAGGTCACGTCGCTCATTTCTAAGGATCTTCCGGAGAATCCCGGCAGGGAAGCTCTGATGATCACAGTCGAGCATGCGCCCGGTGGGTCGAGCGCTATCCACCGACACAATGCACATGCGTTTGTCTACGTGCTGGAGGGCTCCGTTGTGATGCAGCTGAAGGGTGGACAACAGGTGACACTGACACCAGGACAGACCTTCTATGAAGGCCCTGACGATGTTCATGTCGTCGACCGGAACGCAAGCGGCACCCAGCCGGCGAAATTCCTGGTGCTCTTGATCAAGGACAAGGGCGCCCCGGCGCTCGTGCCAGCACAGTGACTGTTACGCAACCCCGTGCATAACGTCGTGCGAAATCGGACGAGCCGCGTGCGAACCCGTCCGCCCTTCGAGTGTATCGCGTTGCTGCTCCAGGGCGGCGGCGCCCTTGGCGCCTATCAGGCGGGCGTGTACCAAGCGCTGATGGAGGCGGATCTCCACCCGGATTGGGTCGCCGGCATCTCGATCGGCGCCATCAACTCCGCAATCACATGCACCTGAAATCACTCAACTTATTTTTCGGTCAGCCTCTAAGGCGGTCAGCAGGAGACAAACATGAGCTTGGACAACACCTCACACCCCGGTAGGCCGGGGCCCGACGAGTTGGTCCCGTCGCGCTACGCGCTGCGGGTCGGCGAGATTGACGTGCTGGTGATCAGCGATGGGGTGTTTCCGCTGGCAGCCGCGACGTTGGCCACCAATGCCGACCCGGCCGATCTGGCGGCCTGGCTGGACGACAGGCTCCAGCCGCCCGACGTGTACAAGTGGCCGCTGAACGTGGTCGTGGTGCGTAGCGGCGGCCGGACCGTACTCATCGACGCTGGGGCAGGGTCGGAGTTCCCGGATTTCCCGGGGGTCGGGCAGTTGGCAACGCGACTGGACGCCGCCGGCATCGATCCCGCATCCGTGACCGACGTGGTGCTTACCCACCTGCACGTGGACCACGTTGGCGGGCTGCTCGCCGACGGGCTGAGGGGCCGGCTGCGTCCGGACGTGCCGATCCACTTGGCGGCCGCCGAGGCCGAGTTCTGGGCGTCGCCCGACTTCTCCCGCAACACTTTTGGCGGGTTTCCGGACGTGCTTCGGTCGGCCGAAGAGCGGTTCGTCGACGTGTACCGCAGCCAGCTGCGGCCGTTCGAGAAGGAGTACGAGGTGGCGCCGGGGGTGGTCGTCTGTCGCACCGGCGGCCACACCCTCGGGCACAGCGTGGTCCGCCTGGCGTCCGGCGGCGACCGGCTGACGTTCGTCGGCGATGCCGTGTTCCCGAATCACTTCGATCACCCCGACTGGCACAACGCTTTCGACCACGACCCCGAGGAGGCAATCCGCGTCCGGGTCCGTCTCTTGCGGGAGCTGGCGGCGACCCGCGAGCTGCTGGTGGCCGCTCACCTCCGTTCCCGTCCGTCGGGCGGGTGGCGGTCGCCGGCGACGTCTTTCGTTTTGTACCGGCCGACTGGGAGTACTAACCGCTTGTTGGGTTAGGGCCGAACTAGACGACCGCATGCGTTTGAACAACATCGCCGATTCAAGTACGGATGGAAACATGGTCAGGCTTTCGCCCGGCCTGTTCCAGCCCATCGCGGCGGACGACGTTGCTGCCATCGTTGCCGATGTGGCGCTCGCGGCGCCGCGAAACGGTATCGTCGAGATCGCCGGCCCGGAACGAGCACCGTTCAGCGAAATCGTCGCCCGCTATCTCAAGGCGGTCGGCGACCCGCGCGAGGTCGTGAGCGACCCCGAAGCCCGATACTGGGGCGGCCGGGTCGAGGAGCACTCGCTCGTGCCGTTGGGCGAGGCGCGCCTCGGCCGCATCGGTTTCGATGAATGGCTCCGCCGCTCACAGGCAAGAGCCTGATGCTGCATCGGAGGTACGCCCAGGGATCTCACCCGCGGGCGCGAGCCGGCTGGCAGGTCCTCGGCACTTCGCGCAAACATTCAGACTGAGAATCCAGAGTCATCGACTCTGCGATGGCGTGTCCCAACTACGATCCTGGAAGGAACAACATGAAGAAACCTCACTTGCACTTCCGCGCTCACCTGGCGGCACTCCTGATGCTCGCAGCCGTCCCGGCTCAGGCCGCAGACGTGAAGGAACTGTTCGCGATCGATCTCGCGGACTACCCAGGCAAGGAGGGTCGCATGCTTGAGGTGTCGTATCCGCCGGGCGCACGAGACATGGTCCATCGGCACGACGCCCATGCGTTCGTCTATGTGCTCGAAGGCCAGATCGTCATGCAGTTGAAAGGCCAAGCTGCCGTCACGCTCAAGGCAGGGCAGACGTTCTACGAGGGTCCTACCGATGTTCACGTCGTGGGGCGCAACGCCAGCAACACGGAGCCGGCCAGGTTCGTCGTGGTGCTGCTGAAGGCCAAGGGCGCTCCTATCCTCACGCCGGTGAAAGAATGATGCTCGGCTCCGTGCGCCCCACCCGCCACCGATCAGCTGGACGCGTCTCGCGTGGATGGCTCGTGCGCGGTGTGCGCCACGAGCGCGATGGATGCCAGCTTGACGGGATTCATCACCCACAAGATAGCGAAATCCGCGCCGTCACGCACTATGAGCACCGCCGGGGCTTCGGCGTGCGGGCTGGACCCTGGCGGCTGGGGGGACGGGGGACGCGGCCAGTACGGGAGATGATCCGGGGCTGACGGCATCGAGATCCGTTTCATGGCGCGCTCCACCGCGCCCAGCGGATAGGTCATGGCGCGCCCCTCGGGAGCCATAGCTGCCACCGGCGCGAGTTGGAGCGGCGGTTATTTCACGTGCCAAAAGCGGCCACATCACGTATCCCCTACAGGACGTGGTCCTCTTCTTGACCCTTGTAGTTGGGCGGATTACTCTCGGCGCACGGTTTCACGGTTCGGCGCGTTGGAGGCCCCGCGTGAAGTGTCCTCGGTGCCAGCACGAGAATCGCTCCGGGGCGAAGTTCTGCGAAGAGTTGATGCTGACCCCGCTGTAACTGATCGAGCGTCTGGCGGCCTTGATCCCACCGCCACGCCGGCATCGCCACCGCTACTGCGGGGTGCTGGCGCCCAATGCGCCGCTGCGCGCGGCGGTCACCGCGCTGGCGAGTCCGAGGGCCGCGACGAGCGGCCCTCGAACGCCCACATGCCCTGGATCACGCTGAGCCAGGTGTCCTGCACCACCTCGTCCGCGACGGCGCGATTGGAGATGTAAAGGCGGGCGACGCGGCGGAGGCTCGCATGATAGTGGTCAACGAGGCGCGCAAACGCGGTTTTGTCACCACGGCGCAGCGCTTCGATCGCGCTCCCATCGTCGGGCGCCGCGACCGGCGCGCCTCCTGAATTGTTCGCCGCCTCGATCATACCCGCCCCATCCGCGCTCTCGGTACCCGCGTATGTGCCCGTGCGGCGCGCTCAGCCTCGCCCGCGGCCTGGATTATAGGCGCAAGACCGTGGACGCGTAACGAACGCATCCGTCGATAGACCAATCAGCAGACCGCGCACCGACGTGGACGTGCGAAAGCGTGCGAGTTGAGGGAACGCTCCGACAGAAGGGGCGTGCATCAAGGCCGTGAAGGCGCGCATCGAAAGGTCAAGGCGTGCGCAGCAGGCCCATCGGAAAGAGGCGCGAACTCGGGTCGCATGAACACCGTTGGGAGGAACGCAGGTGAGCACGATTTCAGTGAACGATGATCCGACGATCTACGACAAGGACCGAGTACCCACCGGCTGCAGGACGATGCACCGAGGGCTGACCCGACTCGTGCTAGCAGCTATCCTGCCCGCGATAGTGCTTTGCGGCTGCGCGACGGTTGCCCCGGTCAACGTTCCAGTTGACCGTGTTGAACCGGAGACTGGCTACCGCATCGCAAAGTTTATGGTACGCGATCGAGGTCCAACGAACAACCCTGACGCACTTCTTCTACTAGCGTTCTCCGGCGGCGGCACTCGTGCCGCAGCTCTTTCTTACGGCGTACTTGAGGAGCTGCGGCGCACGCCGATCGTGGTTAAGGGGCACCAGCATTCCCTGCTTGACGAGGTGGACCTGATAGCTGGCGTGTCCGGTGGCAGTTTCACCGCATTGGCGTATGCGCTCTATGGCGAGCGGCTATTCCACGAGTATCAGCAACGCTTTCTCAAACGTAACGTTCAAGGTGAACTGATCCAGCGAGTCCTTAACCCAACTAACTGGCTTCGGCTGGCGAGCGATGGCTATGGCCGCTCCGAACTAGCCGCGGACTATTACGACGAGATTCTCTTCGGAGGTGCCACATTCAGCGACCTGATTCCGCTACAAACTCCCGTCGCGGTCGTGACAGGGACGGACCTGTCCACTGGCGCACGATTCGAATTCTCGCAGGACACCTTTGATCTCCTGTGTTCCGACCTCGGGTCAGTGCGGTTGGCCCGCGCAGCCGCGACATCGTCGGCAGTCCCCGTTCTTCTCTCTCCAGTTACCTATCGTAACTACGGCGGGAAGTGTGACGCTATGTTGCCGATCTGGGTTCAGGACGTTGCGAAGAGAGAACACGCTGCCCGCCCGGCCGGACGAGCGTTGTTGCGCTATCGTGATTTCAAGGCGCTCGAGGACAGCGAGAACCGTCCCTACCTACACATCGTCGATGGCGGGGTCTCGGACAACCTCGGACTACGTGGCATGCTCGAAGCGCTCGAACAATTGGAGGCGAGTCCGGCGTTCCAACGCGAGATGCGCTTCTCCGAACTGCGTCATATCGTCGTAATAGTGGTCAATTCTCGCTCGGCCCCTGCCACCGATTGGGATCGACAACCTGCGCCGCCGGGTATTGTGTCGCAGTTGATCCAAGCCTCAAGCGTTCCGATCGATCATTTCTCCTTCGAATCGGTGGAACTCTTGCGAGATATGGCGGCGCGGTGGGAGGACCGACGCGAGCTCGCGATTGCGCGGCGCCTCGATGCTGGCGAATCGCGGACCGAGGCCGAGGCAGCCGTGCCAAGGATTACATTCGATGCGATCGATGTCAGCTTTGACGCGATCGAAGACCCATCGGAGCGGCGTGAATTTATGGAGATGCCGACGACGTTCTTCTTGCCCGCGGAATCCATCGACCGGCTGCGTGAATTGGGTGGCCGGCTTCTGCGCGACTCGCGCCCGTATAAGATTCTGCTCCAGCGCATTGCGGAGATCGCAAAACGCGACACTCCGTCGTCCGAGAAGCCAAAGGCGCACTGAGTAACGGCATCGGCCTTTCCCGAGAGGCGCGCGACGCGGCCGAGGCTCGCGTGGTACGGGCACCTCAAGTACCGTTCCGCGCCGATCGTCGCGGCGATTCTCGCCCACGGTTTTGCCCGCGCCATCTGTGACGCGTGTCAACACGACTTCCTGATCGCGTTTTCCTGCAAGGGGCGCGAGCGTCTGGCGGTGCTGATTCCGCCACCGCGCTGGCATCGTCATCGCTACTTCGGGGTGCTGGCGCCCAACGCGCCGCTGCGCGCAGCGGTCACCGCGCTGGCAGGGCTGCTGAAGCTCAGGAAGCGGCCATTCGTTTGTCCGGAGCCCAAATGGCTCGTGTGGGTCGGAAAGCGACCGTCCTGACGGAATGTGTCCATGACGTTGAGCGCAGCGAGGGAATCTCAGGCCTTCGCGGATCAAGGCCCTACGAGATTGCTTCGTCGTCTGGACCGCTCCGTGCCTCGCGGCTGACGGCTCACCCTCGGAAAGACGAGTCGCGGAGATTCGTATCAAGTTGCGAGCGATGTCCCCGCCGTTTCCGCCCATTCATGGCCACGCGCGGGCGCGCGGCTGCGCGCCGAAAACCTGCGCGGCCACAGATCGCGAAGCCCCGGGAAGCGAGTCCCGCGCTGCGGCCGTCGAGGTCGGCGGATAGCGCGGGGAGTACGGATCTCCTGCGCGACGACACGTGCAGCGATCGGGAGGACCAGCACGGGCCGAGCGCCCCCCGTATGGGAGCGGACGCCGCAACCCCACCGAACGAGCCGGCAGGGTTTGTCACGCTTCGTTCGCCTGCCGTTCCTGCGACTTGAGGGTATGCTTCAAAGAGAGCCGTCGTCGCAAGGAGGATCGATGAAAAGTGTTGCGCAACTGCTCAAGGTCAAGGGCACCATCATCCACTCGATCGCGCCGGGTGCCTCGGTCCTGGAATGCCTCAAGCTCTTCGCGGACAAGGGCATCGGAGCGGCGCTGGTCATGGAAGGCGACAGGCTGATCGGCATCTTTACCGAGCGCGACTACGCCCGCAAGGTCGCGCTGCATGGCAAGTCCTCGAAGGACCTCAAAGTGCAGGACATCATGACCGGCGATGTGCTGTGGGTCGGTCCCGAACGCACGAACGAGGAGTGCATGGCCCTTATGACCGAAAGGCGGATCCGTCACCTGCCCGTCCTGGAAGGCGGGAAGGTGATCGGCATCATCTCCATCGGCGACCTGGTCAAGGACATCATCGCCGAGCAGCAGGTCGTCATCGGGCACCTCGAGCGCTACATCATGGGCGAGCGCTAAGCCCCGGGGAGCGCGCTCCTGCCGTGCGGCGGGGTGAGACGGATCGAATCGGCTGCTGGTTAGGGATCAGGCCGTTCGGAACTTCGGAACGGAGCCAGTGGCCGCGCCGGTGCTCGGGGCTTGGCGCGGGCGGGCTCCTCGCAAGCGTTCGGGCTCGGCGACGGCGACGCGATCCTGGACGAGAAAGCCCCGGCGCTGCCGGTAGGGCGTTCGTCCGTGGAGGCTGCCGACGCTCGCGTGAGCACGGCTCGCGCCACACCGCTATCCTTCCAGCGTGCCCCACCTCTTCGAACCCGCCTCGAGCGGTCGCTCCAAGTGCCGCGGCTGCGCCCGGCCCATCGAGCGCGGTGAGCTGCGCTTCGGCGAGCGCCTGCCCAATCCCTTTGGCGAAGGCGAGATGACGCTTTGGTTCCATCCTGCGTGCGCGGCCTACAAGCGGCCGGAGCCGCTTCTTCAGGCCCTCGGGGAAACGCCCGAGGGCGTGCCTGATCGAGATCGACTGGAGCGCACGGCGCGCAGCAGCCTCGCGCACCGGCGCCTGCCGCGGATCGACGGCGCCGACCGGGCGCCGAGCGGCCAGGCCAAGTGCCGCAGCTGCCGCCAGCCGATCGTGCGCGGGAGCTGGCGCATCCGGCTCGTGTTCAATGAAGAGGGCCGCTTCTCTCCCGGCGGGTTCGTGCACCTCGACTGTCGCAAGGCTTACTTCGAGACCGACGACGTCCTCGATCGGGTGCTCCACTTCAGTCCGGACTTGAGCGACGGCGAACGCGACGAACTGCGGCGCGCATGCGACACCGGTCCGCCCAGCCCATCGCTGCCGCAGAGCTGACACGCTCCGGCGCTACGCATCCGGCATCACCCGCATCACGAACTTGGGCTTCAGCGCCGGGTGGTCCGGCCACCCCGGCTTGGCGGGCTCCGGCACGTGCTCCTCTTCGTCGAGCAGCGCCTTTGTCAGCTGCTCCATCCGCGCCAGTTGTTCTTCGGTCAGGCCATGCCCTTCAGGCGACCCGCTGAAACCGGCGCGCTTGAGTTCGTCGAGCGCGCCGGTTGCGGTCCATTGCCAGTACCCGCCGAGGGCGGCACGGATCGCCTTCGACACGCCGCCCGTGCTCGCAGTGAACGGCGCGACAACCACATCGTGCAGGCGCGCGGTCTCCGGATCGGGGCCGAAGAGGTGCTTGAGGCGGCTCCAGCCGTTCCCCGTGCGCTCGGCTGCCCATTCCGGAACGTGCTCGATCCCCGCGAATCCCCACGCCTCCTCGTTCCCCGAACGCCGGCCGTACTCGGCGGCGGCGGCCACGCCTGCGGCGCCGGCCCCGGCGGAAGTGCCGCCGATCGACTGGAAGCGGTAGACCCGGGCCAGCTCGACGATCGCGCC
>CAVUSZ010000056.1:0-132815 GCA_963744255.1 uncultured beta proteobacterium
ACTCGTCGCCGACCCCGACCCGGAGGCGATCCTGTGCGAGGCCGGCGAGCCGCTCCGATGCGCGCACGGTCTCGTCGGCGAGCGCCTTCTGCATGCGCGCCTCGGTGGCGAGGAACCAGCCTTTCGCGACCTGCGCGGCGATCGATTGGCGGCCGTAGTGGTGGTCGAGCGCGGCGGAGACGTACTGGGACTCCGCCGCGGCCGCGCCCGAGCGCACGCGCCCCCAGAGATCGAGCTCCCAGTTCACGAACACGCCGACGCCCTCCAGCCCGCTCGCGTCGCCGCTCATCTTGCCGCCCCCGCGGGCGAGCAGGTTCACCTGCGGGTAGAGCAACGCGCCCGCGACCTTCTGGTACGCCGCCGCCTGCTCGACGCGCGCCGCCGCGACGCGGAGATCGGGGTTGTAGGCGAGCGCTTCCCTCGCCAGCTCGTCGAGCTGCGGATCGCTGAAGGACGCGAGCCAGCCGTCGGCGATGGCGCCCGGGGCACCTCCCTGCGCGGTCCACTTCTCCGGGATCTGCCGGTTCGCCGCCGCCTCCTTCGCCAGCTCGTCGCGCTCGGGCGGCGACTTCAGCGCGCAGGCCGCGAGCGCCGCTGCGACCGCCATCGCGAGGAGGGAGCGAAGGGCGCGCATCGGCTCAGTGCAGCTTCAGGATCAGGTAGTTCAGGTACGACCCGACGCGGAGGATCACCTTGCGGATGATGTGGACCGCGTGGAGGTGGTCGGTGTAGATCGCCGCGTCGCCGGACGCGCCGGCGGCGAGGAAGAGCGCCTTGTCGCGGTCGGCGATGTCGAACTTGACGCCGTACCGGCCGGGCGGCAGCGCCATCATGCCGGTCATCGGGATGGTGCCGCTCGCCGGGAGCTGTCCCAGCCCCTGCGCCCAGATGACCGAGTCGACCTTGCCCTTGATGATCCGGCCCGGAATCGTCTTGAGCGCGAACTCGGCCTCGTTCCCCGGCGCGACCTGGTGCAGCTCGTTCTGGTTGTACATCGCGATCACCTGGCCCTCGGCCTCGACGAGCGTCATCACCGCGTTCAGCGGGATCCCCGCGACGAACGCGCCCGGCCGCAGCTGCAGGTTGATCACGTAGCAGTCGCAAGGCGAGCGGGTCGTCGTCTCGCCGAGCAGCCATTTCGCGTTCTCGAGCTGGGCGCGGATCTGCGCGACCTGCGCATATTCGCCGTTCACCTTCGCGCCGAGCTTCTGCTGGACCTGCTGCTCGCTCGCGCCGGCCTGCACGAGCGCTGCACGCGCCTGCGCCTCCACGCTGCGGGCCGCCGCCAGCTGGCCTTCCTGCTCCCGCACGTCCGCTTCGGCCCGCTCGAGGTCGAATCGGTTGCCGGCACCGGTCGCCGCCAGCTCGCGGTACTGCTCGACGCGCTTGCGCGACAGCGCCAGCCGCGCACTGACCGCGCCGGTGTTGCTCTCCGCCTGCGTGATCGCGCTCCGCGCTTCGACTACCTTGCCCTTGGCGCCCTTCAGCGACTCCTCCATCTCGCGCTGCGAGCCTTGAGCGTTGGCGAGCTGCGCCTCGAGCGTGTTCACGTCGAGCTGGTAGGGCGTCGGGTCGATCTGGAACAGCACGTCGCCCTTCTTCACCAGGACGTTCCCTTCCACGACCGGCACTTCGAGCACGCGGCCCTTGACCTGGGAGACGATCGGGATCGTGTACTTGTAGACGCGCACGTCGGACGACGACGGCGCGAAGATGTTGAGCAGCAGGATGAGCGCCGCCAGCCCGACGACCGGGATGATCACGACGATGACCTGCGTCGCCGTGTTCCACGGCAGCCACTTCAGCTTGATGAAGATCAGCCAGACGAAGAACGAGTAGATGCCGAGGAGGATCAGCTCCATTACGCCTGCCCTTCCTTGGCCGCGGCCTTCGGCGCCCGCTCGGCGGCGTCGGCGAGCCTGACCCGCTCGAGCTCCTCCTTGAGCGCCCTGAGCTTCGGGGGCAAGGCGCCCTTCGCCTCCATCGCCTCCAGGTCCTCGCGCAGGTGGAAGATCTCTTCGCGCAGGAGCCTGCCGGCGCGGTGCTTCTCCGCCATCTCGTGGTAGTAGTCCTCGTGCTTGTCCGTGCCGTACGCGGCCCGGTATCCCACCGGCTTGGTGAAGGCCCACAGCCACGCGATCGGCCAGAGCAGGCCGCCGAACACGAGCGAGAGCAGGCACAGCGTCTGGATCGCGTCGCGCTGCGGGTGGTGGCGCTTGTGCGCGATCTTTTCGGGGAGGACGTGGACGATCCAGAAGAGGACGATGACGGCGCACGGGACCACGAAGATCACGAACAGCGCGAGCCAGTCGGCCGCGGTGTCGAGCGCGTCACCGGACAGGAACGCCGCCCGGGCCGGGTAGGCGGCGAACAGGACCAGGCACCCGGCCAGCGCCTGCAGCGCGCGGCGCGCCCGGAGCTTCGAAAGCCACTGTCTCAACGATTCCCTCCCATCAGCCGGGAACCCGTGTACTCCGGGAGCGTGCATCCTGCGTCCTCCGCAAGGGCGGTCGGAATCCGACCAAAGTAGGATTTTCGGGACCGGTTCCCGCGCGCTAGCGTTCGTCCGCACTCGCAGCACGCATCCCGCGCTATTCTCCGGTCTGCGGCGGTCGCTCCGCCTGATTTTAGTCGTTCGGGGTTCGCGGGGCGACGGGCCGCCGCCACACGGTACCCGGTGCGGCGCGCGAGCCGGCTGCGCTCGGCCCACCCCGGGGGCCGCTTATCGAAGGAGATCGACGATGAAGACCGCCTCGCAACACTGTGCCTCGTCGGCCGGCCGGCCGGCCGCCACGCTGATCGCCGCGCTTGCGCTCGCAGCGTT
Source organism: uncultured beta proteobacterium (assembly GCA_963744255.1). Taxonomy (GTDB): domain Bacteria; phylum Pseudomonadota; class Gammaproteobacteria; order Burkholderiales; family SG8-39; genus DATEDA01. Next base: position 2,825 of record CAVUSZ010000056.1, read on the forward strand.
CGCGGTCGGCGGGCCCGCGTCGGCGCAGATGGGCACCATCCGGTTCGACAACTGGCTCTACTTCCAGGAGAACACCGACAATAGCGAGCGCTGGCAGTACCGGCCGCGCTTCTTCATCCCGTTCAGCCTGCCACAGGGCTGGACCTTCACGCAGCGGGCCGACCTGCCGGTCTCTACACCGACAAGGTCGGTCCGGAGAACCCGGACGGCGGGTGGAAGTGGGGCATCGGCGACTGGTTCATCGAGGAGATCTTCGCCACCCCCGAGCTGGCGAAGAATTTCCGGATGTCGGCGAGCGTCCGGTTCGTGTTTCCGACCGGCGGGGGGAGCCCGTTCGGGTCCGACCAGTACCAGTGGGCGCCGGGGGTGGGGGCGACCTACGTGATCCCGGAGCACCGGATCACGATCAGCCCGTTCGCCCGCTACTTCATGAGCTTTCACGCGACCGAGCCCGGCGCGGCGAAGGTCCGGAAACTGGACCTCTTCCCCACCGTGACGTTCGGGCTGGCGGACGACTGGTCGCTCGCTTTCTATCCCGAGAACCCGATCAGCTACAACGACGTCACCAACAAGTGGTTCGTGCCGATCGACGCGATGCTGATCAAGCGGCTGTCGAAGACCGTCGAGTTCGGCTTCGGCGGCGCCTACGGCCTGGTCAAGGACGATCCGCAGTACCAGTACATCATCAACGGCCGGCTGACGTTCTACTTCTAGCAGGGTGTTGAAAAACGCATTCGCGAAAGTTGTGTGCTCAAAAATTAGGCAGCGTTTGCTCAAGATTTGTGCAAAACAGGCCCATTTTGCTCAATCTTTGAGCAATACCTTCTCGGATGAGCGAGTGCGCGAGAGCTTTTCAACAGCCTGCTAGGGGAACTCTGAAAAACCCATCACTTCGTCATCCCGATGAAAGCATGAGCGTTGAATCGGTACGGGACGACGGAGCGAAGAGAAGGTGAAACAGATATCCATGTCGATGACCGGCTATTTCGACAAGGGCAAGAGGACTCGCCGAGAGCGCTTTCTGGCCGAAATGGAGCAGGTGGTGCCCTGGGGGCGTCTGTGCGCGCTGATTGAGCCGCATTAAGCTTCACGCCGGAGGGCAGGCTGTCGCTCTGTCTTCTCATGTCGGTTGTGTGATCTCTCCTAGCTCAATACGTGCTACAGCAGTTGTTCAGGTACGAAAGGCGCGAGCAACATGTTCTGGAGGCGCATGAAAGGGGTGAGCTCGGGCTCCTCGGAGAGCACAACTTCTCCTTGCTCATCAACCGCAAGCCATTCCAGACTCTGGCCATCAGCGGCGAATCGAAGTCGGTATGAGCTCTGCAGCTTGCTGATATTGATGACACGGATAACTTCCTTCGCAAGTTCCGGACACCTGGCGAAGAGTCCGAGCTCGGTGTTCGTGCTCTCGGATCTCGGATCGAGGTTCACCGACCCGATGTAAACCGTCGATTGGTCGATCACCGCCGTCTTGGCGTGCAGACGGCCGAGCGATGCGCCGGGAAGCATGAGCCGTTTGTCGCGCTGGGTGCGCGTCGGGCTCAGCTCATACAGGTCGACGCCGGTTCGCAGCAGCTCTACGCGGTAGCGCGCGTATCCCGTATGCACCAGGGGCACGTCGTTTGCCGCGAGCGAATTGGTGAGGATGGTGACCTCGACGTTGCGTTTTCTCAGGTCGCCGAAATCCTGCACGCCCATCGACCCCGGAATAAAGTACGGGGAAGAAATGACGACCTCGCTCGCAGCTGCCTTGACCCGATCCATGACGTTCATCTGTGCGCTCATCGATCGCGCCATTTCGGCCGACGTCGCCATGACCTTGCCGGGCTGGTCGGCAAACGCTACCGCGGTGCCCCAAACGAGCCCGAGACGTCCGGAATCGAGGTCGTCGCTTATCGGGCCATAACCGAGGATGTCGAACGGCGGCAAGACGAGCGACCTCATTTGCTCCCCGTCGTCGACCAGATGGTCGAAGCCGCGCCGCTCCTCGTCGCGGTCTGCGGGTTCGCCGACGATGGTCTCCACCGGATAGGCCTGCGGGCTGTTCCAGTAAGCGTCGAAGATGCTTGCGAGCTGACCAACGACGGGACCGACGATGAATACGTCCATGTCGATGAAGTTGCTAGTCGCGCTGCGCGTAAAGTATTCATCTGCGATGTTGCGCCCCCCCATGACAGCGACCACGCCGTCGGCGATGAAGAGCTTGTTATGCATCCGGCGATTCAATCGTCTGAAATCGAGGATCGACGCAATGTATTTGCCGGCGGTGCTCTGTCGTGCGCAGCAAAACGGATTGAACAGGCGCACCTCCACGTTCGGGAACGCCGCCAGGCCGCGAAACATCGGGTCGCTACCTGCGGTGTAAAGGTCGTCCACCAGCAATCGCACTCGCACGCCGCGCAACGCCGCGTCACGCAGGTTGCGCATCAGCAGGCGGCCGGTGCGATCGTCTTGGATCAGGTAATACTGGACGTCGAGTGAATCGCTGGCCCTACGGATGAGCTGGATCCGGGCATCGAGGGAATAGAAACCATCTGGCATGAGCCGAAACCCCGTGAGTGCCGGCGCGGGGCTGGAGTCCTGCGCGATCCGGACCAGCGGACTGTCGACTGAAGCTTGCTGCGCGGGCGAGAACGGCCGATCGGCCTGCGTCGGCAGTGTGCCGCAAGCCGAGAGCAAGACTGACACCAGCACCGCTACGGAGCCGCGAAGCCGCGATACGACAAGCGCTGATGCTCTGATGGAGATAGTCATGGCATCGTGTGATCGGCGGCGTCCACCACAGTCCCGCTTGCAGGAACTTGCGGCGCGAAACACCGGTGCGGGTCATCATGTCACCTTCAGATCGGTCCCGAACCATACTGTACGAAACAGCTGACTACTTGGCACAAAACGGAGAACAGATTTCGAGTTCGGAATCCAGCTCAAGGCATCTACTGCGCCGGCCGTAGCATCGTGCCAGCCACGCGGTCCGCGACGGCCCGACCCAAGGTCGACCCCGCCTGGTTTGCCGTGCTGAAATGGACGCCGGCCCACAGGCGCGATGACGCGCACTCCTCGGCGATGGCGGCGAAGGTTGCGAACTCGCGTGCCGGTGTTCCGTCGACGTCGATTGCGATATAGCGCACAGGTTCGGACGGCGGCGTGAACAGTAGCTCGAGCATCCGGGCGCCGGCACCGCAATCGGTCGCATGGCCGCTCGGGTGGTCGGGGTGAGGCGGGGTTTCCAAAAGCGGCTGCCAGCCGGGCTCCGCCTTGACGCCGAAGCCCCCTTCCCGGACAGCCGTGATCGGCCGCCAGAAGCGGAAGTGCTCCTTGGCAGGCCAGGCGAGGATGACCGAATCGGCCATGGCGAAGGACATCAGCGCCATGACGCGCGCGCTGAGCCACAGATCGGGCTCGCCGGGCTTCGCCGCCAGCAGCCGGACCGCAAGGGCATGGAAGTTCCGCTGCGAGTTCTGCTCGGCCCAGAACCCCGCCGCACCCGTCTGCGCCGGCGTGCGGCGTGCCGACTCGAGCGCGCCCATCTCGCGTACCTCGGCGAGCGCGTCGAGGTATGCACTGCTTCCCAGCGCCGGCGGCGGTGGCAACGGCGCCGGCTCGTCGAGCGTGAAGGCGAACGGTTGATAGCGTCCGAACTGGGAGCTGCGGAAGAACGGCGGGGTGGGCCGCCATACCCCCGGGTCCTTGCCGCTCGAGAAGTCCCCCAAGGGAACGCGAAAATCGGCAGCGCGGCGAGCGCGGGTCGTGGCGGCGATCGCGCGCCCGAGCTCGACGCCGGCCCGCTTATCCGGCCGATCGGGAACGGCGTCGAGTGCGGCCGCGAGCAGCGCATCGACTTTCGCGCGTCCGTCCGCGCTCGCCCCGGCCGAGAGAATCGCATGGGCTGCCGCGGCGACCGCGGCCTTCGGATCCGCGTCCCCCGTCGACTCGCCCCGCGATGGAGCCGACGATCGGTCCGTCCAAGGAGCGAAGCGCGGGCGGATGGCGTTCAAGGCGTCGTGGATCGCGGCGTGCATGAGCACGACGCTGTGCCAGTCGTAGTCGTCGTCCTCGTTGGGCCGGATCGCGAACTCGCTCCATCGCGTCACGGCGTCAGCAGCGTGCGCAGAAGGTGGCAGCACCGCCATGTCGCACCCGACGACCGCGATAGTGAACAACGCCGAGCGGAGGATATCGAAAGATGTCACGGGCAAGTATGGGTAGTTGGCGCCTCAAGCCGGCGGAGCAGCCGCGATCGAGTACTCGCGCACGCCACTCGCCGGAACCGCGAGAGGAGGAGGCGCGCGATTCCGGCCGGGCGGCAAGGCGAGCCCCGGGCTACGGGGTGATGTTGCCCATGCCGATCTGCCTCGCGTACTCGGAGAATTCGGCGGCGGTCATGCGGCCTTTGCCCTTGGACATCGCTTCGAACTTCTTCTCGAGCACGGCCATGGCGTCCTTCTTGGTGATCATGCCGTCCTTGTCCATCATCTTCATGGCCTTCATCTGGCCCATGATCTTGCTTTCCAGCTCGAGCGTCGGCTGGGCGTTCGCGGCCTGACCGAGGCCGAGGGCGAGGCCGAGCGAGAGCGTCGAGACCGCAACTTTCATGCTGTTCATCGTCAGTTCCTTTCTGTGGTGGAGAAAACGAGTCCGATCGTCGCAATCGGCGAAGCGAGGATACATCAAGCAACCGAGAGCCGTCCCGCGCCGCCTCCGCGGATCCGGCAAGACCGCGCCGGAAGTTACTCCCGCAGCGAACGGATGAGCGCCTCGGCCGACCGCGGGTCGGGGACGTCGGCGATAACCAGCGCAGGCTTCGCCTCGCCCGCTGCCATGTGCGCCGCCACCGGTAGCCGGCTTCGCCGAGCTGCGCGGCAGGTGAGCCGGTTGCGGCGGAAGATCGAAAGCGATCCGGCGCGGGCTACGTAAGCACCGTCCCGGTGCAGACGATCTACTTCTAGGCGCTCGCTTCGTCCCCGCGCGCCGGAGCTCCGGGAACGCCGCGAGCAGCCGGTCCGCGACGCACTTCGGGTAGTCGTCGGGGAGCCGCCACACCCGCTTCTGCGGCGCGTTGACGAGGCAGCGCTGCTCCGGCGGGATCGGGTAGCGCAGCGAGACGGTGACGTCTGCGCCGAGCAGCAGAGGAAGCGGCGCACCACGCATGCGTCGCCGCATCCTCAGCTCTTGCCGGGTGCGACGCGCTCGCGCGCTTTGCGCTGCGCTTCCTGCGCCTCGAGCGTCAGCTTGTAGGCGGCGTAGTACTTGAAGATGTTCCGCACGTAAGTCGTCGTCTCCATCCCGATCTTCTCCGCGACCACCAGCTCGACGTTGTTGAACCACCGGTCCGGATCCAGCCCGCGCTTCTCCGCCTCCTTGCGCATGCGCGCGATGTTGCCGGGGCCCGCGTTATAGCTCGCGAACGCGAACAGGGGTCGCTCCGCCTCGGAGAACTTCGCATCGGGGAAGTACTTGGTCATGAGCTGGTCCATGTACTTCGCGCCGCCATGGATGTTCGCTTCGATGACCTTGATGTCGCCGACCTTCAGCGCGGCGCCGGTCGCCGGCATGATCTGCATGACGCCGATCGCGCCGACGCGGCTTTTCGCGTTCTGGTTGAGCTGCGATTCCTGGTAGCCCTGGGCGGCGAGCATCAGCGGGTCGAAGCCGTACTTCTCGCCGTACTTGCGGAAGAGCGCGAGCATCTCTTCGAAGCGCTTCCATTCCGCGCTGCCGATGTTGTTCGAGAGCTGCTTTATGCGCTTGTTTTGCTGCGCGATCCGGTACTCGAGTGCGCCCTGCTTCTTCACGAAGCTCTGGTAGAAGTCGCCGAGCGCCGCCGCGAGCTTCGGGCTCCCCTTGCGGATCGCCCAGCCGGTACGGCCCTCGTCGCGCAGCACCAGGTCTTCCCGCAGCTTGATCTGCGGCAGCACCTGCGCCCAGATCTTCGCCACCCAGTCGTCGACGACGGCGAGCTCGATCAGGCCGGCGTTCAGCATCTCGAGCACGTCCTCGTCCTCGAGCGCGTCGGGAAGAGCGACGAGCTTTACCGGCGCCTTGCGCGCGCTCTTGAGCTTCGCGTTGAACGCCACGAGGCTCTCGTGGTAGCTGGACGTGGGGCGGACGTACACGGTCTTGCCCGCGAGGTCGTCGAGCGTCGCGAGCTGGGGCGACGTCGGCCCGGTGACGACGAGCTCGCGGACCGTGCGGTCGGTGGGCGCGGCGAAGTCGACGGTCTTGAGCCGCTCGGGGGTGACCGTGAGGTTGCCGGCGGCGATGTCGCCCAGCCCGTTGACGAGGTTCGGCAGCAGCTTGTCGCGCGTCGTCGCGATGATGAAGACGGTGACCGGCCGCTTGCCGAGCTCTTTCGCGTACTTCTGGTTCACGTAGCGCTCGAACTCGCGCGCGAGCTCCGCGGTCAGGCCGCGCTCGCGGCCCTTGTCGTTGAAGAACAGGGTGCGACTGTAGGGTGCGAGCACGCGGATGACGCGGCGCTCGAGCATGCCGTCGAAATCGCCTTTCCAGGGCTTGGTCTCGAGGACGAGCTGACGCGGCTTCTCCGGCGGCGCACCGGCGGCGGGTTGCGCAATAGCGGCCGGGAGGGGAACGAACGCGCTCGCGGCGACGAGCGCGTAGAGCAAGCGAGTGCTTCTCAAGGCGTAACCTCTCGATGACGGGGACCCGATTCCAATGGATACCAGCAGCGGTCTTCTTTTGCTTGGCGAGCGCTATTGCTGCTGTGACATCCGGGTTCTACGCCGTGAGGCGCTGCAGGGCCTGTGCCGGCGAGACGATCTCGACGCTCTGATGGGTCTTGAGGGCGAGCAGCGTCCGATCGCCGTTGACCAGGAGCATGGCGCCTGCGGCGATGGCGCAGGCGATTACTTCATCGTCGTCCGGGTCGGGCGCGACGCGGTCGATTGACGCGGGCGTGACGAGCTGCACGAAGGTGCCGTAGAGGGCGACCAGCGCCTCGACCGAAGTGTTGAGCTCGGCGAGCTTTGCTGCCAGATTCGCCCGCTCGAGCACCTCGGTCAGCTCGGCGAGCAGGGCCGGCGACCTGAAGAGCTCAATCGCCTCGTCTTCGACCGCGCGCTTGAGCAGCCGATACGGGGTGTTATGCCACAGTAGCCCCGAGACGGCGACGTTCGTATCAAGAACGATCCGCACCGCTTGCGCCCGTGCTCGTTCGGGCGCGCCGCTCGGCCCGCACCTCTCGCACGAGTTGGACGATCTCCTCCTCACTCATCGGCGGGAGGCTTGTCGTCTGCAGTCGCTCGGCGATCTCGAGGAGCTTGCGTCCGGCGGCGCCGCGCACGGCCTGTTCCAGCAGCTGCCCGATCGCCTCGTCGGTGAGTAGGCCCTGCTTGCGCGCGCGCTCAGCGAGATCGTCGGGCAGCGTGATCACGAGTTCGGTCATCGCTCGGTCCTCAAGTCTGTCGCCTCAGTTCACACCCGTGCACGCTCGCGCGCCGGGTCATTACCGCGAAGCGCTCAAGCAAGAGCTGACGCACGGAGGATACTGCAATCCGAATCATTCTTACCGTCGACCCCTTGACAGAGCTTACAGCCGGAGCCGGCGATTCCTTGGCGCGCATCGATTGAAGAGCGAGGTCTCGGTCGAGAGGGTGGTCGGGCCGCCGGCGTTACGCTCAAGAAGGCGGGCAAGGACTCCCTGAGTCGCTGCCCATTCCACGACGACACCCGAGCGTCGCTCGTCGTCACCCCGCGAAGGACCTCTAGCACTGCTTCGGCTGCCAGACAGGCGGGGGCCGATCGACTGGGTGATGGCCAAACTTCTCACCGCAGCCAAGCCGGTGAAGCATTCGAAAGCGCGCGCTGCTTCCACCGGTCGCGATTGTTACGGGATCGCCCACGATCTCGATTCCACGGCCTCACAGCCGATCCAGCCGGGCGCGCAAGCCGACGCCGAGCAGCGCGTAGGCGATCGCGAAGCCCGCGATCATCGGCGCGTAACCGAGGGCGCTCGCGCCCGCGCCCATGAGCGCCGCACCGACCGCCTGGCCGCCTGCCCAGGCCATCGAGAACAGCGACATCCCGGTCGCGCGCGACTGCGGCGCCATCTCGGTCGCCTTCGTCTGCAAGGTGTTGTGCATCGTGTAGAAGCCGAAGCCGAGCCCGATCGTGCAGAGCGCGACGAGCGGCCACACCGGCGTGGCGAGGATGACGAGATAGCATGCCGCCCCGATCAGGCCGCCAGCGAGGACACAGCCGCGCTGGCCGAGCCGCGCGAGCATCCAGTGCACCGCGGTCGTGTACGCGAGGCCGCCGAGCCCGAAGCCGGCGAGTAGCAGGCCGATCACGGTGAACGGCAGGTCGAACCGCGTCTTTGAGCATCGCCCCGAGCAGCGAAAACGCGCCGTAGAAGAGCGTCATCTCGACGAACACGCTGAGGAGCACCGCGCGCGCCCGCGGCTGCCTGAGGATCGCGAGGTGTCGCACCGGCGAGAAGAGCGGGCCCGGCGTTCGCGGCTCCGCCTTCCATTCCGCGCGGGTTCCGACGCCGAGCACCGCCGCGACGATCGCGAACACCGCACCCAAGGCGATGAACGCCGCGCGCCAGCCGAAGAGATCGGTGAGCGCGCCGCCGACGAACGGCCCGAGCGCCTGGCCGATGATCGTCCCCGAGACGAACCGGGCGAGCACCGGCTGCCGCGTCGCGGACGGCACGACGTCGGCGAGGTAGGCCATGCCGAGCGTCATCGTCGCCGACGAGAAGAGTCCGGTCGCGAACCGCCACGCGATGAGCGAGTCGAGATCCGTCGCCGCCGCGCAACCGAACGCCGCGATCGCCGACAGCGCCATCAGGAGGGTGACGACGCGAAGCTTCCCGAAGCGGTCGCCGAGCGGGCCGTGGAAGTACTGGGCGCCGGCGTGCGCGAACGCGAACGCGGAGATGACCGCCGCGGTCGCCGGCACGCTCGTCGCCGAAGTCGCTCGCGAGCCGCGGCAGCATCGGCTCGACGATGCGGAGCGCGAGGCCGCTGTTCGCCGCGGCGACGGCGAGGAGGAGGATGGTCTGGTTCACGTGCGCGCGCGACCCTACGTTCCCCGGCCCGTTCCGTCAACGAGCAGCGGCGGCTCTTGTCCGCGAGTGGGACGCTGCCGCCCGCTTGGGGCATACTTTCCCCCTTCCGCGCTGCCGCACCGGCGACGCGATCACAAGACGAGGGCCCGATGTTCTGCCGCGCGTTCGCTCCAGCAGGATTCGTCGCCTGGCTCGCCGCCGCCGCGCTCGCCGCCGGCTGCGCGGAGGAGAGGCCGAAAGCCCAGCGGCCGGTGCCCGAGGTGACCGTCATCACGGTGCAGCCGCAGAACATCCCAGTCACCGCGAGCTTCGTCGCGCAGACCGAGAGCTCGCGCCAGGTCAACATCGTCGCCCGGGTGTCGGGCTATCTCGACAAGATCGCCTACCAGGAAGGCGAGGTGGTGAAGGAGGGGCAACTTCTCTTCCAGCTCGATCCCAAGCCGTTCCAGGCCCAGCTCGAGGCCGCGCGCGGCGAGCTCCAGTCGCAGCAAGCGCGGTTCACGACCGCCGACGCCAACCTCAAGCGGGTGAAGCCGCTGACGGCGCAGAATGCGCTCTCGCAATCGGACCTCGACCGCGCACAGGGCGAGTTCGACTCGGCGAAGGCGGCGGTCTATTCCGCGCAGGCGAAGGTGACCGAGGCCCAGCTCAATCTCGGCTACACCACGATCCGCTCGCCGGTGAGCGGGCTCGCGAGCCGCTCGCTCCAGCGCCAGGGGGCGTTCGTCAACGCGCAGAGCGACAGCGCGAACCTCACCTATGTCGCCGCGATCGATCCGATCTGGGTGAACTTCAGCGTGTCGCAGAACCTCACCGCCAAATTGCGCGACGAGGTCGCCAAGAAGCAGCTCATCGAGCCGAAGAACCGCGACTACGAGATCGAGATCGCGCTCTCCGACGGCACGCTCTACCCCTACAAGGGGAAGATCAACTTCGCCGACCCGTCCTTCAGCCCGGATACCGGCTCGTTCCTGGTGCGCGCGGTGCTGCCGAACCCGAAGCGGGAGCTCCAGCCGGGGATGTTCGTGACCGCGTACGCGAAGGGCGCCCTGCGGCCGAACGCGATCGCCGTGCCGCAGCTCGCGGTCCAGCAGGGCTCGAACGGCCACCTGGTCTACGTCGTGAAGCAGGACGGGACCGCCGAGGTGCGGCCGGTCCTCGTCGGCGACTACTACGGCGAGAAGGAGATCGTCATCCAGAACGGCCTGCACGGGGGCGACCGCGTGGTCGTCGACGGCGTCCTCCGGGTCGTCCCCGGCCAGCCGGTGAAGATCGTCGAGCCGGGCGCGGGCGGCGCGGCGAAGGCAGGCGCAGCCGGGGCAAGGCCGACGCCGCGAAGAAGTAGGCGCGCGTGTTCACCCACTTCTTCATCGACCGGCCGGTCCTCTCGTCGGTCATCTCGATCCTGATCTTCCTCGGCGGCGCGGTGGCGATGTTCGTCTCGCCGATCTCGCAGTATCCCGAGCTCGCGCCGCCGATGGTGACGGTCGAGGCGAGGTATCCGGGCGCGACCGCCGAGATCATCGCCAACACCGTCGCGGCGCCGCTCGAGGCGCAGATCAACGGCATCGACAACCTGCTCTACTTCAACTCGGTCAGCTCGTCGAGCGGCAACATCGCGATCAGCGTGGTGTTCCGGCCGGGCAGCGATCCGGACATCAACCAGGTCAACGTCCAGAACCGCGTGAGCCAGGCGCTGCCGCTCATCCCGCAGGTGGTGTCGCAGCAGGGCGTCACCGTGGACAAGAAGTCGTCGAGCATCATGATGGTGCTCTCCATCTTCTCACCCGACGACCGGTACAGCTCCACCTACATCGACAACTACGCCAACCTGTACGTGCTGGAGGAGCTGAAGCGCGTGCCGGGCGCGAACCGCGCGACAGGTGTTCGGCCTGCCCGACATCGCGATGCGGGTGTGGTTGCGGCCCGACCGCATGGCGCAGCTCGGGATCTCGGTGCAGGAGGTCGTCGAACGCGATCCAGAGCCAGAACCAGACCTTCGGCATCGGGCAGATCGGCGCGGAGCCGAGCCCGCCGGGCGTGCAGCAGACGTTCGTGGTCACGGCCCAGGGGCTGCTGACCAAGCCGGAGGAGTTCGAGAACATCATAATCCGCACGGCGAAGGAGGGCACGGCGATCGTGCGCGTGCGCGACATCGGCCGGGTCGAGCTCGCCAAGCGCGACTACTCGATCGCGAGCCGCATGAACGGCAAGACCGCGACCACCATCGGCATCTACCAGCAGCCGGGCGCGAACGCGGTGGAGACCGCGCGCGCGGTGCGCGCGCGGCTCGAGGAGCTGAAAAAGCAGTTCCCGACCGGCCTCGACTACAAGGTCACGCTCGACACGAGTCTCTTCACGCTGAACTCGATCGACAAGGTCGTGCACACGTTCTTCGAGGCGGTCGTGCTGGTGATCCTGGTGGTGTACATCTTCCTGCAGTCCCTGCGCGCGACCATCATCCCGATCCTCGCCGTGCCGGTATCGATCGTCGGCACGTTCATCGGCATGCACCTCCTCGGCTTCTCGATCAACATGCTGACGATGTTCGGCATGATCCTCGCGATCGGCCTGGTGGTCGACGACGCGATCGTGGTGGTCGAGAACGTCGAGGTGAACATGACCAAGCACGGCCTCGGCGCGCTCGAGGCCGCGAAGCAGGCGATGAGCGAGATCGCCGGCGCGCTGATCTCCATCGTGCTGGTGCTGGTCGCGGTGTTCCTGCCGGTCGCCTTCCTCGGCGGCGTCACCGGCACGCTCTACCAGCAGTTCGCGATCACGATCGCGATCTCGGTGGTGATCTCGGGTGTCATGGCGCTTACGCTGTCGCCGGCGCTCGCCGCGATCATCATCAAGGCCCACCACGGCGAGAAGAAGGGCTTCTTCCGCTGGTTCGAGAACGGCTTCAACCGTCTCACCAGCGGCTATGTCGGCGGCGTCGCGCGCCTGATCCAGGGCTGGCCGGTCGCCCTGCTGCTCTTCGGCGCGATGATCGCCGGGATCCTGGTGATGTTCCGCGTGCTCCCGGGCAGCTTCGTGCCGGACGAGGACCAGGGCTACTTCTTCATCGTCGTCGAGACGCCGGACACGTCGAGCCAGAGCTACGTCGGCGCGCTGACCGAGAAGATCGAGAAGATCCTTGCCGCCGAGCCGGCGGTCGGGGACGTGGCGACGGTGAACGGCTACAGCCTGGTCGACGGCACGTTCCGGAACAACGCCGCGATCCTCTTCCCGTCGATGAAGCCGTTCGAGGAGCGCACGGATCCGTCGCAGCTGACCTTCAGCGTGCTGCCCCGGCTGAACAGGCAGTTCGCGCAGCTCAAGGAGGGGTTCGTCTTCGCGATCAATCCGCCCTCGATCCCGGGCCTCGGCACGACCGGCGGCTTCGAGTTCTACATCCAGAACCGCGGTGCGGGGGACACGCGGGCGACGAGCCAGGCGGTCCAGGCATACGTCGCGGCGGCGCGGCAGCGGCCGGAGCTTGCCGGGGTCAACACCACCTTCCGCGGCGCGACCCAGCAGCTCTTCGTCGACCTCGACCGCAGCAAGGCCGAGGTGCTCGGCGTGCCGGTCCAGGACGCCTTCCAGACGATGCAGAGCTTCTTCGGCTCGTCGATCGCGGGGCAGTTCAGCCAGTTCAGCCGCGTGTGGTGGGTCGTGATCCAGGCCGATGCGAGCTACCGCGTCAACCCGGACGACTTCAATAAGGTGTTCGTCCGTTCGAAGACCGGCAACATGGTGCCGCTGTCGGGCCTGATCACGGTGCAGCTACGTCGCCGCGCCGAAGCTGCTGGAACGGTTCAACGGCTTCCCGGCGGTGAAGATCACCGGCAGCCCGGCGCCGGGCTACAGCTCGGGCCAGGCGCTCGCGGCGATGGAGGCGGTTGCCCGCGAGACGCTCCCCGGCGATTTCTCGTACGCGTGGGCCGGCCAGGCGCTGCAGGAGAAGCAGGCGGGCGGTACCTCTGCCATCGCCTTCGTCGGCGGCCTGATCGTCGTGTTCCTGCTGCTGGCGGCGCAGTTCGAGAAGTGGACCCTGCCGATCGCGGTGGTGCTGACGGTGCCGATCGCGATCCTCGGCGCGCTGCTGCTTACCTGGGTGCGCGGCCTCGAGAACGACGTGTATTTCCAGGTCGGGCTGGTAACGCTCGTCGGGCTGTCGGCGAAGAACGCGATCCTGATCTGCGAGTTCGCGATCGAGCGGGTGCGCCACGGCATGGCGGTGAAGGACGCCGCCATCGAGGCGGCCGGCCTGCGGCTGCGCGCGATCGTGATGACCTCGCTCGCGTTCGGCCTCGGCTGCGTGCCGCTCGCGCTCGCGAGCGGTCCCGGCGCAAACAGCCTGCGCGCGATCGGCACCGGCGTGATCGGCGGGATTCTCGCCTCGACCGTCGTCGCGGTCTTCTTCGCGCCGCTTTTCTTCTGGATGCTCGAGAGCATGAGCGCGCGGTTCGGCGGGAAAAAGCCAGCGCCGGCGGGTGCACACGGCGGCGCAGCGCCGGCGGCCGCAGCGCACGCCAAGCGGGAGGGCGACTGACGTGCGCAGGCTCGCGCTTGCGGCGGTCGTCGCCGCGCTCGTCTCCGGTTGCATGGTCGGTCCCGACTACTCGCGGCCGTCGACCGAGAGCCCGGACAAGTGGCGCATCGACTATCCGGCGGCGGCCGACGTCGCGAACACGCGTTGGTGGGAGCAGTTCAACGACCCGGCGCTGAACCAGCTCATCGACGACGGCGCTGCGCCAGAACCGCGATCTCCTGATCGCGGCGGCGCGGGTCGACCAGTTCGTCGGCCAGCTCGCCGTCGTGCGCTCGCAGTTCTATCCCCAGATCGGCTACAGCGCCGACGTGAGCCGCAACCGCGCGAGCCGCCTCGGCAACCCGCCGATCCCGTCTCCGGCCGATCCCTACTACACGCTGTACCAGGGCGCGCTGAGCGCGCAGTGGCAGATCGATCTCTTCGGGCGCGTGCGCCGGCAGAGCGAAGCCGCGCAGGCGCAGGTGTACGCGAGCGAGCAGGGCCGCCGCGGGGTGATCCTGACGATCGTGACGAGCGTGGCGACGAGCTACATCGCGCTGCGCGGGCTCGACCGGCAGCTCGAGATCGCGCTCGAGACCGCCAAGAACTACGCCGAGACCGCGCGCATCTTCGACCTGCGCTTCAAGGGCGGCGTGGTCTCGGAAGTGGAGCTCAAGCAGGTCGAGTCGCAGTACCAGCAGGCGCTCGCGGCGATCCCCGCCCTGGAGCAGCAGATCGCGGCACAGGAGAACCTCATCTCGGTCCTTCTCGGCCGCAATCCAGGTCCGATCCCGCGCGGCAGGACGATCGACGAGATCCTCGCGCCCGGAATTCCTGCCGACCTCCCGTCGACCTTGCTCGAGCGCCGGCCCGACATCCTGCAGGCCGAGCAGACGCTGGTCGCGGCGAACGCGAACATCGGCGCGGCGAAGGCGCTGTACTTTCCGACGCTCTCGCTGACCGGGCTCCTCGGCTCGGTGAGCACCGCGTTCGGCGATTTCCTGACCGGACCGGCGACGGCGTGGACGCTCGCCGCAGGGCTAACCGGTCCGATCTTCACATTCGGCCTGATCGAGGGCCAGGTGCAGAGCGCCGAGGCCTTCGAGCGCGAGGCGCTCGCCAGCTACCAGCAGGTGATCTACAACGCCTTCCGCGAGACGAACGATGCGCTCGTCGGCACGATGAAGAAGCGCGACGAGGTGGCGGCGCAGACCAAGCGGGTCGCGGCGCTGCGCGAGTACACCCGGCTGTCGCGGCTGCGCTTCGACAACGGCTACGCCGGCTACCTCGAGGTGCTCTATGCGTCGAACGAGCTCTTCGCCGCCGAGCTCGCCGCGGTCCAGTCACAGGCCGACAGCTACACCCAGCTCGTGAACGTCTACAAGGCGGTCGGCGGCGGCTGGGTGAACGAGGCCGACAGGCTCGCGCCGCAGCCGCAGGGGATGGCGGCGCGCGAGCCCCGGGAGTCCGCGGGGAACTGACGGCGCCGCGGCCGCCGCCGGCGGCCATTTCGGGGAGGGCGGGAACGGGAATGGACTTCACGCTGGGGGTCGTGCTGTTGGCGGGCGGCATCTTCGCCGCGATGCTGGGCTGCCTGGAGATCGGCCGCCGGTACGGCGCCCGCCGGAGAGCGCAGGATCCGGAGGGTGCGGGCGCGGGCGTCGTCGACGGTGCGGTGTTCGCGCTGCTCGGCCTGCTGGTGGCCTTCACCTTCTCCGGGGCGGCGTCGCGCTTCGACGAGCGCCGCAAGCTGATCATCGAGGAGGCCAACGCGATCGGGACGGCGTACCTGCGGCTCGACCTGCTGCCCGCCGCGGCGCAAGGCGAACTGCGCGCCCGGTTCCGCGACTACCTCGATTCGCGGCTCGCCGTGTATCGCGCGCTGCCCGACCTCGACAAGGCGAAGGCCGAGCTCGCCCGCGCCGGCGCGGCTCCAGCAGGAGATCTGGTCGAAATCGGTCGCGTCCGCGACTGGGTCGCAGCCCGCCACCATGCTGCTGCTGCCGGCGCTCAACGCGATGATCGACATCACTACCACGCGCACCATGGCGGCGGAGATGCACCCGCCGAAGATCATCTTCGGCCTGCTCGTCGGGCTCTCGCTGCTGAGCGCGCTGCTCGCCGGCTACACAATGGCGAGCGCCAGGGCGCGCGACTGGTTGCGGATGGCCGCGTATGCCTTCACGCTAGCGGGGGCGGTGTACGTGATCCTCGACATCGAGTATCCCCGGTTCGGCCTGATCCGCGTGGATGCCTTCGATCGCGTGCTGGTCGAACTGCGGGAGAGCATGCGGTAGGCGCCCCACGGGCGCGCGTCGGGGCGCTTGGCGCGCGCACCCGGGCACGGGCATACTCCACGTCCGCTGCCATTTCGCCTCCGCGATGACCCCGTTCGAGCTCGCCGAGCCGCGCACGCTGCGCGAAGCCCTCACACTCCTCGACCCTGATGACGCAGCCGTCCGCCCGATCTCCGGCGGCACCGCGGTCATGCTGATGATGAAGGCGGGCGTGCTGCGGCCGCGGCGGCTTGGTAAGCCTGCGCGCGATCGACGGCGGGCTCGCCGGCATCGGCCTCGATGCCGACGGCGAGCTGCGCATCGGCGCGATGACGCCGCTCGCCGAGCTCGAGCGGTCCGAGACCGTGCGGCGCGGCTGGCCGGTGATCGCGCGGACGCTCCGCACGCTCTCCAACGTGCGCGTCCGCAACGTCGCGACGATCGGCGGGCATCTCGCTCACGGCGATCCGCACCAGGACCTGCCGCCGGTGCTGCGCCGCGCTCGGCGCGAGCGTCAGCCATCGCCGGCCCGAAAGGCGAGCGCACGGTGCCGGTGGAAGCGACTGTGCACCGGCTACTACGAGACGGTCCTCGCCCGGGACGAGCTGATCACCGCGGTCGCCGTCCCGCCGCTCGGAAAGAAGCGCGCCGCTTATCTCAAGTGCACCACGCGCTCTGCCGACGACTGGCCGGCGCTCGGGCTGGCGGTCGCGCTCGAGACCGACGGCGACGCGATCCGCGCGGCGACCGTCTTCATCGGCGCGGCCACCGACAAGCCGACGCGGCTCACGGCCGCCGAGAGCGCCCTGCGCGGCGCACGCGCCGACGAGGCGGCGCTCGCGCGCGCCGGGCGACGCGGCGGCAGACGAGCTCGCAATCGTCGGCGACGCGCAGGGCTCGGCCGCGTACAAGAAGCAGCTCGCGCGCGTCTATCTGCGGCGCGCGGTGCGCGCGGCGCTCGGGACTGCCACATGAAGCGAGCCAGCACGTCCACCGAGACCCCGCAGGTCGGCCGCGCGATCCCGCGGCTCGAGTCGTGGCAGAAGGTGACCGGACGGGCGGAGTACGTCCACAACCTGCGGCTGCCGGGGATGCTGTACGGCAAGATCTTCCGCAGCACCGTCCCGCACGGGCGCATCAGGCGCATCAAGCACTTCCGCGGCCGCGGCGGTCGGCGGCGTGTACCGCGTCGTCACCGCCGACGACATCCGCGCCATCGTCCCCGAGCCCTACTACGGCCCGGCGTTCCACGACCAGCCGATCCTCGCGATCGACAAGGTGCGCTACGTCGGCGAGCCGGTGGCGGTGGCGCTCGCTTCCGATCCGCACGTGGCCGAGGAGGCGGCGAGCCTCATCGTCGCCGAGTACGAGGAGCTCCCCGCCGTCTACGACGAGATCGAGGCGATGACATCGCAAGCGATCGTGCACGAGGCGCTCAAGCCGGCCGGCACCTTCCCCGACCTGAAGCACCTGAAGGGGAGGACGAACACGAACGTCGCGCTCGACTATCACCTCCGGCGCGGCGACGTCGCGCAGGCGCTCGCCGATGCCGATCACGTCTTCGAGCACACCTTCCGCACGCAGCAGGTGATGCACACCCCGCTCGAGCCGCTCGTCTCGGTGGCCGAGTCGCGCGAGGACTCGCTCACGATCCACACCGCGTCGCAGAGCCCGTCGTTCGTCCGCATCGAGATCGCGCGGCTCCTCGGCTGGCCCGAGAACCGCGTCCGGGTGCGCGCGCCGTTCCTCGGCGGCGGCTTCGGCGCCAAGCTCTATATCAAGCTCGAGGCGCTGGTCGCGGTGCTCGCGCTCCTCACCCGCCGCCCGGTGAAGGTGTCGCTCACGATGGAGGAGCAGTTCTTCACCATCACCAAGCATGCGACGACGTTCCGGATCAAGAGCGGCGTGACGAAGGACGGCCGGATCACTGCGCGCGAGTGCGAGGTGTGGTGGAACGGCGGCGCCTATGCCGACATCGGGCCGCGGGTGACGCAGAAGTCGGGCTTCACCGCGCCCGGCCCGTACGACATCGAGCACGTCGCGATCGACTCGTACGCGCTCTACACGAACCTGCCGCCGGCGGGCGCGCTGCGCGGGTTCGGCATCCCGCAGCTCGTCTGGGCGTACGAGAGCCACACCGACATGATCGCGCGCGCGCTGCGGCTCGATCCGCTCGCGTTCCGGCGGAAGAACCTGCTGCGCGACGGTCGCCCGCAGGCGACCGGGCACAGTCATGCAGGATGCGGCGCTCGGCAAGGTCCTCGACCGCATCGAGGAACTGATGGACTGGGAGCGGCCGTTCGACCGCGGCAGCGGCCCGATCCGCCGCGGCCGCGGCATTGCCATCGGTTTCAAGGCCTGCGTCGCGCCGACGACGTCGATGGCGATGGTCGCGCTCAACGCCGACGGGAGCGCGATCGTGTACTGCGGTACGGTCGACATGGGACAGGGATCGGACACCGCGATGGCGCAGATCGCGGGCGAGGTGCTCGGCATGCCTGCGGAGTCGGTCACGGTGGTGCACTCCGACACCGACGCGACGCCGTACGACATGGCGACTCTCGGCTCGCGGTCGCTCTTCCACATGGGGAATGCCGTCCGGTTCGCGGCCGAGGATGCGCGCGCGAAGCTCCGCGCGCTCGCGGTCGAGGCCGGGCTGCCGCCCGACACCGACGCGGCCGTCGCCGACGTCTTCCGCAAGCGCTACGGGATGCAGGCCGGCAACGTGATCGGGACGGCGAGCTTCATCCCGAGCTACACGCCGCCCGACTACGCGACCGGGCTCACGCCGAACGCGACGCCGTTCTGGATGGTCGGGGGCGCGGGCGTCGAGGTCGAGGTGGACACCGAGACGGGCCACGTGGCCATCGCCCGCCTGGTGAACGTCGCCGACGTCGGCACGCCGATCAACCCGAAGATCGTCGCCACCCAGATCTCCGGCGCGTCGATCATGCAGCTCGGCTTCACCCTGTTCGAGAAGATGACCTTCGACGCCGGGCAGCTCCGCAACGCCTCGCTCGCCGACTACAAGATTCCCGGCCTGCACGACCTGCCGCGCGAGATACTGAGCGAGGCGGTCGACGCCGTGCAGCACACCGGCCCGTTCGGCGCGAAGGGGGTCGGCGAGACGGGCACGTTCGGGGTGTCGCCTGCGATCGCCAACGCGATCGAAGACGCGGTCGGCATCCGGCTGACGTCGCTCCCGCTCACTGCCGAGACCGTCTATCGCGCACTGTGCGCCGCGCGGGGCGAGCCGGTGGAGGACGATCGGTGACGGCGGTGCGGACGATCCGCTTCCGGCTGAACGGCGAGCAGGTCGCGGCGCACATCGGCACGCACGAGAACCTGGTCGAGGTGCTGCAGGCCCGGTTCGGGCTCGGCGGCGCGCGCGAGAGCTGCGGGCAGGGTCTGTGCGGCTGCTGCACGGTCCTCGTGGACGGGCGCGCCGTCTCGGGGTGCCTCTATCTCGCCGCGTTCGCCGACGGCGCCGAGGTGACCACGATAGAGCACGCACCGCAGGGTCAGGACCTGGATCCCGTTCAAGAGGCGTTCATCGAGGCGGGCGCGTTCCAGTGCGGGTTCTGCACGCCGGGGTTCGTGCTCATGACGCGCGAGCTCCTCGCCGAGCATGCCGACCCGGGCGAGGAGGAGATCAGGCACTATCTTTCCGGCAATCTCTGCCGCTGCGCCGCGTATCCGGAGATCATCGAGGCGGTGAAGCTGGCGGCGAAGAAAAGGAAGATGCGATTGCGGACAGAGGAGGAACGGTAATGCGCGTGCTCATTGCGATTGTTCAGGGTGCCTGCCTCTGCTTTGCCGCGGCGGCGTTCGCTCAGGACTACCCGTCGAAGCCGATCCGCGTCCTCGTGCCGTTCGCGCCCGGCGGCGCGGTCGACACCACCGCCCGGATCCTCGCCCAGAAGATGACCGAGCGCGTCGGCTGGCAGTTCGTGGTCGAGAACCGGCCGGGCGGCAACGGCTTCATCGCCACGACCGCCGCGGCGAAGGCTGCGCCCGACGGCTACACCCTGCTCATGGCGCACACCGGCGAGTTCTCGGTCAACCCGGCGCTCTTCAAGGACGTGCCCTACGACCTCGACCGCGATTTCGTCGCGATCACGATGGTGAGCGACGGGCCGATGCTCTATCTGGCGAACAGCCAGGCACCCTTCAACAACCTGAAGGAGCTCGTCGCCGCGGCGAAGGCAAAGCCCGGCTCGATCAGCTGGTCCTCCGCCGGGAACGGCAGCATCAACCACCTCGCCGGCGAGTGGCTCGCGCTCGCGGCGCAGATCCAGCTCGTGCACGTCCCGTACAAGGGCGGCGCGCCGGCGGCGACGGCCGTCGCGGCGGGCGATGTCCAGTTCGGGGTCATCGCGCTGCCCGGCGCGACCCCGCACCTGAAATCCGGACGCGCGAAGGTGGCGGGGATCACGACCGCGAGGAAATGGACGCCCGAGCCGGCGTGGAGCACGCCGCGCGATGCCGGCCTCGATGTCGACGCCTCCATCTGGTCGGGCCTCTTCGCGCCCAAGGGAACCCCGCAGCCGATCGTCGACCGCGTGAACGCGGAGGTCCGCAAGACGCTCGAGCAGCCCGACGTCCGCTCGCGCCTCGGCGACGCCGGGTTCGAGCCGGCCGGCATGTCCCAGGCCGACTTCGTCGCCCGGATCCGGAAAGACCTCGAGCGCTACCGGGAGATCGTCAAGGTGGCAGGGGTCAAGGCCGAGTAGCGTCGCGAGGGGCCGTGACCTCGAAGCCGGCGGTCACGGCGATTCGCGGGCCGGCGCTCACCTTCACCGGCGATCCTTTCCAGCAGGGCCTCGAAGACACCCTGGTGTACGAACCCGACGCCATCGTCGCGATGGCCGAGGGGCGGATCACGCAGTTCGGCCCGGCGAAGCGCGTCCGCCCCCTGCTGCCGCGCGGCGCGGCGGTCGAGGACTACGGCCGCCGCTCGCTGATCCTCGCCGGGTTCGTCGACTGCCACGTGCACTTTCCCCAGGTCCAGATGATCGGCGCGTACGGCGCGCAGCTTCTCGACTGGCTCGAAAAATACACGTTCGTGGCCGAGCAGCAGTACGCCGACCGGCGTCACGCCCGCGCGGCGGTGCGGACCTACCTCGAGGAGAACCTGCGGAACGGCATCACCACCGCAGCGGTGTTCGGCACCGTTCATCCGCAGTCGGTCGACGCGCTGTTCGAGGCGGCGGAGACACTCGATCTGCGGATGATCGCGGGCAAGGTGCTGATGGACCGCAATGCTCCCGAGGCGCTCCGCGACAGCGCGCAGCGCGGCTACGACGAGTCGAAGGCCCTGATCGCCAAGTGGCACGGCCGCGGGCGCCTCGCCTATGCGATCACGCCCCGGTTCGCCGGGTCGAGCACGCCGGCGCAGATGGAAGCCGCCGGCGCGCTGTGGCGGGAATCGCCGGGGACCTATCTGCAGTCCCACGTCTCCGAGAACCGGCGCGAAGTCGAGTGGGTGAAGCAGCTCTACCCGGAACGCAAGGGCTACCTCGACGTCTACGATCACTACGGCCACCTCGGACCGCGCGCGATCTACGGCCACGGCATCTGGCTCACCGAAGAGGAGCTCGCGCGCTGCCACGAAACCGGCACCGCGATCGCGCACTGCCCGACGTCGAACTTCTTCCTCGGCAGCGGGTGGCTGAACCTCGGGCTCACGTCGAAGCGGGAGCGGCCGGTCCGCGTCGGTCTCGCGACCGACCTCGGCGGCGGCACCTCGTTTTCGATCCTGCGGACGATGGGCGAGGCCTACAAGGCGGCACAGCTCGCCGGCTACTCGCTCCGCGCCGGGCACGCCTTCTACCTCGCGACCCGCGGCGCCGCGCACGCGCTGTACCTCGACGATCGGATCGGTAGCATCGCCCCTGGCATGGAGGCCGACCTCGTCGTGCTCGACCTCGAGTCGACGCCGCTCATCCGCTACCGGATGAAGCACGCGGCGGATCTCGACGATGCCCTGTTCGCGCAGATGACCCTCGGCGACGACCGGGCGGTGCGGGCGACCTATGTCGCCGGCCGCCGCGTCTACGAGCGGCGCGCGCCGGAGTAGGCTGTCGCGACTGTTACAGCAGCGAATCGGCGAGCCGCGCGGCGTTCTGGACGACCTTCGCGCCGAGCGGACGCTCGGCCCAGACGGCGGGCTCGAGCGGACGGCTCGCGGCGATGTAGCGACGCCTGCACCGCTTCGAGCGCGCGCACGACCCGCTCGTCGTAGACGAGGAGGCTCGCCTCGCAGTTGAGCGCGAACGAGCGGATGTCGATGTTGGTCGAGCCGATCAGCGCGACCGACCGGTCGACGGTCATGTGCTTCGCATGCAGGAAGCGCGGCTCGTGGAGATGGATCGCGATGCCGGCATCGAGCAGCTGCTCGTAGTACGAGCTCTGGGCGAGCCAGGTCAGCCGCTGGTTCGACCGCGCCGAGACGATGAGCCGCGTCTCTACCCCGCGGAGGCTGGCGGTCCCGAGCGCCTGCAGGAACGCCTCGTCGGGAACGAAATACGGCGTCGCGATCACGACCCGCTCGCGCGCGGCGTGGACGAGCGCGACGAGCGCGGCTTGCGCGTTCTCCCGCCCGTAGCCCGGCCCGCTCGGGAGCATCTGCGCCGGGGAGGCGCCGGCCGCCGCGATCCGCGGGAAATGGCGCTCCTCGTGTGCGACGTGGCCGGTCTCGAAATAGCGGTCGGCGAGGATCACCGCCTGGAGCTGCGCGACCACCGGCCCTTCGACGCGCGCCACCAGCTCCTCGTTCGGGCAGCCGGGGATGAACACCGGCCCGACCACGTTCTGCGAGCCGACGTAGCCGATCGAGCCGTCGATCACCGCGAGCTTGCGGTGGTTGCGGAGATCGAACCGCGCCGCTCCGCGGCGCAAGAGCCCGACCGGGAGCAGCGGGATCACTTCCACGCCGGCCGCGCGCAGGTCCGGGCCGAGACGCGCGAGGCCGCGCTTCGAGCCGACCGCGTCGGCGAGCACGCGGGCCGTGACGCCGCGCCGCGCGGCGGCGGCGATCGCCCCGGCCACGCGCCGCCCGACCGCGTCGTCCTCGAAGATGTAAGTCAGAAGATGCACGTGATCGCGCGCGGCGCCGATGTCGGCCACAAGCCGCTCGATCGCGCCGTCGTAGTCCTCGAGCAGCTCGACGCTGTTGCCGCCCCAGACCTCGAAGTCGCCGAGGCGCGCCACGAGATCGGCGGAGCGCGCAGCCAGCCCGTCGAGCGCAACCGGTTCGATCGCGCGCTCGGCGCGCATCTCGGCCTGCGCCGCTCGGACGTAGTGCGAGGCGCGCGCCTGCTCCTCGACCCTGCGCCGCGGGTAGTAGATGCGGCCGAACAGCCAGTAGAGGACGAGGCCGGCGACCGGCAGGAAGAACACGAGGAGCAGCCACGTGCGTGCCGCGGCGGGCGTGCGCCGCTGCGGCACGTACACGAGCGCCGCGATGCGGATCGTCCATTCGGCGGCGAGATAAGCGGTGGCCCAGCTGAGCATCGTCCTCTCCCGGTACAGGCGGTAAACTTGCGGCGTCATTGTCCTCGCAAAGCGCCTCGCCATGAGCTCCAGACCGTTCGAGATTCTCGGCATC
Organism: uncultured beta proteobacterium; assembly: GCA_963744255.1. GTDB lineage: Bacteria > Pseudomonadota > Gammaproteobacteria > Burkholderiales > SG8-39 > DATEDA01. Next base: position 26,257 of record CAVUSZ010000056.1, read on the forward strand.
CAGCAGATCGCGATCGGCGGGCTCGACAAGGCGCGCTTGAAGCGGCTGTGGGTCGACACGCTCGGCCTTGCGGTGGCGGGCGACTACCGGAGCGAGCGCGAGAACGTCGACGAGGACATTCTCGTCCTCGGCCATGGGCCGACGAAGGTCGAGGTCGATCTGATGCAGCCGCTCGACGCGGCGAAGAAGCCGGCGGTGCACGAGACACCGCTCAATCATGTCGGCCTCTGGGTCAACGATCTCAAGGCGGCGGTCGAATGGCTGACCGCGCGCGGCGTCCGGTTCGCGCCGGGCGGGATCCGCAAGGGGGCGGCGGGCCACGACATCTGCTTCATCCATCCGAAAGCGAGCGACGATTTCCCGATCGCGGGCGAAGGCGTGCTGATCGAGCTCGTGCAGGCGCCGCCGGACGTGATCGCCGCGCTCGCACCGGACGATTGACCGTAAGGAGAGGGGGGAACGATGAGGAGAATCCTGGTCCTGTTCGCGGCGCTCGCCGCCGCGGTTTCGGCCCACGCCCAGCAATGGCCGTCCAAGCCGATCCGCATAGTCGTGAACTTCCCGCCGGGCGGCGCTGCGGACCAGATCGCACGGGCCGTCGCCCCGCCGCTCGGCGAGGCGCTAGGCCAGCCCGTCGTGATCGAGAACCGGCCGGGGGCGAACGGCAACATCGGCGCGGAAGCGGTGGCGAAATCGCCGCCGGACGGGTACACCCTCCTCATGTCCTCGGGCGGTGCGTTCTCGGTCAACCCGCACCTCTACACGAAGCTCCCGTTCGATCCGCTGAAGGATTTGGAGCCGATCGCCGCGGCGGCGCGGATTCTCGTATTCCTCGTGGTGAAGCCCGAGCTTCCGGCGAAGACGGTCGAGGAGTTCGTCGCGCTCGCGCGCGCGAACCCGGGCAAGCTGAGCTACGGCTCGCCGGGGAGCGGCAGCTCGCCGCACATCGCCGGCGAGATGTTCAAGCGCGCGGCGAAGATCGACGTCGTCCACGTGCCGTACAAGGGGGCAGCGCCGGCGCTCACCGATCTTCTCGGCGGCCAGCTCGACTTCATGTTCGACCCCGGCATCGGGCTCGGCCAGGTGCGGGCGGGGAAGCTGCGGCTGCTGGCGGTCGGCAGCCCGAAGCGCTCGCCGCTCTTCCCCGACGTACCGACTGTCGCCGAGGCGGGGATAGTCGGGTTCGACGCCGACTCGTGGTTCGGCTTCTACGCGCCGGCGGGGCTGCCGCCGGACATCGCCGTGCGGCTCAACCGCGAGCTGAACCGCGCGCTGCAGACCCAGGCGGTGCGCGACCGGATCACGGCGATCGGCGGCGAGCCGGTGGCGATGAGTGCGGCGGAGTTCGCCGAGGTGCAGCGCAAGGACCGCGAGCGCTTCGGCGCCGTCGTGCGCGAGGCCGGGATCAGGCTCGAATGAGCATGGCGCGCCGGATTTGAACGGTCGCCGCTGCCTTCGCGGCGTGCGCCGCGTGCCCGAGACGGCCTGATCCCCATCGCGCAGGGGATTTCGATACCATCCGTGCGATGCAGATCACGCGGCTCAAACTCACCAATTGGAAGAACTTCAAGACCGCCGATATCTTGCTTGGCGGGCGGGCGTTCTTGATTGGCCCGAACGCGTCCGGGAAATCGAATCTTTTGGACGTGTTCCGGTTCCTCCGAGACATAGCGAGCGAGAGCCTGCGCGCGGCGGTAAAGCGCCGGAGCGGGGTCTCCTCAATCCGATGCCTGTCGGCGACGCGCAACAACCGTGTCGCGATCGACGTCGAGATGACGGATGACGACGGCACGCGCTGGCGCTACCGACTCGAGTTCGTCCAAGACAACAACCAGCGGCCGGTCGTCGCCGAGGAGGCCGTGTGGCGTGGCGAAAAGCAGATCCTCGACCGCCCGGACAACGAGGACCAGCAGGACAGCGAGCGCCTGACAGAGACCGCGCTGGAACGACCATCGACGAACCATGCGTTCCGGGCAATCAGCACGTTTTTCAAGACGGTCACCTATCTCCATCTGATCCCACAGGCGGTTCGCGATCCGGGGGGATTCGCCTCGGGCCCTGTGCACGATGACCCGTTTGGCCGGGACATCTTGCTGCGGATCTGGAACACGAACCGAAAACGCAGGGCGCACGCTTAAAGAAGATCGCCGAAGCGCTCAAGGCCGCGCTGCCCCAGCTCCAGACGCTCGACGTCGAGATGGACGACGCCGGCAAGCCGCATCTCGTTGCCGTGTACGCGAACTGGCGCGTGCATGGCGCGAAGCAGCGCGAGAACCAGTTCTCCGACGGCACCATCCGACTTCTTGGGTTGCTTTGGGCGACGTTCGAGGGGGCGGGGCCGCTGCTGATCGAAGAGCCGGAGCTGTCGCTTCACCCGGAGGTAGTGCGACGATTGCCGTCGATGCTCGTGCGGATCAACCGGCTGCGCAAGGAGGCAGCTCGGCAGATCCTGATCTCGACGCATTCGCCGGACCTGTTGGGTGACAGCGGGATCCCGGCCGAGGAGGTGCTCGTGCTCAAGCCGACGGACCAGGGCACCGAGATCGAGATCGCAAGCGACGCAGACAAGGCAGCCATGCGCTCGGGGCTCACCGCCGCCGACGTGTTGCTTCCGAAGTCGGCCCCGGCGAACGTGGATCAGCTCACGCTCGCGTTCTGAGCTCGTGTTGGTGAGCGCGCTCGTCGAGGGAGCAACGGACGAGATCGTGGCGCGACGCATCGTGGCGCATTGTGGCCATGAGTTCGGCGTGTGCTACGGAAAACATGGCGTCGGATACATCCTGCAGCGGTTGGGCGGCTTTGCGGCGGCGGCCAGTTATGGTTCACCACTCCTTGTCATGGTCGATCTGATGGACAGCGGCATCGCATGCGCGCGAGACCTCATTCCGACGCTTCTTCCAGATCGGCCCGCGCTCTGCATTCTCCGCGGGGTCGTCCGCGAGCTGGAGAGCTGGTTGCTCGCGGACCGGGAGGCGATCGCAGCATACCTCGGACTCTCGCTCACGCGGGTTCCGCGCGATCCGGAGGCGCTCCCCGATCCTAAGCAGAGTTTCGTCAACCTGGCCCGCAACTGTCGCAGGCGGGCGCGGAGGGTGGCGATTGTGCCTGCGGATGGTATGAGTGCCTCAACCGGGCCCGACTACCTCGGTGCGATCGCCGAGCTGATCCGCGATCACTGGAACGTGGAGCGCGCGAGTGCTGTTGCTCCGAGCCTCGCTCGGTGTGTCGCCCGCCTCCGAGAACTTCCTGCTAACGATTGATCGACGGAGCGTGAAGGCCGTCAACGACGTGCCTCAATAGGGCGGCTCAACGCACGGCGAGTTCGGGTGCATAGTGGACCGAACCGTTACGCACGCTACCGACTCGCCGGACTTGCTCTCCGCGCCGTGCGTCGCTGACCTTGCCCGCGGCCTCGCCGACGACCTCTACGGCGCGAGTCAGCGCGAGACGCAGCATCGCGTCGCGGTCCAGGCCCCCACGCCCCCGACGAACGACAATGCGTGCTCGGCGGCTTCGATCATGTGGTGGATGCGCCAGCGGTCATCCGGCGACATACTGGGGCTCCGCCGTGCGCACGACTTCGTCCCGGAAATGGCGGCTCAGGTCCTCCGCGGTCCGCAGATCTACTTTGCGCCCGCCCAGAAGCCGGGACAGCTCGATCTCGATCTGTGCCATGTCGAGCAGCGTCGGCCGCGCCTCGGGAAAGAACTCCACGAGTAGATCGATGTCGCTGTCCGGCCGCGCCTTGACTTTCAGTTGCGAGCCGAACAGCGACAACCGCCGTATGCGATGCTGTTCGCAGATCCGGTTTAGGGCGCGCTCATCGACATCCAGCCGACGGCTCACCGCTTCGCGCCCTCCGGACGGTGCCGATCGCGCTCCGCGAGCCGGGTCCTGACGCGGTCGCCGTCGGCGACGATTAGCGCTCGGCGGCGGATGGCGTTCTTGTCAAGGTTCATGGCCAAAATTGTAAGTAACCAGGCCGCTCTTTGGAAATGTTCACCGCCTCTCTTGTCAAGAAGCCGAAGCCTTCGGCTATCCCTCTGCCGCAAACAGACTCGGCTCCTGCGTCCTTACGGTCGCCGGCACCTCACGCGCGATCCGCACGATCTCCGGCCAACTTTGCAGTAGACCGTTGATGGCGAGCAGCCGCTCGCTCATTTCGGGCGATTTGATCGCCGATGCTGTATTGCCTTCGCGCCTCAACGCTACTGAAACTCCACGATCGGCTGATCGACCGCGACGCTGTCGCCCGCTTTCGCAAGCAGACTTTTCACCACCGCGTCGTTCTCGGCGCGCAGCACGTTCTCCATCTTCATCGCCTCGATCACCGCCAGCTTCTCGCCGGCCTTGACCTCCTGGCCGGGACTGACCGCGAGCTCGGAGAGGAGCCCCGGCATCGGCGAGAGCAGGAACTTCGAGAGGTCCGGCGCGGGCTTCTCCGGCATGAGCGCCTGCATCCTCGCCGCGTGCTCCGTGAGCACGAGCGCCGTCGCGTCGACGCCGGCGTGAGAGAGGCGGTATTCCAGCCCGGCGCGCTCGATGCGGACGTTTATGTGCCTGCCGTTCAGCGTGCCCGAGAAAAGCGGTTCGCCGAGCTTCCACCCGGACAGGACGGCGAGCGACTCGCCGTCGAGGAACACCTCCTGTCCGCCGGGTATCGAGCGGATGCGAACCGGGTGCGCCGCCCCGCGCAGCAGCACGACGCGCACATCACCGAGATCGCGCTCGTGCCCCGGCACCTGCCCCTCGATCTTCGCCGAGCGCTCGGCGTAGCGCCAGTGCACCGCCGCCGCGACGCTGATGAAAAGGCTCGGATCCTCGATCGGCACCGCGGCGGGGACGTAGCCCTGCGGGAACTCCTCCGCGATGAAGCCGGTGTTGAAGTTGCCGCCCGCGAAGCGCGGATGGCGCGCCACCGCCGCGAGGAACGCCAGGTTCGACGCCGGCCCCTTGATCACGAACGCATCGAGCGCCTCGACGAGGCGCAGCCGCGCCTCGTCGCGGCTCGTCCCGTGGCAGATCAGCTTGGCGATCATCGAGTCGTAGTACATCGACACTTCGCCGCCCTCGAACACGCCGGTGTCGACCCGCACCGCGCCGGGCAACTCGGCCGGCGGACGGAACTGGACGAGCCGGCCGGTGGAAGGCAGGAACTTGCGCGACGGATCCTCGGCGTTGATGCGCGCCTCGATCGTCCAGCCGCGGAGCGGGACCTCCTCCTGCCCGAAGGGGAGCTTCTCGCCCGCCGCGACCCGGATCATCAGCTCGACGAGATCGAGCCCGGTGATCATCTCGGTCACCGGGTGCTCGACCTGGAGCCGGGTGTTCATCTCGAGGAAGTAGAAGCTGCGATCGGCGCCGACGACGAACTCCACGGTGCCCGCCGACCGGTAGTTCACCGCTCTTGCCAGCGCGACCGCCTGCCTTCCCATCGCGTGGCGCGTCTTCTCGTCGAGGAACGGCGAGGGCGCCTCTTCGAGCACCTTCTGGTGGCGGCGCTGGATCGAGCATTCGCGCTCCCAGAGGTAGACGACGTTGCCGTGCGCGTCGCCGAGCACCTGCACCTCGATATGGCGCGGCTCCTCGATGAACTTCTCGATGAAGACGCGATCGTCGCCGAACGCCGCCCGCGCCTCGTTCTGGCAGCTCGCGAATCCCTCGCTGGACTCGGCGTCCGAGCGCGCGACTCGCAGGCCCTTGCCGCCGCCGCCGGCGCTCGCCTTGATCATCACCGGATAGCCGATCCTGCGCGCGATCTCGACCGCGTGCCCGGCGTCGCGGATGACATCGTTATAGCCGGGGATCGTTCTGACCTGCGCTTTTTCCGCGAGCTTCTTGGAGGCGATCTTGTCGCCCATCCCCGCGATTGCCCCGACGTTCGGGCCGATGAAGACGATGCCAGCCTTCTCGAGCGCGTTCGCGAACGCCTCGTTCTCCGACAGGAAGCCGTAGCCGGGATGCACCGCCTCGGCGCCGGTCTGCCGGCAGGCCTCGATGATGCGCTCGGCCACGAGGTAGCTCTGCGCGGAGGGCGGCGGCCCGATCGGCACCGCCTCGTCGGCGCGCGCGACGTGCAGCGCGTCGCGGTCGGCCTCCGAGTACACCGCGACGGTCCTGATGCCCATGCGCCGCGCGGTGCGGATCACCCGGCAGGCGATCTCGCCCCGGTTCGCGATCAGGATCTTCTTGAACATGTTGGTCACCACCATACGAGGGGGCCGAAGGAGGGTTAGGGCCCCTCCGCCCCAACCTGCCGCTTCGCGGCGCCCCCGCGTGTTCCCCGAATTCCGGAAAGCGATGCTTTCAGCATCAGTTTCATCCTGGACCCAGCGCTCAGAGCGGGATGTTGGCGTGCTTGCGCCAGGGATTCGCGAGCGTCTTCCCCTTGAGCATCGCGAGCGACCGGCAGATCCGCCGCCTCGTCTCGCGCGGCATGATGACGTCGTCGATGTAGCCGCGGTGGCCGGCGATGAAGGGGTTGGCGAACTTCTGCCGGTACTCCTCGGTGCGCTCGGCGATCCTCTCGCGGTCGCCGATGTCCTTGCGGAAGATGATCTCCACCGCGCCCTTCGGCCCCATGACCGCGATCTCGGCCGAAGGCCAGGCGAGATTGACGTCGCCGCGCAGATGCTTCGAGCTCATGACGTCGTAAGCGCCGCCGTAGGCCTTGCGCGTGATGACTGTCACCTTCGGGACCGTCGCCTCCGCGTACGCGAAAAGGAGCTTCGCGCCGTGCTTGATGATGCCGCCGTGCTCCTGGGCGGTGCCCGGCAGGAAGCCGGGAACGTCGACGAAGGTCAGGATCGGGATGTTGAAGCAGTCGCAGAAGCGCACGAACCGCCCGCCCTTGATCGAGCTCTTGATGTCCAGGCAGCCGGCGAGCACCAGCGGCTGGTTCGCGACGATCCCGACCGGCGCACCCGCCATGCGTGCAAAGCCCACCACGATGTTCTTCGCGTGCTCGGGCTGGATCTCGAAGAACTCGCCCTCGTCCACGACCTTCAGGACGAGCTCCTTGATGTCGTAGGGCTTGTTCGGATTGTCCGGGGCGAGGGTGTCGAGCGAGGGCACCTCGCGCTCGGAAGGGTCCTCGGTCGGCCAGACGGGCGGCTTCTCCCGGTTCGAGCCGGGGAGGTAGTTCATGAGCCGCCGGGTCATCATCAGCGTCTCGACGTCGTTCTCGAACGCGCGATCGGCGACGCCGGACTTCGTCGTGTGGGCGATCGCCCCGCCGAGCTCTTCCTGCGTCACCTCCTCGTGAGTCACCGTCTTCACCACCTCCGGCCCGGTGACGAACATGTAGGACGAGTCCTTGACCATGAAGATGAAGTCGGTCATCGCCGGCGAGTACACTGCGCCGCCCGCGCACGGGCCCATGACCAGCGAGATCTGCGGGATCACGCCCGAGGCGAGCACGTTGCGCTGGAACACCTCGGCGTAGCCGCCGAGCGAGGCGACCCCCTCCTGGATGCGCGCCCCGCCGGAATCGTTCAACCCGATCACGGGCGCGCCGACCTGCATCGCCTTGTCCATCACCTTGCAGATCTTCTCGGCGTGCGGCTCGGACAGCGCGCCGCCGAACACGGTGAAGTCCTGGCTGAACACGAAGACGAGCCGACCGTTGATCGTGCCGTACCCGGTGACGACGCCGTCGCCGGGGATCTTCTGGTCCGCCATCCCGAAGTCGGTGCAACGGTGCTCGACGAACATGTCCCACTCCTCGAACGAGCCCACGTCGAGCAGGAGGTCGATGCGCTCGCGCGCGGTCAGCTTGCCCCGCGCGTGCTGCGCCCCGATGCGTCTTTCGCCGCCGCCGAGCCGAGCCTGCGCGCGCTTCTCCTCGAGCTGATGGATGATCTCCTGCATGACGTTTCCCCCCGAAGCCGTACGCGGCCGGCATTGGCCGGCCGCGGAGAATTCACGCGCTAGCGTTCAACAACTTCGCCGCCGCGGCGGCCGGCGTCATCGATCCGTTCGCCACCGCCTCGCGCATCGCAGCGAGCTCGCGCTTCACCGCGGGATGCTGATAGAACCGCGCGTGCAGCTCGTGCTCGACGAGCGCGCTCATCCAGTCGAGCGCCTGACGCTTGCGCTTCGCCGCGAGCGCGCCGCTCGCGGTCATCGTCGCGCGGAAGCGCTCGCACTCGCGCCAGAAATCGTCGATACCCTCGGCCTTCAGCGCGCTCAAGGTCACCACCGGCGCGGTCCAGAACGTCGCGGGGGACCCCTTCCCTTCCCCCGCCAGCGCCTGGTGGGGACGCAGCATCGCGAGCGCGTTCTCGATCTGGGTGCGCGCGAGCTCGGCGGCCCTCCGGTCGATGTCGGCCTTGTTCACGGCGACCACGTCGACGAGCTCCACGATCCCGCGCTTGATCGCCTGCAGATCGTCGCCCGCGTTCGGCAGCGCGACCAGCGCAAAGCAGTCGGTCATGCCCGCGACCGCGGTCTCCGACTGACCGACGCCGACCGTCTCGACGATCACGACGTCATGGCCTGCCGCCTCGCACACGAGCATCGCCTCGCGCGTCATGTGGGCGACGCCGCCGAGCATGCCGCCGGACGGTGAGGGGCGGATGAACGCGTTGGGATCGCGGGAGAGCCGTTCCATCCGCGTCTTGTCGCCGAGGATGGAGCCACCCGAGAGCGCGCTCGTCGGGTCGACCGCCAGCACCGCCACGCGGCGGCCTTGCGCGGTGAGATGGAGGCCGAGGGTCTCGATGAACGTGGACTTGCCCGCGCCCGGCGCGCCGCTGATGCCGATGCGAAAGCTCCCGCCGGTATGCGGCAGCAGCGCTTCGAGCAGCATGCCCGCCCGCGCCTGGTGATCGCGCCGCGACGACTCGAGAAGGGTGATGGCCTTCGCGAGCGCGCGCGGTTCGTGCGCGAGGACCCCGTCGGCGAGCTTGCGGTCGACAGGGTCGAGCCGGTCGCGCGCCGGGGGCGCGCGCAGCGCCGCCCTCATTACAGCGCGCCGGCTGCGACCCGCGCCTCGCGAATCGCCTTGAGCACCGTGCGCGCGGCGTCCGAGATCACCGTGCCGGGACCGAACACCGCCGCGACGCCGGCCTCCTTCAGGAACGCGTAGTCCTGCTGCGGCACCACGCCGCCGACCACGACCACGATCTCGGGCGCGCCCGCCCTGCGCAGCGCTTCCGCGAGTTGCGGGACCAGCGTCTTGTGGCCGGCAGCGAGCGTCGACACGCCGATCGCGTGCACGTCGTTCTCGATCGCCTGGCGGGCGCTCTCTTCGGGCGTCTGGAAGAGCGGGCCGATGTCGACGTCGAAACCGAGGTCGGCGAATGCGGTCGCGATCACCTTCGCGCCTCGGTCGTGCCCGTCCTGGCCGAGCTTCGCCACCATGAGCCGCGGGCGGCGCCCTTCCTCCGCCTCGAAGGCATCGATGTCGGCCCTAAGGGCGTTCCAGTTCGGGTCCTCCAGGAACGCCGCGCCGTAGACGCCCGACACCGTCTGGTTCGCCGCCTGGTAGCGGCCCCACACCCGCTCGAGCGCGTCGCTCACTTCGCCCACCGTGGCGCGGGCGCGGACCGCCTCGATCGAGAGCGCGAGCAGGTTCCCCTTACCCGTGCGAGCGGCCTCGGCGAGCGCCGCGAGCGCCGCCTGCACCGCCTGCGGATCGCGCTTCGCCTTGACGGCCTTCAGGCGCCGGACCTGCGCCTCGCGGACCGCGGTGTTATCGATCTCGCGGGTCTCGACCGGCGGCTCGTCCTCGAGCGGGTACTTGTTGACGCCGACGATCACGTCTTCGCCGCGGTCTATGCGCGCCTGCTTCTCGGCGGCGCACGCCTCGATCTTGAGCTTCGCCCACCCGGACTGCACGGCCTTCGTCATACCGCCGATCGCCTCGATCTCCTCGATGATGCTCCAGGCCTTGTCGGCGATGTCCTGGGTGAGCTTCTCCATCATGTAGGAGCCGGCCCAGGGATCGACCACCGCCGGGATGTGGGTCTCCTCCTGGATGATGAGCTGCGTGTTCCGCGCGATCCGCGCGGAGAAGTCCGACGGCAGCGCGATCGCCTCGTCGAACGAGTTGGTGTGGAGCGACTGGGTCCCGCCGAACACCGCGGCAAGCGCTTCGATCGCCGTGCGCACGACGTTGTTGTACGGGTCCTGCTCGGTGAGCGACCAGCCCGAGGTCTGCACGTGGGTGCGCAGCATCATCGAGCGCGGGCTCTTCGGGTTGAACGCCTTCATCATTCGCCACCACAGGAGCCGAGCCGCACGGAGCTTCGCCACCTCGAGGTAGAAGTTCATCCCGACGCAGAAGAAGAACGACAGCCGCCCGGCGAACTCGTCCACGTCGAGCCCGCGCGCGAGCGCCGCGCGCACGTACTCGCGCCCGTCGGCGAGCGTGAAGGCGAGCTCGAGCGCCTGCGTCGCCCCGGCCTCCTGGATGTGGTAGCCGGAGATCGAGATCGAGTTGAACTTCGGCATGTGCCGGGTGGTGTGCTCGATGATGTCGGCGACGATCCGCATCGACGCTTCCGGCGGGTAGATGTAGGTGTTGCGGACCATGAACTCCTTGAGGATGTCGTTCTGGATCGTCCCCGACAGCTCGGTCCTGCTTCACCCCCTGCTCCTCGGCCGCCACGACGTACCCGGCGAGCACCGGCAGCACCGCGCCGTTCATCGTCATCGACACGCTCACGCTTTCGAGCGGGATGCCGTCGAAGAGGATCTTCATGTCCTCGACCGAGTCGATCGCGACGCCGGCCTTGCCGACGTCGCCTTCGACCCGCGGGTGGTCGGAGTCGTAGCCGCGGTGAGTGGCGAGGTCGAAGGCGACCGACACGCCCTGCTGGCCGGCGGCGAGGTTGCGGCGGTAGAACGCGTTCGACTCCTCGGCGGTCGAGAAACCGGCGTACTGCCGGATGGTCCACGGCCGCACCGCATACATCGTCGCCTGCGGGCCGCGCACGAACGGCTCGAAGCCCGGCAGCGTGTTCGCGTACGGCAGACCCTGCAGGTCGTCGGCGGTGTAGAGCGCCTTGACGTCGATGCCCTCGGGGGTGTGCCAGACGAGCTCTGTCCGCCGAGCCGGCGGACTTCGCGGCGGCCTTGTCCCAGTCGGCGAGCGTGGCGATCTTCGGGATGCGGTCGTTCATGAGCGGGCCTCCGGATGGCGCAGCGCCAAGAGTCTGCCGGCTATTCTACGGGCGAACAGACATTACGACCCTACGCGCGAAGAGGGGGGTTGCGGGCGGCCCGCGCCTACGGCGGCACGCAGCCGGCCTCGGCGGCGCAGCCAAGCGATGAGCGCGAGACCGCCCACGAGGACGACGCCGAACACCCACTCCTCGACCCGCTCGAAGTCGCCGAGCAGCCGCGTCAGCGCCTCGCCGAGAGCATAGCCGATACCGGCGACGAGGACGGCCCAGACGATCGCGCCGATCAGGTTGAAGAGCGCGAAGCGCACCCAGTGGACGCGGCTCATGCCGATCGCAATAGGCCCCACCGTCCGCAGGCCGTACATGAACCGCACACCAAGGACAAGCGGCGCGTCGTAGCGATCGAGTAGCTGGCGGACGCGCTCCGCGCCCGGCCGGAGCTGCGGCCAACGGGCAAGCACGCGATCGCCGGCAAAGCGGCCGACGAGGAAGTAGCACTGGTCGCCGAGAAACCCGCCCGCCGCCGCGATGGCGATGACCCACGGCAGGGCGAGATAGCCGCGATGGGCGGCGATTGCGGCGAGCGCGAGAATCGTTTCACCTTCGATCAGGCTGCCGACGAATACCGCGGAGTATCCGTACGATTGGACGAGCGAGGCGAGATCCATGGCGGGGCGCGACTATACGTCATCGCCGCGCGGCCGCTCCGATGGAGCGGTTGCCCGACCCTACGGCGGCGTGTAGAGTCCCGCGGCCTTCAACCCATCCCCGTGGAGATATCCCACATGCTCGGATCGTCCCTGCTTGGTCCGGCGATCGCGGTTCTCGCCGCGCTGTCGATCGCCGGCTGCTCCACCACCGCCCACACTTCGCTCGACAAGAGCTGGGTGGACCCGAAGCTGGCGGGCACGAAGTTCAGGAAGGTGCTCATCCTCACCATCGCGAGCGACGAGTTCGCGCAGGCGTACTTCCAAGAGGACATGGCCGCCGCGCTTCGGAAGCGCGGCGTCAACGCCGCCGCGTCGCAGGGTTATTTCACGCACCCCGGCCCGGCCGAGGAGGCGCGATTCAAGCGGGTCATCGCGGAATCGGACGCCGACGCGGTGCTGCTCGCGCGGGTGGTCGGCGTCGACGAAAAGTCGGTAACGACCCCCGGGATGCTGGTCGGTCCGGGCGGCGCACCGTACGCGGACCTCGTTGGAGTCGGCAACAACGTCGCCGCGTTCTTCGCGCCGACGCGCTACGTCCGTCCCAACGACTACACGCAAACCACCGTGCTGGTCGAGACGGTGCTTTACGAGAGGAAGGGCAAGCAGGCGGTCTGGTCGGCGCAGACGAGCACGAAGAACGCGCAGTCGGGCGACCTCAAGCCCGCCATCGCGCAGTTCGTCGACGTCCTCGCCGGCGCGATGGATCGCGATGGGCTGTTCTGACGCGGCGCCGCCGACGATGCAGCCGATCAGCATCGAGGACCTGCTCGGCGCGCCGTCGCCGGCGGCGCTCGATCGATCGTTCGTGCGGATCAGGGAGGGCGGGATGAGAGAGCGGCTCTCCGACGGGACCGGCCGAGACGGACGACCGGGGACTGAAGTAACATTCTCCGACGGCAGGGCCTTCGACCCTCTGCCCCAAAGGAGGCGCCAATGTTCCGCTCGCTCGTCCGTGCGATCCCGCTCCTCGCGCTCGCCGCCGCCACCGGCGCCTGGGCGCAGGCCTTCCCGACCAAGCCGGTGACCATGATCGTCCCGTTCGCGGCCGGCGGGCCGACCGACACCGTCGCGCGCTCGATCGCGCAGGCGATGCAGACGACGCTCAAGCAGACGGTGATCGTCGAGAACGTCGGCGGCGCCGGCGGCACGATCGGCGTCTCGCGCGTGGCGCGCGCGAGCCCCGACGGCTACACCATCCTCCTCTATCACGTCGGCATGGCGACCGTGCCCGCCCTGTACCGCAAGCTCACGTTCGATCCGCTGAAGGACTTCGCGAACATCGGCCTCGTCACCGAGGTGCCGATGACGATGGTCGCGCGCCCGAACTTCCCGCCGAACAACTTCAAGGAGTTTCTCGTCTACATCAAGGCGAACAAGACGAAGGTGTCCTACGGCAACGCGGGCCTCGGCTCGGCCTCGCATCTCTGCGGGCTGCTCTTCATGAGCACGATCGAGACCGACTTCACCACCGTGCCGTACAAGGGGACCGCGCCGGCGATGAACGATCTGCTCGGTGGCCAGATCGACTTCATGTGCGACCAGACGACGAACACCATGTCGCAGATCAAGAGCGGAAAGATCAAGGCGTACGCCGTCACCACCGCGAAGCGCGTGCCGTCACTCCCGAACCTGCCGACGATGCAGGAGGAAGGCCTGAAGGGCTTCGAGGTCGCGGTCTGGCACGCGCTCTACGCGCCGAAGGGCACGCCGCAGCCGGTGATCGATACGCTCGTCAAGGCGAACCAGGCCGCGCTCAAGGACGAGGGCGTCATCAAGCGCTTCGCCGACCTCGGCACCGAGCCGGTCCCGGCGGACAAGGCAACGCCCGCTTACCTGCAGAAGTTCCTCGCTGCAGAGATCGCGAAATGGGGCCCGATCATCCAGAAGGCCGGGCAGTACGCCGATTGACGTGACGCGGCTCGCGAGGGCGGGCGCGCTCGTCGCGCTGCTCGTCACGGCGCCGACGGCCGCATTCGCGGACGAAGCTCTCTGGTCGCAGCTGAAATCAGGGGGCTTCGTCATTCTGATCCGCCACGCGCTTACCGATCCGGGCGCGGGCGATCCGCCCGGTTTCAGGCTCGGGGACTGCAAGACGGAGCGCAACCTGAATGCGGCGGGGCTCGCCGAGGCGAAACGGCTCGGCGAAGCATTCCGGCGTTACAACGTGCCCGTCGCGCAGGTGCTTTCGAGCGAATGGTGCCGCTGTCGCGACACCGCGCGCATCGCGTTCGGAACGTACGACGTGTGGCCGGCGCTCAACAACCTCTTCGGGCGGCCCGAGAACGCGGAAGCGCAGAAGCGCGCGATGCTCGAGCGCGCGAGCCGATTCCAGGGACCCGGCAACCTGGTGCTCGTCTCCCACGGCAGCACGATCTCGCCCGTCGCGGGCGTGAGCCCGGCACCGGCCGAGATGGTCGTCATGAAGCCCGGCGGCGCGGGCAAACTCGAGCTGGTCGGCCGGATCCCGGTCGCGCCGGGCTGATCACTCGGCGAGGAAATCGGCGATCGCGCCGGCGATCGCGCCGGGCGCCTCCTCGGGAATGAAGTGCCCGCAGTCGACGCCGAAGCCGCGGACGTCGCGCGCGTACTGCCGCCAGACGTCGAGCGGATCCGCCTCCCTCGTACGGGCCCGCAGCGTCGCCGACCAAATCGCGAGCGCGGGGCACTCGATCTTCCGCGCCGCGGCAAGATCGGCGCGGTCGTGCTCGTCGTCGAGCGTCGCGCCTGCGCGGTAGTCGGCGCAGGTCGCGGCGATCACCTCGGGACGGCGGAACGCGCGCTTGTACTCGCCCAGCGCGTCGGCGAGCGCCGCCGGATCGCGCGCCCACTTGTGGCACAGGTACTCCAGCCAAAGGTCCGGATCGCTGCCGATCAGCCGCTCGGGCAGCCCGCCGCCCTGCGCGAGGAAGCCCCAGTGGAAGGTCTTGACCGCGAACGAGCGCGTCGCCGCGGCCCACGTGGCCCCGGTCGGCAGGATGTCGAGAGTCACGAGCTTCGTCACCGCTTGCGGATGGTCGAGCGCGAGGCGGTAGGCGACGCGCGCACCGCGGTCGTGGCCGACGACCGCGAAGCGCTGGTGCCCGAGCGCGCGCATGAGCGCGACGCATTCGGCCGCCATTGCGCGCTTCGAGTAGTTCGCGCTGTCGGCCGCCGGCGGCGGCGCATCGCTCGCGCCGTAGCCCTTGAGATCGGGCGCGACGACAGCGCACCGCTGCGCCCAGTCGGGCGCGAGCCGTCGCCAGATGAGATGCGTCTGCGGGTAGCCGTGGAGCAGCAGCACGGCAGGCCCGTCGCCCGCCGTGTGCACGCTGAGATCGACCCCAAGGGCGGCGACGCGCGCCGTCGTAAACCCCTCGATCATCGCGTCAGGCGACGCCGTGCTTCTTGAACCAGGCGAGCATGCGCTTCCAGCCGTCCTCGGCCGCCTCCTTGCGGTAGGTGTTCCGGTAATCGGCGTGGAACGCGTGCGGCATGCCCTCGTACACGTGGATGATCGATTCCTTGTCCTTGCCGAAGGCGATCAGCCCCGCGCGCATGCGCTCGATGTGCTGGATCGGAATCCCCCCATCGGCACCGCCATAGAGGCCGAGCACCGGCGCATTCAGCTTGTCGGTGATGTCGATCGGCGTCGTCGTGATCCCCGGCGGGGCCGGCGAAAAGTGGCCGTACCACGCGACGCCGGCCTTGATCCTCGGGTTGTGCGCGACGTACATCCATACCGTCCGGCCGCCGCGGCACATACCGGTGATCCCGAGCTTGTTCACGTTCGCATTGGGCTGCTTCCCGACCCAGGCGACGAGCGCGTCGAGATCGGCGAACGCCTGCTGATCGGTGAGCGAGTTGGCGGCGGCGAGCACCTGCTTGATGTCCGCGACCTTGGAGAGATCACCCGACCGGAAGTAGGGATCGGCCGAGATCGCGAAATAACCGGCCTTCGCCAGCCGCCGGGCGATGTCTTTCTGGTACTCGTGCAGACCGAAGACTTCCGGAATCACGATGATGACCGGGAACTTGCCGGCCTTCTTCGGCGCGGCGGTGTACGCGGGCATCTGGCCGCCAGGGACGGGGATCGTCACGTCCGCAACGACGAGCCCGGCGGTCGAAGTCTTGATCGCCTGCTGCGCCATCAGCGGCCCGGCCGCGAGCGCGAAACCCGTGGCGGCGCTCGAGGCGATGAAGGCCCGGCGCGTGAACGGTACGGCCGGGACGAGGCTTTCGAGATCGGGCTGGTCGAATCGCTTTTCGTCTTGCATGCACTTCCTCCGGTGGGTGCTCGTTCGCGGCGGCTGCAATGCCGCGAAGCGAATGGATTCTGCCAGCTTCCTATTCCTCCTCCACAAGGTTTCGTCCGCCCCCCGACCTCGGCGAACTGGGATTACCGGGGCGACGTGGACGCCGTGCTCGCGGTGCTCGGCAGCAAGCGGCCCGCGGTCTTCCGCGGGTGAAGTTCGCCTACGGTCAGGCGTCGAGCGCGGCGAGTCGTGGTGGTGCCGGCCGCTGCGCTGGCCCGAATTGCGGCGGGGAGACCGCGGCGTTCGCTGCGGTGAGCGGGAGCCCGCGGGAGTCGCGGGACATGGCCGCGAAGAATCCGCCGCCGGCGCGGCTCTGTCAAACCCGGCTACCGCGGCGCGGCAGCGCTACTTTTTGACTTCGACCTGTCCCTTCATCGTCGGGTGGAGGCTGCAGACGTAGTCGAACAGCCCTTCCTTGTCGAAGCTGAGCGCGGCCTTCTGGCCGCGCAGCAGGACGCCGGTCTTGCGGCCTGCCACCGAGATCTGGTGCGGGGAGTCGTCGGCGTTGGTCCAGTTCACCGACTGGCCCGGCGCAACCGTCATCTTGCCGGGTCCGAACACGAATCCGGCGATGTTGACCTGCGTTGCACCGGTGGCCGGCTTCGCCGCCGTCGCGGCCGGGAACGTGCCGTCCAGCTTGGCGAGGGTGATCACGAAGTCCAGCTTCTCGTGCGGCTTGTGGCACTCGAAGCAGGCCTTGATGTTCGCATTCGCCTTCGGGTTGGGCCGCATGTCAGCCGTGAACGCCGCGTACTCCCACTCGCCGTTCCGCCATTCAGCCGGGTACTCGGTGCCCCAGCCGGTGCGCTTCTCCATCACGACGACTCCGACCACGTCCTTCTTCTGGAACCGGCCGTCCGGGCCCTTGATCGGGTTCCCTTGGGCGTCGGTCTCGACGCTCCACTGCACCAGCGTGATCACCGCGCCGCTCGGGACGCCCTTGCCCTTGCGCACCGCCTCGATCACGTCGGCCTGGGTGTAGAACTCGCGGTACTGCTTGATGTCCGGCCGGTCGACCGTACCGTAGCGCTCGCCCTTCAGGTAGTTGAACGGCGGGGCGATCTTCTCGGGGCCGGCGAGCGCAGTGCCGGCGGCGGTGACGGCGATGGCAAGGACTGCTGCATGGGGGATCCGCACCTTCATGGCAAGTCTCCTCCTGTGAACCCGCTAGCAATATACGACGCTACCGTTGCGCCGGATGCGGCCCGCCGCCCCGGGTGTCAGTCAACAGCGGACACCCGCCCGAAATTCCTCGACGCGAGCTTCTTGGAGCGGCCGCTCGGCGCTGGAAGAAGAAGCGGAGGAGGCGCCGGTCAGCGAACGAACACGCGCGCGCCGACGATCAGGATGACGAGGAAGAGACAGACGAGGAAGATGATGACACCGCGGCGGGTCTTCGCCCGCTTCTCCGTCGCTTCGGCACGCTCCGCCTCCAGCAGGTCGGCGATCCGCGACCATTTGTCTTCTCCAGCACCCGGTGGCGCTTGCGCCGCCGGGTGGTCCCAGCCGAGCACGGTCGGCGCATCGAGCGGCGACACGGCGCGGAGCGCGCCCCGCGAGGGCGGCGCGGACCTGCCGCCGTGATGAGGCGCCGAGCCGGTGGGCCCGGCCGCGTCGACGCGGCGTTTCACCTTGGCGGCGACCTCGCGTCGCGCTGCCTGGAGTAACGCGCGCTCCCTATCGCTCAAGCTCTTGTCGCTCATCGGCAGAATTCTGCGGTCCCCGGCGCGCCGCCGTCCATAGCCGGCCGCCGTAGGGCGGAGGCGGAATTCACGCCGGCGGCCGCACGTGGGCCGTTGCTTCCTCCTCCACGCGCTGCCAGATCTCGAGCGCCATGGGCGACTCGCTCTCCTCGAGCAGGTGGCCGACGAGCCCGACCGCTCGCGCCATGACGCCGAAACCGCGGACGATCTTGTCCGAAAAGCCGAGCTCGCAGCAGATCGGGCCGATCGCCCCGGTCGCGTTGATGGGGAGCGAGCGACCCGATACGCGCTCCGCCTCGGCGCCGATGCGCTTCATCAGCTCTACGTAGCTCCCGGCGAGACCGTTCTCGGCGGCGAGCTCGAAGAGCCGTGTCGTGCGCGGGTCGACCGGCTTGTGGACCGGGTGGCCGAGCCCTGGAATGATCTCCTTGCGCGCGCGGTAGTCGGCGACGGTCCGGCGCGCGATCTCGTCGAGCTCGGTGGGGGTCACCGCGCTCGCGCGCTCGCGCGGCAGCGCCCCGTACAGCATGCGCGCGGCGCCTTCCATGCTGCCGACGAACACGGTGCCGAGGCCGCACAGCCCCGCGGCGACCGCGGCCTGCAGCGACTCCGGCGCGCCGGCGTAGGTGAGGCGCGCCGCGATCGCGCTCGGCGTGATGCCATGCTCGACGAGCGTCACCAGGATCGCGTTGAACACCGTCGACTCCTGCGGCGTCGGCAGGCGTCCGGCGACCTCGAGAAACGCCATGTCGCCGAGGTTGATCCGGCCGAGGAGCTCGCCCGGCAGGTCCATGCCGCGGACGACGATGCGATCGGACGTGCTCCAGCCGAGGTCGCTGCGGATGGGCTTCGCTCTGCGGGCCATTGGTCGAGTCCTTTCAGATCGGGTCCCACGAGAAGACATCGGCGGAGACCTCGAGCGGTGCGAAGCTCGGACGAAGCGCCGGCAGCGCGTGCTCGGCGATGGCCTCGGCGGTCCAGCCCTCGGCCCGGTGGACCGAGCGCACCGGGCGCGGCTGGCTCATCAGGAAGATCTCGTTCGCGCGCACCGCGAAGATCTGGCCGGAGACGTCCCGGGCTGCGTCCGAAGCGAGCAACACCGCCATCGGCGCGATCTTCCCGGCCTCCATCCGCTGCAGCTTGGCGACGCGCGCTTTCGCTTCCGGGCTCTCGGCCGGGATCGAGGCGATCATGCGGCTCCAGGCGAACGGCGAGATGCAGTTCGACCGGACGTTGAACCGTTGCATGTCGAGCGCGATCGACTTCGAGAGCGCCGCGACGCCGAGCTTCGCCGCGGCGTAGTTCGCCTGGCCGACATTCCCGATCAGGCCCGAGGTCGACGTCATGTGGACGTACGCGCCGCTTTCCTGCGCGCGAAAATGCGTCGCCGCCGCGCGGCTCACGTAGAAACTCCCCATGAGGTGGACCTGGATCACGGCCTCCCAGTCCTCGACCGTCATCTTGTGGAACAGGCGGTCGCGGAGGATGCCGGCGTTGTTGACGACGCAGTCGACCCGGCCGAAGGCGTCGAGCGCGGTCTCCACGATGCGGTTCGCGCCGGCCCATATCGATACGCTATCGGTGCTCGCCACGCCGGCGCCCCCGCCGGCCCGGATCTCGCCGGCGACCCGCTCGGCCGGCCCCTGATCGGCGCCCTCGCCGGCGAGCGACGCGCCGATATCGTTGACGACCACCTTGGCGCCAGCCGCACCCATCGCGAGCGCGATCTCGCGACCGATGCCGCCGCCCGCCCCGGTGACGATCGCAACCTTGCCCTCGAGCATCTCCACCTCCCGCCCGGTCACATCAGGATCACGTCGAACTGCTCCTGCGTGTAGCTCGTCTCGACCTGCATCGATACCGGCTTGCCGATGAAGTCGCCGAGCATCGCGAGCGACTGCGACTCCTCCTCGAGAAAGAGGTCGATGACGCTCTGCGAGGCGAGGATCCGGAACTCGCGGGCGTTGAATTGCCGCGCCTCGCGCAGGATCTCGCGCAGGATCTCGTAGCACACGGTGCGCGCGGTCTTGACGATGCCCCGTCCGGCGCACGTCGGGCAGGACTCGCACAGCACGCGCTCGAGCGACTCGCGGGTGCGCTTGCGCGTCATCTCGACCAGGCCGAGCTGGGTGAAACCGTTGAGGGTCATCTTCACCCGGTCGCGCGCGAGCGCCTTCTGGAGCTCCGCGAGCACCGCCGCGCGGTGGTCCCCGTTCTCCATGTCGATGAAGTCGAGCACGATGATGCCGCCGAGGTTGCGCAGCCGCAGCTGCCGCGCGATCACCTGCGCCGCCTCCAGGTTCGTCTTGAAGATCGTGTCGTCGAAGTTGCGCAGACCGACGAAGCCGCCGGTGTTGACGTCGATCGTCGTCATCGCCTCGGTCTGGTCGACGATGAGATAGCCGCCGCTCTTCAGCTCGACGCGGCGCGCGAGCGCCTTCTCGATCTCCTCCTCCACGTTGGCGAGGTCGAAGAGCGGTCGCTCCCCCGCGTAGTGCTCGATCCTGGGCCGCACCTTCGGCACGTAGTCGGTCGCGAACGCCTGCAGCCGCGCGAAGTTCTCGCGCGAGTCGACCACGACCCGCGTCGTATCGTCGTGGACGAAGTCGCGGAGCACGCGCTGCGCGAGCACGAGGTCCTGGTGCAGGAGGGCGGGCGCGTGCGAGGTCTGGGCGCGCTCGCGGATATAGCCCCACAGCCGCCGGGAGTAGGCGACGTCATTCGCGAGGTCGGCGTCGGTGGCGGACTCGGCGACGGTGCGGATGATGTACCCGCCGCGCTCCTCGGGGGGCAGGAGCTGCTGGAGCTTCTCGCGCAGGAGCTTGCGGCCGCTCTCGTCCTCGATGCGCTGCGAGATGCCGATGTGCGAGTCCTGCGGCAGATAGACGAGCAGGCGCCCCGCGATCGAGATCTGGGTCGAGAGACGCGCGCCCTTGGTGCCGATCGGGTCCTTCACCACCTGCACCATGAGGGGCTGCCCCTCGGCGAGGATCCTCTCGATCGGCCGGGTCGTCGCGCCCGATTCGCCGTTCTGCCGCTGCTCCCAGATGTCGGCGACGTGCAGGAACGCGGCGCGTTCGAGGCCGATCTCGACGAACGCCGATTGCATGCCGGGCAGCACCCGCACCACCCGCCCCATGTAGATATTGCCGACGAGACCACGGCTCGCGGTGCGCTCGATGTGCAGCTCTTGGACGACGCCGTTCGCCATGACCGCGACGCGAGTCTCCTGCGGCGTGACGTTGATCAGGATCTCTTCGGCCATGGGGGGCGAAGCTTAACCCGGAAGGGCGGCGCATTCACCGCAAAGCCGCGACCTTGCGGCGAGCGCCTAGACGAGACGCGACTGGAACTTGCGCAGCAGGCTCGCCGTCTCGTAGAGCGGCAGGCCCATCACTCCGGTGTAGCTGCCGAGTATCTCGGGGATGAACGCGGCCGCCCGGCCCTGGATCGCGTAGCCCCCGGCCTTGTCGTAGGGCTCGCCCGTGGCGATGTATTCCTCGATCTCGCCTTCGCTCAGCTCCCGGAAGCGCACTACGTTCTCGTTCACGAGGGCGTCGAGCGCGGACTCGTGCTTGAGGACCACCGCGGTGAGCACGCGGTGCTCACGCCCCGACAGCTCTTTCAGCATCGCGATCGCAATGGTGCGATCGGCAGGTTTGCCGAATATCCGGTCGCCCAGGCACACGGCGGTGTCGGCGGCGAGCACCGGGAACCGCGGCAGGGTCCGCTGCGTCACCCGGAGCCAGCCGGCTTCCGCCTTCTCCATGGCGATCCGCTGCACGTAGGCATCCGGCGCTTCGCTCTCGTGCGGGGCCTCGTCCAGGTCGCGGCCGCGCAGGCCATGCTCGCGGAAGAGCAGCACCTCGAACGGGACGCCGATCTGCTTCAACAGCTCGCGGCGGCGCGAGCTGCGCGAGGCGAGGTAGATGCGCGGCAGGCTCGACGACGGCACCAGGGGACCCTATTCGCGATGGTACGGGTGATTATCGAGTATCGACAGCGCCCGATAAAGCTGCTCCGCCAGCACTATGCGAACGATTGCATGCGGCAGCGTGAAGCTCGAGAGCCGAAGCTGCAAGTCGGCCGACTGTCTGAGGGTGGGGTGGAGCCCGTCCGGGCCGCCGACGAGGAACGCGGCGTCGCGCCCTTCGGCGAGCCACCCCCCGAGGCGCCGGGCGAGGTCGGCGGTCGTCAGGTCCCGGCCCCGCTCGTCGAGGACGATGCGCCGGCAGCCCGGGGGCAGGGCCGCGGCGATCCGCTTGGCCTCGCCGGCGAGCGCCTGGGCGACGGTCCGGGTCGGGCCGCGCCGCTCGGGTCGGACCTCGGCCAGCTCGAGGCGGGCCTTCCGCGGAAAGCGTCGGGCGTACTCGGCGAACCCGTCGTCGACCCAGTGGGGCATTCGTTGCCCCACCGCGACGACGAGTAGCCTCATACGCTAGACCGCGGGTCGCGCGACGGACTTCGGCTTCGCTCGGACGCGCTTCGCTCGCGGCTTCGGCTCGCCCCAGAGCTCCTCGAGGTTGTAGTACTCGCGGATCGCCGGCTGCATGATGTGGACGACGATGTCGCCCAGGTCGATCAGGACCCACTCGCCGGCGGCTTCGCCCTCGGTGCCGTAGACCTTCTCGCCGAGGGACTTCGTCCGCTCCTGCACGCGGCTCGCCAGCGCCTTGGTCTGGCGCGCCGACTCGGCGGTGGCGATGATGACGCGGTCGAACAAGCTGGAGAGATGGGTGACGTCGAATGCCGCGATGTTGCGCGCCTTGACGTCCTCGAGCGCGGCGATCACCGCCTTCTGCTTCTTGCGGATGTCCATCAAGCGGTTCTTCCGTCCTCCGAGTAGAGCCGGTGCGCCCGAATATAGGCGAGAACTTCCGGCGGTAGCAAGTAACGCGCGCTCGCGCCCGCAGCGAGCCGCTTGCGGATGTCGGACGCCGAAATGGCGAGGAGCGACATCGGGAACACGACCATCCGGCCGGCCGGGGCCGCGCGCAGCGCCGCGGGCTCTCCCGCGCGCCGACGCCACTCCTCGGCGACGGCGGCGGGGAGGGCCTCGGGCACGAGCGAATAGCCGGGGCGCGCGCCGATCGCGAGATGCGCCCGGTCCGCAAGCTCGCGCCAGTCGCGCCACGTATCGAGCTTGTGGAGCTGGTCCGCGCCGATGATCAGCACGAGCGGCACATCGGCTCCCAACTCCGCCCGCAGCCGCCGCAGCGTGTCGATCGTGAACTGCGCGGTGGTGTCGAGCGCCTCGGCATCGTCGACGGCGAAGCGCGGGTTGTCGCGGACGGCGAGCTTCACCATCTCGAGGCGGTGGTGCGCGGGCGTGCGCGGCGCGGCGCGGTGCCCGGGACTCCCCGACGGGATCCAGCGTACGCGCTCGAGGGCGAGGTGCTCCGCCGCCTCTTCGGCAAGACGCAGATGGCCGTGGTGCACCGGGTCGAAGGTGCCGCCCATCAGACCGAGGGGCGCGGCTGCTGGCACTCGTTCAGGTGTGCCGCGCGGCGGCGACCGGCAGGTACCGCAGGCGCTTCATCGCGTCGGAATCGAAGAGCCGCGGGTTGTCGAGGTAGTCGAGCAGCATCGCGGTCGCGTCGACGCCCCAGAAGAGATGGTCGTCGACGACGAACGTCGGGACGCCGAACACGCCGGCGCGGATCGCCGCGTCGGTATTCTCGCGGAGCCCGGTCTTGACCGTTGCGCTTGCGGCGAGCAGTCCCGCACCGGCCACGCCTAGCGTGTCGCACAGCACCTTCCATTCGTCGGTCGGCGAGCGGCCCTCGGCCCAGATGAAGTCGAAGATCTTTTTCACGGCGTCGCAGGTGCCGCCGCAGGCGATCGCGAGTCGCAGCGCGTGCAGCGAGTTGAACGGATGCCCGGGCGGGTATTTCATCGGGATGCCGTGCCGGTCGGCGTACCACTGGGTGTGGCGGTAGGTGTGGATGCGCTTCGGCTCGATCTCCGCCGGGCCCCTGTGGCCAAAGTGGTTCAGCAACCCGGCGAAGAGCACCGGCTTGATGTCGAGGTCGGGGCGCCGGAAGATGGCCGGGTAACCGGCGAACTGGAGATAGCTGAACGGCGAGACGAAATCGAAGTGCCAGACGAGCCGGGCCATCAGGCCCTCACCTGGCCGGTCCCGAGCACGACGTACTTCTGCGAGGTGAGCCCCTCGAGCCCCACCGGCCCGCGCGCGTGCAGCTTGTCGGTGGATATTCCGACCTCGGCGCCGAGGCCGTACTCGAAGCCGTCGGCAAATCGCGTCGAGGCGTTCGCCATCACCGAACTCGAATCGACCTCGCGCAGGAAGCGCTGCGCGCGCGCCTCGTCCTCGGTCACGATGGCGTCGGTGTGCTGCGAGCCGTACTTCGCGATGTGGTCCATCGCCTGGTCGATGTCCTTCACCACCCGGACGTTGAGGATGGGCGCGAGGTATTCGGTGTACCAGTCCTGCTCGGTCGCGGGCCTCATCGGCGCGAAAGCGCGCGCCGCTTCGTCGCCGCGCAGCTCCACGCCCTTCTCGCGGTAGATTCTCGCGAGCGCCGGCAGCACCTGCGGCGCGATCGCCTCGTGGACGAGCAGCGTTTCCATCGTGTTGCAGGTGCCGTAACGCTGTGTCTTCGCGTTGTCGGCGATCCGCACCGCCTTCTCCACGTCGGCGCGGTCGTCGACATAGACGTGGCAAACGCCGTCGAGGTGCTTGATCATCGGAATGCGCGACTCGGCCATGACGCGCTCGACGAGCGACTTCCCGCCGCGCGGCACGATGATGTCGACGTACTCGCTCATGCGCAGCAGCTCGCCGACCGCCGCGCGGTCGGTCGTCTCCACCACCTGGACGGCGTCCTCCGGCAGTCCCGCCGCGCGCACGCCTTCGCGCACGCAGGCGGCGATTGCCTGGTTGGAGCGGATCGCCTCCGACCCGCCGCGCAGGATGCAGGCGTTGCCCGACTTGAGGCACAGCGCCGCCGCATCCGCGGTCACGTTCGGGCGCGACTCGTAGATGATGCCGATGACGCCGAGCGGCACCCGCATGCGGCCGACCTTGATGCCGGTCGGACGCTCGTGCAGCTCGGTGATTTCGCCGACCGGGTCGGCGAGCGCGGCTACCGCCTCGACTCCCTCCGCGATACCCTCGACCGACTCCGGGGTGAGCGTCAACCGGTCGATCAGCGCCGGCTCGAGCCCTGCGGCCCGTGCCGCCGCGACGTCCGCGGCATTGGCCGCGGCGAGCTTCGGCCGCTCGCGCCGGACCGCCGCCGCGATCGCCGCCAGGGCGCCGTTCTTGCTCGCGGTGTCGGCCCGCGCGAGCGCGCGCGAAGCCGCGCGGGCGCGGCGGCCGACCTCCTGCATGTACTCCTTCACGTCCATGGCGGGAAGTTTAGTGGAAAGCGCGAGGCGGGGGAGCGCGCCGCTGCGCAGCAGCGAAGCGGCCCGTTGACGCGTGAGTGGCTCGCCCGCATACTGGCCGCGCCGCTACAGAACGCTGGAAGACGACGCTCCCGTCGTCATTCCGGGCGCGGGCGGGGTTCGCACCCTGGATGGTCGAGGGCGGCGCCACAAAATCCGAAGGAGGAGATTGGAAATGAAGCGCAGAACGTTCCTGAAGGCGGCCGGCGCCGGCGTCACGGCGGTCGGCATCGAAGGCATCCTCACCGCGCACCGCGCCCCGGCGTTCGCGCAAGGCACCACGCTCCACATCCTGCGGTGGAACGACTTCGTTCCGGCGGCTGACGAGATCTGGCGCAAGGAGTACGTGCCGGTGGCGGCGAAATCGCTCGGGATCAAGCTCAACGTCGAGACGATCAACGCCAACGACATCCCGGCGCGCGCCACCTCCGCGATCCAGTCGGGCAACGGTCCCGACATCATCATGCTGCTCAACAACTACCCGCACCTGTACGCGGATTCCGGGGTAGACGTGAGCGACATCGCCGAGGAGGTCGGCAAGGCGCAGGGCGGGATCTACGCGCTCCCGCAGGCGCTGTGCAAGGTGGGCCCGCGCTGGGCGGCGATGCCCTGGTCCACGGTGCCGGCGCTCGTCGCCTACCGCAAATCCTGGTTCGATGAGGTCGGCGCGAAGAGCTTCCCGACCACCTGGGGCGAGTACCGCGAGGTCGGCAAGAAGCTGAAAGCGGCCAAGCGCCCGATCGGCCAGACGCTCGGCCACACCTTCGGCGATGCGCCGACGTTCACCTATCCCTTCATGTGGTCGTACGGCGGGCAGGAGATCGACAAGGCCGGGAAGGTGATTCTCGAATCGAAGCAGACGATCGAATCGGTGAACTTCATGGCCGCGTTCTGGAAGGACGCGCACGACGAGGGCGGCCTCGCCTGGGACGACACCAACAACAACCGCGCGTTCCTCTCCGGGGAGATCTGCGCCTCCCTCAACGGCGCGTCGATCTACGTCGCCGCGCTGCGGGGCAAGGACAAGTTCAAGACCGAGAAGGGCGCGCCGCTGCACACCGACATCCTGCATGCGCCGCTGCCCAAGGGCCCCGCGGGGGACGCCCCGTACCACACCGCGTTCACGCACATGGTGATGAAGTACTCCAAGAACCAGAAGGCCGCCAAGGACTTCCTGCGCTGGGCCCATTCCAAGGACGTCTACGAGAAGTGGTTCATCGTGCAGAAGGGCTTCGCGATCTCGCCGACGCGCGACTGGGAGAAGCACCCGATGTGGAAGGAGGACCCGGTGATGCTGCCGTTCAGCAAGGCGTCGCTGACGGGCCGTGCCATGGGCTACGCCGGCGAGCCGAACAAGAAGGCGGCCGAGGTGTGGAACAAGTACATCATCACCGACATGTACGCCCAGGTCGCGAACGGCAAGATGAAGGCCGAGGACTCGGTCAAGTGGGCCGCGGGCGAGCTGCGCAAGGTCTACGGCTGATCGTCGGGCCTTGAGGGATCCGGTGGTGGCGCGTGCTGGGGGCGCCGTGGGTGCGGCGCTCCCCGCCGACCGCATCGTCGTCTCGCGCTGGACGCGGCTGCTCGAGAATCAGCGCGTCCTCGCCGTGGCGCTGCTCGCGCCGGGCGTGATCATCCTCACCATCTTCATCGCCTATCCGTTCGTGATGGCGATCTGGTTCGCGCTGACCGACATCACCGTCGGCGTGGCGGGCAGGTTCGTGGGGGTCGACAACTTCGCCAAGGCCTGGGAGGACACGATCTTCCAGACCGCGTTCAAGAACACGTTCTTCTACACGTTCTGGGCGACGGTCTTCAAGCTGTCGCTCGGGATGTGGCTCGCGCTGCTCCTCAACCGCCACTTCCGGGGCAAGCGGTTGATCCGCGCTTCGATGCTGCTGCCGTTCATCATCCCGACGGTGCTCTCGACGTTCGCCTGGCGCTGGATGTTCGACCCGACCTTCAGCGTGATCAACTGGTCGCTCTACCACCTCGGCTGGATCACCGACCGGATCCCGTTCCTGTCGAACGGCGACTACGCGATGTGGTGCGCGATCCTCGTCAACACCTGGCGCGGGATGCCGTTCTTCGCCATCACGCTGCTCGCCGGGCTGCAGACGATCAACCCCGATCTGCACGAGGCGGCGGCGCTCGACGGCGCCAACGCCTGGCACCGCTTCTGGCACGTCACCTGGCCGCTGCTGCTGCCGGTGACGCTCGTCGTCGTCGTGTTCTCGGTGATCCAGACGTTCTCCGATTTCCAGCTGATCTACGTGCTCACCGGCGGCGGTCCGGCGAACGAGACGCACCTCGTCGCCACTTACGCCTACCAGATCGGCGTGGCCTCGGGGCTGCTCGGCCAGGGCGCGGCGATCTCGCTCTTCATGTTCCCGGTGCTGTTCGCGGTGGTGTGGGTGCAGCTGCGCTACCTGAAGCGGATGGAAGGCGCGTAGGCCATGGTCATCGAGCGGCGCTGGAAGAAGTGGCTGTACTTCTACATTCCGCTGTCGGTGTTCATCCTCTTCACGCTGTTTCCGTTCTACTGGATGGCGGTGACCGCGTTCCGCCCGGACCCGGAGCTCTACCGCTCCTGGCGCGCGGCGAACGCGACCCCGTTCTGGACGCTCGAGCCGAGCCTGGAGCACTTCAAGGGCCTGCTCGAGAGCACCGAGTTCCTGCAGTGGCTGTGGAACACGATGCTGATCGCCACGGTCTCGACGATCATCTCGCTCATCTGCGGGATGTTCGCCGGCTACGCGCTCGCGCGGCTCCGGTTCAGGGGCTCGGAGTTCCTCGGCACGGCGATCTTCATCACCTACCTCGTGCCGCAGACGCTGCTCTTCATCCCGCTCGCCGACATCGTCCGCAACATGCACCTCGGCAACACGCCGTGGGCGCTGATGCTGACCTACCCGACGTTCCTGATCCCGTTCTGTACCTGGCTCCTGATGGGGTACTTCAAGACCATCCCGAAGGAACTGGAGGAGTGCGCGCGCATCGACGGCGCGACGCGCTTCGGCGCGATGGTGCGGATCATCTTCCCGGTGGCGGTGCCCGGGATCCTGTCGGCCGGCATTTTCGCCTTCACGCTGTCGTGGAACGAGTTCATCTACGCGCTCGTCTTCCTCTCGTCGGTCGACGAGAAGACGGTGCCGGTCGGGGTGGTGTCCGAGCTGATCCGCGGCGACATCTTCTTCTGGGGCCAGCTCATGGCCGGCGCGCTGCTCGGCTCGGTGCCGGTGGCGCTCGCCTACTCGTTCTTCGTCGAGTACTACGTCGCCGGCCTGACCGGCTCGGTAAAGGGCTAGCGATGGCCGAGGTCGTCCTCACCGGCATCAACAAGTGGTACGACGGCAACGTCCACGCCGTCAAGGACGTCAACCTGCACGCCCGGGACAAGGAGTTCATGGTCTTCGTCGGCCCGTCGGGCTGCGGCAAGACCACGACCTTGCGCATGATCGCCGGGCTGGAGGAGATCAGCTCCGGCGAGATCCGGATCGGCGATCGGGTGGTGAACGACCTGCCGCCGATGGACCGCGACATCGCGATGGTGTTCCAGAACTACGCGCTGTACCCGCACAAGTCGGTGTACGCCAACATGGCGTTCGGGCTGCAGATGCGGAAGTTCCCGAAGGACGAGATCGAGAAGCGCGTCCAGGCGGCGGCCGAGATCCTCGGCATCCAGCCGCTGCTCGCGCGCAAGCCGCGCCAGCTCTCCGGCGGGCAGCGACAGCGGGTAGCGCTCGGCCGCGCGATCGTCCGGCACCCGCAGCTCTTCCTGTTCGACGAACCGCTGTCCAACCTGGACGCGAAGCTCCGGGTGCAGATGCGCGTGGAGCTGAAGCGCCTGCACGAGCGGCTGGAGACCACCGCGATCTACGTGACCCACGACCAGGTCGAGGCGATGACCCTCGGCGACCGCGTGGTGGTGATGAAGGACGGCGTCGTGCAGCAGGTCGGCGAGCCGATGGCGCTGTACGGCAAGCCCGCCAACAAGTTCGTGGCCGGGTTCATCGGCTCCCCGGCGATGAATTTCGCCGAGGTCACGATCGCGGAGTCCGGCGGCGGGCTGTGGGCCGAAGCCGCCGGCATCCGGATCAAGGTTCCGCAAGCGAGCACCGCGGCCCTGCGGCCGCACACCGGCAAGCGCGCCACGCTCGGCGTGCGTCCCGAAGCGCTGCGGCTCGCCAACGGGTCGGATCCGGCCGAGTACATCTTCGACGCGACGGTGGATGTCGTCGAGCCGCTCGGCTCGGAGATCCTGCTGAACATCACCGCCGGGGCGCACGCGCTCGTGGCGAGAGTCGAGCCGAGCGTCACCGTGAAGATGCACGAGAAGGTGCGCCTCGCGTTCGATCCGGCGAAGCTGCACTTCTTCGATCAAGCCAGCGAAGCGGCGATCTAGCACATGGCCGCGCGCTTCCGCGTCGGGCTCGCGCCCGATCTGCTCGACGCTGCGGGCAATCCGACGTTCGGCGCCGAGAACTTCGCGGTCCTCGACGGCGCGCCGGAGATCGAGCGCGCATGGCTGCCGGAGCGGTACACCGAGATCCCGCCCGCGCTCGCGCTCGAGTACGACGCGCTCTATCTCACTCAGGCGCGGGTGACCCGCGCGTCGGTGGCGCGCGCCGCCGAAGGCCGGCTGAAGGTGATCGCGCGGCACGGCGTCGGGTACGACTCGGTCGACGTGGCGGCGATGACCGAGGCCGGCGTGATCGTCACGAACACGCCGTTCGCGATCCGGCGGCCGGTGGCGACGATGGCGATGACGTTCATCCTCGCGCTCGCCGGGCGTCTCTTCGCGAAGGACCGCCTGACACGCAGCGGCCGCTGGCACGAGCGCACGAGCTACATGGGCACGGGGCTCACCGGCCGCAAGCTCGGCATCGTTGGCGGGGGCGGAATCGGGAAGGAGCTCATCCGGCTCGCCCGCGCGTTCGACCTCGCCGTCACGGTCGCCGATCCGTACGTCCCGGCGGCGGACATCGAACGGCTCGGCGCGAGGCTCGCGCCGCTCGAGACGCTCATGGCCGAGAGCGACTTCGTGGTGATTGCCTGCCTGTTGAACGACGAGACGCGCGCGCTGATCAACGCCGAGCGCCTGGCGCGGATGAAACCGAGCGCCTATCTGATCAACGTGGCGCGCGGCCCGATCGTTCACGAGCCCGCGCTGATCGATGCGCTGCGCTCGCGGCGCATCGCCGGTGCGGCGCTCGACGTGTTCACCAACGAGCCGGTCGAGAACGACAACCCGCTGCTCACGATGGACAACGTGATCGTCACCCCGCACGCTTTGTGCTGGACGGACGAGTGCTTCGGGAACATCGCGCGCGAAGGGTTCTCGGGACTCGTCTCGCTTGCCCGCGGAGCGGTGCCAGCCAACGTCGTCAACCGCGAGGTGCTCGCACATCCGCGCGTGAGGGCTTGGGTGCGCAGCGCCGCGTCCTAGTGCCCCCGAGACGCTCACCCCGGCGGCGGAGCCTTGCTGCTGGCCAGGGCTGATCAGGCTCCTGGCACGGAGGCGATCGGGCTCGGCGACCTGAGCTCGGCGAACCGCAGACCGAGCCGGAGCAGCTCGTCCCAGGGATTTCCCTTCGCAAGACCCTTGATCGTGCGGTCGATCGCGGCGGCGTGAGCGAGCGCCGCCTCGAGCGCCTCGCGCGCCATCCGGCGCGCCGCCGCGCCGACGATTCGCTGGCGCGCATCGCCCCAGACCCGAGCCTCGCGGAAGACGTCGGCGCTGTTGCGGCCGGCTGCGAGCCCGGCCTGCACGCGTGCCACCGCGCGCACGTCCTCGGCCATCACCCACAGCACGCGCGGTGGTGCCTCGCCTTCGCCGGCGAGGCCGTCCAGCACGCGCGCGAGACGCGCCGTGTCGCCGGCGAGCATCGCCTCCGATAGCTGCGACACCTCGAACCGCGCGACATCCATCACCGCATCCCGAACCTGCTCGAACGAAATCTCGCCGGCCGGATGAAGCAACCCGAGCTTCTGAATTTCCTGGTGTGCGGCGAGGAGATTGCCCTCGACGCAATCGGCGATGAACGCGAGCGCGACCTCGGATGCGCGCTGCTTCTGACGCGCGAGACGCGCGCCGATCCATAGCGGCAGCGTCTTCCGGTCGATCGGGAACACGTTGACGACGACCCCGGCCGCGGCGAGGGCGCCGAACCACGCGGCGTTCTGCCCCGCGCGGTCGAGCCGCGGGAGCGTCACGAGTGTGAGGGTGTCGTCCGGGAGCCGCGCGCAGTACGCGCCGATGGCCGCCGCACCATCGGTGCCCGGCTTTCCCGACGGCACCCGGAGCTCGATGATCCTGCGGCTCGCGAAGAGGGAGAGCGAGGCGGCACTTGCCGCGAGCCGGCCCCAGTCGTAGCCGCGCTCGACGAGGTGGACGTCGCGCTCGGTGTACCCGTCGGCGCGCGCCTTCGCGCGGAGCGCGTCCGCCGCTTCCAGCGCGAGGAGCGGCTCGTCGCCGTGGACGACGTAGAGGGCCGCGAGGCCGCGGGCGAGATGGGCGTCGAGCTGGTCGGCGCGAAGCTGCAGCCCCACGCTACTCGTCTTCGGCGGGCACCGGCTTCGCCCGCGCGAGCCGGCGGACGATCTGCTGGACCATGTCGGAGCGCATGTCGCCGTAGAGCTGCGCCTCCTCGGTCTCCTTGGCGAGGACCTGGTCGTTGAACGTGATGTCGCGCGTGAGCACCACCGACGTCGGCGGCACGAAATCGAGGCCCTTGGGGCTCGACACGCGATAGACCACCCGGTAGCGGAGCTGGAACTCCCGCACGCGGCCCTGCGTGTTCAGCGAGAGGATCACCTTCTCCTGCTGCTCGGTGAGAACCGTCAGCACCGCGTCGGCCTCGGCCGCCGTCGGGACGAGCTTGATCCGCTCGCTCGCGGCGACGATGTTGCGCTGGAGCTCGATGCCGAGCGGCGTGATCTGCGGCACGCTGATCGTCTCGAACGGGAAGTCCTGCTGGCCGCGGAGCTTGAAGCCGCAGGCCGCGAGCAAGCCGGTTAGAAGCACGACGACGAGCAGACGGTTCATGACGCCTCCTTCCACCGCTAGACCACGACGTTCACCAACCTCCCCGGCACCACCACCACCTTCTTCGGCGGCTGGCCGTTCGTGTGCCGGCGGACGGCGTCGTTTTCAAGCGCGAGCCGCTCGAGTGCGGCGCGGTCGGCGGACTTCGGCGCCCGCATGTGGCCGCGGAGCTTCCCGTTCACCTGCAGGACGAGCTCGATCTCGTCGGTCTCGAGCGCGGACTCGTCTACCTCGGGCCAGCTCGCCCCGAGAGGGTCGCCCTTGAAACCGAGCTCCTTCCACAGCGCATGCGCGATATGCGGGGTGATCGGCGACATGACGCGAAGCAACACCGAGAGGCCCTCGTGCAGCACTTGCGCGTAGCCTTCGCGCTTCGCGGCCTCCGTGTCGCGCGAAAGCTCCGACACGGCATTGTAGATCTTCATCGCCGCCGAGGCGACGGTGTTGAACTGCATGCGCTGCATGTCGTAGGTCGCCTGCTTGAGGCTGAGATGGACCTCGCGCCGCGCCGCCGCGAGCTCCGGCGCGCTGCGGGCCCAGTCGGTGCCGTAGCGATACCCCGAGTACGCGCCGTCGCGCCTTGCCGATTCGGCGCCGACGAGCGGCGCGAGATCGTGGGCGAAGCTCCATACCCGCCGCAGGAACCGGAACGAGCCTTCGACCCCCGCATCCGACCATTCGAGCGTCTGCTCGGGGGGGCTGGTGAAGACGATGAAGAAGCGCGCGGTATCGGCGCCGTAGCGGTCGATGAGCTCCTGCGGGTCGACGCCGTTCCGGCTCGACTTCGACATGGTCGAGATGCCGGCGTACTCCACCGGCTCGCCGTCGGCCTTCGCGCGCGCACCGGTGA
The DNA here is from genome assembly GCA_963744255.1 of uncultured beta proteobacterium. Taxonomy (GTDB): domain Bacteria; phylum Pseudomonadota; class Gammaproteobacteria; order Burkholderiales; family SG8-39; genus DATEDA01. Next base: position 59,399 of record CAVUSZ010000056.1, read on the forward strand.
CGCGTCCCGCATCGTCGTGGATGATCTCGAGCTCCTCCGGCGCGAAGAACGTGCGCTTGCCCTTGCCGTCGATCCGGAGGAAGACGTGGTTCAGCACCATGCCCTGGGTGAGGAGGTTCGAGAACGGCTCGTCGAACTTCACGAGCCCCAGGTCGCGCATCACCTTCGACCAGAACCGGGCGTAGAGCAGGTGCAGGATCGCATGCTCGATCCCGCCGATGTACTGGTCGACCGGGAGCCAGTAGTTCACGCGCTCGTCGACCATGGCGTTCCCGGCGTCCGGGCAGGCGAAGCGCGAGAAGTACCAGGCCGAGTCGACGAAGGTGTCCATCGTGTCGGTCTCGCGCCGCGCGCTCCGCCCGCACTTCGGGCACTTGCAGTCGACGAATGCAGGCGTCTTCGCGAGCGGGTTGCCGGTGCCATCGGGCACGAGATGCTCCGGCAACGTCACCGGCAGCTCGGCGTCCGGCACCGGAACGTCGCCGCAGTGCGCGCAGTGGATGATCGGGACCGGCGTGCCCCAATAGCGCTGGCGCGAGATGCCCCAGTCGCGCAGCCGCCACTGCACCTGCTTGTCGCCGAGGCCCTTCGCCTTGAGATCGGCCGCGATCGCGTTCGTGGCGTCCTTGTACCCGAGCCCGTCGTACTTCCCGGAGTTCACGCAGACACCGTGCTCCTTGTCCGCGTACCACTCCTGCCACGCGTCGGTGCTGTATTCCTTGCCGGGCACCGCGATCACCTGCTTGATCGGCAGTCCGATACTTCTTCGCGAACGCGAAATCACGCTCGTCATGGGCGGGAACGCCCATCACCGCGCCTTCCCCGTAGCCCATCAGGACATAGTTGCCGACCCACACCTCGATCTGTTCGCCGGTCAGCGGATGCGTGACGAAGAGGCCGGTCGGCATGCCCTCCTTCTCGATGGTCGCCAGGTCGGCTTCCATCACGCTGCCGCGCTTGCACGCCTCGACGAACGCGGCGATCTTCGGATCGCGCTTCGCCGCGTGCGCGGCGAGCGGATGCTCGGCGGCCACCGCGCAGAAGGTCACGCCCATGATCGTGTCGGCGCGCGTCGTGAAGACGCGCATCAGCTTCCGCTCGCCGTCGAGCGCGTACGGGAAACCGAAGTTGACTCCTTCGCTGCGTCCGATCCAGTTCGCCTGCATCAGCTTGACGCGCTCGGGCCAGCCGGGAAGCTTGTCGAGGTCGGCTAGCAGCTCCTCCGCGTAATCCGTGATGCGGAGGTAATACATCGGGATCTCACGCTTCTCCACCACCGCGCCGGTGCGCCAGCCGCGACCGTCGATGACCTGCTCGTTCGCGAGCACCGTCTGGTCGACCGGGTCCCAGTTGACGACGCCGGTGTGCTTGTAGGCGATCCCCTTCTCGAGCATGCGCAGGAACAGCCACTGGTTCCAGCGGTAGTAGTCCGGCCTGCAGGTGGCGAGCTCGCGTTCCCAGTCGATGGCGAAGCCGAGCGACTGGAGCTGCTGCTTCATGTACGCGATGTTCTCGTAGGTCCACTGCGCCGGCGGCACGGCGTTCGCCATCGCCGCGTTCTCGGCGGGGAGTCCGAACGCGTCCCAGCCCATCGGCTGCAGGACGTTGTAGCCGCGCATCCGGTAGTAGCGCGTGAGCACATCGCCGATCGTGTAGTTGCGGACGTGCCCCATGTGGAGCTTCCCGGAGGGGTAGGGAAACATCGACAGGCAGTAGTACTTCGGCTGGCCCGGCTCCTCCACGGCGCGGAACGCGCGCGTGGCCGCCCAGTGCGCCTGCGCCTCGCGCTCCACCTTCGCCGGGTCGTAGTGCTGCTCCATCGAGTGCCGGGTCCTGTACGAAAGGCGAAAATTATACCTGCGCCATACTGCCGCCCGACGCATATCCGCACACGACCCGCACCCGCACTCGATGCTCGAGCCGGCGAGAAGGAAGACGTCGTGCTCGCCACCGGCGAATCATCGCAGGCTGCGGTCGAGGCGCTCGCCAGCTCGCTCTCCGGGCAGTGCGGCGTTTCCGCGCTTCGCGCAACGCAGCAGGGCTCGACCTCCGGATCGACTGACCGCGTGCGGGTAGAATCGCGCCTCGCTTCGACGCAGTCGCGAATGCCCAGCCTCCTCGATAACCTCAACCCCGAGCAGCTCCAGGCCGTCACCCTTCCGAGCCAGCACGCGCTGATCCTCGCCGGCGCGGGATCCGGCAAGACGCGCGTCCTCACCACGCGGATCGCGTGGCTGATCCAGACCGGCGCCGTGAGCCCGGCGGGCGTGCTCGCGGTGACCTTCACCAACAAGGCGGCGAGGGAGATGCTCGCGCGCATCTCGGCGATGCTGCCGGTCTCGACGCGCGGCATGTGGATCGGCACCTTCCACGGCCTGTGCAACCGGATGCTGCGCGCGCATCATCGCGACGCCGGTCTGCCGCAGAGCTTCCAGATCCTCGACTCGCAGGACCAGCTCGCGCTGGTGAAACGCGTACTGAAGAGCTTGAACGTCGACGAGAACCGGTTTCAGCCGCGGCAGGTGCAGTGGTTCATCAACGACCAGAAGGAGGAGGGCCTGCGGCCGAACGAGGTTCCACCGGGTCACGACGAATTCAGTCGCCGGGCGCGCGAGATCTACGTCGCCTACGACGAGCAGTGCCGGAAGGAGGGCGTCGCCGACTTCCCCGAGCTGCTGCTGCGTTGCTACGAGCTGCTCCAGCGGAACGAAGTGCTCCGCACCCACTACCAGGCGCGCTTCCGCCACGTCCTGGTCGACGAATTTCAGGACACGAACCGGCTGCAGTACCGCTGGCTGAAGCTCCTTGCGGGGCACGGCAACGCGCTGTTCGCAGTCGGCGACGACGATCAGTCGATCTACCGGTTTCGCGGGGCGAACGTCGGCAACATGGCCGACTTCGAGCGCGAGTTCCGGGTGCCGAACGTGATCCGGCTCGAGCAGAACTACCGCTCCCACGGCAACATCCTGAACGCCGCCAACGCGCTGATCTCGCACAATCGGCGGCGGCTGGGCAAGAACCTCTGGACGGCGGCGGGCGAAGGCGAACGCTTGCGCGTCTACGAGGCGCAGAGCGACGGCTACGAGGCGAACTGGATCGCCGAGGAAGTGCAGGCGCTCTCGCGCGACGGCTACGCGCGGCGCGAGATCGCCGTCCTCTACCGCTCGAACGCGCAGTCGCGCGTGCTCGAGCACGCGCTCTTCTCGGCGCGCATTCCGTACCGCGTCTACGGCGGCTTGCGGTTCTTCGAGCGCCAGGAGGTGAAGCACGCGCTCGCGTATCTCCGCCTCCTCGCCAATCCCGACGACGACACGAGCTTTCTGCGCGTCGTGAACTTTCCGGCGCGCGGCATCGGCGCGCGCTCCGTCGAGGCGCTCCAGGACGCGGCGCAGGCGCGCGGCGGGAGTCTCTGGAAGGCGGCCGCGGAGCTCGGTGGGAAGCCCGGCGCGGCAGTCGGCGCGTTCGTGAGGCTCATTACGGCGCTGCGCGAGGGCACGCATGGGCTCCCACTGCCCGAGATCGTCGAGCACGTAATCGAGGCGAGCGGCCTCGTGCCGCACTACCAGGCCGAGCGGGACGGCGCCGACCGCGTCGAGAACCTCTCCGAGCTGGTGAACGCGGCCGCGGCCTTCGCCGAGGACGAGGGCGCGGCGCAGTTCGCGGGCGACGTGTCGGAGGACGGCGCGGCGCGGCCCGATCCGCTCAGCGCGTTCCTCGCGCACGCTGCGCTCGAGTCAGGCGAGGGGCAGGCGGCCGAAGGCGCCGATGCAGTGCAGCTCATGACGGTGCATTCCGCGAAGGGGCTCGAGTTCCACGTCGTCTTCATCAGCGGGCTCGAGGAAGGGTTGTTTCCCCACGAGCAGAGCGTCACCGAGGACGACGGCCTCGAGGAGGAGCGCCGCCTCATGTACGTCGCGCTCACGCGGGCGCGGACGCGCCTCTACCTCTCGTATGCGCAATCGCGCCTGCTGCACGGCCAGACGCGCTACGGCCTCGCCAGCCGCTTCGTGGGAGAGCTCCCGCAAGAGGTGCTGAAGTGGCTGACGGAGCAGTCGCGCCCCCGGATCGACGACAGGGCCTGGCGCGCGGAGGAGCCGCCGGCGCGGTTCAAGGCGGCGAAGTCGCGCGCCGAAGCGCTCCCGTTCCGCATCGGCCAGAGCGTGATGCATCCCAAGTTCGGTGAGGGCATCGTCATCGAGTACATCGGCCAGGGCCCGCAGATGCAGGTGCACATCAACTTCGGCAGGCTCGGCCTGAAGCGCCTGATGCTCGACCAGGCGCCGCTGACCGCGGCGTGACGCCCCGAAACCCATCGCGTCCCCATGACCGATCCCGCCGGGCCGTTTATACTCGCGGGCCGGGCGTCGGCGTCTGCCGCCGGCGCGGACAGAACCCCGCATCACCCCAAGGAGACCGCATTGAATCCCGTCATCCACGCAGCGCGCCTCGCGCTCGCCCTTTCGTTCGCGTTCGTGGCGCTGGCGTCGTCCGCCCAGACGGCGCCGGCCGAGTCGAAGGAATACGCCCCCCAGGTCGGCCAGTCCGGCAAGGACGTGGTCTGGGTCCCCACGCCCGAGGCGCTGGTCGAGCGCATGCTCAGGATGGCCCGCGTCGGGCCGAAGGACTATGTGATCGACCTCGGGTCGGGCGACGGCCGCACGGTGATCGCCGCGGCGCAGAAGTTCGGCGCGCGGGCGATGGGCATCGAGTACAACCCCGACATGGTCAACCTGTCGATCAAGAACGCCGAGAAGGTCGGCCTCGGTGACAAGGTCAAGTTCGTGAAGGCGGACATCTTCGAGACCGATTTCGGCGACGCGACCGTCATCACGATGTATCTGCTGCCGACGCTCAACATCAAGCTGCGGCCCAAGCTCCTCGACATGCGGCCCGGGACGCGCATCGTGTCGCACGCGTTCAACATGGAGGACTGGCAGCCCGATCAGACGGCGACGGTCGAAGGGCGCGATGCGTACCTGTGGATCGTGCCGGCGAAGGTCGGCGGAAACTGGAAGCTCGCGGTGCCGGCGGGCGGCGGCGAAGAATCGTGGCAGCTCGCGCTCGACCAGCAGTTCCAGAAGGTCGCCGGGAAGGCGCTGAACGACGGCAAGTCGTTCGATCTCGTGGACGGCCGGCTCACCGGCTCCGCCGTGAAGTTCACGTTCGTGGACTCGAACGGACAGAAGCGCGAGTTCAACGGCCGCGCGCGGGGCGACAAGATGGAAGGGACGACCCAGACCCAGGGCGGTACGCCTGTGAAGTGGACCGCCGTGCGGTCGTAGCGTCTGCAACGCAGGATCCGCGAAGGACGCGGAGAACGCAGAGCAGAGCCGTTCTCTCCGCGGTCTTTGCGTTCTCGGCGTTTGACTTAGAGCAGCGCCGGCGAACCGAGGCTCGCACCCGGTGTCAGCCAGTCGAACAAGGCGGAATTGCTAGCGCTTGGGTCGCGCGCTCAGTCGCGGGTCGTCGAGCGCAAGCCTCGAGAGGAAGGCCTTCAGCGCCGCGTCCTCGACCTGGGATGCGAGGCGGACACAGAGCTGGGCCTTGGTGCGGCAACGGCGTGCCGCTTCGAGCACCATCTTCTCGCCGGGCGGCCCGAGGCGGTTGGCGAGGTCGCGGGCGAGCGTCTCGACGAACGCCGGGTCCCTGCCGTCCAGCATGTCGCTCACTTGGTGCGGGTGCGCGGGCACCGCAGGTGCGGTCCGAAGCGGCTCGGCGCGCGCCGGGGCCGAGGGGGCGCCGGCCGCGAGCGGCTCTGTCACGGCGAGGAAGCGTTCACGCGCGGCCGGGTCCATCTCGGCGGCGAGCCGCCGGCGGATGTCGTCGAACGCCGCGCCGTCGGCCGCAGCCTGCTCCACCAGGATGCTCGCGATCGGTCCGAGCGAGGCCGCGGCGGCTTCGGTGAGCGCGTTCAGCCAATGGTCTCGGTCAGCGGCCAAGTTCCCCCCGTGTCACGAGCGCGTCGACGGCGCGCCGGCCTATCTCTTGGCGCGCAACAACTGCATCGCTTTCGCGAGGCTCGTCGTCATCCGGTTGAACGACTGCGCGAGCCGCGCCACCTCGTCCGAGCCCGATGCGTCGAGCTCGGCGAGGTCGAACTTGCCGCCGCTGATCGCATCGGCTGCCGCCGACATCCGCTCGATGGGCTTGATGACCAGGCGATCGAGCATCACGTTCAGCATCACGAACATCGCCAGGAAGATCGCGACGAGTGCGCCGATCGAAGTATAGAAGGTGACCCGGGCGCGTTTGATCGGAACGGCCATCGGGACCGACACCACCTGTGCGCCGACGATTTCGTTGAGCTGCCAGCCAAAGCCCGCCTGGTCGCCGTACGCGCGGATCATGGACGCGGGCGCCGCGGACGGCTCGCTGTGACAGGCGAGGCACGCGCCGTTCGTGATCTTGATCGGACGCGCGACATAGAGGCTGGGACCCAGGTTCGTCGCCCGCACGCCGTGCGACTCCTTGAGGTTGCCGTCGGCGCGGAAGGCCTCGACGACCTTCGCCTCCCAGGCTTCGGCTTTGTCGCGCGGGTTGGTCGGGTTGAGCGTCGCCTCCTTGTAGCCGTACTCGGGGTACTTCTTCTGCAGGGTCGCGAGCGTCTCGGTGGCCGCGAAGGCGGGCACCGTCTGCGGCATGAACTCGTCGTCGGGCAGCTTCGCGAGGCGCGGCCGGACGTGGTCCACCGTATAGGCGCGGATCGCGAGCGCGGACTCCATCATGAGGCCCGCCTCGTGCAGCACTTCGTCGCGTGCGTTCTTCTGCAGGAGGTCGTGCAGGAAATACCCGCTCACGCCGAGCCCGAGCAGCATCACGGCGAGCAGACTGAGGTTGAACTTCAGCCGCAGGGACATGCTTGTTCTCCCATTCTTTCTTGTTGGTCGGGTCTCCCAGACCGGCGACGATAACCGGGGGGTCGCGTCGTCTCACAGGGAGTACTTGGCGCGCCGGGCCGGACCGGCCGACGGGTGCGCGAAGGCGGGGTGGCGACGCGGAATCGGTCACGCGCCTGCTAGAGTAGCGCCCTCCCTTGGCAGTGAGCGCCCCGTCCGGCATGGCCATCGACTATCTCGAACGCATCCTGAACTCGCGCGTCTACGACGTTGCCATCGAGACGCCGCTCGAGTTCGCGCCGAACCTCTCGGCGCGGCTCGGGAACCGCCTCATGCTCAAGCGCGAGGACATGCAGCCGGTCTTCTCGTTCAAGCTCCGCGGGGCTTACAACAAGATGGCGAACCTGCCGGCGCACGTGCTGAAGCGCGGGGTGATCGCGGCCTCCGCCGGCAACCATGCACAGGGCGTCGCGCTCGCGGCGCAGAAGCTGGGCTGTCGCGCGGTGATCGTGATGCCGGTGACCACGCCGCGGATCAAGGTCGAGGCGGTCGCCGCCCGCGGCGCGGAAGTGGTGCTCCAGGGCGACTCCTTCAGCGAGGCACGCGAGCATTCGCGCAAGCTCGAGCGGCGGCTACGGCTCGCGTTCGTCCATCCCTACGACGATCCGGACGTCATCGCCGGGCAGGGCACGATCGGCATGGAGATCCTGCGCCAGTCGACCCGGCCGATCCACGCCGTCTTCGTGGCCATCGGCGGCGGCGGGCTCGTCTCGGGCATCGCTTCGTACGTGAAGCGCCTGCAGCCCGGGATCAAGGTGATCGGCGCGCAGCCGGTGGACTCCGACGCGATGAAGCGGTCGATCGCGGCGGGGCGGCGCATCGTCCTGCCGCACGTGGGGCTCTTCGCCGACGGCGTCGCCGTGAAGCAGGTGGGAAAGGAAACCTTCCGCATCGCGCGCTCGCTCGTCGACGACATCGTGCTGGTCGGCACCGACGAGATCTGCGCGGCGATCAAGGACGTGTTCGAGGATACGCGCTCGATCCTCGAGCCGGCGGGCGCGCTCGCGATCGCCGGGGCGAAGGCGTACGTCGAGCGCACGCACGTCCGCGGCAAGAAGCTCGTCGCGATCGCTTGCGGCGCCAACGCGAACTTCGACCGCCTGCGGTTCGTCGCCGAGCGGGCCGAGGTCGGCGAGCACCGCGAGGCGATCCTCGCCGTGACGATCCCCGAGCGGCCGGGCAGCTTCCGCAAGTTCTGTGCGACGCTCGGCGCGCGCAATATCACCGAGTTCAACTACCGCATGGCCGATCCGGTCGAGGCGCACGTCTTCGTGGGTGTCGAGGTGCGCGGCCGCGACGAGACCACCCGGCTCCTGCGCACGCTGCGGCGCCACGGCCTGGGGACGCTCGATCTCTCCGACAACGAGATGGCGAAGCTCCACGTGCGCCACCTCGTCGGCGGACACGCCCCGCGGCGCAAGGGCGACGGGGCGCCGCTCGCCGGGGACGAGCTGCTGTACCGGTTCGAGTTCCCCGAGCGCCCGGGCGCGCTGATGAAGTTCCTGTCGCACATGCGCTCCGACTGGAACATCAGCCTCTTCCACTATCGCAACCAGGGGGCCGACTACGGCCGGGTGCTGGTCGGCATGCAGGTGCCGCCCCGCGAGATGCGCGAGTTCCGCGCGTTCCTCTCGAAGCTCGGCTACCCGTACGTCGACGAGTCGCGCAACCCGGCGTACCGGCTGTTCCTCGGCTGATGTCCCGGCGAACCTGGGGAATCGACGAGAAGGTGCGCAAGTACCTGCTCGACCATTCGCTGCGCGAGCCGGCGGCGGCCGCCGAGCTGCGCGCGGCGACCGCGAAGCTGCCCCACGCCGGCATGCAGATCTCGCCCGAGCAGGGCCAGCTGATGGCGCTGCTCGTCCAGGCGATCGGCGCGCGGCGCGCGATCGAGATCGGCACCTTCACCGGCTACAGCGCGCTGTGGGTGGCGCTCTCGCTGCCGGCGGATGGCCGGCTCGTCTGCTGCGACGTGAGCGCGGAGTGGACGGCCGTCGGAAAGCCGTACTGGGGCAAGGCGGGCGTCGCCGGGAAGATCGATCTCCGCATCGCGCCGGCGCTCGAGACGCTGGACCGGCTGCTCGCCGACGGCGAGGCGGCGGCCTACGACTTCGCGTTCATCGACGCGGACAAGACGGGCTACGACGGCTATTACGAGCGCTGCCTGCGGTTGCTCCGGCGCGGCGGGCTGATCGGAATCGACAACGTGCTCTGGGGCGGGGACGTAGCCGATCCGAAGAAGCGCAGTGCGGATACGCTCGCGCTGCGCGCGCTGAACGACAAGCTTCATCACGACGAGCGGGTGTCGCTTTCGATGCTGCCGATCGGGGACGGGCTGACGCTCGCGCTCAAGCGCTAGCAGCTAGAGGCCGTGCAACGCCCTGCCCTGAAGCAGCAGGGCGCACTCCGGATCCGTCGCGTGCAGCTCGAGCAGCGCCTGTTCGATCCGGGCCCAGTCGTGCACGCTGTCGTGCAGGCGAAGCCGCCACTCGAGCTTGTCCAGGCATCTCTGTACCTCGGGCGTACACGCCCGCGGGAAACCCTCCCACGCGTCGCCGGATCCGGTCGACGCGGTCAAGAGTGACGCCGCGGCGAGTGCTGCGGCGATCTGGTCAAGTGTCACGTGGTCCTCACTGCTGCAAAGTCAACCTGTCACGCGAGATTACTCCAGCGGCGAACCCGAACTTGCCCACCGAAGCACTGACACGATGTGACTTCTTCACACTCGCCGTTGCCGCGCAGACTGTGTGGGCGCGCTGCGAGTCATCGACGACGGCGAGGGGGCATTGAACGAGATCGGCGCCGGCGAAACCCTCGGCGAGATGGGCGGGACGAGCGTCGGCGCAATCATCGCTGCGCTTGTCGCGCGGCGGCGCTCGCCCGGCGAGGGGCGCCCGTGACCTCGCCAGGGGCCGCCGCGCCCCGACCGACCGCGCCGCTACTGCGACGATGACTCGCCGAAGTAGCCGGGGTCGACCTCACCCGCGTAGCACACCGGCGAGCTCAGGACGCTCGGGTCGCCGGCGAGCGGGGTACCGAGGAACTCGAGCCGCGCGCCTTCGCGCCGGTAGATGCCGCGCTCGGTCACTACCCAGTCCATCGGAACGTCGTAGGGCTGCGGGTGGATCGTGTCGAGATGCGCGACCTCGTGCGCGACACCGATCACCACCGGCGCGCGCGGCGCGGCGGCGAGCGTCCGATCGAAGAACCCGCCCCCATATCCAAGCCGGTACCCCGCGTCGTCGAATCCCAGCATCGGGAGCAGGACCGTATCGGGCTGAACACCGCGGCTATCGGCCGGATAGGGGATGTCGTACACCCCGCGCGCGAGCCGCACCCCCGGGTGCCATTCGCGGAAAACGAGCGGTGTCTTCGGCGCGACGACCACCGGCAACGCCGTTACCGCGCCCCGGTCGCGCAAGCGGCGTGCAAGGAAGCGCGCGTCGTACTCGTTCTTGTACGGCCAGCAGAAGGCGACCGTTCCGCGGGCGAGAGCCGGGAACCCGCGTTCGAGATGTCGGTCGATCGCCTCGTGGTGCCGCGCGAGCATGTCGGCCGGCAGCGCGAGACGTGCGTTGAGCAGCCGGTCTCGCATTGCGCGGCGCCAGGCCTTAAGCTCGTCGGGTGTCATTGGGTGGCGCGCATGACGAGCGGGCGCAACCGCGCGCATCTTGAGAGCGCCGTGCTATTCTTCATGTGTTGCATGAGGTTCGTTGTTTAACATAGCAGCCATGTTGAGAGTTATCCTCCTGGGCCTCGCCGCAGCGACGGTGCTCGGGCCGCTCGTTGCGCGCGCCCAGGCGCGGCTCACTCCTGAAGAACACTATCTCGCAGCACGCGAGGCGTACGCCAAGGGGAACACCGCGGCACTCGCGACGGAAGCGCGGGCACTGAAGGGCCACATCCTCGAACCATACGCCGAGTTCTGGCAGCTGCGGCTCCGCCTCGATCAGGCCGCGCCCGGCGAGGTGAGCGACTTCCTCGGCCGCCACGTCGGCTCGTACGTCGCCGAGCAGCTGCGCCGCGAGTGGCTGCTCGTCCTCGGGAAGCGGCAGCAGTGGGAGCTCTTCGACGCCGCGTTCCCGAACCTCGTCATCGGCGACCCGGAGGTGACCTGCTACCGTCTGCAGTCGCGCTGGCGCCGTGGCGACGGATCGGCGGTCGAGGAGTTCCGGCGCGCCTGGGCGAGCCCACGCGAGCTGCCCGACGGGTGCGTGCCGATCGCCGAGAGCGAGATCGCGGCGGGCAAGCTCACCACGCCCCACGTGTGGGAGCGTGCGCGGCTCCTGCTGCAGGCAGGCCAGGTCGGCGCCGCGAAACGCGTGCTCGATTACCTTCCGGCGAACGATCAGCCCGAAGATCGCGCGCTCGATGCTATCCGCTCGCAGCCCGGAAAGTTCATCGAGCGCGCCGAGAAGCTCGACCTCAAGCGGCGGACCAACCGCGAGCTGCTGCTCTATGCCTTCGCGCGGCAGGCGCGGAACGACGTTTCGCTTGCCGCGAGCCAGTGGACGCGGAAGCTCCAGGAGCGGCTGGCACCCGAGGACCAGGCCTGGGTGTGGGGACAGCTCGCCACGCAGGCGGCGCGTAACCACGACCCCCGCGCCGTCGAGTGGTTCGCGAACGCCGACGCCGCCGCGCTCGCCGATGAGCAGCTCGAGTGGCGTGCGCGCGCGGCCCTGCGCGCCGGCGAATGGGCCGAGGTGCGCGCGGCGATCGACAGGATGACGCCAGCCGGGCGGATCGACCCGGCGTGGACCTACTGGTACGGGCGGGCGCTGCGCGCGCTCGGGGTGAGGGCGGACGCCGATGAGGTATTCGCGCACATCGCCGGCGAGCACCACTTCTACGGCAAGCTGGCGCTCGAGGAGCTGGGGCAGCCGCTTGCGATCCCGCCGCGCGGCTACGAACCGACGCCGGAGGACGTGAGGGAGGCGGCGGCGAATCCCGGGCTGCAGCGCTCGCTCGCGCTGTTCCGGCTCGACACGAGCGGCCTCCGCGGCGACGCGGCGCGCGAGGTGCGGTTGGACGCGGTGCGCGAGTGGAACTGGTCGCTCCGCGGGATGGACGACCGCGCGCTGCTCGCCGCGGCGGAGTTCGCGCGGGCGAACGAGCTGTGGGACCGCGCGATCAACAGCGCCGACCGCACCGTGGGCATGCACGACTTCCAGCTGCGGTTCCTCGCGCCGTATCGCACGGCGTTCGGCCAGCAGGCCCGCTCGCAGGGACTGGAGGAGCATTGGGTGCTCGGCCTCGTACGCCAGGAGAGCCGGTTCATCGTCAATGCCCGCTCGTCGGCGGGCGCCTCCGGCCTGATGCAGCTGATGCCGGCCACCGCGCGATGGGTCGCGCGGAAGATCGGGATGCGCGATTTCGCTCCGGCGCAGGTCAACGACGTCGAGGTAAACATCGCCCTCGGGACGACGTATCTCCGCTACGTGCTCGACGAGCTGGAAGGCAGCCCGGTGCTCGCGGCGGCAGCGTACAACGCCGGTCCGGGGCGCGCGCGCAAGTGGAAGGCCGACCGGCCGCTCGAGGGCGCGATCTACGCCGAGACGATCCCGTTCAACGAGACCCGCGACTACGTGAAGAAGGTCATGTCGAACACGGTCTACTACGCCGCGCTCTATGGCGGCGAGACGCGGCCGCTCAAGTCGCGCCTGGGTACGATCCCGCCGCGTCATTCCGGCGAAGGCTACGCGCCGACGATCACCGGGCAGGCGACGGTACAATAGCCGCCGAGATCTTCCCCTCCTGCCCAGGCGGGGAGCAACCCGGTTCGTTGTCGTCCAGCCATGGCCAGAGTCTGCATCCTCGGCGGGTCCGGCTTCGTCGGCCGCCACGTCGTCGAGAAGCTCGTCGAGCGCGGCGATTTCGTCGTCGTCCCGTCGCGTCGGCGCGAGCGATCGAAGCACCTCATCACCCTCCCGACGGTCGACGTCGTGCAGGCCGACGTGCACGATCCGGTCGTGCTGGCGCGGCTCGTGGCGCGCTGCGACGCGGTGATCAACCTCGTCGGCATTCTGCACGGTCGCCGCGGCGAGCCCTACGGTCCCGATTTCGCGCGGGCGCACGTCGAGCTGCCTGGCAAGGCGATCACCGCTTGCCTCGCGTCCGGCGTGTCGCGGTTCGTGCACATCAGCGCGCTCAAGGCAGCGCCCGACGCCCCCAGCCAGTACCTCCGCTCGAAGGCGGCCGGCGAGGGGACGGTGGTCGCCGCGCGCGGGGAACTCGGTACGACCATCTTCCGGCCCTCTGTCGTGTTCGGCCCCGAGGACCGGTTCCTCAACCTGTTCGCCGAACTGCAGCGGCTGTTTCCCGTCGTCTTTCTCGGCTCCCCCGACGCGAGATTTCAGCCGGTGTACGTCGAGGACGTCGCCCGGGCGATCGTCGCGAGCCTCGACCATCCGGACGCCGCAGGCCGCGCGTACGACCTCGCAGGCCCGGCCGTCTATTCGCTCCGCGAGCTCGTCGAGTTCGCCGGCCAGGTCGCGGGCCATCCGCGGCCGATCATCGGGCTCGGCGACCGCCTCTCGTACCTGCAGGCCTGGGCGATGGAGTTCGCGCCGGTGAAGCTCCTCAGCCGCGACAACTACTATTCGATGAAGGTCGACAGCGTGACCGGCGAGTCGTTGCCGTTCGACCTGCAGCCGACGCCGCTCGACGCGGTCGCGCCGGTGTACCTCAAGGGGTTCTACCCGCGCTCGCGCTACAGCGTGTTCCGCTACTACGCCGGCAGAAGGGCGCGGGAGGTATGAGCCCATGAGCCGCCCGACCCTCGTCATCGCGAACAAGAACTACTCGTCGTGGTCGATGCGGCCGTGGGTGCTGCTGCGCCAGCTGGGGATCGATTTCGAAGAGGTGCAGCTCAAGTTCGACAGCGAGGCGTGGAAGGCGGGCATCGCCCGCTGGTCGCCGTCGGGCCTCGTGCCGGTGCTGTGGCTCGACGGCGAGCCGATCTGGGACTCGCTCGCGATCGTCGAGACGGTCGCCGAGCGCTGGCCGGAGAAGACCGTCTGGCCGCGCGACCTGCGCGCGCGGATGGTGGCGCGGTCGATCTGCGCCGAAATGCACTCGGGTTTCCGCGCCTTGCGCGGCGCCATGCCGATGAATATCCGCAGCGAGCATCGCGGCCAGGGCCTGAGCCCGGACGTCTCGCGTGACATCGACCGGATCGTCGCCAACTGGACGATCTCGCGCGAGCGCTTCGGGCAGGGCGGCGAAATGCTCTTCGGCGGCTTCACGGCGGCCGACGCGTTCTACGCGCCGGTGGTGACGCGCCTTGCGACCTACGGGGTGGGGCTGCCATCGGTCGCCAGGCGCTACGCGGACGCGGTGCTCGCGTTGCCCTCGGTGCAGGAATGGAGCGCTTCGGCGCGCGCCGAGACCGAGTTCTACGCCCCGGACGAGCCGTACGCGGCGCAGTCCCGGGCCGGGCCTTGAAGGTCTATCAGGTCGGCGGCGCGGTCCGCGACGAGCTGCTGGGCCTGCCCGTCAAGGACCGCGACCACGTCGTGGTCGCTGCGACGCCCGAGGAGATGGAGCGACTCGGCTACAAGCCCGTCGGGAAGGACTTTCCGGTCTTTCTCCATCCGCGGACCCACGAGGAGTACGCCCTCGCACGCACCGAGCGCAAGACCGGTCGCGGCTACAAGGGCTTCACCGTCTACGCCGCGCCCGACGTGACGCTCGAGGACGACCTCGCGCGTCGCGACCTCACGATCAACGCCATCGCGAAGGACGAGAGCGGCACCCTGATCGACCCGTTCCACGGCGCCGCGGACCTCGCGGCCGGCGTGCTGCGACACGTCAGCCCGGCGTTTGCCGAGGACCCGGTGCGGATCCTGCGCGTCGCGCGTTTCGCGGCGCGATTCGGTTTCCGCATCGCGCCGGAGACGCTCGAGCTGATGCGGAAGATGGTCGCGGACGGCGAGGTCGACGCGCTGGTTCCCGAACGGGTCTGGCAGGAGTTCGCGAAGGGTCTCCTGGAGCGGGCGCCGCAGCGGATGTTCGCCGCGCTCCAGGAAGCCGGCGCGCTCGAGCGCGTGCTTCCCGAGTGGCATCGGCTCGACGGAGCTCGAGCGCTTGCCGCGCTCGATCGGGCGGCCGCCCTCGGCTATCCGCTCCCGGTCCGCTACGCGGCGCTTTTCGCCGGTGGACCCGAGGACACGGCGGACGAGGCTGCGGCGCGCCTTCGCGCGCCGGCAGACTGCCGCGACCTCGCGGTGCTCTCTGCGCGCTGGTCGGGCCGCGTGCGGGAGGCGCGCCGACTCGCGCCGGAGGCGCTGGTCGAGCTCCTCGAGCGGGTCGACGCTTTCCGCCGTCCGGAGCGCTTCGCAGCCCTGCTGGACGCTTGTGAATGCGATGCGGCCGCGATCGGCGAACCCGATCCCGCGCGCAAGCCGCACCTCGAGCGTGCCCTGGCGGCCGCGCGGAGCGTCGACGCCGGCGCGATCGCGGCGGCAAACCCGGCGGACGTTGCCGGCGCCGTACGGGGGGCGCGCGTCGCAGCCGTTGCGAACGCGTGACGCGCGGCCGGCCGCCATTCACTTGTCATGCTAGGCGCGCTGGGCGCCGCCGTCGCTGCGCTAGAATCGCCGCCAGATGAAATCCTCGTTCGCCGTGCTCGCCTACGGCCTCCGCTGCAACGTCGTCGCCGGCGCGCGGCTCGCGGCGTTCCAGCCGGTGCGGCCGCACGACTTCCGGGTCTCGCCGGCCGACTTCACGGTGCTCGTCGCGTTCGTCGGGCTCGTCGCATTCGCGGCGAGCTTCGTCCGCGGCGGCTGGCCCGGCCATGTCAACGCGGCGGCGGTCCCGTTGTTGCTCGCCGAAGTGCCGCTCGTGCTCGCGGCATGCGTGTTCGTCGCCGGCATCATGGGGCGGCGCGAGCTCGTGCTCGGGCTCGGGACCGCGCTCTTCGCGCTCGATCCGCCGTTCGCGGTCGCGGGCACCGCCCTCATGTTTGCGCTCGAGGCAATGCCGCCGGCGCTCCGCGTGGTGCTCGGCTACGCGTTCATCGCGTGGGGGCTCGCGGCCAGCTTGCGCGCGCTCCTGGCGTTCGGGGGGTGGCAGGGTGCCCGGACGGTCGCCGCTGGCGGAGTGTTGGTGGCGCTGTTCGCCGGGTTCCTCGAGGTGATGCCGCGGGCCGAGCTCTGGGTGCGCCACGACGCCGAGGCCGAGCGGGCGGCTGCGGCTGCACCCTCGATCGCCGACGAACGGCTGTTCCATCGCCAGCAGAAGGTCCTCGACGAAGCGCTCGCGCGGCTCGCGCCCGAGCGGCCCGGCGTGGAGGACCTGTATTTCGTCGGCGTCGCGCCCTACGCCTCGCAGGACGTGTTTGCCCGCGAGCTCGCGTCGGTGCGCAAGCTGTTCGACGAACGGTTCGGCACGGCCGGGCGGTCGATCGCGCTGGTCAACAGCCCGGAGACGCTGGGCGACACGCCGATCGCGACCGCGACCAGCCTGCGCGCCGTGCTCGAGAGCATCGGACGCACGATGAACGCCGAGGAGGACGTGCTGTTCCTCTTCATCACCACCCACGGCGACGAGCGGCACGAGCTTGCGTTCGAGCTGCCGCCGCTCACGCTGCAGCAGCTCACCCCTACGGCGCTCGCGCGCATGCTCGCCGACTCGGGCGTCAAATGGAAAGTGCTCGTGGTTTCGGCGTGCTACTCGGGCGGCTTCGTCGAGCCGCTCAAGGACGCGAACACGGTCGTCATCACCGCCGCCGACGCGAAATCGAGCTCGTTCGGCTGCGCGCAGGGCCGCGACTTCACCTACTTCGGGCGCGCGTACTTCGGCGAGGCCCTCGGCCGGACCTTCTCGTTCACCGAGGCGTTCGAGACGGCGCGGGCGAGCGTCGGCGAGCAGGAGCGTGCGGAGCGACTCGCCCCTTCCAGCCCGCAGATCTTCATCGGCAACGCGGTCCGGGACAAGCTCGGGTCGCTCGAGCGCCGACTCGCGATGCCTCGCTAGACCGGAGAGCGCGCGTGGCGAGGGTGCACCGGCTCGCGGTCGCGGCACTCCTCGCTGCGACCGTGCCGGCGGCGGCGCAGGACAGCCGGTTCGCGCGCGCGGACACCGATCGCAACGGCGTGCTCTCGCGCGCGGAGGTCGATCGCGGGCTGCCGGGCCTCGCTCCGCGCTTCAACGACATCGACCGCAATCGCGACGGCAATCTCTCGCCCGACGAGGTCCGAATCTGGTCGGCAAGCCGCAAGGCGGACGACCGCAAGCGCGAAGGCGCGTTCGCCGAGCACTTCCGTCGCGCGGACTCGGACGGCGACGGCGCGCTGACCCGGGCCGAGACCGACAAGGCGCTGCCGCGGCTTGGCGCGAAGTTCGACCGCATCGACGCGAACCACGACGGCAAGCTGACCCCGGACGAGCTGCGGCGCTATTTCGACGCGAAGCGCGCCGCGCGCGGAAAGCCCTCGTCCCGCTAGTCAGAGCAGCCGCGCGATCGCCGTCAGCGCGAGCGACAGCAGGATCGTCGTCGTCAAGGGCAGGCAGTAGTCGCGGCCCTTCACCCGCATCCGCAAGTCGCCAGGCAGGCGCCCGAGCCCGAGCCGCGCGAGCCACGGCGATATCGCCGTCAGCACGACGAGCGCCACCGCCAGGGTAACCAGCCACTTCAGCACGGGATGAGCCGGATCATTGGGCTTTGCAATCGATTGTAATAGACTCGCGCGCGCCGATTCACCGGGAGGAAGAATGATCGAGCTTTACACGTGGGGCACGCCGAACGGCCGAAAAGTGTCCGTAATGCTGGAGGAGTGCGGGTTGCCCTACAAGGTCCATCGCATCGACATCGGCAAGGGCGACCAGTTCGCGCCCGAGTACCTCGCGATCAATCCTAACGGCAAGATCCCTTCGATCGTCGATCCCGACGGGCCGGACGGCGCGCCGATCGCGATGATGGAGTCGGGCGCAATCCTCGTATACCTCGCCGCCAAGACGGGCCGCTTCCTGCCGGCATCGGCACGCGGCAAGTACGCGGCGCTGCAGTGGCTCATGTTCCAGATGGGGCACGTGGGGCCGATGTACGGCCAGGTGCACCACTTCCTGCGCGCGGCGAAGGTCGAGGTGCCGTACGCGATCGAGCGCTACGTGAAGGAGAAGGACCGGCTCTACGGTGTCCTCGACCGGCGGCTCGGGGAAGCGCGCTATCTCGCCGGCGACGAATACACGATCGCCGACATCGCGACCTATCCCTGGGTGGCGAGATACGAGTGGCACAAGACCGAGCTTGCAACCTTCCCAAACGTGAAGCGCTGGTTCGACACGATCGCGGCCCGACCGGCGGTGCAGCGGGGCATGGCTGTCCCCGGCTGAATGCGGGACGTCCTGCGCTCCGCGCTCTCGGCGCGGCTCGAAATCCTGGAAGCGCGGCCCGAGGTCGCGACGACGCGACCGCCGCTGCTCTTCCTCCATGGCGCGTTCGCCGGGGCGTGGACCTTCGCCGAGCATTTCCTGCCCTACTTTGCCGCGCACGGCTTCCCCGCCTACGCGCTCAGCCTGCGCGGGCATGGCGCGAGCTACGGTCGCGACGCGCTCACCTGGGCGAGCCTCGCCGATTTCGTCGAGGATCTCGAGGAGACGATCGAGGCGATTGGGGAGACGCCGGTGCTCGTCGGCCACTCGATGGGCGCCGTGGTCGTGATGAAGTATCTCGAGCGCGCCGAGGCGCCGGCGGCGGCGCTGATCGCTCCCGTCCCGCCGCATGGCCTGCTGGCCGCGTCGCTCATGCTTGCGATCGCGAGGCCCGGACTGCTCGTGGAGCTGAACGGCATGCTCGCCACCGGCCGCGCGTCGCTGGATGCGGTGCACAAGGCGCTGTTCGCGGGCCCCATGCCGGTCGAGAAGCTGCTCGAGTATTACCCCCGCTTCCAGAGCGAGTCGCAGCGGGCGATCTGGGACATGACCCTGTTCGACCTGCCCGTGAGCTGGCGCATGCACCGCCCACCGATGCTGGTGCTCCTTGCAGAGCGTGATGCGCTGTTCCCCCTCGAGCAATCGCGCGCCGGGTTCGCCGCGATCGGCCTGAGGACCGAGGTGCTCGAGGACGTCGGACACGCGGTGGTGCTGGAGCCCGCCTGGCAGCGCGGTGCCGACCGGTTGATCCGCTGGCTGACAGGCGGCGGTTAGCTTTTCCGCGTTCGCGGGGTACCGGGGTCGCGGCCCCATCGTTGATCCCGCAGGTCAGCTCTTGCGCGCGTATTTCCGCAGAAACGCGAGGATTTCATCGAGACGCAGCTGCGGTTCGGTGGGGTTCGGCCGGGTGCCCACGACGCGGTTCATCCAGGCCATGTTCTGCTCCATCCGCGCGACCACCGCGGGCCACTCGGAGGCGGTGTGCCGGCGCGGATCGGGGAGGACGTGACACTGCCCGCAGGCGAGCTTGAAAGACTGGCCCGAAGGCTGCTCGAGCTCGGGGTAGCGCCTCGCGTCGATCGCCCGCTGGCCGTGCTTTCGAAGGTAGGCAAGGAGGACTTTCTCTTCCTCGTCGCTCGGCGCCTGCACGCCCGCCATCATGTCTTTCATCAACTCGCCCATGTTCCCCTTCCCTTTCATCCGCAGGACCATGCGTTCGACGATACCGGGCCATTTCTCCGGGTTGTGCATTGCCGGGTTGGCGAGGTTGTGGCATTGCACGCAGTACCGGACGACGAGTTGCGCGCCGCGCGAGCGCGGCTCGGGAAGTTGCGCCGACTCGAAGGTCGGGGGCAGGATGCGCTCGAGGAGTGGGCCGTGGGGGCTCGCCGCCCAGCGCTTGCGCGCTTCATCGACCGCCCGGTCGAAGTCGGGGACCGGCGCCGCGTATGCCGCCAGCGCGGCAATCGCGGCGAGCGATGCCGTCACGCGCCGAGAGTGCATCATTCGATTATAGCGAGCGGCTCAGGGCCCCGACCCTGTAAGCCCTCGCACTCCGCCGCCGACCAAGGCCGAGGACAGCCGCCATGAGCGCAGAGACTTTCGACGCCATCATCATCGGCACCGGGCAATCGGGCAAGCCGCTCGCGGTCGCGCTCGGCAAGGCTGGCTGGAGGACCGCGGTCATCGAGCGCAAGTACGTCGGCGGCACGTGCATCAACTACGGCTGTACGCCGACCAAGACGATGGTTGCCTCCGCGCGGGTGGTCCATCTTGCGCGGCGCGGCCGCGACTACGGCGTGCACGCCGGCGGCGAGGTCCGCGTCGACATGGCCGAGGTATACCGCCGCAAGCAGCGCGTCGTCGAGCAGTTCCGCGAGGGCGGAACGCGCTATCTGCAATCGACGCCGAACGTCGAGTTGCTCTTCGGCGAGGCGAGCTTCGCCGGTCCGAGGGCCGTGCGCGTCGCGCTCAGCGCGGGCGGCGAGCGACTCCTCACCGCGGCGAGGATCGTGATCAACGTCGGCGGCCGGCCGGCGGTGCCGCCGATCCCGGGGCTGAACGACGTCCCGTTCCTCGACTCGACGAGCATCATGGAGCTCCAGACCCTGCCGACGCACCTGGCAGTGATCGGTGGTGGGTACATCGGGCTCGAGTTCGCCCAGATGTTCCGCCGCTTCGGCGCGCGCGTGACCGTCATCGACCGCGAGGAGCGGCTGATCCCGCGCGAGGATCCCGATGTCTCCGGCGAAGTGACGAAGATCCTGACCGAGGATGGCGTCGAGATCGTGAGCCGTGCCAGCGTCGTGCGCGTGGAGAGGAAGGAAGGCGTTCGGCTGCTGCTCGATACGCCCGCGGGGGCCAAGCGGGTCGAAGCGAGCCATCTCCTCGTCGCGGTGGGACGGGTGCCGAATACCGATCGGCTCAACGTCGCTGCCGCCGGGCTCGCGACCGACAAGCAGGGCTACCTCCCCGTGAACAGCCGCCTCGAGACGAACGTCCCCGGCATCCATGCGATCGGCGACGTCAAGGGCGGACCGGCGTTCACCCATATCTCCTACGACGACTACCGAATTCTGCGCCGGAACTGGCTCGAGAGCGGCAATGCGACCACCGACGGCCGCCTCGTGCCGAACACGATGTTCATCGACCCCCAGCTCGCCACGGTCGGCCTGAACGAGACCGAGGCGAAGAAGCGCGGCCTCGACTACAAGGTCGCCAAGCTGCCAATGACGAGCGTCGCGCGCGCGATCGAGATGGACGAGACGCGCGGCTTCATGAAAGCGGTCGTGGACCCGAAGAGCGAGCAGATCCTCGGCTGCGCGATCCTCGGGGTCGAGGGCGGCGAGCTGATGGCGATGCTCGAGATCGCGATCATGGGAAAGGTGCCCTATCCCGCGCTCCGCGAGGCGATTTTCGCCCACCCGACGCTCGCCGAGTCCTTCAACAACCTGTTTGCGGCGGTCGAGTAGGACGCGGGGGCGCGCTAGAGCGCGGCCCGCCGGTCGCCGGAGCGGAAGGCGGCGAGGTCCGGCACACCGCGTCCGAAAGCGATCGCCTTGAAGAGCTCACCCATCTCCGACGGGCTCGTGAGCTTGTTCGCGGCGGCGGCGAGCGGCAGATAGCGCTTCGCGTCCTCCGACGGCGTTCGCGACATCACCTCCGTCAATCCGCAGTTCACGAGGAGCTGCGCCTGCGTGGCGTAGCCCAGCAGATCCGCGCCCGCGGCGCGGGCGCTCTCGGCGACCGCGGTGAAATCGACGTGTGCGGTGATGTCCTGAAGTCCCGGCAGGAAGAAGGGATCGGCGTGCGCGCGATGGCGGTAGTGGCACATCAGCGTGCCGGCGCTTCGCTGCGGATGGTAATACTCCCGCCGCGGGAACCCGTAGTCGATGAACAGCGCGACGCCGCGCTCGATGGTGCGCGCGAGAGCCGCGACGAACGCGCGCGCCACGAGACCGATCTCGGTCGTGTAGCCGTCGGGGAGGCCGAGCTTCCGCGCAACCCGCTCGAGCTCGCCGGACGCAGGCCGGTACGCCCACTCGAGCCCGTTTCCAACACCGGTCGCGACACCCGCTTCCTCGATGGCGCTCGCGCGCGTGCGCACGACGTGGACCGGCATCGCATCGAGCACCTCGTTGCCGATGACGAAGCCCGAGATCGCCGGCGGGAGCCCGTTCAGCCACGCGACGCGCTCCATCAGGTGCGGGACGCGCGCGGCGAGCGTGTCGCGGCTTCGCGCGCGCAACTCGGGCGAGAGCTCGACGATCAGGTAGCTTCGCGGCAGGCGGCCGAGACGCTCGAGCTCCTCGAGCAGCGACGCCGCCAGCGCGCCGGAGCCCGCGCCGATCTCCAGGATCTCGTCGCCCGCGGACTCGAGCGCTGCGGCGGCGGCGTACGCGAGCGTGTGACCGTAGAGCGGTGCGAGCTCGGGCGCGGTGGTGAAGTCGCCTTCGGCGCCGAGCTTCCGGGCGCCCGCCATGTAGTACCCGAGACCGGGCGCGTACAGCGCGAGCTCCATGAATCGCGCGAAGCCGATCCAGCCGCCCGCGCGCACGATCTCGCCGCGGATGTGCGCCATCACGCGATCGCTGTGCGCGCGGGCGTCGGCGGACGGCTCGGGGAGGGGCGTCATGCTGGCGGGGGAAATGGTGCGCGCATCGAGTAGAATCCGCAAATAGCACGCCCTCTCCCAGAGGCCGGGGGCGAGGAAAGCAGCGTGGCCAAGGAACCGCTCTCAGGCAAGGTGTGCCTCATCACCGGCGGCGCGAAGCGCGTCGGCGCGGCGATCGCGCGGCGGCTCCACGCCGCCGGCGCGAATCTGATGCTCCATTACCACTCGGCGAAGGGCGAAAGCGTCGAGCTGCAGCAGGCGCTCAACGCCGCGCGCGCGAGCTCCACCGCGACCGTGCAGGCGAACCTGCTGAACGCCGCCGAGCTGCCCGAGCTGGTGCGCACGACCGTGACGCGCTTCGGCAGGCTCGACGTGCTCGTCAACAACGCCTCGACCTTCTACTCGACGCCGCTCGGCGAGATCAAGCTCACCGACTGGGACGATCTCGTCGGCACCAATCTCAAGGCGCCCCTCTTCCTCGCCCAGGCCGCCGCTCCGCATCTGAAGAGCGCCGCCGGTTGCATCGTGAACATCACCGACATCCATGCCGAGCGGCCGCTCAAGAGCTATGTCGTCTACAGCGTCGCCAAGGCGGGGCTCACCGGCCTCACCAGAACCCTTGCGCGCGAGCTCGGACCCGAAGTCCGCGTCAACGGCGTGGCGCCCGGACCGGTGCTCTGGCCCGAGGACGGCTCATTCGACGAGCTAGCGCGCCAGCGCGTGATCTCGCAGACGCTGCTCAAGCGTGCCGGCGAACCCGAGGACATCGCCGCTGCCGTCTACTTCCTCGTGACCGAAGCGCCTTACGTCACCGGTCAGATCATCGCGGTGGACGGCGGACGGAGCGTGAGCCTGTGAGAAGGCTCGCTGCGGCGCGCGCGGCGGCGAGCCTCGCGCCCGGCGCGGCCGGACGTGGCGAGTACTTCGAGCGTGCGGACGCGATTTTCGTGCAGACGACGGGGCTGCTCTATCAGGCGCGCTACGACGAGGAGTGGACGAACGTGGCCGCCCCGCGCGAGCTGGGGCACCGCCCGCCCGAACCGGTGCTCGCCGCGCTGCGCACGCGCCCGCCGGAGCCGTCCCGCTGAACCGGGCGACCGCGATGAACGCTCCCACCGCATGGCAAGTTCGCAAGGGCGCGTACGAGGCGGGCAAGCTCGAGAAGCGGCTGCGGCGCCTCGCCGGCCAGGCGATCGCCGACTACGACATGATCCGCGCCGGCGACCGCGTGATGGTGTGCCTCTCCGGCGGGAAGGATAGCTACGGCCTGCTCGACATCCTGCTGAAACTGCGCGAGGCCGCGCCGCTCGACTTCGAGATCGTCGCCGTCAATCTCGACCAGCGCCATCCGGGCTATCCCGAGCACGTCCTGCCCGAGTACCTCGGGCGGCTCGGCATTCCCTTCAGGATCGAGGTCCAGGACACCTACTCGGTCGTGAAGCGCGTGATCCCCGAGGGCGCGACGATGTGCGGGCTGTGCTCGCGGCTGCGGCGCGGGGCGCTCTACCGCGTCGCGAGCGAGCTCGGCGCGACGAAGATCGCGCTGGGCCACCATCGCGACGACATCCTCGAGACGTTCTTTCTCAACCTCTTCTTCGGCGGCAGGTTGAAGGCGATGCCGCCGAAGCTTGCCTCCGATGACGGGCGCCACGTCGTGATCCGGCCGCTCGCGTACGTCCCCGAGGAGGATCTCGCGGTATGGGCCGAGGCGCGGCAGTTTCCGATCATCCCGTGCAACCTGTGCGGGTCGCAGGAGACCATGCAGCGCGCGCAGGCGAAGCAGATGCTGCGCGAATGGGAAAAGCGCTTCCCGGGAAGGGTCGAGAGCATCTTCCGCGCGCTGGCGAATGTCGCGCCGTCGCACCTCCTCGATCGGGCACTGTTCGACTTCGGGTTGCTGGCGGGGTCACGCATCGTGGCCCCGCACGATTTCGAGGGGACAGACGGGGAGCGGCGCGGCTGACACGCGACACGCCCCTACTCGCGTCCGGCGTGGCGCAGCGCAGGACCGGACGATCGAAAGGAGAGCACGAGACATGCGAAACAGAATGAGAATGGCGACGCTCGCGCTGGCGGCGCTCGCGATGTCGGCATCGGCGTACGGGCAGAAGGCGGAGCACTATCAGATTCGTCACGCCGGAGACCTGGTCACGGTCTGCTCCACCCCGGCGTCCGCGGCGGATTACGCGACCGCGATCGCCTTCTGCCACGGGATCCTGGTCGGTGCCTGGGGCTACTACGTGGCGTCGACCGCGCCACTCGACCGAGAGATCTGCTCGTCCGACACGACGCTCACTCGCGCCAAGGTCGCGGACGGCTTCGTCGCATGGGTCAGGGCGCGCCCGCAATTCCTGCAGAGTAGCGCGGTCGACACGCTGTTTCGGTTCGCGGCCGAGACCTATCCGTGCAAGCGGTAGCGGCGGATTCCCGACTCGAGGAAAAACGAGATGAAAAGCAAACTGATCGTTGCCTGCGTCGCCGGCACGCTCGTGCTCGGCAGCTGCGCGAACATGACCGACACCCAACAGCGCACCCTCACCGGTGCGGGGATCGGCACCGCCGCGGGGGTCGCGGTCGGCGCCATCACCGGCGACTGGTGGTGGGCCGCCGCTGGCGCGGCCACCGGGGCGGCGACCGGGTACCTGGTCGACCGGCAGAAGCAGCGGGAGCAGCAGGCTTTCCAGCAGGGCGTCCAGCAAGGGAAGGCGCAGGCGAGCCAACCGAAGTAGGTTGGCGCCCGGCGGTCCAGCAGGGGGTGCCCGGTCAAAGTGGTTGCTCGCTGACCCGGTAGTCACTGAGCTACCGGTGGCTCTTGTACGTGCGAGCCATCAATCCCGGATTGTCAAACTGAGTTTGTCATGGCATCCTCGGCAACCATGAATTGCGCCGAGCGCCTCGTCGCCCTCTTCGGCTCGCAAGCCGAGGTCGCCCGGCGTCTTCAGCTCGACCGCGCCGTGGTCAGCAACTGGGTGAAGTCGGGCTACGTGCCGTCGCGCTGGGCCATGGAGATCGAGCACGTCACGGCGAGCCGCATCGCGGCGGTCGACATCCTCAACGAAGCGGCGGTCAAGAAACCCGTCCGCGTGAAATCCCGGCCCGAGGGCGCTTTCCTCGGGCCGTCCATATCAGGGAGCGAAACCATGGAAGACTTTGCACCCGCGAAGCGCATCTTCTCGTTCCACCCGCCGCAGCGCACGCTGATGGGTCCGGGGCCGACCGAGATCCACCCGCGCGTGCTCACGACGATGAGCCAGCCGGCGATCGGCTATCTCGATCCGATCTTCGTCGAGATGATGGAGGAGCTGAAGAGCCTGCTCCGCTACGCCTACCAGACGAAGAACCCGCTTACGTTCCCGATCTCGGGCCCGGGGTCGGTGGGAATGGAGTATTGCTTCGTCAACCTGGTCGCGCCCGGCGACAAGATCGTCGTGTGCCGCAACGGCGTGTTCGGCGGCCGGATGCTCGAGAACGTCGAGCGCTGCGGCGGGGTGCCGATCATCGTCGACGACGAGTGGGGTGCCCCGGTCGATCCGAACAAGCTCGAAGACGCGCTGCGGCAGAACCCCGATGTGAAAGTCGTGGCGTTCGTGCATGCCGAGACTTCGACCGGGGTCCAGTCCGACGCGAAGCTGATCACAGAGATCGCGCACCAGCACGGCGCGCTGGTGATCGCGGACGCGGTGACCTCGCTCGGCGGCTCGCCGGTGAAGGTCGACGAATGGGGCATCGATGCGATCTACTCGGCGAGCCAGAAGTGCCTGTCGTGCACGCCGGGCCTGTCGCCGGTGTCGTTCTCCGACCGCGTGGTCGACTACGTGAAATCGCGGACGGACAAGATCCACAGCTGGTTCATGGACATGAACCTGCTGCTCGGCTACTGGAACGCGAGCACCCGTACCTATCACCACACCGCGCCGACCAACTCGCTCTTCGCCTTGCACGAGGCGCTGCTGCTGGTCCGCGAGGAGGGACTGGAGGACGCGTGGGCGCGCCACCAGCGCCACCACACGGCGCTGCGCGCCGGCCTGGAGGCGATGGGCCTTACGTTCCTGGTGAGGGAACCGCACCGGTTGCCGCAGATGAACGCGGTGCTCTGCCCCGAGGGGGTCGACGAGGCCGAGGTGCGGAAGACCCTCCTCGAGGAGTTCAGCCTCGAGATCGGTGCGGGCCTGGGGCCGCTCAAGGGGAAAATCTGGCGTTTCGGCATCATGGGCTACTCGTGCCGGCCCGACAATGTCATGCTCTGCTTGGCGGCGCTCGGCTCGGTGCTCTCCGACATGGGCTTGCCGGTGCACGTCGGCGACGCCGAGGCCGCCGCGCATCAGGCTTACGCGTCGATGCACGCGAAGGCCGCGCAGCTGAAGCAGCAGAAAAAGGAGCGCGCCGCGGCATAGCCTCCGCCTGCGGCGCGGGGAGGACTTTGAACGGTGGCGGACGAGGCCGCTACACGCGTACTCGCGATCCTCTTCGCCGACGTGAGCGGCAGCACGACGCTCTACGAGAAGCTCGGCGACCGCGCCGCACTCGCCGCGGTCGAATCGGTCCTCGAGGTCCTCAAGCGGGCGGTCGCCACGAGCCGTGGTCACGTGGTCAAGACCATCGGCGACGAGGTGATGGCGGCGTTCGAGACCGCCGATCTCGCCTTGCAGGCCGCCGTCGACATGCAGACCAGGACGTCCGACCTGCCCGCGATCGGCGAGGTGCAACTCGGCATCCGGATCGGCTTTCACGCCGGT
Organism: uncultured beta proteobacterium; assembly: GCA_963744255.1. Classification (GTDB taxonomy): domain Bacteria; phylum Pseudomonadota; class Gammaproteobacteria; order Burkholderiales; family SG8-39; genus DATEDA01. The sequence goes on from CAVUSZ010000056.1 coordinate 86,518, forward strand.
CCCGTGCTCGAGGAGCGCGGCGACGTCTTCGGCGACGCGGTCAACACCGCCGCCCGCATGGCAGGACTCGCCAAGTCGGGCCAGATCATCACCAGTGGGCAAACCGTCGAAGCGCTCTCGCCGGCGCTCCGCGACGGCACCCGCGACCTCGACGCCCTCCCGATCAAGGGCAAGCTCGACGAGATCCGCGTCTTCGAAGTACTGTGGCAGGAGGGCGGTGACACGACGATGATGGCGCCGCGCGGGTCGGCGCTCGCGCCCGCGCCGACGACGCTTCGGCTCGAGTACGGTGGCCGGGTGCTGCGGATGGAGCCGGGCGGGAAGTCGGCGTTCGTCCTCGGGCGCGACCCCGGCAACGACGTCGTCATCGCCGACAGGATGGCTTCGCGCGTGCACGGGCGCATCGAGCGGCGCCGCGACCGCTTCTACTACGTCGACCTGAGCACCAACGGCACCTACGTCACGAACGAGGGTGACACCGAACTCGTCATCCGTCGCGACCAGATCATGCTGCGCAGCCGCGGTCAGATCAGCTTCGGCCATTCGGCGAGCAACACCGACGCGGAGGTCGTGGCGTTCTTTACCGAGTGATCGCCCCGTCGCTCCGGCGAAAAGCCGGAGTCCAGAGGGCGCTGGACTGGATCACGGCCCGGACGTCCTCCGGGGGATGACCGGCCTCACGCGCGGTCAGATCATCAGCTTCCTCAGCGTGTCCGGGTTCTTGACCACCGATTTGAGCCGCGCCGGCGGCGCGCCGTAGAGCTGCGCCGGCGGGTTCGCCTCCAGCCGCCCCGCGATCGACGGATCGGCGCAAGCCTGGTCGAAGTTGACGGCGATCTCGGCGCCAGCACTCGCGCCCAGCTGGAAGCACTGCTGGCCGAGCTTCGCGTTGAGCGGCTTGAGGATGCCCACGGCGACGCCGTCCTGGGCCGCGCCCGATCCCGACAGCACCATGTCGTACACCCTGCCGTCCGGCCGCGGCGTCGCGACAAGCACCCCCGGCAGGCTCACCAGCTCACGCCCGAGCACCTGCTCGGTGATCGAGTCCGGCAGCCCCTGGAACGTGAGCCGCACGCTCTGCCCGGTCTGGTTGAAGTGCGAGAGGAAGAAGTCGCGCGTGAACTCGTCCGCGATCTTCGTCCCGATCGCGGCGAGCGCTTCCTCCTGGCTCGCCCAGCTGCCCGCCGCCTTGGGCAGCGTGCTGTTGAAGTAGATCTCCTCACCGGTTTCGCGGTCGACGGCCTTGACGGTCCACGACGAAAGCGTGAACTTGTTGATCGTCAGGCCCGACGCGGCGAGCTTCGCCGAGAGTTTCTTGATCCGTGCTTCGCCGATGACCGTGAAGTCCGGCGTCCTCGCCTTGTCCCCGGTCGCCGTGCCCTCCTCCGACCAGGTGCGGAAACCGAACGACTTGATGCGCTCCTTCAGCAGGTTCTCGGCGATCGGCGAGTTCTGCGCTTGCGCGTCGGGCTGATCCGCGTCGCGCACCGAGACCCGCACCGCGACCTTCGGGTCGCCGTTCTGGCGGATGAAGTCGATGCGCTCGTCGCGCGACATCTGATTCAGGGATTTCTGCAGCGCGCGCACATTGATCACGGCCTTGGTCGTGAGCGACATCAGTCCGTCCTTGCCGAGCTGCGGTTCGCTCTCCTGCACGACGTTGGCGATGTAGCTCGCGCTCTTCGACAGCAGCTTATCGCGCAGCGCGTCGTAGTTCTTCGCGAGCGAGGCGCTGTCGAGATACAGGCCGAGCGCTTTTTCCACCGCCTGGCTCTTCGAGTCGGCGCGGAGGTCGGTCTGGAGCAGGGCCTTGTCGGCCTGATAGCGCGCGTTGGTCGGGTCTACGAGTCCGACGGCGGTGACGAGCACGGTGCCGGGCGCGGTCGGCGGCGTGGCCGTGACCGGCGCGGCCGGCGGTGGCGGCGCGGCCGCCTGCTGCACCGACGGTGCCTGCGGAGCCGCGGCAACGGGCGGCTCGCTCCCGGCGCCCGACGGCCGCAACAGCATCATCCAGGCCGCGATTGCGATGCCGACGGCCGCGATGCCGCCGACGATCGCGAGCGCGAGACCCTGCGAGCGCGCCGGCTTCTCGGGCGGCGGCGCTTCCGGCGCCGGCTGGCGCACGGTGCGGGTCGTCGGGCGGATCGGCTCGGACTTGACGTCGATAGGCTCTTGCACGGCGCGCTTTGTCATTGCCGCGGCGCCGACGACCGTCGCGTCGGTTGCCGCCGGCGCTGCGCGGCCCTCGGCGGCCGCCTTGATGGCGTCGGCGAACTCGCGCGCGCTCTGGAACCGCTCATCGGGCCGCTTCTCGAGCGCGCGCTTGACGACACCGTCGAACGGCCGCGGCGCCTGGACGTTCAGCGTCGAGGGCGGCAGCGGGTCCTCCTGGAGCACCTTGTGCATGATCGTCGTCGTCGAGCCGGAGAACGGCTTCTCGCCGGTGAGCAGCTCGTACAGGATGACGCCGGCGGAGAAGAGATCGGAGCGGCCGTCGGCGATCTGCCCCATGAACTGCTCGGGCGACATGTAGCTCGGCGTACCGAGGATCATCCCGGTCTGCGTCAGGTTCGACGACTCGACCCGCGCGATGCCGAAATCGGCCACCTTGACCGTGCCGTCCTCGAGGATCATCACGTTCGCTGGCTTGATGTCGCGATGCACGACGCCGTGACGATGTGAATAGTCGAGCGCGGCGAGAAGCTCGATCATGATGCGCGCGAGCTGCGGCGTCGTGAACCGCGTGCGCTGCTCGAGATACTCCTTCAGGGAGCGGCCCTTGACGAACTCCATGGCGATGAAGGTGGTGCCGGCGTCCTCGCCGAGCTCGTACACCGCGACGATGTGCGGATGGGTGAGACGGCCGGCAGCCTGCGCTTCGCGGCGGAAGCGCGCGAGGATCTCGGGCGCGTCCTCGCCGCCGAGCTGGTCGGCGCGGATCGTCTTGAGGGCGACGATGCGCTCGATCGCGGGGTCGAAGCCCTCGTAGACGATACCCATCGCGCCCTTGCCGAGCTCGCGGCGGATCGCGTACTTGCCGAGTTTGCTTGGTGAGGTCATCGCTTGCTCCTCGGGCGGCCGCCCCGCCAGAAAACGCGAACGCCGGCGTTCGAGCCGGCGTCGCGCTGGGACCGCGCCTCTGGCGTCCTACTTGTACTTGTTGTCGATCTCCCAGACCGTCTTCTGGATCAGGCGCTGGACCATGGTGTCGAGGGTGACCCCGCCTTGCTGCGACTGGGACACTCCGAGCACGGAGGTGTTGGTTGCACCGACCTCCATCTTCTCCTCGGTATAGCCTTGCGCGACCTGCTCGGTCGTCTCCGCGTTCATGATCTTGTAGCGCATGCCGATGACCCATACTCCGGTCGATTCGCCGGTCTGCACCGAACCGACCGCGGTCCCCCCGATCGCTCCGGCCTGGGCGCCGCCGCGCGAGCCCGCGAACGCGCCGAGGATGCCGGCGATCTGCCCGAGCGGCCGGCCGTCGAAGCCCTGCTGCGCGGCGGCGACCTGCTCGGTCTTCAGGATGTCGAACTTGACCACGTACTTCGTCGTTCGCAGCTTGCCCATGCCGAGGTAGCCGCGTGCCTTGTTCGGATCGCCGAGATTGTAGGCGAGCTGGAACTCGTTCAGCAGCGGGCCGAGATTCGTCCGTTCGAGCACCTGGAAGTTCGCCTTCGAGAGCTCGATCTCGGCGAAGTCGGCGATATTGTTCGACGAAAACTTCTGCACGAACGTCGCGTTGTTGCTCTTGATCTCGCCCGGGATCACGACCAGCGCCGGGCCCTGCTTGGATGCGTTCGTATACTCGATCGGCCGGTAGATGGTGCGATCGGCCGCCTCGTTCGCCTTCTGCGAGGTGCTGGAGCCGACGTTCGGCGAGGCGCTCGATTCGGACCCCCAGGTCGGCTGCGCCTGCGCGCTGCTGGCGGCTGCGAGGCCGCCCAGGATTAGAGCCGTAAGACCGACGCGCAAGTGTTTCATGGCTGGTACCTCCGCAAAATGCTCGTTGTTCACGCGTTCCGCCGCGCCCGCGTCTGCCATCCGGGGTGCGCTCACTTCTTCGCCTTCGCCGCCGCCGCGACGTCCGCGTTCCGGCAGTAATCGCTGTAGAGCTTCGAGACGACTTCGTCCGCCTGCTCGTTGAGCAGCGTGAGCGCCATCGCGCGGACGTCCGGCCCGGCGTACGAGGCCGCCGCCGCCGCCGCGTCCGCGACGGTCTTGCCGTTCGAGCCCGCGAGAGTGAAGCCCATGCCGACCGACACCTGGTTCAGGCGCATGATCGGGTTGACGCTCGCCTGCGAGGTGATCAGTCCGCGCAGGATGAACGACGCGCCGAGCCGGCGCGACGCCGAGAGCGCCGCATCCGGGTCGTTCTTGAAATAGGCGTCGATCTCCGCCTGCGCGATCTGTTTGCGGATCTCCTCGGGCGTGAAGGTCTGCAGCCCGAGACCGCGCAGCCGCGCGTTGATCGCCTGGAAGTGCGGGCCGTAGTTCTGCTGCTGGGCGAGCACGTAGCCGTTCGACTGCTGCTCGCCGATGATCAGCATGATCTTCTTGTCCTTGATTGCCTGGCGGCAGGGGGTGGAGAGATTCGTCGCGATGCGCTGCTGGCGCGCCGCCTCATCGGCCGCCTGCTGCTGCGCGCCGGGATCCTGCGAGAACTTGAATCCTTGTGCAGTCGCGCCGAGGGGCGCGAGCACGGCGATCAGGAGCGCGGTGCGCGCGCAATGCGTGGCCGAACGCCGGAACATGATGAAGACGAAATCCTCCCCCGCCAGTCGACACGTTATTACATCGCGTCTTGCGTTGCCATAGCCATCTTTTCCTAGCCCGGAGGGATAGGGTCATGCCGTCGAAACCTCGGCAGCTGATCAGGGCCGGTAGATCATCGCCGGCGGCACGCCGCCGGGTGGCTGGACATAGGCGCCCTGCGGTGTCGGCACGACGTAGCCCGTCCCACCGGGTCCGACGATGACCGCGCCGCCGCGTCCGGTCGGTGCGATCACGGTCGTCGGCTGGTCGGGGCCGATGATCGTCGTCCCGCCCATCGGATTCGGGCGGATCAGGGTCGGGCTGTAACCCGGTGTGACAATCGCCGTGCCTCCCGCGTTGTTCGGAATGATGTACGTCGGCGGGTTACCCGGCGTCACGACACCAGTGCCCCAGCTATTCTGCGGGGTGATCACGTAGCCGGGTGCCTGCACCGGGCCAACGATGACGCCGGCCCCGGTGCCGGCAGGTCCGCCGACGACCGCGCCGCCGCCACCGCCGAGGGGAACGCCGACCAGCGCACCGCCACCGCCGCCGAGCGGTGCGCCGACGAGCGGCACACCCGGGGGAAGCGCGGGCGCCATGGGATCGGGACGCACCGGATAGCCTTGCGCCCACACGATTGCCGGAAACAAGGCAACGAACAAGAGCATGGTGCGCATCGCAGCCTCCTCTTTGATGAATGCCAGAGTACGCCTCGCTCCCCGGCGCGGCAAGCGCGACGCTCGAGCGCGCCGGAACGGCGGCACGTGGTGTGCAGTCGCGGCCGGCTACCGCCAGCCGCCCCGCTCGACCCACGCGGCGATTGCTGGGCCGAGCTGCGGCCGCGCGATGAGGTGTCCCTGCGCCTCGTCGCAGCCGAGCCGCGCAATCATCGCGAGTGCAGCGGCGGTCTCGATCCCTTCGGCGACCACCTTCAGCCCGAGGTCGTGGGCGAGGTTGATCGTCGACCGGACGATCGAGGTGTCGCGGACGTTGGTCATCATCCCGTCGACGAACGAACGATCGATCTTGAGCGCCTCGAGTGGCAGCTGCTTGAGATAGGAGAGCGACGAGAATCCGATGCCGAAGTCGTCGACGCTGAACCCGATGCCGAGAGCGTGCAGTCGCTCGATCGTCTCGAGCGCACGCTGCGGATCGGTGACCATCGCGCTCTCGGTGATCTCGAACCCGATTGCCTCGCCCGGCACGTCGTTGCGCTCGAGGATCCGGCGCGTCTCGTCGACGAAACCCTGGTCGATCAACACCCGCGTCGAGAGGTTGACGGCGATCCTCAGGTCGAGGCCGCTGCCGTGCCACGCGCGCCACTGGCCGGCCGCGTCGTCGAGCACCTTGAGGGTCAGGCTGCGGATGTGGTCGCCCATCTCCGCCAGCGGGATGAACTCGTCGGGCGCGATCTCGCCGTATTGCGGGTGCCGCCAGCGCGCCAGCGCCTCGACCCCGGCCACCGTCCGGTCGACGAGCCGCGCGATCGGCTGGTACTCGACGAACACCTCGCCGTTGCGCACCGCCTCGCCGAGCGCGTTGGCGAGCGCAAAACGACGCGGCGAGTAGCGGTCGAGCGCGGCGTCATACACCGACGCGCGCAGGCCCTTGCGCTTTGCCTCGTACATCGCGATGTCGGCGCAGCGCATCAGCGTCGAGGCGTCGAGACCGTGCGTCGGCGCGATGGCCACGCCGACCGAGGCGTCGATTCCCAGCTTCAGGAGCCCCACTTCGAACGGCGCGCGCAGGCTCGCCATCACCTCGTTCGCGATCGCCGCCGCCGCGTTCGGATCGCGGCAGCCGCGCAGGATCACCGCGAACTCATCGCCGCCGAGGCGCGCGAGCTCTCCGCCGCGTGCTTCGAGAAGCGGCTGGAGGCGAGGCCCGATTAGCTTGAGCAGCTGATCGCCGGCGAAGTGGCCGAGCGAATCGTTGATCTCCTTGAAGTGGTCGAGGTCCATCATCATCAGCGCGAGGCCCTCGCCCGTCGCGCGCGCCGCCTCGAGTGTCGCGCCGAGCCGCTCGGCGAGCCACTTACGGTTCGGGAGTCCGGTGAGCGGGTCGTGGCGGGCCTGGTACTCGAGCGCCTGGACCGCTTCCTTGCGCCCGGTGATGTTCCGCCAGATGCTCCACAGCGCGACAAGCTGGCCGTCGGTGGTGACGGCGATCATCGAGCCGAGTAGCCACAGCTCGGCGCCGTCGACGCCTATGAGGTCGATCTCGTACTCGCTGAAGCGGTATCCGGCACGGATCCACTCGGTGAGAATCCTTTCCGCCGTGTCCCGCCGCACGAGCGACTCGAGCGACCGGCCGACGAGCTGCTGGGGCGACGATGCGCCGAAGAGCTTGGCGAGCGAAGCGTTCGCCTCCGCGACGATGCCGTGCCGGCCGATGTGCGCGACCTGCTCCTCGACCGGCGCATCGAGCGCGATCGGCGGGGAGACCTCCACGCGCAGGATCCCCTCGGTCGAGAGGCTGACGAAGGTGCGGTAGCGCTCCTCGCTGACCGACAGCCGGTCGGTGAGCCGCGCGCGCTCGCTGGCGTCGAGCGCCATCGCGACGACGTCGGCGATCGACGCGGCGAAGCTCTTCTCGTCGAGCAACCACTGGCGTGCCGGCCCCACGTACTCGTGGCACACGACGCCCACCAGGCGCCCGTCGTGACGGATCGGCGCTTCGAGCATCGCGCCGATGCCGAGCGGGGCGAGATAGTCGGCGGCAAGCTCGACGGTCCGCGGGTCGCGGAGCGCGTCCGAGGCCGCGACGGCGCGACCCGTCTCGAGCGCGCGGAAGTAGGCGGGGTAGGCGGCCGCCTCGAGCGAAGTACCCGCCATGTGTTGGCGCAGGCTCCGCCGGTACAGGTTGTGACACCGGATGCTCGTGTGCGTCTCGTCGAACAGCCACACGCTCGTGCGCTCGATCTCGAGCGTACGTCCGGCGACCTCGGTGATGCGGCGGAACGCCTCGTCGACGGGAAGCCCGGTGATGCGGTCGTCGGCGAGGAGTTGGAGGAGGCCGGCCTGCTGCCGGCGCATGCGCCGCTCGGTGACTACCGTCGCCGGGACCTCCTGCATGGTGCCCACGAGGCGGACCGCCTGGCCGGCCGCGTCGCGCAGCACCCGGCCCTTGGCGTTGAACCAGCGCGCGACCCCGCTCACGTCGACGATGCGGAACTCCAGGTCGGTCTCGTTGCCGTTCGCGGCGACGGCGCCGAGCGTTCCCTCGACGCGCACGCGATCGGCGGGGAGCAGGCGGTGGAGAAACGTCTGGCTCGTGCCGTCGAAGCCGTCGGCCGGATAACCGAGCAGCGTCTCGAGGTGGGGGGAGAGCGCCATGTCGCCGGAAGCGAGATCCCACTCCCACAAACCAATGCCGCCTGCGACGAGCGCCGTATGGATGAACGCCTCGGGCGTGCCGTCAAGGACGTCGGGCGAGAGGGTGGGGCCGGAGTTGCGCGTCATGGTGGCTTCTGGCATCGGCGCGAGGTCGTTGCCGATTCTGGGGCGCGCGTGCTGGAACGGGCACTAGACCGTTCGGCCTATGAAAAAAGTCGCTTCGGCGCCCTCGGACGGTGCGCAGCAAGAGCGTGAGAAAAGCAGCGCGGAACGCGCCGCGCTGGCCTTTTGCGATTCCCGATTCCTGGCAGCTACTAGCGGACGCGCTGCACGCGCCGCGGCTTCGGGGGCTCGCGTGACGGTAGCGGCAGCGCCGTCTGGTACTTCACCTGCTTGAGCGCGAAGCTCGACTTGATGTTGCCGACGCCGGGCACCCGCGACAGGAAGTCGAGGATGAAGCGCTCGAACGCCGGGACGTCCGGCACCAGGACGCGCAGGAGGTAGTCGGCGTCGCCGGTCATAAGGTAGCACTCCATCACTTCGGGCCGCGTGCGGATCGCCTTCTCGAAGGTCTCCAGCGCCGGCTCGATCTGCTTCTCGAGCGTCACCTGCACCAGCACGCTCACGGTGAGGCCGAGCTTCACCGGGTCGAGCAGCGTCACGTAGCGCCGGATCAGCCCGCTCTCCTCGAGCCGCCTTACCCGCGCGAGACACGGCGATGGCGAGAGGTTCACCGCCCGCGCCAGCTCGACGTTCGTGAGCCGCGCGTCGTCCTGCAGCCGGTCGAGGATGTTGCGGTCGATTGCATCGGGTATTTCGTGCGGCATGATCGATCACCGTAGGCCGGTTCGCGGCAGATTATGCTGCGGCGATCGAGGGATTGCAGGAGATTCGCAAGCACATGCTCCGCATCCCGGGCTAACATCATCGACTTGATTCAAACGAAGCGACCCCGCCATGTCCCAGCTTTACGAGATCGCGCCGTGGGCGTTCTGGCGCGTCACCCCGCCCGATCTCGATCCGGTCGAAACGCGGGAGTGGCTCGAGGCGTTTGACGCGCTCGTCGAGGCCGAGGGCCCCGACCGCGCAACCTTCCTCCTGAAGCGCCTCCTCGATCGCGCGCGCGCGCGACGCGTCAAGCTCCCGCCTGTTTTCAACACCGCATACAAGAACACGATCGCGCTCGAGGATCAGCCGCAGTTCCCGGGCAACCTCGAGGTCGAGCAGCGGCTCGCGTCGATCATCCGCTGGAACGCGCTCGCCATGGTCGTCCGCGCGAACCGCGAGCACCCGGAGCTCGGCGGCCATATCGCGAGCTACGCCTCGGCGGCGGATCTCTTCGAGGTGGGGTTCAACCACTTCTTCCGCGCGGGCCTGGGCGGCGACCTCGTCTACTTCCAGCCCCATTCCGCGCCTGGCGTCTATGCGCGCGCGTTCCTCGAAGGCCGGCTGAGCGAGGAGCGCCTCGAGCACTACCGCCGCGAGGTCGGCGGCGGCGGCCTTTCTTCGTACTGCCACCCGTGGCTGATGCCCGACTTCTGGCAGTTTCCGACCGGCTCGATGGGGCTCGGACCGATCAACGCGATCTACCAGGCGCGGTTCATGCGCTATCTAGAGAACCGCGGCATCCTCGCCACCGCCGGCCGGAAGGTGTGGTCGTTCGTCGGCGACGGCGAGATGGACGAGCCCGAATCGCTCGCCGCGCTTTCGCTCGCCGCCCGCGAGGGGCTCGACAACCTGATCTTCGTCGTCAACTGCAACCTCCAGCGGCTCGACGGACCGGTACGCGGCAACGGCTCGATCGTGCAGGAGCTCGAGGGCCTCTTCGCCGGCGCCGGCTGGAACGTGATCAAGCTGATGTGGGGCTCGGACTGGGACACCCTTTTCGCGCGCGACAACGACGGCGTGATCCTGAAGCGGTTGCACGAGACGGTCGACGGCGAGTTCCAGACCTACGCCGCGACCGACGGCCGCTTCAACCGCGAGAACTTCTTCAACAAGTATCCCGAGCTGCAGGCGATCGTCGCGCACATGTCCGACGAGGACATCGATCGCCTCCGTCGCGGCGGCCACGACCCGGTGAAGATCTACGCCGCCTACCGCGCGGCCGCCGCCCACAAGGGCCAGCCGACGGTGATCCTCGCCAAGACCAAGAAGGGCTACGGGATGGGCAACTGGGGGCAGGGCAAGATGGGCACCCACCAGCAGAAGAAGCTCGACGACGACGCGCTGAGGGAGTTCCGTGACCGCTTCGCGCTGCCGCTCTCCGACGACGACGTCGTCGCACTGCGGCTCCACAAGCCGGCCGACGACTCACCGGAAATGAAGTACCTCCACGCGCGACGCCAGGCGCTCGGCGGCTACTTGCCCGCCCGCACCTCACAGGCGCCGACGCTCGCGGTGCCGCAGGATGCGTTCGCGCGGATGCTCGAGGGCACCCGCGACCGCGAGCAGTCGACGACGATGATCTTCGTGCAACTCCTCGCGCAGCTGCTGCGCGACCCCGCGCTCGGCAAGCACGTGGTGCCGATCGTCGCCGACGAGGCGCGCACTTTCGGCATGCAGTCCCTGTTCCGCCAGATCGGGATCTATGCCTCGGCGGGGCAGGTGTACGAGCCCGAGGATCACGACGAGCTGCTCTATTACAAGGAGGCGCGGGACGGCCAGATACTCGAGGAAGGCATCACCGAGGCGGGCGCGCTGAGCTCCTGGATCGCCGCCGCGACGAGCTACAGCTCGCACGGCGTGCCGATGCTGCCGTTCTACATCTTCTACTCGATGTTCGGCTTCCAGCGCATCGGCGATCTCGCGTGGGCGGCAGCCGACTCGCGCGCGCGGGGTTTTCTCCTCGGCGCCACCGCCGGGCGCACCACGCTCTCGGGCGAAGGCCTGCAGCACCAGGATGGCACGAGCCACCTCATCGCATCGACCATCCCCAACTGCCGCGCCTATGACCCGTGCTACGGCTACGAGCTCGCGCTGATCGTGCAGGACGGCATGCGGCGGATGCTGGAAGCGCAGGAGGACGCTTTCTACTACATCACGGTGATGAACGAGAACTACGCGCACCCGGCGATGCCGGCGGGCGATGGCGGGGGAGGGGCCGCGTCGTCATCCAGCGTGCAGGAGGGGATCCTCCGGGGGATGTACCTCCTGCAGCCGCGCGAAGGTGCGCAGATGCAGCTTCTCGGCTCGGGGGCGATCCTGCGCGAGGTGATCGCGGCGGCGGAGACGCTCGGGCGCGACCACGGCATCGCGGCGAACGTGTGGAGCGTCACGAGCTGGACGGAGCTGCACTGGGACGGGATGGCGGCCGAGCGGGCGCAGCGGGTCGAGGGCGCAGGCTCGCCGTCGTGGGTGGCGCGGCAACTCGCGCCGACCGCGGGTCCGATCGTCGCCGCGAGCGACTATGTCCGCGCGGTGGCCGATCTGGCGCGGCCCTACGTGCCTGCTGGCCGGAGCTACACCGCCCTTGGCACCGATGGCTTCGGACGGAGCGACACGCGCGCCGCGTTGCGCGCCTTCTTCGAAGTCGACCGGGACGCGATCGTGACCGCGGCGCTCGCTGCGCTCGGTCGGAGCGTCACGGCGCGCTCGCTCGCCGCACCCTGGACGCGCTGAGCCGCCGGCTCAACCGGCCGGCGGTCCCTTCAGCTCGACGACGTTGCCCTCGGGGTCGTGGACGTACATCGACGGCCCCGTGCCGTCGGCGCCGAAGCGCTGCGCGATCTCCCCCACGCGCGCGCCGTGCGCCTGGAGGTGTCGCACGATCGCCGCCTCGTCGAACGGCTCGACCCGCAGGCACACGTGATCCAAGTTCCGGCCTTCTGCGCCGGGTGCCGCGCCACCGGCGCGGCCGAGCGGACCGTCGACCGGCACCAGGTCGATCTGCGATCGGCCCGCGCGCAGGTGCACGAGACCCAGATCGTCGCGGCGCCGCTCGACGGTGCAGCCGATGACGCGGCAATAGAAGTCGATCATCCGCTCGAGGTCCTTCACGCGGAGGACGACGTGGTCGATGTCGCGGATCCGGATCACGGCGATCCCCGCGGAACGTGCCGCCCGGCGACGTGGGCGGAGGCGCCGTAATGCTCGCGCAGGAGATCGCGGCCGAAGTCGCCCTCGAAGTCGCGCCACACGGAGTGGATGTGGTTGCCGCCCGAGTTGTCGAACTCGATCAGGAACGTCGGCCCCTGCACGCGGTAGTAGTGCGGCCGGCCGCGCGCCGTCGGCCCGGCCCAGGCGAAGCGGATGCCCTCCAGGCCGGCGGCGCGGATCTTCGCCAGCCGCTCTTCGGCGAGCTTCGGCTTCATCGTGCCCGCGTACACCTCGATCAGCGCGAGCAGCTGCTTCTGCTGCTGAGAGGCGAGCTTTGCGAACGCGATCCCGCGGCCGTCGAGCGGGTCCGCCCTCGAGCGGTTGCGGCTGACGATGTCGCCGTAGGGCGCCTCGTCCACGATCGCCTCGCCGCGCTGGGCAGCGCTCAGCGAGTCAAGAAGTGCGCGCGCCGTGTCTTCCTCGGCGGCGAGCGCGCGGCTCCCCTTCTTCGGCCCGCTGCGGACCTCGGCGGGATTCGCGCCGAGGAAGGTCGGCGTCGACGACACGAACCGGCCCTTGATGACGGCGAGATGCAGCGAGACGTGATGGCCTTCGACTCGCACCCCCCATGGCGATTCCGTGCCGGGATCGCCGAACACGAGGAACCAGTAGCGCTCCGGATCGCGCTCGTCCCAGCGCTCGAGCTCCCGTAGCACGACCTCGAGCGCGATGATCGATTGCACCTTGAGGTAGCCCTCGCTCGAGAGAAAGCTCGCGAGCAGCGCGTGCGCGGCCTCGCGCTGCGCCGTCGACATCTCCTGCAGCGGCATCCCTGGCCGGCTGCCCGGCGTGTAGCGCCACGTGGTGCGATCACGGCTCTGGAAGGCGGCTTTCGCGCCGAGCCGGCGATCTTCCGGCAGCGCCGCGAGGAACTGATTGGCTGCTTTCGCCACCTCGGCGATGAGGCGTTCGCGCGCCTCGTCGGCGGCGGCTGGCGGCGCGGCGAATGCGCCGGCAATGGCGAGCGCGGAGAGGAGATGTCGGATCATGGGCGTGTGCCCGGCAGCGCCGGTGCGTCCTCCTTGAGGTCGAGGCCCGTCAGCCGGGCGAGCCGCGCCGCCGTCATCAGATGGAAGAGCTTGTGCGCGGCGAGCGCGTAGCCCAGGCCCTCCGGGCGGATGTTGGAGATGCAGTTCCGCTCGGCATTGGTGCGGCCCGGCAGCGGGTCCCACGTGAGATAGACGCCGAGGCTGTCGGGGGCGCTCAGGCCCGGGCGCTCGCCGATGAGCATCGCCGCGAGCCGCGCGGCAACGAGCACGCCGATCTCGTCGCCGATCGCCACCCGGCCCTGATGCACGATGCAGACCGGTGCGAGCCGCCAGCCGGCGCCGGCGAGCCGCGGGCGAAGCGCGTCGAGAAGCGGCACTGCGTGTCGTTCGACCGCGAGCGCCGACAGCCCGTCGGCGATCATCAGCACCGCATCGTGAGGGGCGTGCGCTCGAGATTCGAGCGCCGCTTTCGACTGGTCGCTCAGGATGCGGCCGAGGTCGGGACGCTGGACGAACGTGCGGCGGTCGGGTGCCGCGCTGTGAAGCGGCAGCACGTCCCAGCCGCGTTCGCGAAGCGCCCTCTCGATCGCACCGCCGTCGAGGTCGCGATCGACCGCATCCCGGGCCCGCGCGTGCGCGAGCTGGAACTCGAGCAGCGGCCGGGTCGGGATGCTGCCACCGGCACGGCCGAGCGCGATTCGCGCCGCGGTAAACGCGCGCAAACCCTGCCACGGATCGGGGCGGGTGGAAGGCGGCCTTGTCACGCGATCAGTCACCGGCCAGCGCGAGCAGGGGGTGGCGCGGATTCGCGCGCTCGAGCCGCGTACCCGCGGCGAGGATCCCCATGCGGGCGAGCCAGTCCTCGAACTCGGGCGCTGGCTTCAGCCCGAATGCCTGGCGCAGATAGAGCGCGTCGTGGAACGAGGTGCTCTGGTAGTTCAGCATCACGTCGTCCGCGCCGGGCACGCCCATGATGTAGTTGACCCCCGCGGCGGCGAGCAGCGTGAGCGCGGTGTCCACGTCGTCCTGGTCGGCGTCGGCGTGATTCGTGTAACAGACGTCGACGCCCATCGGAAGCCCGAGGAGCTTGCCGCAGAAATGGTCCTCGACGGCGGCGCGCACGATCTCACGGCCGTTCAGGTACTCCGGGCCGATGAACCCGACCACGGTGTTCACGAGCAGCGGTTCGAACGCGCGGGCAAGACCGTAGGCGCGCGCCTCGAGCGTCTGCTGGTCGACCCCATGGTGCGCGTTGGCCGAAAGCGCGCTGCCCTGGCCGGTCTCGAAGTACATGACATTGGCGCCGGTCGTGCCGCGTCCGAGCGTACGCGCGGCATCGTTTGCCTCTGCGAGGAGGCGCGCGTCGACGCCGAAGCTGCGGTTTGTCGCCTCGGTGCCGCCGATCGACTGGAAGACGAGATCTACCGGCGCGCCGCGTTCGATCGCCCGCAGCGTCGTGGTGACGTGCGTGAGCACGCAGGACTGCGTAGGGATTCCCTGCGTGGCAATGATGCCGTCCAGCATCGCGAGGAGACCTGTCACCTGGTCGAGGTTGTCGCTCGCGGGGTTGATGCCGATCACCGCGTCGCCGCAGCCGTAGAGCAAGCCGTCCAGGATGCTGGCGGCGATTCCCTTCGGGTCGTCGGTAGGGTGATTGGGCTGGAGGCGGGTTGCGAGCCGCCCGGCGAGGCCGAGCGTGTTGCGGAAGCGCGTGACGACTTCGGTCTTCCGCGCCGCGATCACCATGTCCTGGATGCGCATGAGCTTCGATGCCGCCGCGACCATCTCGGGCGTGAGCCCCGGCGCGAGCCGCGCGAGCGCTGCGGCGTCCGTTTCGTAGGCGAGCAGCCAGTCGCGGAAGTCGCCGACGGTGAGATGCGCGACCGGCGCGAACGCCGCGGCGTCGTGGCGGTCGAGGACGAGCCGCGTCACCTCGTCCTTCTCGTACGGCACCGCGGGCTCCGACAGGAAGGCCGCGAGGGGCACCTCCGCGAGCGCCATCTGCGCCGCGACGCGCTCCTCGGCGGTCGACGCCGCGAGCCCCGCGAGAGAATCACCCGCGCGCGCCGGCGTTGCCTTCGCGAGCAAGGTCCGCAGATCCGGGAAGCGGTAGCTGACGGCGCCCACCGTGTGAACGTGGCCGGGCATTGGCCCAGAGTCTCCAGCGACGATAGTTCCCGCCGATGGTAGCGCCGCCCGCGTCCGCGCGCCGCACGAACGCTGACCGATCTCGGCGTCGTTCGTGAGGACGCGGGGCGGGTCCTGGAGGTGCAGCGGATCGATCGACTGACCCCCCGGGCGATTTCGCGGCGGTCGCGCACCGCTTCCGCATCCTCGGCCGGGCGCCGGACCCGGCGGCGTTCGTCGCCGCGTTGAAGGAGGAGGTCAAGCTGAAAGGCGAGGACGCGGCGCAGCGGATCGGATTCTAGTCTAGAGACTGAACGACCATCAGGGGCAACAGGCGACGACGCCGGCTGAACGCACTGCATTGCAATGTTAGGCCTCATTCCCTCACCTGCAGTCAGTCGCAGTTACCGCAAATACACCGCCGTCAGCTCGAAGGCCTCCTCGGGTGTACCGTGGAAGCTTCCGTTTGCAAAGAAGCTCGGTTCGTAACGCTCATTGCTGTAGGTGAAGAAGGCCATGCTCCAACGGTCCTCGGTGAAGTGTCGCAATCGACACAGGTGTATGGGAGCGGTCCGCAATCGTTCGAGGAACTGTTGCCGCGTTTCACCCGTCACCTTGAGCATCTTGGCAGATGGTTCCTCCGGCTCCACATAGGCGTCGATATAACAAAGCGGGCCACGAAAGCGAATCTCGAGCCGTGTGTACTTTCCAGCATAGTGTTTTGCCGCGTACTTCTCGATGCGTTCCACGGTTCGCGCGCGCACTGCGGGCGGAATCTTCACTCCACCCGAGTGCGGATCAAAGACCCATTGACGTCTCATGGACCCAGCCACCTCCGCCCGATGTGAGCACCGCGACGGCAGCACTCACATTGGTCAGCACGGTGCACGTGAAAGCCCTCGGCGCCAGTGAATGGACACTGCGGTTGCTCAATGGATCTTCGCTCGCGCCATGGCGCGGCCGATCTCGGCGATCGGGTAGCCCACGATCGCCTGCTCACGGCCGGCCGAGTCGAGACAAATGAATGCATCTCCGTCAATCCGGAAAGTCATGTCCTATTCGATCATGTAGTGCTCAGACGTCTCGATGATTCGGCTCGGCAATGGATCGCCATTCTGCGCCAGGCGCAGCGCTAAACTATCTGCCGGGTCGAGGACCCACGCGTCACCGCTTTGTGTCGAGAACAGGATCAGTGGGCCGATGGACACGACACGGGCGTCACGCTGTACCGCGAGACCCTTGATGTACGAGACCTCGCCCAAGACGCTCATCTGCCGAGGGGCCACATGGCGCGCGCTAGTTCGCGTGCGTCCCTTCTTGCGCATGAGTCCTGACTCCCGAGCCTCGAAAGAGGTGGTTCACGGAGAGAGGGTTAGGCCGCACTTTGACGGATGCGACCACACTCACAGATGGCTGAAGAATGCCGGGGCGCGTTGCCAGTTGTCGTTGCGACCGTCAACGTATGTGATAGGAACTCTTGCTAGCTCTTCATCAGAGACGTCGTCAAGGCACATCATGTTCACTCCGTACATTTTGCCAATGGGCATTTCGTTCCCGACGCCGAACGCGCGGACGCCGCAATGCCTGCAGAAATAGTGGTGGTTCTTCTTGGTGTTGAACAGGTACTGCGTTAGATCTGCTTCGCCCATCAGCAGGCGAAAGCCTTCTGGCTTCACCACGGCTGGCCAGAAGCGTGTTCGCCTGCAGATGGAGCAATTGCAGCGATAAGTGCTCTGCGTGAGGTCGATGTCAGCCTCAAACTTGACGGCGCCACAGTGACAACTGCCATGGTACGTATTCAGCATGATTGAGCCTTTGCGATGATAGAACGTGAAGTCGTGCGGCCTAACGTTCGCGATCAGGGGCCGCGTCAGCGACGCGTAGCGAAGCGGAGCGACGCTGGCAAGCGGCCCCCTGCATTGATGGGATGGACTCCCTGCGGCTTTTCGGCATCATCGTGCCAGCTGGCCTCATGTGGTGTGGGGTGTCAGCGCTCAACCGAGGAGAGTCCGAGATGAATGCTACTGCCGCGCTGCCGATCGTGGGCGTTGATCTTGCGAAGACCGTTTTTCAACTCGCCATCGCCGATGAGAGCTGGCGGGTCGTCGAACGAGCGCGCCTGACCCGCACCCAGTTCGAGCGCTGGTTCGTCAATCGGGCCGTCGGTCTGGTGGTGATGGAAGCCTGCGGGAGCGCCCACCACTGGGGGCGCTGGCTCATGGGACTTGGGATCGAGGTGCGCTTGCTCCCGGCGCCGTAGGTGCGCGCCTACGTGAAACGCAACAAGACCGACGCAGCCGATGCCTGCGTGCTGTTGGAGGCGGCGCGCTGCGCCGACATCGTCCCGGTGCGGGTGAAGTCGGTCGAGGAGCAAGCTGTCCAGGTCCTGCATCGGGCCCGCTCGCTGTGGATGGCCACGCGCACCGCGCGGATCAACGCGCTGCGCGGGTTCTGCCGCGAGTTCGGCATCACGATCGCACAAGGCGCGGCGCCTCGGCCTGGAGCAGATCGGCCGGGTGCTCGCCGATCCGAACTCGGCCGTGCCTGCGCTCGTCCGCAGCACGATGAAGCTCTTGGTCGAGGAGATTCGGCTGCTCGAGACGAGAATCAGCGAGCTTGAGCGCGAGTTGATGCAGACCGCTCGCCAGTCGCCGGCCTGCGCCACGCTGCTCACCATTCCCGGGGTGGGGCTGCTCACCGCCACCGCGATGGTCGCGGCCACCAGCGGCAGCGTGCACCACTTCGGCGACGCGCGCCACTTCGCCGCCTGGTTTAATCTCACACCAAAGGAATTCTCCTCGGGCAGCACGCGGCCTCTGGGGCGCATCTCCAAGCGTGGCGACCGCTACTTGCGGATGCTCCTCACCCACGGCGCGCGCTCGGTGCTGCGCGGCCAGCGCCGCCGTCCAGGCCGGACGTAGCGTCGATCCGCTACGCGCCTGGGCGCTCGCCGTGCAGGCGAGAAGCAATCACAACAAAGCGACCTGCGCGCTCGCCAACAAGCTCGCCCGCATCTGCTACGCCTGCCTTCGCGACGGCTCGCCCTACGGCGAAGTGCGACGTCCGGAGAAAAAGATCGCCCGAACCGCTTTCCCGATCGCCGCCTGAACGAGGTTCTCGACCGAATCGCCCCACCGCCGCTTGCGTAGAGACTGATCGCCCACCATGGCACCCAGGCTCACCCCCGCACCGACTGACGCCGATAACCCCGCTGGCAGAGCCGCTGGCCACAGCGCCCTTGCCCGTTGCAACGATTGGCGCGCCGGTGCTCGCAGATTCCATGTCGGCACGGGCCATCCAGAGCCCACTCACGATGCCGGATATACGACTGCAGGCGTTCCCGCCGTGCCAGACCTATCGATCAGCCTCTTCCTTTGCGGGGGGAGTCCATATACGGGGTTAGGCTTCACCGTACGCTGCCTCCGCCGAAGTGCTCCTTGAACGACTCTCGAGCCTCGCCGATGAACAGAAGCAACTCATCCTCGGAAACGCGGACGACAGCAATTCCCTGGCGCTCTGCTTCCGCTGGCAGGATGTTGTTGAACTGACCACTTGGGATAAAGAGCGTCTTGGGCAGCTCCTGCTTGTGCGCCTTTGCTTCCTTGAGCAAGCGTCTGACTGCTATCTTCGGCGGCTCCGCCTCTCCGGCTGGGGCGAACGTGTTGGCCAAGATGAAGCAACTCGCGGCGTCCATGAGCGCGATGCAGTTGAAGTCACCCTCTGATTCAGTGCGAATCGGCACGTCGTTCAACTTGAACACGAGCCAGGCCTCGTTGACCTTGAACTGATTCGGATCACGCATCGCGTGGAGTTCTGTGAAGCCTAACGCCGCCCATAACCGGCAGCCGAGGGCGCGTAGCGACCGAGGGCACCGCGAGTTGTGCTCGCGGCTGTCCGGTTGATGGGCTTGTTGGGCACCAAGCGCTACTGTTTCGAGATGAAGGTGAGAACTACTTGATTGAATGCCGACGAGTTCATGCGGTGCATTGCGTGGCCTGCGTTTGGAATGGCTATCCAATCGCGCCTAGGCAGGCACTTCTGAACGGCCTCAAGCATTACACGGTAGATCGGCGGGCTCTTCTCTCCGGCCACTAGAAGTACAGGAAGGTCGACACGGGACATCTCTTTACAAGTGATGCTCTCGGCTGAGTCAGCTAGCAAACTCTTGATTGACCAAGCGTTGTCACGCCATACCTGCTTTTGTGGGTCAGGGGCGGCCTGCCACGCGCCGGCCCCCCCAACAAAATTGATGAATTGCCCGAGTCCAGTATCCAGTTGCGCTTTGTCGAATTGATCGAGCGCACCTCGGATTGCGCTTTGACGCCTCTCGGCAGCTTGGGCCGCTTGGGGTGTGCTTGGGATCAACGCATCAATTGGTTGCGGTTCGGCGAGGACAAGGGATTTGACAAGTTCGGGATGTCGAGTCGCCATTAGCAATGCGACCGTGGCCCCACGCGAGTGGCCAACCACGTGCGCCTTTCCAAAGTTGAGTTGGCGGATGAATTCGGCCAGATCGACCGCGTGTTGGGACAGAGTGAAATCGTCGGACTTTCCGTCCCAGCGCTCGGGGTAGTAGTGACGCAGGCTCATAGCAATGACGTGGTGCTGTGCTGAGAGAGCCTCAGTCTGAGCCGACCAACTGCGATAGTCGGAAAGAGTGCCGTGAACAAGGACAACCGGCGGTCCGGCTCCGCGCTCCAGATAGGCGATCTCATATCCATAGATCTGCAGCGTCTTGACGTCTGGCGGCAGCTGCCATGTGCGTGGTGTAACTGTCTGGCACGCCGTTAGAAGCAGAGTGACAATTGCTACGGTGATTCGGTTGCTCATATCTTTCCTCCTGCCGACTGAGCTCTCTTGGAGCCCGACGTTTGCGTTGAGGGGCCGCGTCGGCGCAGTGCGGCGAAACGGTGCGACGCCGGAAAGCGGTCCCCTCGAACGCATGGTTGGGCGTCGCTGCTCGCGAGGGCGACAAGGTATGCGTCATTCTCGACGAGCGAGAGCAACATGGAACGCACATGATCGGGTCTCATTTGCGCAGTGCATTCTTGTAGATCCTGCCGTCCTTCATGATGACGAGCAGGTTTTTCTCCGGATCCTCGATCAGCTTGATGTTGGCGATCGGATCACCGTCGACGAGCAGCAGGTCGGCGAGCGCGCCTTCCTCGACCACGCCGAGCTTGCCTGGATACGGATTTCGTTTCCCCGACAGCGCCAACAGTTGGGCGTTCGTTCCCGTCGCCATGACGAGCGTTTCGGCGGGGGTGTACCAGCGGACCAGCTTGGTCAACAGTTCCCCGTGGCGCTGCGCCAGCCTCGGGGAGAACAGGATGTCGGTGCCGAACGCCGTCTTGATCTTGTACTTCTTCGCCAGCGTGAAGGTTCTGTCCGTACCGGCGAACACCTCCATCGCCTTGTCTCGCTCGAACGAACCGGGCGGAAACGCGTCGGCCAGCTCGTCGGGGAACGCCTGAGTGCTCAACCAGATGCCCTTCTCGGCGATCAGTTTGGCGGTCGGTTCGTCCATCAAGTGGGCGTGTTCGATGCACTTCACGCCGGCGGCAATCGCGCGCTGGATGGACTCAGGCGTGTACGCGTGCACAGTGACATAGGTGCCCCAGTTCCCGGCGGCTTCAACGGCGGCGCGCAGCTCGGCCTCGGTGAAGGTGGACGCGTCGAGCGGGCTGTGGGGCGACGCCACCCCCCCGCCCGCCGTCAGCTTGATCTGCGACGCACCCAGCATGAGCTGCTCGCGCACGCGCACGCGGACCTCATCCGGGCTGTCAGCGATCATGGCGGCGCCGAGCAGCTCTCCGCGGGACTGCGGACTGCCGAGCATGCGCGGCACTTCGAACGGCTGGCGGAAGTCGCCGTGACCGCTGGTGACGGTGATGATGGCGCCGGACGGGAAGATGCGCGGGCCGACGACGGTGCCCTCGTCGATGGCGCGCTTGAGCCCGAACGCCGGCCCGCCCAGGTCGCGAACGGTGGTGAACCCGCGCATCAGCGTGTCCGTAGCCTCGGCGCCTGCCACCAGATTGAGGTGGCCGATGTCCCCCGCGAGCAGCGCTGCCGGCGTCGGCCGCACCATCATCGTGTGCCAGTGCATGTCGATCAGCCCGGGCATCAGCGTGCGCCCGCCGCCGTCGATGAGCATGGTGGTGGCGCTGCGATCGGTCGGGATCGGAGCTGTGGAGATGCGCTCGATCTTGTTCCCACGAACGAGAACGTTTCTCGGCCCTGACAGAGTGGTACTTTTTCCGTCAAAGATCCGGACGTTCTGAAATAGCGTGACCGCGCCGCCGGAAGGAGTGGAAGGTCTCGCACCCGGCGCTTCTTGCGCTTGGCCTGCTTGGCAAAGACTGACCAGGAGTGCCGCCAATACCAACGGTCGATACTGCCCGCGTTTCAGCTTCCGAGTCATGTGTGCCAATCTCCAATCGCGCCTGGCCCGCTCGACGCCCAACGCTCCCGTTCAGCGGCGCGTCGCTTGCGGCGCGTCCGCTGCAACGGGTGGTTGGGCGTGATTCAGCCGCAGCTCCGCACGCGCTTCGCGAGCGACAAGGAACGCCGAACGAAGGAAGACCACGCAAATAAGCGCACCAACCGCGATGTCCGGCCAGGGCGAAAGCGTCACCCACACTGCCCACGCAGCCAGCAGTACGGAGATGTTTGCGATGAGATCGTTGCGCGAGCACAGCCAGACCGACCGCATGTTGATGTCTTCGTCACGGTGGCGCCAGAGCAAGGCAAAGCAAACAGCGTTCACGGCAAGTGCGAGCGCAGCGACCGCGCCCATTGTCTCGACGGTCGGAAGCTGCGGATACGCGAGCTTGTACACGAGCTGCCCGAAGACGAACGCGCCGAAGAGACCCATCACCGCCGCCTTCGCCACAGCGGCCCGCGCTTTCCAGATCGGGCCGCGCGCGACGACGTAGAGACTGGAGCCGTAGACAAAGGCGTCGCCGAGCATGTCGAGAGAGTCGGCGAGCAGGGCCACGGACCCTGCGAGGAGGCCAGAAACGAGCTCGACGATAAACATCGTGGCGTTCGCCACCAGAACCAAGCGCAGGGTCGTTGTCTGGCGCTCGCGCAGGCGTTCGACGGCAGCGGCCTTGTCAGTGCAGCAATCGTCCATCGTCTCGATCACGCCCAGACAGAATGGCTTCGTGCTGAGGGGCGGCCTGCCTCCTTGGTATCGTGGATTACGTGGCGAGCCACAAGCGAGCCACGCAGAGCCACACGTTGAGCACGAAGGCATCAACCACGAAAAGGAGGCAGGCCATGGGTGGCAAGTCTAGCAAGCTGTTTGTCGGGATGGACGTGCACAAGGAGTCGATCGACATCGCGCTAGCCGAGGAGGCGGGCGAAGTGCGCCATCACGGTCGGATCGGCGGTGACACGAATGCGCTTGCGCGCGCGGTGCGCAAGCTCGAGTCGCAGGGCAGGCCGCTGGTGTTCGTGTACGAGGCGGGTCCGTGCGGATTTGGGATCTACCGGATGTTGAAGGGTCGTGGCCACGAGTGTTGGGTGGTGTCGCCGGCGGACACGCCGCGGCGCTCGCGCGATCGGATCAAGACCGACCGGCGCGATAGCCTCAAGCTTGCGGGCCTTGCGCGTGCGGGCGAGCTCAAGCCGATCTATGTGCCCGATGCGGCCGACGAGGCGATGCGCGATCTGGTGCGGGCACGCGAGGACGCGGTGGTGGTGCAGCGCCAGGGGCGCCAACGACTCTCGGCGCTGCTGCTTCGCAACGACATTCGCTATGCTGGAAAGACCGCCTGGACCGAGGGGCATCGACGCTGGATTTCGCGCTTGACGCTGCCCATTGCAGCGCAGCGCATCGCCTTTGAGGAGTACGTGCAGGCGGTCGAGGAGGCGAGCGCTCGGGTGGAGCGGTTCACCCGGGCGATCGAGCAGGAGCTCTCTGGGTGGCGCTGGCAGCCGGTCGTCTCTGCGTTGCGGGCCTGCCGTGGGATCCAGCTCATTCACGCGGTGCGCATCGTGGCCGAGTTGGGGGATCTCACGCGCTTCGGCCATCCGCGCCAGCTCATGGCCTACCTGGGACTGATCCCGAGCGAAGACTCTACCGGCGAACGCCGCCGCCAGGGTTCGATCACCAAGGCGGGCAACCGTTCGGCGCGCCGTGCGTTGGTGGAGGCGGCCTGGGCCTATCGATACGGGCCGGCGGTGAGTCCGGTCATCGCCCGGCGCCAAGCGCACTGCCCAAGGCGGCGATCGCGATCGCCTGGCAAGCGCAGCTGCGGCTGTGCGCACGGTTTCGCAGGCTGCAGGCGCTCGGGTTGAACCGCAACAAGATCGCGGTGGCGATCGCCCGCGAACTCGCAGGCTTTGTCTGGGCGATCGGCCAGCAGGTCAAGCCCGCCTGAGACCAAAACGCGATCGCCAAACGCGCAAACCCAACCGAAAAGGAGGCTACGCACCGACACCCCGACATCCAGCTCGATAGGCGAGGTGCCGCGCTCGCGGTTGGAGAATCCTCGGCAACGTTACCGGATCGGACCGCGTCCGACACCCCAGAGCCTAGAGCGAGGCAGCTCCGTGACGCACAACAGTCTTGCGGCTATCCAACGCCCGCATATCAGCTTGATCGACCGTCGTCACAGATGAGCCCGCCGCCTCGCCTATCGGGCCGCTGTTGTCTCAACGCATGCTCGAGCTGGCAGGACACGCTTCGCCCTCTTGACAAACGAAGCCATATCAACGTTCGTGCTGAGCCGCCGCCGAGGAGTGCAGCGACGAGGGCACCGCAAGCAAGCGAAGCGCGCTTGCGGCGGTCGGCTCGAGTGATGGGATGGACTCCCCTCGGCTTTTCGGCATCATTGTGCCAGCTGGCCTCATGTGGTGTGGGGTGTCAGCACTCAACCGAGGAGAGTCCGAGATGAATGCTACCGCCGCGCTGCCGACCGTGGGTGTCGATCTGGCGAAAAACGTCTTCCAGTTGGCGATCGCTGATGCGAACTGGCGGGTCGTCGAGCGAGCACGCCTGACCCGCACCCAGTTCGAGCGCTGGTTCGTCAATCGGGCCGTCGGCCTGGTCGTCATGGAAGCCTGCGGCAGTGCGCACCATTGGGCGCGCTGGCTGACCGGGCTGGGCATCGAAGTCCGGCTCCTGCCGGCGCCCTACGTGCGCGCCTACGTCAAACGCAACAAGACCGACGCGGCCGACGCCGAGGCGTTGCTGGAGGCGGCGCGCTGCGCCGAGATCGTCCCGGTGCGGGTGAAATCGATCGAGCACCAGGCCCTCCAGGGGTTGCACCGCACGCGATCGCTTTGGATGGGTACGCGCACCTCGCGCATCAACGCGTTGCGCGGCTTCTGCCGGGAGTTCGGCATCGGCATTGTGCAGGGCGCCCGCCTGGGGCTGGAGCAGATCGGCCGGGTGCTTGCCGATCCGAGATCGGCGATCCCCGAGCTCATCCGCGCGACGATGAAACTCCTGGTTGAGGAAATCCGACTTCTGGAGGCAAGGATCTCTGAGCTCGAGCGCGAGTTGACGCGGACGGCGCGCCAGTCGCCGGCGTGCGCGACGCTGCTCACGATTCCCGGGGTGGGGCTGCTCACCGCCACCGCGATGGTTGCGGCCACCAGCGGCAGCGTGCACCACTTCGGCGACGCGCGCCACTTCGCCTCGTGGTTCGGCCTCACGCCCAAGGAGTTCTCCTCCGGCAGCACACGCCGGATCGGGCGCATCTCCAAGCGCGGCGATCGATACCTGCGCATGCTCCTCACCCACGGGGCGCGCTCGGTGCTGCGCGCAGCCACTGCCGCGACCCGGGCCGGACGCATCGTCGATCCGCTGCGCGTCTGGGCGCTCGCCGTGCAGTCCCGTAGCAATCACAACAAAGCCACCTGCGCGCTCGCCAACAAGCTCGCCCGGATCTGCTACGCCTGCCTTCGCGACGGCGCGCCCTACGGCGAAGTGCGACGTCCGGAAAAGAAGATCGCGCGCAGCGCTTTCCCAATCCCGGCCTGAGCAAGGAACCCAGATTCACCTGAGCGAGTCACCCCACCACCGCTTGCGTAGAGACTGATCGCCCACCATGGCACCTCGGGTCACCCCCGCACCGACTGACGCCGATAACCCCGCTGGCAGGGCCGCTGACAACAGCGCCCTTGCCCGTTGCAACGATTGGCGCGCCGGTGCTCGCAGATTCCATGTCGGCACGGGCCATCCAGAGCCCACTCACGATGCCGGATATACGACTGCAGGCGTTCCCGTCGTGCCAGCCCTATCGATCAGCCTCTTGCTTTGTGGGGGGAGTCCATATACGGGGTTAGCCGTCGAACTCGTGCGAACGCGCGTCGATTTCGAACGGAGCATTGTTGTAGCCTAGCTCAACGATCTGTTGAAGATAGACCGGAAGGAAGGCGGCGAGTGAACCTGCGCGTTCGTACTGATACACGTGTCGGAATTCGTGGGACAAGAGGCGGGTCGTGTCATGGCCACGGCAGATGAGGACAGAGTAGCCGAGGGTAAGTCCGACCATTCCTGGACCGAGCAGACCCGTTTGTAGCGCCGCCCCGCGTAGGGCAGGATGCTCGGGCAAAGGCAGGGCTTGAACGAGCGCGACGCGAATGAGCTGGGGCTTTTGCACCCCGACTGCGCGGGCGACGCCGAGGCGATGATCGTTCAGCGGCATGCCAGCCAGCGCTACCTTGCGAGCACGCGCGTCCGCCCACTCGATTGCGAGTGGCAGGAGAGCGGGAAGAGCAGCCCGCAGATCGACGGCCACGATGATCTCGACGGCTAACGGTCGCCTTCAGCCGCCGCCCAGGAGCGAAGCGACGAGGGAACCGCAAGCAAGCGAAGCGCGCTTGCCGGCGGTCGGCTGCAAGGCGTGGTTGGGCGTCATCTCTTACCTCCCTGCAAGATCTTCACCTTCTTGAGGATCTCCTTGAAGGCGAGGTACTCGTGGCCCTTCACGGTCTCCCAGTTGATACCGCTGTTCTGGAACGCGGGGTCTGCACCGATCTCCATGTAGGTGCGATAGTTGCTCAGCTTAAACAATGCTCGGTCCGCCTTTTCAAGCAGTGGCCAGTAGGCTGCAATATCGAGCTGACTCAGTCTACTGACGAGGTCATGAGCCAAGTCATTTCTGTGCTTCCTTAGTCCCTGGATCGCCAATACATCATCTGAATCCAGCGCCTTCATAAAATCTCGCAGATAGAGAAGGCACGCCTCGAACTCATTCTTGTGTCGGGACAAGACATCCACGTCGTAGGACTTAAACGGCATACCCTCGCCGAAAGTCGTATCCGAATAGAAGGCCTTAATGGGTCCGACTATTAAAGTCTTGACCAGTTCGTACGCAACCAGAATGAAACCGGCGTACGTGAGCGAGCGGGTCAACTCCTCCTCTGTGAGATCCGCGATGTCCCTCATTCAACGCTCGTGTGTTCTGACGCCCAACGCCGCCGTTAACCGGGCGCCGACGAGCGAAGCGAGGAGGGTACCCAACAGCGGCCCCGCTGTTGGGCGCTCCGGTTGAACGGCTTGTTCGGCGGCCGCTGGCAAAGAACCGAGGCCTTGAAATTCATCAACCCTCTCCGTCACAGAAACTCGACGTTGTCGAACATCTTGCCGCCGTAGCGGGCGACGGCGTTCCTGGGGCTTGTCCATCCGACTATCGGACGATCGAGACAACGACTCTTTAGCTCTTCAGCGGAAAATCGCTTCGCCGGCCTCTCGCGATATCCAGCAGCCTGGTCAAATCGGTTGTAGCCGGCCGTAGTCAGAGAGCGGGTCGTGCCTGTCTTTTCGACACCAGTAATCCTGTAGACAGCATGAACCTTATCGTCAACGATGGCGACCACGATGTGGATCGGGAGTTTGCCTGCCGCTGCAAAATCGTACTTCGAGTCGATCGGCTGGACGAGTGTGTATCCCTCTAAGGTTCCGCCTGCGCGGCTCAGGGCCGCAGTTCTTCGGTTGCTCTGGCGCAGGAGAACGACATGTTGCGGGTCCACCGAGGCCTCGGCAGCGACTGTTCGAGCGAGGTTCATTTTTCTCTCCCTGACCTAAGACCAGCAAACAGCGCACCGTGCGTAACCTCAGGACAACGGCAGGGCCCTTCACCACACATGCAATGACTGGATCAGCCACGGTGACGTGCACACCAGCCCCCGCTGCAACACTGCCGCAAGACGCCGAACGTTAAGTAGACCTGAGAGAAGATTGGCACGGATAGCCCAGGATTGCCAAGCGTGGGCATGAATCGGCACGGGTAGGCATCCACGGGTAACCATCCAGTGGGGCGCAGCTGCTTTGCGTCGCCCGGCCGCCGCGTGCGCCGCTGGCGCTGCACCATATGCCGCGCGCCGGTCGACCCGCTCAGGGCGCGCCTCACAGTTGCCTTACGCAACGAACCCGATCAGTGCATCAAGCACCTAGTCGGGGCGACCGGTTGGAACGGGCATAATCGCGCGCTTTCGCGCGCGCTCGGCGTTCCATGTCCGCTCGCACCAACAGCTGGCTGCTGCTCCTCGCGCTCTTCGCCGTCGCGGTATTGCTCGGCGCGGGACACGTCGCCGCGCGGCTCGCGTTCGCGAACGGCGTGAACGTGTTGACCGCGGCGACGGTGCGCTCGGTCTGCGCCGGGCTTCTGCTGCTCATGCTGCTGCGGCTGCGGCGGGAGGCGGTGCTGCCGCTGCCGCCGACGTTCAAGTCGACGATGGTGCTCGGCGTGCTGATCGCCGCGCAGACGGTGTGCATCCAGGTCGCGGTGGCGCTGATGCCGGTCACGCTCGCGATCCTCGTCTTCTACACCTACCCGTTCCTCACCGGCGTCGCGGCGAGCCTCCTCGGCGACGAGCGGTTCACCCCGCGGCTCGCAGTCGCGCTCGTCGCGGCGTTCGCCGGACTCGCGCTCGTGCTCGGCGTCGAGCCGCAGCCGGTCAGCGTCTGGGGGCTTTTGGCAGCGCTCGGGGCTGCGGTGACCTTCACCGGGGCGATGGTGCTGACGCCACGGCTCGCGCCGGGCATGAGCACGCCGCTCCGCACGTTTTTCATGCTCGCCACGACGGCGGCGATCTTCGTCGCCGCGTCGGCTGCGACGCAGGCGTTCCGCTGGCCTACGCCCGAGGCCGGCTGGATCGGGCTCGCGGGGCTGACGCTCGGCTATGCCCTGGGAATCGTCGGCCTCTTTCTGCTCCTGCCGCGGCTCGGCGCGGTCCAAACTGCGGTCGTACTCAACCTCGAGCCGGTCGCTGTGGCGGTGATCGCATGGCTCGCGCTCGGCGAGGCGCTAACGCCGCTGCAGATCGCCGGGGCGGTCATCGTCGTCGCCACGGTGATGTGTTTCCAGACGAGCGGGCGGCAGCGATAGGATGCGGGTGCTGCATTGATACAAAGGAACGCCGTGGCCGGCAGTGTTGCGGTGGGCATCGTCCTTAGCCTCCTGTCGAGCGGGAACGGGACCGCGCCCGCGACCCGGTGCAGGTGACGGGGATGCTGCCGCTGCTCGGGTACGACCGCGATCAGGAACGCGCCGCGGACGGCGAAGCGCGTGCGACGCCGAGCGCGCCCGGTCGCGCAACCGGGCGCTGGACGGGCGAGTGTGCGGGCTGCCGCCGGCGCTCGCGAAGCTGAAGCAGCCGAAGCGCGCCGAATGAGCGGCACACGCCCGCCCGCGGGGGCCTCCGCCGACCGGACGGCGCGCTCCGAGTGGCAGGGTCCGGCGCTCGGCGTGCTCGCCGCCGCATTCGCGTTCAACCTCCTCGGCCGCGGCAGCGGCGAGACCTATGCCGTCTTCCTGCTGCCGCTCGAGCGCGAATTCGCCTGGTCGCGCTCGCAGCTCACCGGCGTGTACTCCCTTTACCTGCTGGTGGGCGGCTTCCTCGCGCCGTTCGTCGGCACGCTGTTCGATCGCGTCGGCCCGCGCGTGGTCTACGGCACCGGTCTTGCCTGCATCGCGGCCGCGTATCTCGCGGCGAGCACGCTCTCCAGCCTGTGGCAGTTCTATCTCTACGCCGGCGTGCTGGTCGGCGTCGGCGTCGCGTTGGTCGGCATGGTGCCGGCGTCGGGGCTCCTCACGCGCTGGTATCACACCCGGCTCTCCGCAGCGATCGGCATCGCCTTCTCGGCGGTGGGCTGCGGAGTGCTCGTGTTCGTGCCGCTCACGCAGTTGCTTATCGCCCATCTCGACTGGCGCAGCACCTATCGCGCGCTCGGCATGGTGATGCTCGTGCTGTTGCCGCTCGCGGTGTTCGCGCTGCCGTGGCGCACGTTTGCCGCCGGGCACCCCGAGCACCACCGGCGGACGCGCGAGCGGCCGCAGGGCGAGGGCTGGACCTTGCGCACCGCGATCCGTACGCGTGCCTACTGGGGCCTCGCGGCGATGTTCTTCCTCACCGCCGTGGGCATGTTCACGATCGTGCCGCAGACCGTGGTGTACCTGATCGACGTCGGGTTTGCGCCGGTCGTCGCTGCAACCGCATTCGGCGTGACCGGGATGCTCCAGGTCGGCACCCTGGCCGGGATCGGCTTCGTAGCTGCGCGATTCGGTTACCGGCGCACCGTCACCGCGAGCTTCGTCGGCAGTGCGGCCGGGATGCTGGCGCTCGCCGCGCTGTCATTCCATGCCGCCGGCTGGCTGCTCGTCGTCTACGTGCTGGTGTTCGGGGCATGCCAGGGGGCGCGCGGCCCGATCATCTCGGCGATCTGCACGACGAAGTTTGCGGGCCCGCGCGTGGCGACGATCTACGGCACGGTGTACTCGATGAACGCGGTCGGGGCCGCTTTCGGCTCGGTCATGGGCGGCGTGCTCCATGACCTGACCGGCAGCTACGGCGCCGGCTTCGCGTTCGCGCTCATCGCACTCGCGATGGCGGCGATGCCGATCTGGATCGTGCCGGAGCTGCGCGACTTCCGTTAGGGCGTCCGGCGCCCAACCCGGCCAGATACTGGTCGACCATCCGCTCCGCCTCGCGCGCCAGCGGAAAGTACTTCGGGTCGAGCAGCCAGTTGCTGATCAGCCCGTCGACCAGGGCATGCAGTCCCACCGCGGCGCTGCGCGCGTTCAGGCCGGCGGGCAGCAGCCCACGCCGGATCGCGTTGCGCACGCCGCGCTCGAGCTCGCCCAGGCAGTCGGCGCGCATCTCGACGTAGCGGTCGCGGACGCTCGCCATCTCGTCCACGTACTCGCACTTGTGGCAGACGATCTCGAACACGCGCCGCGCCTGCGCGTCGTCGGTCGTTTTGCGCAGCACCGTCACCATGCAGCGGCGGATGTAGCCGAGCGGATCGGTGAGCGCGTCGTCGCCCGAGCGCTCGACCATCTCCTCCATCGGCAAGGTCACGCGGGCGAGCATCGCGCCGAAGAGATCGGCCTTGTTGCGGAAATGCCAGTAGATGGCGCCCCGCGTCACCCCGGCCGCGGCGGCGATGTCGTCGAGCGACGGGCGCGAGGCGCCGCGGCGGCTGAATACCCTCTCTGCCGCGTCGAGAATGCGGTCGCGGGTGGCGAGCGCTTCCGCCTTGGTGCGTCGTGCCATTTTTACCTGCCACTTCCTTACAGCTGTAATGTAGTAGTTCGCGCACCGATACGATCCCGGCGCGCGCCTCTTCATCCAACTTACGCGGACCGGACTTTACATACATTCACCCATGTATGTAAACTGGCGCGATCAAGAAAATCCGGGCCGTGCCCCCGGCGCGGACCCGTCACGAGGGGTGTACACAGATGACACGCTACGTCGTTCCGCTGCGCGCGCCCGCGCAGCGCATCTTCGCTGTCCTCCTCGCCGCGGCGCTCGCCGCCTGCGGCGAGCCGCGGGGCCAGCCGCAGGGCCAGATGCCGCCGCCAGAGGTGGCGGTGGTGGAGGTCGAGGCGAAGCGACTGCCGGTCGCCTACGAGTACACCGGCCAGACCGCCGGCTACCGCGAGGTCGAGGTCCGTGCACGCGTCACCGGCATCCTGCTCAAGCGCAACTACCGCGAGGGCGAGTCGGTCAAGCGCGGCCAGTCGCTCTTCCAGATCGATCCCGCGCCGTTCCAGGTCGCGTTCGCGCGCGCCGAAGCCGATCTCGCGACGGCCGAGGCGCGGCGGGCGCAGGCCGGGCGCGATGCCGAGCGGATGAAGGCGGTGATCGACATCAAAGCGGTGAGCCGCAAGGAGTTCGACGACGCCGCCTCGGCCGCGCAGATCGCGGCGGCAGAGGTGAAGAGCGCGCAGGCGCGCGTGGCCGAGGCGAAGCTGAATCTCGACTGGACCCGCGTCGAGTCGCCGATCAACGGCGTCTCAAGCCGCGCGCTGCGTTCGGAGGGCACGCTCGTGTCGGGCCCGGACGTGCTGCTCACCACGGTGACGCAGACCGACCCGATCTACGTCATCTTCGGCATCCCGGAAAGCGAGCTCCTGCGCATCCGCCGCGACGTCGACGCGAAGCGTCTCCAACTGCCCGCCGACGGGCGGTTCGACGTGACGGTCGCGCTCGCCGACGGGAGCGTCTACGGCAAGGCCGGCAAGGTGGACTTTGCCGACGTGCGGGTGAACACGAGCACCGGGACGGTGGAAACTCGGGCCGAGATGCCGAACCCCAACGGCGGGCTCAAGCCGGGGCAGTTCGTGCGGGCGCGACTCGCCGGCGCCGTGCGACCGGCCGCGATCACCGTGCCGCAGCGCGCAGTGCTCGAAGGCCCGAAGGGAAAGTTCGTCTACGTCGTGAACGCGGAGAGCAAGGCCGAGCAGCGCCCCGTGGAGGTCGGCGAGTGGGTGGGCGAATCGTGGGTCATCGACTCGGGCCTCGCGCCTGGGGACAAGGTGATCGTCGACGGCGTGATGAAGATCGGCCCCGGCGCGCCGGTGCGCGTCGCCGCGGCCGGACAGCCGGGCGCCGTGAAGCCGTCCGTGCCCGACGCGGCGAAGAAGGCTGCGCCCGAAGCGGCGAAGAAATAGGAGCCGGCCATGTTCTCCCGCTTCTTCATCGACCGGCCGATCTTCGCGGCCGTGCTCTCGATCTTCATCGTCATCGCGGGGCTCGCGGCGATCCGCGTGCTCCCGGTCGGGCAGTACCCGGAGATCGCGCCGCCGGTGGTGACGGTCCGCGCGGTCTATCCCGGCGCCTCGGCGACGACGCTCGAGCAGACCGTCGCCGCGCCGCTCGAGAACGCGATCAACGGCGTCGAGGACATGCTGTACATGAGCTCGACCTCGGCCTCCAACGGCGCGGTCGAGATGCAGGTCACGTTCAACATCGGCGCCGACGTCGACAAGGCGGCGCTCAACGTCAACAACCGCGTGAAGCAGGCCGAGGCGCGGCTGCCGCTCGAGGTGCGCCGGCAGGGGGTCACGGTCGAGAAGGGCTCGTCCGCGTTCCTGCAGGTCATCGCCTTCTCCTCGCCCGACAGCCGCTACGACGGGCTCTTCATCTCCAACTACGTGACGCTTGAACGTCCTCGACCAGCTGAAGCGCATCCCGGGCACGACCAACGTCCAGATCTTCGGCGCGAAGGACTACGCCATGCGGATCTGGCTGAAGCCGGACCGCCTGTCGCAGCTCAAGCTCACCACCGCCGAGGTGACGCGGGCGATCACCGAGCAGAACGCGCAGTTCGCCGCCGGCCGGATCGGCCAGGCGCCGACGAGCGGGACGCAGGAGCTCGTCTACACCGTCACCACCAAGGGACGGCTCGCCGAGGTGGCGGAGTTCGAGAACATCGTCGTGCGCTCGAACCCCGACGGCTCGAACCTGCGCCTCAAGGACGTCGCGCGGGTCGAGCTCGGCTCGAAGGACTACGAGTTCATCGGCCGCGTGAACGGGCGCGAGGCGACGCTCGTCGGCATCTTCCTGCAGCCCGGCGCGAACGCGCTCGCGGTGGCGGAGAACGTGAACGACGTGGTCGCCGACCTCGCGACCCGGTTCCCCGACGGCCTCAGCCACTCGGTCGTCTACGACACCACGCGCTTCGTGAAGGTGTCGATCCGGGAGGTGGTGGTCACGCTCGCCGAGGCGATGCTGCTCGTGCTGCTGGTCGTGTACCTCTTCCTGCAGAGCGCCCGGGCGACGCTCATCCCGATGCTCGCGGTCCCGGTCTCGCTGATCGGCACCTTCGCCGGGCTGCTCGCGCTCGGCTACTCGATCAACACGCTGACGCTCTTCGGGATGGTGCTCGCGATCGGCATCGTGGTGGACGACGCGATCGTCGTGCTCGAGAACGTCGAGCGGATCATGCACGAGATGCACCTCTCGGCGCGCGAGTCGGCGATCAAGGCGATGCAGGAGGTCACCGGCCCGGTGATCGCGATCGTGCTGGTGCTGTGCGCGGTGTTCGTGCCGATCGCGTTCCTCGGCGGCCTGACCGGCGAGCTGTACCGGCAGTTCGCGGTGACGCTGTCGATCGCGGTGGTGATCTCGGGCATCGTCGCGCTGACCCTGACGCCGGCCCTGTGCGTGCTCATCCTGAAGCGCGGGCGGACGACGCCGAACCGCTTCTTCCGCTGGTTCAACGACTGGTTCGGCCGGGTGACGGCGCGCTATGCACGCGGCGTGACCTGGATGATCCGGCGCGCGGCGATCGGGGCGGTGCTCTTCCTCGGCATGGTCGCGATCACCGTGGGGCTCTGGCGGATCACGCCGGGGTCGCTCGTGCCCGACGAGGACCAGGGCTACTACATCGCAGCAGTCATCCTGCCCGACGGCGCCACGCTCGAGCGCACCGACCGGGTCGTGAACGAGGTGGTCGACATCATCAAGTCGAACCCGTACAACGAGTCCGCCATCGCGTTCACCGGCTTCGACTTCCTCGGCGGGGCGTTTCGCAACAGCGCGGCCACGATCTTCGTCACCCAGACGCACTGGGACGAGCGGCCGGTGCCGGTCCAGGCCCTGGTCGGCGAGCTGTGGGCCAAGACCGGCCACATCAAGGAGGCGCTGGTGCTCGCCTTCGCGCCGCCGCCGATCTTCGGCCTCGGCAACGCCGGCGGGTTCGAGTTCTACATCCAGAACCGCGGCGAGGGCGGCTCGCCGCGGCTCTCCGAGGTCGCGCAGAAGTTCATCGGCACCGCACAGAAGGACCCGGCGTTCGCGCAGATCAACACGCTCTGGCGCGCCAACACGCCGCAGCTCTACGTCGACGTGGACCGCGAACGGGCGAAGTCGGTCGGGCGTCCCGCTCGACGACCTGTACGGTACCGTCGCCGCCACGATCGGCACCTACTACGTCAACGACTTCAACCGCTACGGCCGCACCTGGCAGGTGCTGATGTCGTCGGAGTCGCGCTTCCGCAAGCGTCCTGAGGACATCGGCGACGTCTGGATGCGGAGCGAGAAGGGCGAGATGGTCCCGCTCGCGGCGCTCGCCGACATCCGCTACGCGTCGGGTCCGGAGACGCTCGACCGCTTCAACAACCTGCCGGCGGTGAAGATCCTCGGCGCGGGCGCGCCCGGAACGAGCTCGGGCCAGGCGATCGCCGAGGTCGAGAAGGTCGCGAAAGCGGTGCTGCCCGCCGACTTCTCGCTCGACTGGAGCGGCGCGTCCTACCAGGAGAAGAAGGCCGGCGGCACCTCGGTCCTGGCGCTCGGGCTGGCGGCGGTGATGGCGTTCCTGATCCTCGCTGCGCAGTACGAGAAGTGGTCGCTGCCGTTCTCGGTGCTGCTCGCGATGCCGTTCGGCACCTTCGGCGCGCTCGCCGCCGTCTGGCTGCGCGGCATGTCGAACGACGTGTACTTCCAGATCGGCCTCGTTACGCTCCTCGGCCTCGCCGCGAAGAACGCGATCCTGATCGTCGAGTACGCGGCGATGAAGCACCACGAGGGGCTGT
The DNA here is from genome assembly GCA_963744255.1 of uncultured beta proteobacterium. GTDB lineage: Bacteria > Pseudomonadota > Gammaproteobacteria > Burkholderiales > SG8-39 > DATEDA01. The sequence goes on from CAVUSZ010000056.1 coordinate 121,609, forward strand.
CGGCCGCGGCCGCGGCGGTCGAGGCGGCGCGGCTGCGCTTCCGGCCGATCCTGATGACCTCGCTCGCGTTCATCTTCGGCGTGCTGCCGCTCGCGCTCTCGACCGGCGCGGGCGCAGGCGCCCGGCACGCGGTCGGCACCGGCGTCGTCGGCGGCATGATCGCGGCGACGTTCCTCGCGATCTTCTTCGTGCCGCTGTTCTTCCGCCTGATCACCGACCGCCGCTTCCGCGAGCCGCGCTCGAGCGCGGACATCCTGCGCGAGGCGCAGCATGCGCGCGAGGTCGCGCTGCGGACCGCGCACACCCCGCAGCATCACCCTGTCGCGCCGAAGGGAGGCGACCATGCATAGGCTCGCAGCCCGGTCGGCGGTGCTAGCCGGCGCGTTCCTGGCCGCGTGCTCGTTCGCGCCGACGTACGAGCGGCCGGCGAACGAGCTGCCGGACGCCTGGCGCGGCGTACCCGCGCAAGGCGCGTCGCTCGGCGCGCCGTCCGACCGGTGGTGGGCGGTGTACGGCGACCCGACGCTCGACAAGCTCGTCGAGGAGGCGCTCGCCAACAACCAGGACATCGCGCTTGCCGTGGCGCGGGTCGACGAGGCGCGCGCGCTCGTCGGGGTCTCCGAGTCGCAGCTCTGGCCGTCGATCGAGGGCAACGCCGGCGCGAACCGCAGCCGCACTTCCTCGCGGACCGACCTGTTCTTCCCCGGCGTTCCGGTGTACCGCACGAACTACCGGGCGACGCTCGACATGTCCTACGAGATCGACTTCTGGGGCCGGATCCGCAACGCCAACGCGGCCGCGCGGGCCGACCTCCTGGCGACCGAAGGCGCGCGCGACACGGTGCGGATCACGCTGGCGACCGACGTGGTGCAGTCGTACTACGCGCTGCGGTCGCTGGACGAGCAGGTCACCGCGACCGAGCGGTCGCTCGACCTCCGCGCGCGCGCGCTCGAGCTGCAGCGCAAACGCGCCGACGCGGGCCTGATCGCCGAGCTCGACGTGCGCCAGATCGAGGCCGAGGTCCAGGGCGCGCGGGCGCTGCTCCCGGCGCTGCAGCGGCAGCGCGACGCGGAAGAGGCGGTGCTCACCGTGCTGCTCGGGCGCAGCCCGCGCGCGATCATCCAGGAGACGACGGTGGTGCGCTCGCCGGACGACCCGCGCCAGCCGGCGCTCGTGGCGCCCTCGGGGCTGCCCTCCGAGCTGCTGCTCCGGCGCCCCGACCTCTACCAGGCCGAGCAGCAGCTGATCGCCGCGAACGCCCGCATCGGCGTGGCGCGGGCGAACTTCTTTCCGCGCATCTCGCTCTTCGGGCTCGTCGGCACCGAGGCGGCGTCGCTCTCGGATCTCTTCACCGGGCCGGCCGGCATCTGGACGATCGGCGGCTCGCTCGCCCAGCCGATCTTCCAGGGCGGGCGCCTGCGCGCCGAGGAGGCGGCGGCCGAGGCGCGCCAGCGGCAGGTGGTGGCGGTTTACCAGAAGACGATCCAGAACGCATTCCGCGAGGTGCGCGACGCCCTGACCGCGCAAACGCGGACGCGCGAGGTCTACGAGGCCGAGGGTCTGCGAGCCGTGGCGCTCCGCGAAGCGCTCAAGCTCGCCATCGCCCGCTACGAGGCCGGGCTCGAGAGCCAGCTCGCCGCGATCGACGCCGAACGGCTGCTGCTGCTCGCGGAGCTGAACCGCGCGGAAGCGCTGCGCCAGCAGCGCGCGGCCACGGCCGACCTCTTCCGCGCGCTCGGCGGCGGGTGGACGATGCCGGAGACGCCGCCGCCTGCGGTGTCGCAGGCAGGCGAGTCGAAGTAGCCGCGGGGCCGGGGCTATACTCCCCGGCCCATGAGCGGCTACCGCACGATCGAGGTCCGGCGCCTCTCCGGCGCGCTCGGCGCCGAGATCCACGGCGTCGACCTGGCGCGGGCGCTGCCCGACGAGACCGTCGCCGAGATCCGGCGCGCGTTCCTCGACCACCTGGTGATCTTCTTCCGCGACCAGACGCTGGCGCCGGCGGCGTTCATGGCGTTCGCGCGGCGGATGGGGAAACCGATCGAGTACCCGTTCGTGAAGGGGATCGAGGGCTTCCCCGAGGTGATCGAGGTGAAGAAGCTCGAGCACGAGCGGCAGAACTTCGGCGGCATCTGGCACTCCGACACCGCCTACCTCGCGATTCCGCCGATGGGCTCGATGCTGCTCGCGCGCGAGGTGCCGCCGCACGGCGGCGACACCGAGTTCGCGAACCAGTACCTCGCCTACGAGACGCTATCGGCCGGGATGAAGCGCCTCCTCGATGGCCTCGTCGCGGTGAATGCCTCGGCGAAGGCCGACGCGACGCGCACCCGCGAGGATCGATTGAAGACCGACGGCCGGAGCGACGCCCGCGAGGAATACGTGGCCGAGCACCCGGTCGTCCGCACGCACCCCGAGACCGGCCGCAAGGCGCTGTACGTCAACGTCGGGCATACCGTGCGGTTCCGGGACATGACCGAGGCGGAGAGCGCGCCGCTGCTCGAGTTCCTCTTCCGCCACCAGGTGCGGCCGGAGCTCACCTGCCGGTTCCGCTGGGAGGTCGGCTCACTCGCGTTCTGGGACAACCGCTGCGCCCAGCACAACCCGATCAACGACTACCACGGGTTCCGGCGGCTGATGCACCGCATCACCCTCGCCGGCGACCCGCCTCGGTAGGGTGTCCGGTCGCCGGACCGATCAGGTCGTCGGGGTGGGTTCGAGCGCGCCGCGGAGGAGGGCCGCGGTGATGCCGTCGAGGGTGTGGGCGGCGAAGTAGCCGTGCGCCCACTGTGCTGCGAAGCGGGGGTGAACCTGCGCGAAGGGATTGTCTTGTAGGGAGAATCCGGCTGCCGCCATCCGGCGGCCCAAGTCGAACGCTTTGCGTTCCTGCTCGGCGAACAATTCTCCGGTTCCTCGCTTTTTTTGCCTGCTTGAAGAGTGCCGCAACCGCGGGACCGCTCTTATGCCGGCAGCATATCGAGCCGCGCCCCGGGGAATTGCAACAAATTGTCAAATCCGGGCGAGAAAGCCGCATTGCGCCTCATCGAGCGGCGCGGGCGTCGAAGTCTCCACAGATCCACCGCGCCCTCAGCGCGCGATGGCCGGCTTCGGCTGGATCGTGCCGACGAAGAAGAGGAGCAGGTAGAGGTAGGCCGCGAACCGCCACTCGAACGCCGCAAGCAGGACGGCCGCGGCGACGATGGCGAAGGCGACGACGTAGCGCGCGCGGACCACCCGCCACCTGGCCGCCAGTTCGGCGTGCGCCGGGTCGATCAGGTGGAACAGCGCGCGCTGCCACATGAGGAACTGCGCGGCGAGGATGAGCGCGAGGTTGACGCCGTACACGAGCGGGGCGTCGTCGAGGTCCCGGTGCTCCCCCATCAGCGACGTCGTGAACGGCACGAACGTGATGAAGAGGATGAACAACAGGTTGCGCCACAGGAACAGCTGGTCTACGCCGCGGACGATGTGCATCAGCCGGTGGTGGCCCAGCCAGAAGACGCACAGCACCAGAAAGCTGATCACGTAGCTTTCGAGCTTCGGCAGCAGCGCGACGAGCGCACCGCGCAGGCTTGCGTCGTCGAGCGCCAGCTCCGGGAGCTTGAGGTCGAGGACGAGGAGCGTCATCGCCACCGCGAAGATGCCGTCGGTCAGCGCCTCGATCCGTCCCTTGCCCGGCAGCCCGAGGTCGGCCAGGGTCGTCCTCCTTTCGCTGCTCTAGCGGGCGAGCCGCCGCCGCTCGCGCAGGGCGGCCCGCTTTTCGGCCCACCGGCGCCGCACGCGCGCCGGCGGCTGGTGGTCGCGGAGCCGCTGCGCGCGGCGCTCGAGGCCGTCGCGCGTGCGCAGGGAGCGCTCGTGGGGCTTCGCGAGCAGCGGGTAGTGCCGGAGCCCGTCCAGCCGCTCGGCCACCTCCCAGCAGTTCGTGCCGTTGGTGACCCAGACCTCGGGCGCGATCGAGCGCAGGTCGAGCACGCGCGAGTAGGTGCGCAGCGTTTTCTCGCCGCGCCGGTTCGCGTACTCGTGGAAGTAGCTCATCGCGAGCTCGCGCAGGGAACGGTACACCGGGTCGCGGTAGCGGAGCGGCACGTGGTTCGTCTTCGAGATCGCGCCCCAGCGCCCGTGGCGGCGGAAGACGGTGACGACGTGGTCGTAGTCGCGGACCGCCTCGAAATCGAGGAGTAGCGGCGGCTCGCCGTGGACCCACAGCGCCGCCGCCGCGAGCATCGCGCCTTCGATGCAGTGCGCGCGCCGCTGGCGGAGCACCTCCCGGACCGAGAGCACCGTGTCGCCGTCGGGCTCGAAGTTGGCCGGGATCGCGTTCACGAACGCCTGGATCTTCTCCGGACGGTCGAGCCGTGCGAGCGTCCGGAACTCGCCCGGGGAGAGACCGAGGACCTGGCGGGTGGCGTACCGTCTGGGCATGGCGGGGTGCAGGGGGCCGAAAAACCGCCGCGATGATACGCGACCCCGGTCGCCTGTCGGGCCGGGGTGACGCGAACGGGCGCCGGCGTCCGATCCCCGTCGGGCAGCGGCGACGGAACTCGCGCGCGGCGTCCGATCCTCGACAGGCGGTGCAAAAAAGCGGGCGTCCGGCGCAGCCGCGCGTCCGCGCCTCTGTAATAATCCCTGATTCCAATGTCATTGCGCCTGATCGCCGCCGCCTGTGTTCTCGTTCCCGGCTTCGCCACGGCCGCGGAGCTCGGCCGGCTCGTGCTTCAGTCCGGCGCGGGCGAGCCGCTCCGGGCGGAGATCGAGGTCGTGTCGGTGCGCCCCGGCGAAGCGGCGACGCTGGCCGCGCGCATCCCGCCGCCGGAGGTGTTCTGGCGCGCGAACCTCGAACCGTCGCCGGTCCTCGACCGGCTCCGGGTCGCGGTCGAGCGGCGGCCGGGGAACCGCTTCGTCGTCGTGCTGCGGTCGAGCGAAGCGCTCGACGAGCCCTTCATCCAGGTGCTCGTCGAGCTCGCGTCGGCGGCCGGCAGCGTCGTGCGCGAGTACCCGTTCCTGCTCGAGGAATCGCGGCCGCGCGGGCAACGCGCGGCCGCGTGGCCTGCACTGCCGGAAGCGGGACCCGGGCCCGCGGCGCGCGAGCCTGCGCTTGCGGCGCGCGTGCCGGGACCTGCCGCGCCCGCGCGCATCGAGGGTGAGGGCTACGTCGTCAAGCCGGGCGACACGCTCGCCGGCATCGCGCAGGCGCAAGGTCTCGCCGGCGCGACCATCGAGCAGGCGATCGTCGCGATCTACCAGGCGAACGAGCCGGCGTTCTTCGACGCGAACCTCAATCGCCTGCGCAGCGGCCAGCGGCTCGCGATCCCGACCCCGGACGCCGCCCTTGCGATCGACCCGGCCGAGGCGCGCCGGATCGTCCTCGCGCACGGCGCTTCGTACGAAAATTACCGGCGGCAGCTCGCCGGCGCCACGCCCGCTGCCGGCTCCCGCGCAGAAGCGGCGGCCGCTGCCGCGCCGAAAGCGGAGCGCGACCGGCTCAGCGTCTCCCGGGCGGAGCGCCCGAAGCCGGGCACGAGCGCCGCCGCGACCGCGCGCGAGGACGATCTAGCTTCGGTCCAGCGCGCGCTCGCCGAGGCGCAGGAACGGGTCGGCCTGCTCGAGAAGAGCCTCGACGACGTGCGCATGCTCCTCGCGATGAAGGACCACCAGTTCGCGCGCATGGCGCGGCAGGCGCAGGGCGCGACGTTCGCCGGCGACGCCGCCGCGGCGGACCAGGTGGTCGGCGAGCCGGATTCGGGCGACGTGCTGTCGCGCTTCCTGAGCCACTACGGCGGCTGGCTCATCCTCGGGTTTGCTGTCGGCTTCGTGTCCTGGATCTTCATGCCGCTCAAGACCGTGCGGCTGTGGTGGAAGAAACGCCGCCGGCGCCAGCGCGACCTGCACAAGCACGCCCGGCGAGTGCGCCGGGCCGCCCGCAAGGCCGGGCTCCTCTCGACGTCAGCCTAGACGCCGGCGTAGACCGGCGTTCTCCCGCTCGAGCTCGGCGATCCGCGCGCGGAGCGCCGCCACTGCCGCCTCGTCGTGCTTGACCGGGATGTGCTGCGGGCAATTCGCATCCCATGCCGCGATCTCGAACACGATCGCGCGCTCGACGCGCGCCTTGCCGCCGGCCGGACCGAGCCGCGCGAGGAGGGATGCGTCGTCCTCCACGGCGCGAGCGCTGCCCCAGAGCTTGATGCGTGACCGGGTCGCGTAGTCCATCAGGAAGATGAACGCTTTCGGGTTCTCCGCGAGGTTGCCCGCGGTGATGTACTGGCGGTTGCCGCCGTAGTCGGCGAACGCGAGCGTGCGCTCGCCGAGCACCTTCAGGAATCCCTTCGGGCCGCCGCGGTGCTGGATGTAGGGCTGCCCGCCGGCGTTAGCGGTCGCGAGATAGAACGAGTCGCGCTCCGCGATGAACGCCGCGAGCTCCGGCGTGACCGCGGCCTGCCAGCCCCCGCGCGCCTCGAGCCGTGCGTACGCCGCGCGTGAGCCGAGGCGCTCCTGCAGCGCCTTCACGCTCGGGGTGAAGGCGACATCCGTGGTGGTCGGTTCCATGGTGGCGAACCTTAGAGCACTTCGGTTGAAACAAGAATGCCAATAGAATTGACATTACCATTTCGATTTACGGAGTAATGGATGACTGACCGCCTGACGCCGATGCTGACCTTCGTCCGGATCGTCGAAGCGGGAAGCCTGTCGGCGGCAGCGCGGGCGATGGATCGCTCGCTGCCGGCGGTGTGCCGTTCGCTCGCGCAACTCGAGGCGCGCCTCGGCGCGCGGTTGCTCAATCGCACGACGCGCAGGATCGGGCTTACCGACACCGGCGCCCAGTTCTACGAGCGGTGCCGGCGCATCGTCGCGGAGCTGGACGAGGCCGAGACGAGCGTGACCGCGCAGGGACTCGAGCCGCGAGGCGGGCTCGCGATCTCCGCGCCGCTCCTCTTCGGCCGGATGCACGTCGCCCCCGCGGTCACGGCGCTGCTCGTCCGGCACCCGAAGGTGACGGCGAACCTCCTGCTCACCGACCACCTCGTGAACCTGGTGGAGGCGGGGATCGACGTCGCGGTCCGGATCGGTCGGCTTGCCGACTCGTCGCTCGTCGCGCGCCGGCTCGGCGCGATTCCGCGGGTCGTGTGCGCGGCTCCGGCGTACCTCGAGCGCCGCGGCACGCCCCGCGAGCCGGAGGAGCTCGAACGGCACGACTGCATCCGCTTCACCGACCTCACGCCCGGCCGCGAATGGCCATTCGTCACCGGTGACGTCGAGCGCCGCATGAAGGTGAGCGGGCCGCTGGCGACGAACAACGGCGATGTCGCGATCGCCGCCGCGGAAGCCGGGCTCGGCCTGGTAATGGTGCTCGGGTACCAGGTCGAGGCCCAGCTCGCGCGCGGGCGGCTCGTCCGGGTGCTGCGCGAGTTCGAGCCGCCGCCGTCGCCGGTGCAGGCGGTCTATCCGTCCGGGCGGCTCGTGCCGGCGAAGCTGCGCGTCTTCCTCGACGTGCTCGCGGAAACGGTCACCCCGCGGCTCGAGTCGCTGGCTCGACTCGGCGAACGGCGCAAGACACCCCGCCGGCGGTGACCCCGCGGGCTACCGGCTCGCGGCGAGACCCCAGTCGCGGGCGGTTGTGTGCAGCACGTGCAGCGCGGCGCGCCGGATCGCGGGTGAGACGCGGCCGGCCGGATCCGGGAACGGCCATCCGCCGGCGAGCCGGGCCGCGCGCGCCCGCGCGGGAGCCGGGGCCGGCACGTACGGCGACTTGCGGTGCATGGAAACGGGCTCTGGTTGCATGCGCGCGAGTGTCGGCCCCGAACGTTGCAGACGTTCGTACGACGGCCGCCCGGTAGAATCCGGGCCCTTCCACCCGTCCCCCGCCCGGTGCACAACCACCTCGTCCGCGACATCCTCCGCCTCGCCTGGCCAGTCTACATCGCACAGATCGCGATCATGGCGAACGGCGTCGTCGACACGGTGATGGCCGGGCACTACGGCACGGTCGACCTCGCCGCGGTCGGCATCGGCGCCAGCATCTACGTGACGCTGTTCGTGACGCTGATGGGCGTCCTCTTCGCGCTCACGCCGACCATCGCGCAGCTGCACGGCGCCGGGCGCTACGCCGAGATCGGGGAAGAGGTGCGACAGAGCGCATGGCTCGCGCTCGCGCTCGCCGCGATCTCGATCGCGCTAGTGACACATCCCGCGCCGCTCCTCGCGCTGAGCCAGCTCTCGCCCGAGGTCGAAGTGAGGACGCGCGCGTACCTGGCCGCGATGGCCTGGGCTGCCCCGGCGACGCTGCTGTCGCGCGTGTTCCAGGGGTTCTCGACCGCGGTGTCCCGCCCGCGCGTGGTGATGGTGCTGAACCTCGCCGGCCTCGCGCTGAAGATCCCGCTCAACTGGATCCTGATCTACGGCAAGCTCGGCTTCCCGGAGCTCGGCGCCGCCGGCTGCGCGATCGCGACGGCGGCGAGCGCGTGGATCACCTGCGCCGCCGCATGGTGGTGGTGCCGCACCGAGCGCGACTACGCCCGCTACGGCGTGTTCGCGCGCTGGTCGTGGCCGCGGGCGGCGGCGCAATGGCAGCTCCTCGCGCTCGGGATCCCGATCGGCGCGGTGTTCTTCGTCGACGTCACCGCGTTCACGTTCATGGCGCTCTTCATCGCCCGGTTCGGCGCGGTGTACTCCGGCGCGCATCAGATCGCGGCCAACCTGACCGCGCTCGCCTTCATGCTGCCGCTCGCGGTCGGAAATGCGGGCAGCGTCCTCGTCGGCCAGGCGATCGGCGCCCGGGAGCCGCCGCGCGCGCGGGCGACCGGGATCACCGCGATCGCGGTCAGCCTCGGGTGCGGACTCGCGGTCGGTGCCGTGATCTTCCTCGCCGCCGCACCGATCGTGCGGCTGTACACCGCGGACCCGGACGTGCAGCAGCTCGCGGTCGGGCTGCTCGTCTTCGTCGCGGTCTACCACGTGTTCGACGCCGTCCAGGCGGCGGCGGTGCAGATCCTGCGCGGCTACAAGCGCGCGGCCGTGCCGATGGTGATCTACGGCGTCGCGCTGTGGGGCGTCGCCCTCGGCGGCGGCTACGCGCTCGGCATCGGCGGGATCGGCGTCGGAGCGCCGATGCGAGCGACCGGCTTCTGGCTGGCGGCGGTGGCCGGCATGACGCTGACCGCGGTGCTGGTCAGCGTTTACTTCTTGCGCGTGAGCCGCGCGCCGTCGTCGTAGGGCGCCGGGCCTTCGTCCTGGGACGCGGGGACTCGGGCCGTGAGCGCCCCGTTCCCGGTCGCGCCGCCTTCGCCCGCAGCGCCGCGTCGAGCGCGCTCCGCGCCCAGGGCGCCATCAGCTCGCGCGACTCCATCGCCTCGTCAGGCGCACGCCAGTAGGCCATGATCGTGCGCCGGCCCTTTGCTTCGTAAGTGAAGGGCGCGGAGCCGGCGCGCTCGATCTCGGGCCGATTGCGCTCGTCCGCCTTCAGATAGAGCACGTCGTCGGCGATCAGCGCGAACATCACGCCGTCGCAATAGAGCCCGTAACCACCGAACATCCGCCGCGCGGCGACGCGGCCCGCCGCGCCGAGCAACTCGACCGCGTAATCGGCGAAATCGGCGGTGGCTGTCATATCGCGCGCGACGCAACGGGCATATGATATCGACTGGCCGCGAAGCGTTGTCGCGGCCGGCTGTATCCGGAGGTGTGCATGCCCCATTCGCACGCTCGCGACCACGCGCCGAAGCGCCGGCCGCCGAGTCTCCGCCGCACCTGGCTCTTCGTCGCCGGTGCCGACGCCGGCGCCCACGCCGCCGCCCTCGACGCGCAGCCCGACGTGATCATTCCCGACCTCGAGGACTTCACGCCCCCGCCGCTCCGTCCGCGCGCGCGGGAGATGATCCTCGGGCTGCTCGAGAAGGCGCGCAAGCGCGGCATCGTCGCCGCGGTGCGCGTGAATCCGCTCGCGGCCGAGGGCCGGAACGACCTCGCGGTCGTGATCCAGGCGCGGCCCGATGCGGTGCTGCTGCCCAAGACCGTCGCACAGGAGCAGATCGTCGAGCTCGACCGCGCGATCACCGACCACGAGCGGCGGCTCGCGATCCCGACCGGGAGCACCGAGATCGTCCCCAACGTCGAGACCGCCGCCGGGCTCGTCGCCGTCCACGCCATCGCGCGCGCGAGCAAGCGCGTCACCGCTTGCCTCGTCGCGTCGGAGGACATGGCGGCCGACCTCGGCGCCGAGCGCTCGTCCGACGGCGGCGAGCTCGCGTACGTCCGCAGCCGGTTTCTCGTCGAATGCGTGGCGGCGGGGGTGGTGGCGATCGACGCGCCCTATACGTTCAGCGACGTGGCGGGCGCCCGCGCGGAGACCCTGCGCTCGCGGCGCCTGGGCTATCAGGCGAAGAGCGTCGTCTCGCCGGCGCACGTCGCGGCCGTGACCGATGTCCTCACGCCGAGCGCGGAGGCGGTGGAGCGCGCGCGGCGGCTCGTCGAGGCGTTCGATGCGGCCCGCGCCGCCGGGCGCGAGCGGGTGGAGCACGAGGGCGCGCTGGTCGAGGTGCCGACGTACCTCACGGCCAAGCGATTGATTTCGCGGGCCGAAGCGTTCTCCGGCCAGCTGCCGCCGCACTAGCCGCCGGCGGCCAGCGCCGGTCGGCAGCCGCGTCCGGGGCGGGGTCGCGGCACGCGGCGGCCGCCATCCGCGCGGCAGTATGCCGATGGCATTCCCTGAGGGATCGTTCACACGTGCGGGCCGATTGCCTTTTTGTTGCCAGAATCTTCCGGCACCCTTCCTTTCCCCGCGCCCGTCCTGGTCACAGCCGCAGCGCGTAATCGCAACCGTACCGGCCCGGCGGGCCGGACCAGCGAAGAGAAGGGCACATGGAAAGCAAAGCGAATTCTTCGGCGCGCAGCCTGGGCGGCTGGGCGATGCTCGCCGATTTCTCGGGACTTCTGCTCAAGGCCTCCGCGGCCGGGCTGGCGGCGAGCATCGTCGTCGGCGCGGTCGTCCTCGTGGTCGCCAGTCTCGGCGGCTGAACCCGGCGGGTAACGCCGGCCCCGCAGGGAGCTGCGGGCCGGTGGCTGGGGCGGGACGCCTCCCCCGGGGCGCCCCGACGCGGGGCAGATTTCCTTCCGCGACGCGGCGCGCTTCCTCCTCGCGCCGGTCCCCAGTCCCCTGGCCCGGAGCTTCTTGGGCCGCGCCGCTCGGCTACTGCTCTCCCGCGCGCATCTGCGCG
>CAVUSZ010000057.1:0-103742 GCA_963744255.1 uncultured beta proteobacterium
TGCCTCAAAGGTGGGCAACACCCTGTAGGCTCGAGCGACCTTGTCGTCCTTCGGTTTACAGCGAAAGCACGAGATTCCGCGCCTTGTCAGAGACTCAACCAGCGAGATGCCGCTCCCGGCATCCTCCACAATGAAGGTCACTCTCGGGTAGGGCTGGCGATACGCGACAGCTCTGCGCAGGAGTGTTTCATAGTCCCAGCGGCCGCGCTCGGCAAACAGGACATAGTGACCCTCGCGGTTCGAATACCCGAAGCTGAGCGCCGAGTAGTCGGCCGTTTCCGAAGTGGAGAAGGCAGAGTCAATGCTCACCCAGTGCCTGCCGCCCGGTCGATCGGTGCGCGAGTCAATGACCTGGATGTATTTCCGCTTGATCAGCGACCCGTCCGGGGTTTCGGGGGTCTGCTGGTATTGCGCCGCGAAGTTGTAGGCCCCGATCTGATCGCGAATGCCTTCCAGGGTGGCCCGATCGTCCCGTTCCTCATGCAGGACTTCGTCGGCCGTCGGTGATGGACCTCGTGATCGCTCAACGGGATGAGCTCGTCCTGGATGGCGATCGCCGGCAAGGAGAGCTTGTGGAAGCCGCCGCTCGCCTCGACGAAGCCCGTCAGGTCATTCACGTGCAGGCGCTGCATGACGAGGATCAGGACGCTCTTCGCCTTGTCGTCGAGCCGGCTGAGGAGCGTGCTCCGGTACCACTCGTTGGTGGCCGTCGCGAGCCTTGTCCGAGAAGGCATCCTCGGGCTTGATCGGATCGTCGATGATGATGAAATCCCCGCCACGCCCGGTCAACGTGCCGCCGACCGAGGTGGCGTAGCGGCCGCCGCCGGCGTCGGTCGCGAACTCGTTCTCGGTCATCTTGATCGGCCGGACCTCGGCAAAAACCCGCCGATACCAGTCGCTCTCGACGAGACGCTTGAAGTCGCGCGCGAGCGTCTTCGCCAGTTCGTCGGAGTAGCTGACGCAGATGATCTTGACCGCCGGATCCATACCGAGGAGGAAGGCGGGCAGGACGACGCTGACCATGAAGGACTTGAGCTGCCGGGGCGGCAGGTTGATGATCAGCCGGGGGCACCTGCCCTGGATGCTCTCCTCGAGACAATGGAGGATGGCGTCGATATGCCAGTTGTCCAGGAACTGCTTCCCCGGATAGAGCGTGTGGAAGCTCTGCAGCAGGAAGACCCTCAAGTCCGAGCGCAGGGCGGCGAAATAAATGTCTTTGTTGTTGTTGGTCATGATCAGTCCTTCTAGTCCTTCTTGGTGGTTGAAGTCTTGGGGTTGGCGGCTTTCTGGCGCTGGGCCACGTACGAATCGAGAATGGCTTCGTAGTTGTCGGGCAAGAGGCTGTCGACGCTCGTGTCCTCGAACCGGCCCGTGCGCCGCAGGACCTCGATCAGCGTCAGCAACGAGCGGTGTTCGCCCTGCAGGGCGCCGGCGACCATGCGCTTCACCATCGCCTGGAGCCGCGTGATCTTCCGCTTGCGGCCGTTCTCGTTGACGACGATCGTCTGGCCGAGCTCCTGCTCGAGCAGCGTGACGAAGTTGCGCGAGCCCTTCGGCCGCCCCTTGGGGTTGCCGGAGCGCCCCTTCTTGAACTGCCCGCTCTTGGGCGGGCGCTTGTAGCCGATCTCATACGCCATGGCCGTCCTCCACGCCGGTGGCGGCCAAGCGTTCGGCCCGTACCTCCGCCCAGCTCTGCCCGGTCGCTGCCAACGTGGCCTGCTTGCCGGTGACCCGTTGCCAGCGCTGGACCCCGACATCGACGTACTGCGGGTCGAGCTCGATCGCCCGCGCCTGGCGGCCGGTGCGCTCGGCCGCGACCAGGATCGTCCCGCTGCCCGCAAAGGGATCGAGCACGATCCCCTTGCGGTGGCTGCAGTCGCGCAGGGCATCGGCGATCAGGCTCACGGGCTTGACCGTCGGGTGGAGCGCGAGGAGCTCGTAGCCCTTGCCGGTGAAGGTGTTGACGCCGGGGTAGGTCCAGACATTGGTGCGGTAGCGTCCATGCTGGCCGAGCTCGAAGTTGTTGATGTGGGGCGCCTCCCCGCGCTTGAACACCAAGACCAGCTCGTGCTGGCTGCGGTAGAAGGTGCCCATCCCGGCGTTGTCCTTGACCCAGACGCACAACTGACGGGGTGGCCCGAAGAGCGGCAGGGCAGCCGCCTGGAGCTCGCCCAGATGGCGCCAGTCCATGAAGTAGAAGTGGAGGGCGCCGTCGCGGCTGAACTCGTGCGTCTGCGAAAAGACGGCACCGAGGAAGCCGGTGAATTGCTGCGGGCGACATCTCGCCGGCGGCCATCGCGAACTCCTTGTGCTTGACCTTGCCCGTGCCGCAGACGTGGCCGGCGATCGGCACGTTGTAGGGCGGGTCGCTGACAACGAGCTGCGCGCGCTCGTCCCGCAGGAGGGCCCGATAGCTCTCCGGGCTGAGGGCATCGCCGCAGAGCAGGCGGTGGTGGCCGAGCTGCCAGAGGTCGCCCGGCCGCGAGACGACTTCGGCGCGGATGTCCTCCTGCTGAAGGTCGTCCGGATCGCTCCCGCCAGCGGCTCTCCGCGTCGAACATGAGGTCGATCTCGGCGGTCGTGAATCCGGTCGCCTCGACCTCGAACTCCTCCCGGATGAGGATCTCCAGCTCGGACTTGAGCAGGGTCTGGTCCCACCCGGAGAGCTGGGCAATCTTGTTGTCGGCGATCACATAGGCCCGCTTCTTCGCCTCGGACAGGCCGGCCATCACCCGCGTGGGGATCGTCGTAAGCCCGAGCGCCTTGGCGGCCTGGACGCGGCCATGACCGCTCAGAATCACCCCCGCCTCGTCGACGAGCACCGGGGCGGTGAAGCCGAACGTCTGGATGCTCGCCTTGAGCTTGGCGAGTTGCTTGTCCGAGTGGGTGCGGGGGTTTCCCGGCCAGGGCTTCAGCTCCCCGGGCGGCCGCTCGACGATCTGGCCGATCTTCGAGGTGTTCGCGTTCAGTTCATCTGCCGGCGGCTTCATTCTTGTTTTCCTTTTAGTTGTTAGTTGTTCTCGCAGCGCCGGGGGCCGATGTGGCCTCAAACAAGAACGCCAAGGAGGGCGTTCATGTCGGAAGACCGACACCTAGCCCTCCTTGGCGCTGTGGGATGAGACCATACCCCACGCGGATCCACCTAACAATTTTCTTGGCGTCGAGCGCTTCTGAGCGGGTGTGGCCTGGTCGGTTCCGGGCCGTCGTCTAGCCGCAGCGCGGCCATCCTAGCGGCACGGAGCCAGCGGATCCGCATTTGCCAGCGGGTAACCGTCGCCCCAGGGCTTGACGCGTCCGACGCAAGCGCGACGTTGGGCCGCTATCCCTCGGTCGCGGAGGAGACGTGGGCCGGTGTAATCTCTGCGGCCCCCGCCTCGTCTCGAGACGGGCCGAACAGGACGGGGACACGACGGATGCGCTACCGCACGTTTGGTAGGACCGGCCTCCAGGTCTCGGAGCTGGTATTTGGCGGCGGCTGGGTCGGCGGCCTGCTGATCCACCAGGATGACGACACCAAGCTCAAGGCCTTGCGGCGCGCGATGGAGGCGGGGATCAACTGGATCGACACGGCGCCGAGCTACGGCCAGACGCGGTCCGAGCAGGCGCTCGGCTGGCTACTTGGGGAGATCGGGGACAAGCCCCACTTGTCCACGAAGGTGCGGCTCGATACCGCGCGGCTGCACGACATCGCCGGCCAGGTCGAGCGCAGCATCCACGAGAGCCTCGAGCGCCTGCGACGGCAGTCCGTCGACGTCCTTTTGCTGCACAACCCGATCGAACCGGCCGCAAGCGGCGGTGCGGTCGCCGTCGATCACGTGCTCGGCGCGAACGGTGCTGGCGAGGCGCTCGAACGCATGCGCGAGCAGGGGTTGACGCGCCATATCGGATTCACCGCGCTCGGCGACGCGGCGAGCTGCAGGCGCGTCGTCGCGAGCGGGCGCTTCGACGCTGCCCAGGTCTATTACAACGTGCTCAACCCGAGCGCCGCGCGGGCGGCGATGCCCGCCGGCTGGACGGGCCAGGATTTCGGCGGCCTGATCGCCGCCTGCAAGGCGCAGGGGACTGCGGTGATGGCGATCCGCGTGTTCGCTGCCGGCGTGCTCGCCACCGACGCACGGCACGGCCGGGAGGTAGTCATCGCGCGAGCGAGCGACGTCCCCACCGAGGAGCGCCGGGCGCGGGCGGTGTTCGCCGCGCTCGGCGACCGCTACGGCACGCGCGCGCAAGCCGCGCTGCGGTTCGTGCTCGCGGATCCGGACATCGCCTGCGCGGTCATCGGGCTGGCGGAACCCGGGCACCTCGAAGAAGCCCTGGGCGGCGCCGCGCTCGGCCCGCTGCCGCGGCCGGCCCTCGACGCGCTCGAAGCGGTCTACGCTGGCGGCTTCGGCGGCGGCGCCTGACGCATCCTACATTCTCACTTTCGGAGCGCCGGAGCGAAGAAAGGCCAACCCGTCCGGTACGTTGCGGGAGGAACGCATGGATCTCAAAGGCACGGTCGCCGTCGTGACCGGCGGCAATGGCGGGCTCGGCCAGCGCATCTGCCACGCGCTCGCCGCCCAGGGCTGTCACATCGCCGTGGTTTATGCCCAGAGCAAGGACCAGGCCGAGGGCGTCGCGCGTGATCTCGAGAAGCATCAGGTCTCGGCCGCCACCTTCGCCTGCAACGTGACGCAGCGCGACCGGGTGCAGTGCCTGGTCGACGACGTCGTCAAGCGCTTCGGCCGCCTCGACATCCTGATCAACGATGCCGCCTACAACAAGGCGATCCCCTTCGCCGACCTCGACAACCTCACCTACGAGGAGTGGACCAAGATCATCGACATCAACCTCACCGGGCCCATGCTCACCATCAAGGCCGTGGCGCCGGTCATGAAGCGCCAGGGGAGCGGGCGCATCGTCAACATCTCCTCGGTGGCAGGGCTCGGCCCGCAGGGTTCGTCGATCGCCTATGCCGTTTCCAAGGCCGGGCTGATCCATCTCACCAAGTGCATGGCCGTAGCGCTGGCACCCGAGGTGCTGGTCAACTGCGTGGCGCCCGGCCTGCTCGAGGGCACGCGCACGACCGCGAACCTGCGGCGCGAGCAGATCGAGAATTCCGCCAAGACCTCGCTGCTGCGCAAGGCCGCCGACAAGGACGACGTTGCCGACCAGGTGGTGACGATGTGCCGGACCAACACCATGACCGGCCAGACACTGGTGATCGATTCGGGCCGCACCTTCCACTGAGCGGCAGGGCATTCGCATGACACTGCAGGGCAAGGCAGCCCACGTCACCGGCGGCGGCTCGCGGCACGCGTTTCGACGCGCCGGCGAGCACACCGTGATCCAGCGCTTGCGCCGAAATTTAAATGACCCGGTGTTCAACGACCACGAAGGCCGTGATTTCAGCGAGAAACGTTTTCGCGTGGGCCATCGTCACCTGGCCGGCCGGGGACGAAAAGGCGGCCTCCAATGTCGCCGCATCCTCGAACCACAGTCGGGCAATCTCGATTTCCCTGCTTTGCGCGAAAAATTCCCTGCTCGGTTTGCCTATTTCCCAGTGCCGGAGAGAAAGAAGTCCAACGCGTGCGAGGCGTTGCGCGTGAGCGCAGGGCGCGGGCTTGAGCCTGGAACACGTAGAATCCCTGCAGATATCGCTGTTAATAGGGAATTGCGCGAGAGAGGGGTTCGCTGGGGACTCCGTGCTCCGCCAGATCAAGTAGTTGCGCGCGAGTCGCAACGTTCGCTTCCGGGGGTCGACCACGGTCCTCTACCGGCGCGGGCTCACACCAGCGTCACCTTCGCGCGGGGCCCCGCAGCAAGCTCGTGCAGGATCTCGATTAGCTCAAGGTTCGCAGGCGAACCCCGCTGGCTGATGACCTCGATTGGGTTGGCCTCGGTCAGGCGGTTGAGCCGGGTCAGCAGGCGGATGCGTTGGCGCCGGGTAAGCTTGGCCTCCGACGAGTACCAGCGGAAGAACAGCCGTGGGAGCTCGCCGTCGCCGAACAGCTTGTTCAGCTCGTGGATGGTGACGTAGATCATAAAGAGCACCATTAGCCAGACCTGCACTGACAGGAAACGTGGCCAGGAGAAATTCTCGATGAGGAACGGAAAGAAGTTGCCGGGCGCGCCGCCCTCGCGGATGAAATGCACAAAGCCGTCGGCGAGGCGGACGACGAATGTGACGGCCCAGTAGATCGCCGACTTGAACAGGATCGGCTGGATCAACGGCGCGCCGTCGAAGCGGCGCATGAACCTCATGTGGTCGGTCACCAGCACCGCCTTGCCGACCAGCAGAGCGGATACCGTGGCGAGCACGAAGCCCGAGAAGGCGATGCCGTGCTCCTCTAGGATCATCTGTTTGGTCCACAGAATCAGGTTGAAGCCGCAGAAAAAGAAAATCACCGCCGGCAGCGTGTGGCGCACCTGAGCGAGCCACCAGCGGTAGGCGCGCAGCCACATCGGCGCCCGCGCGTCGGGGTCTGTGAGAGCGGTGGTGGTCATCTTGGTGGTCATCTTCCCCTCCTGACGGATCGGCCGATTCGCCGTCCAGCACGAGGCGGATCGTCACGGCGGCGGCAACGGATAGGAAATCCGACCGTATCACACGTGGCGGACCACCATTACCGACGACGTAACGTGAGCTGGACGAGGGCCCGGAAGGGCTATTCCGGCTTGACTGGAGGAGGTGCGCGGGCGGGCTAGATGGGGAAGGAGAGGTGGCTCCCACAGTGGGGCCGAGCGGGACGAAGTGGATCGAAGCGAGGTTCAGTGGCCGGATAGGAGACGGTCGTGATGACTGCTCTGGGTGTGCGCCGTGATAAGGCGGCGTTTTCCAGTGGGTGTGAGTCCCACCCGGCAATTGCTCCAGCCGGAAGCAACCGGAGCAGCTATGGAGGAAACGAAATGGCTGAAGCCTTCGGATAAGCGTGCCACGAATTGGTGGCAGCGCAAGTGTGCGGGCCGTAACGCGAGTGAACGCTGAGCAATCCTCGAAAAGGACGATGCGCAGGCCGACCCGACAACCCATTCGGGGAAGGTTGACATCACTGAACGGATGAGTGAAGCAGTACCGTCAGTGGCTGCGCCGGGGTAGTGGCGACAGCACGTACACAAGGAAAGCGCACGCAACACGGGAAGCCCCAAGGCGTGGTCGGGGACGACCAACCGGAGGCCGGTGACGGACAGGCCGGACGCTCTGGGGTGACGGAGAGGCTCGCAGTACCGCTGAAGCCGGGTAACGCCGGTGGAGGGAAGGGGCCTCAGTTCAAGACAGACGCAAGACGTGGTGAGGGGATCTGGAGATTGGGCAACCTAGCAACTCCGAAGAGTGTCCAGAAACTGCAGACGGCGTTACACGCGAAAGCGAAGGCAGAACCAGGCTTCCGCTTCTACGCCCTGTACGACAAGATCAATCGCGATGACATCCTGACTCACGCCTATGCTCAGTGCCGCTCAAACCAGGGCGCGCCGGGCGTGGATGGTCAGGAGTTCGCGGACGTCGAGGCGTACGGGGTGCAGCGGTGGCTCGGGGAACTGGCGCTTGCGCTCAGGCAGGAGACCTACCGACCGGAGCCTATCCGACGAGTGTTCATCCCGAAGGCCAATGGCAAACTCAGGCCGCTGGGCATCTCGACCCTGCGCGATCGGACGTGCATGACAGCAGCGATGCTGGTGCTCGAGCCGATCTTCGAAGCCGACCTTCCACCCGAGCAGCACGCCTACCGCCCTGGGCGCAACGCCCAACAGGCGGTGGTCGAGGTGGAGGAATTGCTGTTCCGTGGTCACCCGGAAGTCGTCGATGCCGACCTCGCGGACTACTTCGGGAGCATTCCGCACGCCGAACTGATGCGCTCGCTCGCGCGGCGCATCGTGGACCGACGTGTGCTGCATCTGATCAAGATGTGGCTGGAATGCCCCGTGGAAGAAACCGACGACCGAGGACGGAAGAGGCGCACGACCGAAGCCAAGGATCAGCGACGCGGCATCCCGCAAGGTTCACCCCTCTCACCGTTGTTGGCCAATCTGTACATGCGCCGATTCGTGCTGGGGTGGAAGAAGCTCGGGCTGGAGAAGAGCCTTGGTACTCGCATCGTGATCTACGCCGACGATCTCGTGATCCTGTGCAGGAAGGGCAGGGCGGAAGAAGCCTTGCGACGAATGCGCGCGCTCATGGGCCGCCTGAAGCTGACGGTCAACGAGGAGAAGACACGAATCTGCAGGGTCCCGGAAGGAGCGTTCGACTTCCTGGGTTACACGTTTGGGCGGATGTATTCGCCGACTACCGGCAAGGCCCGGCTGGGCATGCGGCCGTCGAAGAAGAGCATCCGGCGCATGGTGGAAAAGCTCCATGCGATGACAGCAACGTCGACGACGTGGCAAGAGACCACGCAGATGGTGGGCAAGTTGAACCGCACGCTGCGCGGCTGGGCGAACTACTTCCAAGTAGGGACCGTCAGCGGCGCGTACCGGGCGATCGACAGTTACACCGTGGCGCGGTTGCGCCGGTGGTTGCGAACCAAGTTCAAGAAGCGCCGCCAACGAGGCGGGGGCTATCCACCCTCGATCCTCTACGACCGACTCGGGCTCGTACGGCTGACTTGGCGGGGACGCGACCGCTCATGGGCGAAGGCGTGAAGTCTTGTCCGAGAGCCGGATGCGGGAGATCTGCACGTCCGGTTCGATGAGCGGGATGTGGAAACGGAGCTACGGCGAGGTTACTCGGGCACCGCCAGACGAAAGGGGCGGCAACAGACAAACCGACCCTCCTGCCACCGCGCCACATCTCGACTCTACCGCTATGGAGACATTTCCATCGCGTACTGCCGCGTCCCCAGATGTCGCGAGTCGTGAATCCGACTCGGGAACACGAAGTCCTCGGACTTCAGCCCCGCTTGCTTGATCCACTTTGCTCACCGACGCCTGGGGCTCTGCGGCGATTTGCGGCGTGCTTCGCTCGCCGCTGTGTAACGGCGCCTTCCATTCGTCCTGTTTCTTGATTGAGTCCATCACAGAACCGGCCTATATTGGCTGCGCGGTACGTGAGTGGACCCAGCAACCTTCAAGGATTCGTCAGGGGCAGCAAAGGATGCTTGCTCGATCACGAAGCTCCCACGACATCGCAGGCAGAGACCAAGCCGCAACGCGCTTGCACCGCAGGCCCCATGCGCTGGTGGTGGCGGTGGCGGCCTGGGTCGCGCCCGCCTTCCTCTGCGCCCAGGAAGCCGCCATCCCGGCGTTCAAGCAACTCGACTCGATGGAGGCGCGCGTGCAGGGCTGCGTCACCTGCCACGGCCAGAGCGGGCAGGGCACGAGCAATGAGTACTTCCCGCGCATCGCGGGCAAGCCGGCCGGCTACCTCTACAACCAGCTCGTCGCCTTCCGCGACGGGACGCGCAAGTACCCGCCGATGAACTACCTGGTGGCCTACCTGCCGAACAGCTACCTGCGCGAGATCGCCGAGCACTTCTCGAAGCTGCGGCCGCCCTTTTCCGAGCGGGCCGCGCCGACGATAGCCCCGACCCTCGTGGCGCGTGGGCAGGCCCTGGCCACAGTGGGCGACGCCCAGAAGGGCATCCCCGCCTGCGTCACCTGCCATGGCGCGGGTCTCACCGGCATGGATCCCGGCATTCCGGGGCTGGTGGGATTGCAGCCGACCTACATCGCCGCGCAGCTGACGCGCTGGAAAGTCGGCGAACGGCATGCCGCCGAGCCGGACTGCATGAAGCGCATCGCGACGCGCCTGACGGAAAGCGACATCGCGGGGGTCTCGGTGTGGCTCTCCGCTCAGCAGCCGCCGAAGGACCCGTCGCCGGAGTCGTCCAACCTCGTCCGCATGCCCCTGGCATGCGGCAGCCAGCGGTGAGGGCCAGGGTGCGGCCATGAGGAGCGGCATCAAGGTCCTCGTCGCGCTGATCGTGCTCATGGTCGCCGGTCTCGTCGCGCTGTACCTGCTCCAGCCAGGCACGCTGCCGCAGCAGCCCGGCAACCCGCAGCTCAGCGCAACGACCAAGGTCATCAGCAAGGGCGAGTACCTGGCGCGAGCGGGCGACTGCGTCGCCTGCCATACGCAGCCGGGCGGAGCCGAGTTCGCCGGCGGCCGCGCGATGCCCACGCCCTTCGGCAACCTCTACGTCCCCAACATCACGCCCGACGACGAGACCGGCATCGGCCAATGGACCGCCGGCGAGTTCTATCGAATGATGCACACCGGCGTGTCGCGCGACGGGACGCTCCTCTATCCGGCGATGCCCTTCGCGTCCTACACCAAGGTCACGCGCGAGGATTCCGACGCCATCTATTCCTACCTGATGTCGGTGGCGCCGGTGAGGCAGCAGAACAAGAAGCACGAGCTGCGCTTTCCGTTCAACAAGCGCGAGCTGCTGATCGGCTGGAGGGCGCTCTACTTCAGGGAAGGCGAGTACGTGCCCGACCCGAAGCAGTCGGCGCAATGGAATCGCGGCGCCTATCTGGTCGAGGGCCTGGGCCATTGCGCGATGTGCCACACCGCCATCAACCGGCTGGGCGGCTCCAGCGAGGCGCAGGCTTTCGAGGGCGGCATGATCCCGAACCAGGACTGGTATGCGCCCTCGCTGACCTCCAACCGCGAGGCGGGCCTGGGCAACTGGAGCATCAAGGAAATCACCGACCTGCTCCAGGTCGGTGTCTCCCATCGCGGCACGGTGTACGGCCCGATGGCCGAGGTCGTCTACAACAGCCTGCAATACCTGAGCGACGAGGACGTCGAGGCCATGGCGGTGTACCTGAAGGCGTTGCCGCAGGGCGAGTCGGAACCGCTGCCGACCAGCCAGGCCCGGCTCGTCGATCCACGGGTGATGGAGCAGGGCAGGAGCATCTATGCAAAGCAATGCGCCATGTGCCATGGCGAGGACGGCAAGGGGCACCCGCCCTCGTACCCGCCGCTGGCGGGCAACCAGTCCATCACGATGGCCTCGCCGGTGAATTCGATCCGCATGGTGCTCAACGGCGGCTATCCGCCGGGCACGAAGAAGAATTCGCGTCCGCACGGCATGCCGCCTTTCTCGCACATCCTCGGCGACGAGGAGGTGGCGGCGGTCGTGACCTACATCCGCGTCGCGTGGGACAACAGCGGCACGCCGGTGACGCCGGCCCAGGCCAACGACCTGCGCAAGCATCTGCCCGAGTGAGGTCCGTCATGGCAGCTCCCGAATCCAAGGACATCAATAACGCGAAGGAGAAGTCCTCGCAGCAGGACCAACAAGTCGACGAGATCGTGGGCCGCGGGCCTTCGGGTGCCTTTGCCGTGGCGGGCATCGCGGCGGCGATCGTCGTCGCGATCTACTTCGGCTTCTATTTCCTCGTCTACCTGCCGAGGGGAGCGGTGCAATGAGCGCAACTCCCGCCGCGGCCGGCGCTCCGCATCACTCCGAGACCGTCGCGGTCGAGGCCGAGCGGCGCTGGGCGATCGTCGTCGGCGTGATCATCGCGGCGATCGTGCTGATGATGATCGTCACCGGCCTGCACTGGGCCGCCATGCCGCCCTCGCGGGTGGAAACCATCGACGTGAAGACGCTGCACCTCTCGGGCGAGTTCGTCGAAGGCCAGCTCGGCACGACGCTCGATGCCGACGGCAAGGTCATGGTCCGGCTGATCGCGCAGCAGTATTCCTTCGAGCCGCAATGCATCGTCGTGCCGGCCGGCATGCCCGTGACCTTCCGCGGCACGGCCACCGATGCGATCCACGGCTTCGTGGTCGGGACGACCAACGCGAACACCATGCTCATCCCCGGCTTCGTCGCCACCTTCACCACCACGTTCCAGAAGCCGGGCGAGCACCTGATGCCGTGCCACGAATACTGCGGCACCGGCCACGAGGCCATGTGGGCGCGCGTGCAGGTGCTGCCGCGCGAGGAGTTCCTCGCGAAGGCGCGCGGTGGAGAAAGGCTGGCCTGTGTTCCTCGCTAGGAAACTCGTCCTTGCCCACTTCTGGGTGGCCTTCGTGGCCTTCCTCGGCGCGATCCTGCTCGGCGAGTGGCAGATGTACCTGCGCAGCCCGCTCTCGGCCTGGGTGAACAACCCGGAGCACTACTACCGCTCGGTCACGGCGCACGGCACGGTGATGGCCTATGTGATGCCCACGCTAGTCGCGATGGGCTTCGGCTACGCGATCTGCGAACTGGCGCTGAAGAGGCCGCTGATTGGCGTGCGATGGGCCTGGGGCGGCTTCTGGCTGGTGATCGCGGGCACGGCGATCGCAGCGGTGACGATGGGGCTCGGCAAGGCCTCGGTGCTGTACACCTTCTATCCGCCGATGGTCGCGAGCCCCTTCTACTACCTCGGCGTCGTGCTGGTCGTGGTGGGCTCGTGGATCTGGGTGGCGCTGATGTCCATCAACCTGCGGGCGTGGAAGCAGGCGAACCGCGGCGCGACGATACCGCTGGCCATGTTCGGCAACGTGGCCGGCGCCTACCTGTGGGCCTGGACCTCGCTCGGCGCCGCCATCGAGGTGCTGGTGCTGATCTTGCCCGCATCGCTCGGCCTCACCGACACCATCAACGCCGGGCTGGCGCGCGTGTTCTTCTCGTGGACGCTGCACGCGATCGTGTATTTCTGGCTGATGCCGGCCTACATCGCGTTCTACTCCATCGTGCCTCGCGCGATCGGCGGGCGCCTGTACAGCGACACGATGGGGCGCGTGGCCTTCGTGCTGTTCCTGGTGTTCTCGATGCCGATCGGCATCCATCACCTGTTCGCCGATCCGCAGGTTGGCGCGGGCTTCAAGTTCGTGCATGCGGTGATGACGGCGATGGTGTCAGTGCCAACGCTGCTGACCGTCTTCACGATCGTCGCCTCGGTCGAAATCGCCGGGCGGCTGCGCGGCGGCAAGGGCCTGTTCGGATGGGTGAGGGCGCTGCCGTGGGACAACCCGATGATGCTGGCGGTGACCTTCTCCTTCGTGATGCTCGGCTTCGGCGGCGCCGGAGGCATCATCAACATGAGCTACCAGCTCAACGAGACGGTGCACAACACCCAATGGGTCACCGGGCACTTCCACCTGATCTTCGGCGGCGCGATCGTCATCATGTACTTCATGGTGGCCTACGAGCTGTGGCCGCAGCTCACCCATTGCGCGCCGCTTCCGAAGGGCGCTGATGAAAACGCAGCTCTGGCTGTGGTTCGTCGGCATGCTGGTGCTCTCGATGCCCTGGCACCTGGTCGGCCTGCTGGGCATGCCGCGGCGCATGGCCTACTACGACTACACGCATCCCGCCCTGCAGCCGCAGGCCTGGACGGTCACCGCATCGACCATCGGCGGGCTGCTGCTGGTGATCTCCGCCTTCATGCTCGTGTTCATCCTGGCCACGGCGAAGAAGCGCATCGGCAGCCCTGAGGCCTTCACCTTCAGCCTGCCGGTGCATCCGGGCGCGAGGACGCCTGTCGCGCTCAACGGCTTCGCGCTGTGGGTTGCCATGATGATCGGCCTCACCGTCGTCAACTACGGCTTCCCGATCGCGCAGCTTGCCGTGCTCGAGCATGCCTACGTTCCCGTCATTCCGATCGGGAGCCGGTGATGCACAAGGAAGACGGCATGTTTTCCTGGAGCAATGCCTGGTTCCGCTGGAGCGTCCTGTCGCTCGTCGTCCTGACCTTGGTGTCGCTGCTGCTGGGCTTCGTGTGGCTGCCCTCCGTCCACCCCGACTTCTCGGCGGAAGGGCTCTGGGCCACCATCTGCCGCGCGGCCGGCGTTCCCACGACCTGGAGCGCAGCCCCGGGCGGGAAGGCGCTTTCGACCTCCACCGACGTGGTGCTCGAAAGATCGATGGCGACGCCTTCGAAGACCGACTCCGTCGGCCGCGGCGCCACCCTTGCGCTCAACTGCACCATGTGCCACGGCGCGCGAGGCCAGACCGATTCGGACGCGCCCAATCTCGCCGGGCAATATTCGGAGGTCGTGATCAAGCAGCTGCTCGACTACAAGAGCGGCAAGCGCTCGCATGCACTGATGCAGGGCCTGGCCCGGGGCCTGTCGGACCAGGACATCCGCGACCTCGCCACCTACTACGCCTACCTGCCCAAGGCCCGCACCGCACCGACCACCTACGACGAGACCTTGCCGGCGCTGGTGAGGGTGGGCGACCCGCTGCGCAACATCGCGCCTTGCATCTCCTGTCACGGCGGCGTCGACCAGAAGCTCGGCGCGCCCTGGCTCGAGGGGATGCCCCAGGCTTACCTCGTGTCCCAATTGAAGGCTTTCGCAAGCGGCGCACGGGGTAATGATGCACATGCGCAGATGCGCAACGTCGTCCGGGCGATGACCGAGAAGGAGATGGAAGAAGTCTCCGCCTTCTATGCCAGGAAGGCGGGAGCGGAAGAGGCTCGGTAATGGACCAACGGCACGCCCACTAGGCACATCGCTTGCTGCGCAAGACCGGCATGATGCATCTGCAACGGGCCACGGCCGAAGGAGTGTGAAAGGCAACTTCTACTGGAGCTCGATGGTCGAAGGCTGGCTGACCCTGCTGCCCGCTTGGCTGGCACCGAAGCCTTCTTCGCCTCCTGCGCGAAGGTTGCTCCCGGCAGGTCCAACGCCGCTCCCGCACCGGCGAGCTTCATGAAATCGCGTCGCGTCGGTTCGGTCATATGCCTATCCTTTGCTCAATTTCCCAACAAGAACTTGCTGAGCGTGACCTTGTAGAGAACACCTGCCCTCAGACCGTGCGTGGATCAACTTCCTCGCACGGGCAGGTGTCGGACAACCCTTGACAGAAGCGGTCGATGGCGGCGGCGCACGGGAGTGCAAGGTCGCGGTGCCCCATACTCTTAGTCTGCCCCTGCTTCGAAGCCCTTCATGCGGGCTCCGCACCCGCCTGCGGCCGGCCTGGGCCTGAAGTGACGAGCCCGCTCACGACTGCCGCCATAGCGAATAGGATCCTGGCAGCTTGACTTTGACGTAGCGTCATTCCCTACGTTGTCGGCTCCTCACCCGGAAGGAGCTGAAAATGCTGAAGATCTATGGTGTGCCGATCTCCGTCCACACGCGCAAGGTGATTGTCGCTGCGATCGAGAAGAGGCTGGTGTATCAGAACGACCCGGTCATACCGTTCACCCCGCCGCCTGGATGGGACCGTCTGAGTCCGACCGGCAAGATCCCGGTGATGATTGACGGGGATGCGTCGCTGGCGGACTCCTCCGTGATCTGCACCTATCTCGATCGTACCTATCCCGAGCGTCCGATCTATCCCCCGGACACGAAGGACTACATCCAGGCTCTCTGGTTCGAAGAATATGCTGACGGCACTATGTTCCGCGAGGTTGTGCACCCACTGTTTTTTCAGACGTATATCCGTCCGAACATCCTCAAGCAGGAACCAGATCGGTCGATCGTCGATGCGACCCGTCGTGAGGCCCTGCCGAAGGTCTTTGGTTATCTGGAGACCGTGACGGGCAAACACTATCTGGCGGGTTCCCAATTGAGCTTGGCTGATATCGCCGTCACGTCCAATCTGTTGAACTACCAGTATCTCGGCTTCGAGCTGGACTCAGAACGGTATCCAAGGCTCTCGGCCTTCTTCTGTCGCTGCGTCCAGCATCCATCTATTTGTGCCGCGCTCAAAGCGGAACAGCAAGTGGCGGAGGCAATGGGTCTGAAACGCAGCTTCTTGGAGCCCTTGATGGCGTAGGCCGACCAAAGCGCTTGGGGGAGACGGCATGTTCAGGATTGGAGATTTCTCGAGGATTGCGCGCGTGTCAGCACGACTGCTGCGCTTCTATGACGAGATCGGTCTGCTGACCCCGGCCCATGCCGACCCCCAGAGCGGCTACCGGTACTACAGCGCGGCCCAATTGTCCCGATTGAACCGGATCATGGTGCTCAAGGAACTCGGGCTCACACTCGACCAGGTCGGCGGCATCCTGGACAACAATGTCACCGCAGCGGAGTTGCGAGGCATGCTTCTGGTACGGCGATCGGATGCCGAACAGGCGCTGGCGGCCGAGAAGGAACGGCTAAGACGCATCGAAACGCGCATCGCGCAGATCGAGTCCGAGGGCCAGCTCTCTTCAGAAGACGTCGTTATCCGACCCGAACCGGCGCGAAAACTACTTTCGCTACGTCGTATCGTGCCTTCGTTTTCCGCCGCTCGCGAGCTGATTCGACAATTGAAAGACTCGGCACGCGCCCTCGTTCCAAAGGTCCCGCTGGGCCAGTTGGTGGCTGTGGCGCACTCTCAGGATTTCGAGTTCGATCATATCGACGTTGAGTTTGGGTACACACTCGATCCGGGCGCGCGGCTCGCCGTCCCTGCCGGCAGTGAACTTCGTGTTCGCGAGCTTTCTGCCGTTGAACGAATGGCCGTCTGTGTCCGCGTTGGTCTTCCGGAGGATGCGCACCTAGTTACCGCCAAGATCGGCAGGTTCATCGAGACGAGCGGCGATCGATTGGACGGACCGAGCCGGGAAGTCTTTCTTCAGCCACCGCGGCTGGATGCGATGTCGGAAGCGGTTGTCGAGATGCAGTTTCCGATATCCCGTGCCCCATAGGCTCACATCGACACGAACGTCCGCTTCGAGTCGATAGCGCCGTCGAAAGACCGCTCTCAGCGACGTCGCCGTACCGCCGCGTCTGGCCGGTCAGCGACCGTCGGACGAGGGGCTTGGCGGCCTTTCAACAGGCTCGGAGGCGGACATTCAGACTGCCGCGATTGGCCTTAGGGAAATGACGGTGGAGCGCGGGAGATTCGGGATGTTCCCAACCGACAACTCCTCGTGCGAGCCGGTCCACAGCGCGCTGCGCCAGCGAATCGATCTCGCACGCGAGCGCCTTAGAAGAATCCGCTGCCTAGGCAGCCGCCTTCTCTGCCCGCTGTTCGACCGGCTTGGTCCTTTCAGCGAGATTCATCGCGGTGTTTATGAGCGCGATATGCGAAAACGCTTGCGGGAAGTTACCTAGGAAATGCTTGGCCGCCGGCTCGTATTCCTCCGCGAGTAGGCCGACATCGTTGCGCAGGGAGAGGAGGCGCTCGAAGATCTCGCGCGCCTCGTCGCCCCGCCCTTGCAGCACGAGGTTGTCCGCGAGCCAGAAGCTGCAGGCGAGAAACACGCCCTCTCCCGGTGGCAGCCCATCGAGGTCTTCGAGCGTGTGGTAGCGCATCACTAGCCCGTCGACCGTCAGCTCACGCCGGATCGCTTCCACTGTCCCTTTGACACGCGGATCGTCGCTTGGCAAAAAGCCGGTGATGGGGATCAAGAGCAGGCTCGCGTCGAGTTCCCGCGAGCCGTAGTACTGGACGAACGAGTTGCGGCTCGCGTCATAGCCGCGCCGGCATACGTCGTCGTGGATGCGCTGTCTCAGCGCGCGCCAGCGCGCGACCTCGCCCGGCACCCCGAAGTGCTCGACCGATTTGATCGCGCGATCGATCGCGACCCACGCCATGACTTTCGAGTAGGTGAACAAGCGCTGCGCACCGCGCGCCTCCCAGATACCCTTGTCGGGCATGTGCCAGACCGTCTCGAGGTGGCGGATGAGCGCGCGCTGGAGATCCCAGGCGGCATCGCTCCGGGCGAGCCCGCCCTTGCAGGCCTGGTACAGCACGTCCATCACCTCGCCGTACACGTCGAGCTGGAACTGGTTCGCGGCGGCATTGCCGACGCGCACCGGCCTCGACCCCTCGTAGCCCGGCAGCCAGCCGATCTCCCACTCGGGCATCCGGCGCTCGCCGGCGATGCCGTACATGATCTGCATCTGCTCGGGGGCGCCCGCGACAGCGCGCACCAGCCATTCGCGCCAACGCTCCGCCTCCTCGTAGTAACCGCCGTTCATCAAGGCGAGCAGCGTCAGCGTCGCGTCGCGCAGCCAGCAGAACCGGTAGTCCCAATTGCGCACGCCGCCGAGCCGTTCGGGAAGCGACGTGGTGGGCGCCGCGACGATGCCGCCGGTCGGATCGTAGGTCAGTGCCTTGAGCGTGATCAGCGAGCGACGGACCGCTTCGCTCCATTCGCCGCGCACCGTGCAGCGGCTGTTCCAGTTCTCCCAGAACGCCTCGGTCTCCGCGAGCGCGGCCACCGGGTCTATGGGGGCGGGCATGCCGAGATGCGACGGCAGGTGCGCAAGCTCGAACGGGACGATTTCTCCCTCGCTGACCTCGAATCGCGCCACAGTGGTGAGGTCCTTTCCCTCCAGGGGTACCGTCGTTCGCAATACCGCCAGGTCGGGCCCCGCGATGGCGCGCAACCCTGAGCCTTCGGGCATGCGTGTCACCCACGGCACCGACGTGCCGTAGTCGAACCGCAGGATCAGCTCCAGGTCCATCTTCACGCGTCCGCTCCGCCCGATCACCAGCCGGACCAGATCGCATTGCGCCGTGCGCGATCGGCATGAAATCCACCAGCGTGACCGCACCCTCGGGAGTCTCGAACTCGGTGTCGAGCACCAGCGTGTGGCCGCGATAGGCGCGGCGCGCGCATGTCTTCGCACCCGTCGGCGCGATACGCCAGCGGCCGTGCCTCCGGCGTGCCGAGCAGCGCAGCGAAGCAGGCCGGCGAATCGAAGCGCGGCCAGCACAGCCAGTCGATCGAACCGTCGCGCCCGACCAGTGCCACGCTGTGGCAGTCGCCGATCAGCGCATAGTCTTCAATCTTCAATGAGCAGCACCGACTTCACGTTGCTTGGAAACTTCTCGTAGGCTTGGGCGAATCTTCTAAACGAGACTCTCCCGGTGTCTACGCGATCGAGCCAGGACCGATCCGCGCGCGTAAGCGCCTCCGCTAACGGTTGATAGTGGCACGATGGCGCCCGGAGCCGCACGCCGCGCGGGCACTTCGTCGGACTGCAGGGATCCCGCTTTGCCGGGAACCATGGTCAGTGCGCGCATATGACCGCGGCGGAACGACTCATTTAGTGGTGAGCAATCCGCGTTCCCGGCGATCCAGTGGCCGCATGCGTGGCGAAAGGCAGCTCCTGGCCGGCTAGGGAAGTCCGCGAAGGTCAGCCTCTTTAGTGCATGAGGGGCAGCAAAGGGACCCAAACTATCACGCCGCGCAGCGCGATGGTTGGGTAGCGGCTCGGACGGGCTGGATGTTCTGGTTCAGTCCGTTCGCGGACGTTCAGCCTGTACGCATTACGGGCTGAGAGATTCGTTAAACCGCTACGCGCGGCAGTCGGAGGAAGCTCGGACCTTCTCTTGGCGGAAACCGGGCAGGCGGGTACCGCGTCTCTGAGCTAACACACCAGCACCGAACCGGACGTCCGGCCTAATGCGCCTCGTCCCAGTTCTTGCCGACGCCGATGTCGACGACGAGCGGGACACGCAAGGAAGCGACGCCGGTCATCAGTTCCGGCAGCTTTCCCTTTACTCGTCCGACTTCCCGCTCGGGCGCCTCCAGCACCAGCTCGTCGTGCACCTGCATGATGAGCTTCGCCCCCAGCCGCTCGCGGTCGAGCCAGTCTTGCACCGCGATCATGGCGAGCTTGATCAGATCCGCCGCCGTGCCCTGCATCGGTGCGTTGATTGCCGAGCGTTCGGCGCCGGCGCGCCGCGCCGGGTTGGAGCTGCGGATCTCGGGGAGCCAGAGCCTGCGCCCGAACACGGTCTCGACGTAGCCCTGCTCGCGTGCCGCCTGGCGCGTCACCTCCATGTACCGCTGCACCCCCGGGTAGCGAGCGAAGTAGCTGCCGATGTACGCCTGCGCGGTCGCGCGCTCGAGGCCGAGCTGCTGCGCGAGGCCGAACGCGCTCATGCCGTAGATCAGGCCGAAGTTGATCGTCTTCGCATAACGCCGCTCCTCGGCGGTCACCTCGTTCGGGCTGCGGCCGAAGATCTCGGCGGCGGTCGCGCGATGGATGTCCTCGCCGCGCGCGAAGGCGTCGAGCAGGCCCTTGTCCTCCGACAGATGCGCCATGATGCGCAACTCGATCTGCGAGTAGTCGGCCGAGACGATCGCATGCTCCGGCGGCGCCACGAACGCCTCGCGAATGCGGCGCCCCTCGGGGGTGCGCACCGGGATGTTCTGGAGATTGGGATCGTTCGACGCGAGCCGGCCGGTCACCGCTGTGGTCTGACCGTAGTTGGTGTGCACGCGGCCGGTCTTCGGGTTCACCATCCGGGGCAGCTTGTCGGTGTAGGTCGACTTGAGCTTCGATACCGCCCGGTACTCGAGTAACGTCTTCGGCAGCGGATAGTCGAGCGCAAGCTTCTCGAGCACGTCCTCGTCGGTCGACGGCGCGCCGCTCGGCGTCTTCTTGACGACCGGAAGCTTCAGGCGCTCGAAGAAGATCTCGCCGATCTGCTTCGGCGAGTTTAGGTTGAACGGCTGGCCGGCCTCGGCGCACGCCTTACGCTCGAGCTCGATCATCTTCTGCCCGAGCTCCCGGCTCTGCGCGTCGAGCCGGGCAGCGTCGATCAGCACCCCCGCGCGCTCCATCCGGAACAGCACCTGCCGCACCGGCATCTCGATCGACTCGTAGACATGCTTGAGCTTCGCATCGGCGGCCACCTTCGGATAGAGCGCCCGGTGCAGCCGCAGCGTGACGTCGGCGTCCTCGGCCGAGTACTCGGTCGCGCGCGCGAGGTCCACCTGCTCGAACCCGATCCGCTGCGCGCCCTTGCCCGTGACCTCGTCGTAGGTGATCGTCTTCAGCCCGAGATACCGCTCGGCGAGCGCGTCCATGTCGTGCCGCGCGCCGCTCTCCAGGACGTAGGACTGGAGCAGCGTGTCGTGCGCAATACCCGCGAGGCGCACGCCATGGTTCGCGAGCACGTGCTGGTCGTACTTGAGGTTCTGTCCGAGCTTCTGCCTCGACGCGTCCTCGAGCCAGGGCCTGAGAAGCGTCAAGGCGCGCTCGATGCCGAGCTGGTCCGGGGCGCCCGGGTAGGTGTGCGCGATCGCGAGGTACGCCGCTTCGCCGGGCTCGGGCGAGAACGACACGCCAACGAGTTCGGCCGCGAACGGGTCAATCGAGGTGGTTTCGGTGTCGACCGAGACCACCTCGGCCTGCGCGATCCGCTCCAGCCAGCGCGCGAGGTCCGCTCCAGTGAGCAGCGTCTGGTAGCTGCGCGGCACATCCGCCGCCGGCGGCGCGGGCGCCGCCGGCACCGCGCGTGCAGCCGCGGGCGGATCGCCGCCATCCTGCACCTCCTTCAGCCAGCTCTTGAAGCCGAAGCGCTGGAAGAGGCGCACGAGCGCGTCGCGGTCGCGTTCGCGCGGCGCGAGATCGGTCACGTTGAACGGCAGCACGACGTCGGACTTCACCGTGACCAGCTCGCGCGCTTTCCCCAGCCAGTCGCGGACCTTCCGCAAATTCTCGCCGACGACGCCGGTGAGCTCGTCGGCGTGCCCGAGCACGCCTTCGAGGGAGCCGTACTGCGCGATCCACTTCGCCGCCGTCTTGGGGCCGACCTTGTCGACACCGGGGATGTTGTCGACGGAATCGCCGACGAGGGCGAGATAGTCGACGATCCTCTCCGGCGCGACGCCGAACTTTGCCCTGACGCCGGGGACGTCGAGCGTCTCGTTCGACATCGTGTTGATCAGCGTGATCTGCGGGTCGACGAGCTGCGCGAGATCCTTGTCGCCGGTCGACACGAGCGTCCGGATGCCTTCGCTTCGCGCCTGCTTCGCGAGCGTGGCGATGACGTCGTCCGCCTCGACGCCACCGACGACGAGCAGCGGCCAGCCCATCGCGCGGATCGCCTCCATGAGCGGCTCGATCTGCGAGCCGAGCTCGTCGGGCATCGGCGCGCGGTTCGCCTTGTACTCGGGATACACGTCGTCGCGGAAGGTCTTGCCCGCGGCGTCGAAAACGCAGCCGAGGAAATCTGCCTTGTGATCGTTTATCAGCCGCCGTAGCATGTTCAGCACACCGTAGATCGCACCGGTCGGCTCGCCCTGCGGACTGCGCAGATCCGGCAGTGCGTGGAACGCGCGATACAGATACGACGAGCCGTCAACGAGGACGAGAAGCCTGCTCACTATGGAAGATCGATTGAAGAAAGGCCGCTCCAACGACAAGCTGCCGCAACTCGTGGCGGCGGGGCTCGACTCGCGCGCCTACAGCGCGCGCGAAGCCTGGCAGCTGTTCGCGATTATCTCAGAGTTCGTCGAGGCTACCGAACGCCTGAACCAGGTGCGCCCCGCGGTCTCGATCTTCGGGAGCGCGCGCACACCGCCCGATCATCCGTATTTCGCGCTTGCAGAGCGCATCGCGCGGCTCCTGTCGGACGCGGGGTTCACCGTCATCTCCGGCGGCGGGCCCGGGATCATGACTGCGGCCAATCGCGGCGCGTTCCTCGGCCGGTCGCCGGCGGTCGGCCTGAACATAGAGCTGCCGCGGGAGCAGTTCGGCAACGCCTACCAGGACATCAGCCTCTCGTTCCGCCACTTCTTCGCGCGCAAGGTGACGTTCGTGCGTTTTGCGTCCGCCTACGTCGTGATGCCCGGCGGGTTCGGCACGCTCGACGAGCTCACCGAAGCGCTGACCCTGGTGCAGACCGGCAAGACACGCAAGATGCCGATCATCCTGGTGTGGGAGCCGTTCTGGCGCGGCCTGCTCGACTGGTTCCGCGAGCGGCTCGTCGGCGAAGGCATGATCGATCCGGATGACATGGACCTCATCCAGGTCCGCGACGAGCCCGAGCAGGTCGTCGAGGCGATCTTCCGCCACTACGAAAACCGGGCGTTCGTCCCGTCGCCCGCCGAGCGCGAAACGTTTCTCAATCTGTAGCGCGCGGGCGGCAAAAGCGGATCTGCTACACTCGCAGCGCCGCAACGGAGTCGAAAATGCACCGCCTCATCGCCGCCTCGATCATCGTCATCGCGCTGCCGGCGGCGGCGCAGGTAGCTCCGCCTCCCAAGCTCGAGCCGGTGCCCGAGCCGCCGCCGCAAGTCGGGCTCGATACCGACCCGACCGCGCCCGGCCCCGTGCTCACCCCGCCCGGCTCGAAAGTCGAGGAGCAGCTGATGCCGGACGGCAGCCGGGTCATCACCGTCACCGATCCGAACGGCTGGACGTACCACTTGATCGAGGCCCATGCCCGGCGAGCCGCTCGCCCGGACGGAGACCGGCGACCTCACCGGTGTCCGCGCGCCGATGTGGAGGATCCTGCAGTGGTGACAACGCCGGCCGGATGTCCGTCTACACCAAGGTCACCGAACCCCAGCTCGCCAGCTGGCTGAAGGCCTACTCGGTCGGGGCGCCGGTCGAGCTGAAGGGCATCACGTCCGGGATCGAGAACACCAACTACTACGTCACCACGACCCACGGCCGCTACGTCCTGACGCTCTTCGAGCGGCTGCCGGCGAAAGACCTGCCGTTCTACCTTGGCCTGATGGCGCATCTCGCGCGGCACGGCATCCCCTGTCCGTCGCCGATCGCCGACCGGCGGAACCGGCTCCTCTCGGCGTTGAACGCCAAGCCGGCGGCGCTTGTCACCCGTCTCCCGGGCGCGACCATCACGGCCCCGACACCCGTGCATTGCGCTGAAGTCGGCGCGGTGCTCGCCGACATGCACGTCGCCGCGCAGTCATATCCGGGCTCGCTCGACAATCCGCGCGGGCCGCGGTGGTGGCGCGAGGCGGCGCACGAGGTCCTGCCGTTCCTCGACGAGCCGCGCCGGCGGCTGCTCGAGTCCGAGCTCGAGTTCCAGTTCCGCGATCGGCTCCGCCACCTGCAACGCGGCCCGGTCCACGCCGACCTGTTCCGCGACAACGTGCTGTTCGACGGCGGGCGGATCGGCGGCGTGATCGACTTCTATTTTGCCGGCGTCGACGCATGGCTCTTCGACGTGGCGGTCGCGCTCAACGACTGGTGCGTGGAAGCCGACGGCGCGCTCGACCGCGCGCGCGCGGACGCATTCCTCGGCGCGTACCACGCGGTGCGTCCGTTCACCGCGGTCGAGCGCGACGCCTGGCCGGTGATGCTGCGTGCGGCGGCGCTGCGGTTCTGGCTCTCGCGGCTCTACGACTTCCACCTCCCGCGCCCCGGCGAGCTCGTGCATGCCCACGATCCGGAGCACTTCCGTCGCATTCTCGAGCTCAGAATCCGCGACCGG
Organism: uncultured beta proteobacterium; assembly: GCA_963744255.1. Lineage (GTDB taxonomy): Bacteria > Pseudomonadota > Gammaproteobacteria > Burkholderiales > SG8-39 > DATEDA01. Next base: position 24,006 of record CAVUSZ010000057.1, read on the forward strand.
CACGACCATCCCTGGGTGGCCGCGTGAGCCGCCGAGGAGCGACCGCACGCTCGAGCGGGAATGCGAAAACGGGAAATCGCGGCGTGCCGCCGACCGCAAGACGTCGGCTGCAGCGCCGCGCATCGGAGGCGGCAGGATGACGATCGTCCCCGCGCGCCACGGCTGGCAGTGGCTGAAGCACGGCCTCAGGCTCGTCGGCCGCGCGCCGCTCGGCTGGATGGTGGTCTCGATGACGTACTGGCTGGCGATGGGCGTGGTCTCGCGGCTGCCGTATGTCGGGCTGCTCGTCGCCTCCCTCGTCACCCCGGCGCTCGCGGTGAGCCTCATGGCGATGTGCCGCGCGCTCGACCGCGGGCGCGGCCTCGAGCTCGCGCTCGCGGCCGAAGGGTTCAAGCGCAACCTCGCCGCGCTCATCACGCTCGGCGGCGCCTATCTCGCAGCCACGCTCGCGATCTTCGCCGCGACCGCGCTGGTCGACGGCGGTGCGCTCGCGCGTTGGACCCTGTCCGGCCGCAGTCCTGCCGCCGGACAAGACGGGCTGGCCGGGGCGGTCGCGCTCGCAATCGCGCTCTGGATTCCGGTGCAGCTCGCGTTCTGGTTCGCGCCGGTGCTCGCCGCCTGGCAGGGCATGTCGGCGCCGAAAGCGCTCTTCTTCAGCTTCTTCGCCGGCGTGCGCAACTGGCGCGCGTTCCTCGTCTACGGGCTCGCGGGCGCGGCTGCGCTCGCGCTTGCGACCGCGCTGATCTTCAACCTCCAGCGCGCACAGGCCGGGCCCCAGATCATCCCGACGCTCGTCTTCCTGCTGCTGGTCGTTCTCATCCCCGTCTTCTACGCCACCGCGTACGCGAGCTACCGCGACGTCTTCGCCGAGGATCGCGATCAACCCGCCCCCGGTTAAGGAATTCTTAGCATTCCCTTAGGCACCATTTAGGAAACGGCGCGGCCGCGCGCGAATACGCTCTCTCCGTCACGGACGCACTCGACAAGGAGAGAGCAATAACACAGACGACCGACAAGCCGGAGACGGGCGCAGGCGAGATCGTCCCGGCCGGGCGCTTCGACATCTACGCGGGGGTGCACAAGGGCCTGCGCAGCTTCATGGCCGACACGCTCGTCGCGGTCGCGCGCATGGACGCGTACGACCCGGCGGAAATCGCCGCGGCCCTCGCGCAGACGCGCGCGCTGCTCGAGTTCTGCAGGGCGCACCTGGCGTCGGTGCCCTTGAGCTGGAACGCACGGTGCGTGCTCGGCAGGATGAACCCGACCGCGATCTCGCCTTCGGCCCGGATGGCAGCGAGCAGACCGGCGGCCTGGTAGGCGGAGAGGTAGAGCGTCACCTGCCGCCGGTCGTCGGACACGCGGCAGCCGATCGCGCGCGCGAGACGCGGCGCATTGGCGGCATCGCGGGAGGCGACGATGATCGATACCGCGCCCTGGATGAACGCGGCGTGCTCGGCGTCGAGAAGCGGCTCGCCCGCGCTCATCGTTGCTCCGCGGCAGCGCCCACTCAGTCGGACCTCGCCCCGGTCTCGCGCACGACCTTGCCCCACTTGGCGATCTCCGCCTTCACGTACTCGGAGAACTCGGCCGGCGTCCCGCCAACCGGTTCGAACGCGAGAGCCTCGAGCCGCGCGCGGGTGTCGGGCGCCTGGATCGCGCGGTTGACGGCCTCGTTCAGCCTCTGAACGATGTCTGGCGGAGTGCCCGCGGGGGCGAACATGGCGATCCAGGTGTAATCCTCCATGCCCTGGAAACCGAGCTCGCCGAGCGTCGGCACGTCGGGCAGCGTCGCGAGCCGCCGCGAGCTGGAGACCGCGAGCGCGCGAAGCTTGCCGGCCTTGACCTGCGCGAGCGGGCCGGAGATCGCCCCCGAACCGACCGGCGGCTCGCCCGCGACGACCGCGGCAACCATGGGACCGGCCCCCTTGTAGTGAGCGGGGGTCGCGTCGAGCTTGGCGAGCACCCTGAACAGCATCTCCGCGGTGAGGTGCGGCGTCGTGCCGGTGCCCGGCGAAGCGTAGACGAGCTTCGAGCCCTGCGCGAGCCTGAGCAGCTCGTCCAGGGTCTTTGCCGGCGCGCCCGCGTTCACGAAGATCATGTTGGGCTGAGTGGCGATCTGTACCACCGGCACGAGGTCGCGCTCGGCGTCGTAGCCCGGGCTCGCGAACAGCGTCATGTTCACCGCGACGGCCGAGGTCGTCACCAGCGTCGTGTAGCCGTCGGGCGCCGCCTTCGCGACCGCAGCGGCACCGATGTTCCCGCCGGCCCCCGCCCGGTTATCGATGACAACCTGCTGGCCGAGGATTTCGGGCAGGGTCTGGCTGACGAGCCGCGCGGTGATGTCCGCGGGCCCGCCGGGCGCGAACGCGACGACGACCCGGATGGGCTTCGTCGGCCAACCCTGCGCGAACGCCTGCGTCCCCGCCACGAGCAGCAGCGCAGCCGCCGATAGGAGCTTGAGCATGACCCCCTCCCGGTCCGGTCCTATTTGATCGCCAATGGATTCACCGGCGAGCCCACCGCGCCGGTAATCGGCAGTGCAGGCGCGACGAACAGGAACTCGTAGCGCCCGTCCGCCTTGCAGTCCTTGGCGAGCGCCGCGAGATCGAAGATCTCACCGACCGAGAGTCCCATGATCGGGATCGCGATCCAGTGCCACGGCTGGTTCGTGTCCTCGGTCTCGTTCGGGCGGACCTCGACGCCCCAGGTGTCGGTGACGATCGCCGCGACCTGCCGCGCATGCAACCAGTCGAGCGTCTCGAACGCGAGCCCCGGCGCGTCGCCGCCGGCGTAGCCGTCCCAGGTCCTGGAGGCGAGCTTCGCCTCGACGTGGCCGGTGCGCACGATGAGATAGTCGCCACGGCGGACCTTCACCTGCTCTTTCCGCTCCGCGGCGTCGAGCATCTCGCTCGTTATCGCGAAGCCATCGGGGAGCCAGCGCTTGCCGAAGAGCCGCGCAATGTCGAGCAGGACGCCGCGGCCGACCATGCGGTCCTTCGTCTTCTCGATGCCGCCCTTCTGCGCGCCAGAGGTGGTCACGGTGCGGCAGTCGTAGCCGTTCCACATGTAGTCTTCGTAGAAGATGTGGCCGAGGCCGTCCCATTGCGTACCGCATTGCAGCGGCATGATCACGAGGTCGTCGGCACCGCGGATCTTGCGGTGATCGAGGACGCCCGAGTAGGCGTCGGTGCCGGTGCGCAGCATCACGTGCACCGGGTTGAAGCGGCCGAGCGAAGGGTACTTGGTCTTGCCGCCCTGCGGGCCCCGCGAATCGAAGTTGAGCGCGAGCGAGAACACCTTGCCTGTGCGCACGAGCCTCGCCGCGGCGACGATATCCTCGGGCGCAACGTAGTTGAGCGTGCCGATCTCGTCGTTTCTTCCCCAGCGTCCCCAGTTCTTCACCCGTTTCGCGGCGGCGCGGACGTCCTTGCGCGTGAGCTTGCGGTTGCGCGCCTCGCGCGTATCGCGGATCTTCAGCTTGGCTGCAGCGCTTGTCGGCATCGTCCTACTCCGAGGGAGCATGCACTCTAGCTTATCATCGCATCACGTCGGAACTGCTCAGGAAGCGCGCGATGAAGAAGACGCCGATGGATAAGGTGACTGGCGCCGAGGTGCTGGCCGACATGCTCGCGGGCTACGGTGTTTCGCACGTCTTCATGGTTCCCGCGGTGCTGCGCCGCACGTTCGCCGAGATGGAACGGCGCACGAGTATCCGCCGGATCCACACCCACGGCGAGAAGTCCGCCGCGTACATGGCCGACGGCTATGCGCGCGCCTCGGGCCGACCGGGCGTGTGCATGGCTCAGGTGGTGGGCGCGCTCAATCTCGCCGCCGGCCTCCGCGACGCGTATCTCGCGCATTCGCCGGTGCTCGCCTTCACCGGCGGGCGCGAGCCGCAAACGAAGTTTCGTCAGGCCTATCAGGAGGTGGACGACGTCCCGGCGTTCGAGCCGGTCACGAAATGGAACGCGACGGTCGATGCGGTCGAGCGCTTTCCGGACATGGTGCGTCAGGCGTTCCGCGTCGCGGTCTCCGGCGCGCCGGGACCCGTGCATCTGCAGTTCCGCGGCAACGAGGGGCAGATCGACCAGGAAGAGGCGGAGATGGAAGCGCTCTGCGATCCGCAGTTCGCGCGCGTGCCGCCGTTCCGGCCCGAGCCCCAGCAAACGCACGTGCTCGCCGCACTCGCCGCGCTCCAGTCGGCCGAGCGGCCGGCAATCGTCGCGGGCGGGGGCGTCCGCGCATCCTGCGCCGGCCTCGAGCTCGTCGCGCTCGCCGAAAAGCTCGGCGTGCCGGTGGCGACCTCGCTGAACGGCAAGGACATCATCCCCGGCACCCATCCCCTGGCGGTCGGCGTCGTCGGGAGCTACTCGCGCGAAAGCGCGAACCGCGTCGTCGCCGGCGCCGATCTCGTCTGCTTCGTCGGCACCTCTGCCGGCGGCATGACGACCCACTTCTGGACAGTGCCGAAAGCCGGCGTGCGCGCGATCCAGATCGACATCGACCCCGAGACGCCGGGCCGGAACTATCCGCTGGAGGTCGCGGTGCTCGGCGATGCGAAGACCGTGCTTGCGCGAATGCTCGAGCACGCCGACCCGTCCACTGCCGAGCGCCGGCACGCCTGGCTCGAGACCACGCGGGCGATCTGCCGCGAGTGGTCCGAGAAATACCGCCCGCTGCTCGACTCGGACGCGGTGCCGATCCGTCCGGAGCGGATCTGCGCCGAGCTGACTCGGCACGTGCCCGACGACGCGATCGTCGTCGTCGACACCGGCCACGCCGGCATGTGGATGGGCGGGATGTACGACCTGCGCTCGCCGCGCCAGAGCTACCTGCGGAGCGCGGGGCATCTGGGGTGGGCGTTCCCCGCGGGGCTGGGCGCGAAGTGCGCCTGCCCCGACCGGCCGGTGGTGACCTTCACCGGCGACGCCGGCCTCTGGTATCACATCGGCGAGATCGAGACCGCGGTGCGGTGGAAGATGAACGCGGTCACCGTGGTCAACAACAACGCGAGCGGCAACCAGTCGAGGCGCGGCTTCGACCGCGCCTACGGCGGGCAGCAGACCGAGCAGGCGCGGGAGCTGTGGACGTTCAACCGCGTCGACTTCGCCCGGATCGCGGAGGAGATGGGAGCGCTCGGAATCAGGGTCGAGCGCCCCGGTGACATCGCGCCTGCGCTCGAGCGGGCACTCGCGTCCGGGAGGCCGGCGGTGATCGACATCGTGACGGATATCGACGCGATCGCGCCGACGGCGGTAGCGTAGTCCGCCTCGCGGCCTTGACTGCCACCCCGTGGCGCGCTACGCTCTGTAGTATCTCTTTTGTGATACATCAGGCGAATATGCCCGTCTCCTTGCGTCTCCCCGAAACCGTCAGGAAGCGCATCGCGAAGCTCGCTAAGGCGCAGGACCTGACGCCGCACGGGTTCATGCTCGAGGCAATCCGCGAGAAGCTCGAAGCCGAGGAGGCGCGGGCGGCGTTCCATGCCGAAGCCGAACGCAGGCTCACGCGGATGAGGAAGACCGGTACCGGCATTCCAGCGGACGAAGTGTTCGAGTACCTGAAGCGGCGCGCCGAAGGGGCGGCGGTCAAGCGGCCGAAACCGCGCAAGATCGTGTGATCGTCTTCGATATCGAGGCGCTCGACGATCTCGAGCGCATCTTCGAGTTCAACTTCGAGCGCGACCCGGCAACGGCGCTCGAGCACATCGACAAGGTGCGCAGCGCGGTGCTCATTCTGGACGCGCACCCCGAGATCGGGCGTCCGGCAGGGCGCGGCTCCTCCCTGCGCGAGCTGATCATTTCACACGGCAAGACGGGCTACGTTGCACTCTACGAGTATTCGCCGATTGAGAAACTTGTCCGCATTGTTGCCGTCCGACACCAGCGCGAGGCCGGCTACCGCGGGCGGTAAGACCGCCGTTTGCCGGTTAGGCCGAGCAGCCGCCGCGCGTTGCCCGCCAGGACGAGCTCGCGCGAGCGGTCGAGCGCGACGGCGAGCGCCGGATGCTGACGGCGCCGCGCACGGTCATGACCGACGACCGCGAGGGACTGATCGCCGCAGTCCTCGCGGGTGGCGGGCTGACGCGAATCGGCATGTTCGAACCGGCGCTGACCACGTCGGGGCGGCTGCAGGCGCAGTGCCGCTTTCGGAGTACATTGACGCTCCCGCGGAGCACTCGGACGCCGACCATCGAGACGGATCATGAGCAAAGCCAAGGTCACCGACCTGCGCAACGCCTACCCCGACCTCGCCCCCGACAAGGACTACCCGCCGCTCAAGTTCAAGTCGCTCAAGGGCAAGGTGAGCGCGGCAGAATGGGAGGCGCGCGTCGACTGCGCCTGCGCGTACCGCCTGGTGCGGATCTTCGGCATGGACGACCTCGTCTACAACCACATCTCGGCGCGGATCCCCGATACCGAGGCGTTCCTGCTGAACCCGATGGGACTCATGTACGACGAGATCTGCGCCTCGTCACTGATCAAAGTCGACCTCGAAGGCAGCGTGCTGTGGGAGCCGGAGTTCCCGGCGGGCCTAGGCTACAAGTTCAACCCGGCGGGCTATGTGATCCACAGCGCCGTGCACGGGGCGAAGCCCGACATCCACTGCGTGATCCACACCCACTCGCTCGCCGGCATGGCGGTGGGAGCACTTAAGCAGGGCCTGCTGCCGATGACCCAGACCGCGTTGCGTTTCACCAAGGTCGCCTATCACGATTACGAGGGCGTCGCCCTGGAGCTGGACGAGCGAGCGCGCCTGATCGCAGACCTCGGCGACTGCGACGTGATGCTTCTGCGCAACCACGGCGTGCTCGCGATCGGGGCGACGGTGGCGCAGGCGTTCAACAACTGCTACCGCCTCGAGCGCGCGTGCCGGTCGCAGCTGATGGCGATGGCGTCCAGCGACGCCCTCGTGCTGCCGTCGCGAGAAGTGATCGACAAGACCAACCACCTCTACCAGCCGAACGTCCGCCGGCCATACGGCGAGCTCGAGTGGCCGGCCATGCGGCGGCTCGCCGACCGGATCGATCCGTCGTACAGGAACTGATGCTGCACGTGCTTCTGTTCGCGCCCGCGCTCGGCTCGGGCGCGAAGGTCGACTGATGCACGTCGTCGAGCGGTTCGCCGCGTTCGCGGAAGCGTTCCGCCACCAGCCGCTCGCGCCGGAGGTGCTGCATCACGCGAAGCGCGCAGTGATCGACTGGTACGCGGCGCTGCTCCCCGGCGCCGTCGTGGCGCCTGCGACCGCGCTCGAACGCGCGCTCGCCGAGGAGCTCGACCGCGGCGAGGCGCGCCTGGCGCTCGGCAGGCGGGCGACCGTGCGCGCGGCGGCGCTGATCAACGGCTCGGCGGCCCACACCGTCGAGGTCGACGACATCTTCCGCGACGGGATTTATCACCCGGGCGCGCCGACGATTCCCGCGGCGCTCGCGCTCGCGCAAGCGCGCCGCGCGAGCGGCGAAGCGTTCCTGCGCGGCGTGATCGTCGGCTACGAGATCTCGACACGCATCGGCGCAGCCATGGGGCGCGCGCACTACCGCTACTGGCACAACACCGGCACGATCGGCTGTTTCGGCGCCGCTGCCGCCGCCGCCGAGCTCGTCGGCCTCGACCGGACGCGCTTCGCGCACGCGCTCGCGACCGTCGCCACCTTCTCCGCCGGGCTGCAGCAGGCGTTCCGCATGGACTCGTTGTCGAAGCCGCTGCACGCGGGCCGCGCGGCGGAGGCCGGCGTCACCGCCGCGCTCGCGGCGGCCGAGGGCGTGACCGGCTCGCTCGACGTGCTGGAGGGCGAAGCGGGCTACGGCCGCGCGATGGGCGACGGCCCCGATTGGGACAAGGCGGTCGCCACGCTCGGGCGCGACTTCCACATCACGCGCATGACCTTCAAAAATCACGCCTGCTGCGGTCACACCTTCGCCGCGATCGACGGTGCGCTTGCGGTTCAATCGAAACTCGGGGTCGCGGCCCGCGACATCCAGCGCGTCCGCGTCGGCACCTACCGGGCGGGCCCCGAGGTGGCGCACTATGAGAATCCGCGGACGCCGGCGGAGGCGCGCTTCTCGCTCAAGTACGTCGTCGCCTCGGCGCTCGCTCACGGCAGCGTGCGGCTGGCGGCGTTCGAGCCGGCACGACTGGGGGATGCGGTCACGCGCGATCTCATGCGGCGCGTCGATGTCGCGATCGATCCCGAGCTGGACGCGACCTTCCCCGGCCAGCGCGCCGCGCGCGTCGCGATCCTCGCGCGCGACGGCCGGCGTGGCGAGCACCTCCAGCCGACACGCAAGGGCGACCCCGATGCCCCGCTTTCCGACGCAGAGCTGGAGCAGAAGTATCTCGAGCTCGCCGCACCCGTGATCGGCGACGGCCGCGCGCGGACGCTGCTCGCGCGACTCTGGCGGCTGGAGCAGGAAGCGGTCGCAGCGTGATGTTCGCACAGACCCTCTTCGCCCCGCGCGCGGTGGCGCACGTCGGCGCGTCCGGGTCGTCGCGGCGGACGGTCTCGTATTGTTGAAGGGCTGGGAATGCCGCTCGCCGCGCTGCGCGAGATCCTGGAGGCTGCGGACTTCCGTCCCGCGGAACCGCCGGACATCCACGGCGCGGATCCGGTCCTGCGCACGCGCTACCGCGTGGGTACCGCCGGCGCCGCCGCACTCGGCGCGCTCGGGCTCGCTGCCGCTGAGCTGTGGCGACTCCGGGTCGGGCGCGGCCAGCACGTCGCGGTGGACTTGCGCGCGGCCGCGGTGTCGTTGCGCAGCTCGCGCTACCTTCGCATCGACGGCAAGGCACCGCCGCTCTGGGACCCGCTCAGCGGTTTCTACCCGGTCCGCGACGGCTGGATCAGCATTCACTGCAACTTCGCCAACCATCGGGAAGCGGCGCTCGGGGTCCTCGGAACGGCGGCTGATCGCGCCGCCGCGGAGCAAGCAAGTCGTACCTGGGAGGGCATCGCGCTCGAGGACGCGATACACGCGGACGCGGGCTGTGCCGGATTCGTCCGGTCGGAGGCGGAGTGGGCGCAGCATCCGCACGCGCACGCCGTGGCCGGGCAGCCGCTCCTGGAGATCGAGCGCATCGGCGATGCGCCGCCCGAGCCGCTGCCGGCGAGCGCGCGCCCGCTTGCCGGCGTGCGCGTCCTCGACCTCACGCGCGTGCTCGCGGGGCCGACCTGCGCGCGCAGCCTCGCCGAGCATGGCGCCGACGTGCTGAAGATCAGCGCGGCGCACCTGCCCGACTCCGGTCCGATCGAGCTCGACACCGGCATCGGCAAGCTTTCCGCGCGCCTCGATCTGCGGACGACGGCGGGCGTGCACGCCTTGCGCGCGCTCGCCCGCGACGCCGACGTGTTCTCGCAGTCGTACCGGCCGGGCGCGCTCGCCGCGCGCGGGTTCTCGCCGCAGGCCCTCGCCGAGCTCAGGCCGGGAATCGTCTGCGTCTCGCTCAGCGCGTGGGGCGGCACAGGGCCGTGGCGCGAGCGCCGCGGCTTCGACAGCATCGTGCAGTCGGTGAGCGGCATGGCGCTCGCCTCTGGCGAGGGCGGCAAGCCGCAGCTCCTGCCGGTGTCCGCCATCGACTACGTGAGCGGTTATCTGATGGCGTTCGGCGCGATGGCGGCGCTCGCGCGCCGCGCCCAGGTCGGCGGCAGTTGGCTGGTGCGCGTCGCGCTCGCCCGGGTAGGCCGCTGGATCGTCGATCGCGGCACGCTACCCGAGAGCGTCTGGCGTGGAGTTCCGGAAGACCTCCCGCCGGAGGAGCTCGCACCGCTGTTGGGCGAGATGGACGCTCCGGACGGCCGAATCAGGTACCTGCGTCCGGTCGTGCGGCTATCGGACACCCCGCCTTGCTGGAGCCGGCCGCCGGTGCCGCTCGACTACCATCGGCCCGAGTGGCCGCCGCGCGCATAGGAGCACCCGCCATGGATTTTCGATTCACGCGGGAGCAGGAAGCGTTCCGCGACTCGGTGCGCCGGTTCGCGGAAAAGCATCTCGCGAGCGGCGCGCGCGACCGGGCGCACGCGGCCGCGTACCCCTGGGATGTCTCGCGGCTGATGGCGAAGCAGGGCCTCCTCGGCATCACGATCGCGGAGGCCGACGGCGGCCAGGGCGGCGCGCTGATGGACGCAGTGATCGCGATCGAAGCGGCCGCCTCCGTCTGCCCACGGAGCGCCGACGTCGTGCAAGCGGGTAACTTCGGGCCGATCCGCGTGCTCGCCGAATACGGCACCCGGCTGCAGAAGGAGCGCTTTCTGAAGCGCCTACTCGCTGGCGAAGGCGTCATCAGCGTGGGCATGACCGAGCCCGAAGCGGGCTCGGCGGTTACCGACCTCACCACTACCGCGACGGTCGACGGCGACGGGTACCGGATCAGCGGCTCCAAAGTCTTCACTACGCACGCGCCGTACGCCGACGTGATCCTCGCCTACGTGCGGTTCGGGCCGGGCATCGGCGGGATCGGCTCGGTGCTCGTCGACACCGAGGCCGAGGGCGTCCGCTTCGGCCAGCGCTCGACGTTCATGTCGGGCGAGGAATGGGCGCAGATCTACTTCGAGAACGTGTACGTCCCGTGCGAGATGGTCGTGCTGAAGGAAGGCGGCTTCAAGAAGCAAATCGCCGGGTTCAATGTCGAGCGCATCGGCAACACCGCGCGCTCGCTCGCGCTCGGTCGCTATGCCTACGAGGCCGCGCGCCAGTGGGCGATGCAGCGCAAGCAGTTCGGGCGACTCCTGTGCGAGTTCCAGGGGCTGCAGTGGAAGTTCGCCGACATGAAGATGAAGCTCGACGCCGGCCAGCTCCTGCTCTATCGCGCGGCCGCGAACGCCGACCGCGGCTTCCCGTCGGCGGAGGAGACCGCGATCGCCAAGGCCTACTGCAACCAGGCCGGCTTCGACGTCGCCAACGAGGCGCTGCAGGTGATGGGCGGCCTCGGCTACAGCCGGGAAGCGCTCGTGGAGTACTGCGTGCGGCGCTGCCGCGGCTGGATGATCGCCGGCGGGTCGATCGAGATCCTCAAGAACCGGATCGCGGAGAGCGTGTTCGAGCGAACGTTTTCGCAGCGCCCGGGGGCGTGAGCAAGGGTATGGTCGGGCGGGAGGCCGCCCGATGAGCGGACGGCGCGGCGGATCACTCGACCCGGATCCCGGATACCGCCACGACCTCGGTCCACCGGGCGACTTCCTCGCGCAGGAGCTTCTCGAACGCCTCCGGTGTGCTGCCGACCGGGTCGGCGCCCTGATCGAGCAGGCGCTGCCTCATCTCCGGCGAGCGTGCGATCTTCCCGATCGCGTTTGACAGCGTGTCGACGATGTCGCGCGGTGTCGCGGCCGGCGCGAGCACGCCGTACCAGACTCCGACCGCCCCCCCGGACAGCCGCGCCTCGTTCATGGTCGGAACGTCCGGCATCAGTTCCGAACGCTGCTCGCCGGTCATGGCGAGGGGGCGCAGGCGGCCCGCCCTGACCTGCTGGAGGATCGCCGGAATGTTGGCGAAGGTCATGTCGACCTCGCCGCCCATCACTGCGGCGAGCGAAGGGGCGGTGCCCTTGAAGGGCACGTGCACGATGCTCGTGCCGGTCCGCAGCTTGAACAGCTCGCCGGACATATGCTGGGTCGTCCCCGACCCCGCCGACGAGTAGTTCAGCACGCCCGGCCTGGCGCGCGCCAGCGCGATCAGCTCTTCCAGCGTCCGCGCCTGCACGCCGTTGCTGACGACGAGAACGTTCGGCGCTTCGGCGAACAACGACACCGCCGCGAGGTCGCGCAGCGTGTCGTACGGAAGCTTCCTGTACAGCGCCATGTTGATCGCAACGGTCGAGGTGCCGACCAGCAGCGTGTAGCCGTCGGGCGCGGATCGCGCGACGAACTCGTTGGCGATGTTGGTCGCGGCGCCCGGTCGGTTCTCGACCACTGCCGACTGGCCGAGGAGGTCAGGGAGCTTCGACGCGATCAGCCGCGCCATGATGTCGGTGCCACCGCCCGGCGTGAACCCCACCACGATCCGGATCGGTTTGCTCGGAAACGGTTGCTGGGCCTCCGCAACCGTCGCCGCCAGCACACAGCCGAGCAACAATGCCGCGATGCGCATACCGCGTTCTGCGCCCATCGTCCCCTCCCTGGGCGGCGCGGCTCACACCGCCCGGACCCGAGCGGCATTCTACCCACCCGAGCGGGTCGACCGCAGGGCCGTCACGCCGATCGGCGTGCCCGCCCGACGGGCTTGTTGCAGCGCAGTAGTAGAATCGTCGCATGCTGATGCAGCCGCCGGATCCCGATCATGTGACGGACGCGACTGCCGCACGCCCGCGCGCGCGCCTGCGCGAGATCCCCTACAACTACACGTCGTTCTCCGACCGCGAGATCGCCATCCGCCTGCTCGGCGAAGAGGCGTGGCAGGCGTTGCTCCAGCTCCGTTCCGAACGTCGCACCGGCCGTTCGGCGCGTATGCTCTACGAGGTGCTCGGCGACCTCTGGGTCGTCTCGCGCAATCCCTATCTCCACGACGATCTGCTCGAGGACCCGAAGCGGCGCGCGGCGCTGATCGAGTCGCTCCACCACCGTCTCGGCGAGATCGAGAAGCGGCGCGACCGGTACGCCGCGGACACCGGCAAGGAGCAGGATCCGGCCCTGCGCGCGCAGTTCGAGGCGCGCGACGCGAAGGTCGCCTTCCTGCTCGAGAGAGCGCGCGCCGGGGTCAGGCGCTTCGCGGGGGAGTTCGAGGAAACGGCCGCGCTCCGGCGCCGCGTGATGCGCCGTCTAGCGCGTAGCAGCCGCCGCGACAGCGTCCAGTTCGACGGCCTCGCGCGCGTGTCGCACGTCACCGACGCGACCGACTGGCGCGTCGAGTACCCGTTCGTCGTGATCTCGCCCGACAGCGAGGAGGAAGTCGCCGCGGTCGTGCGCGACTGCATCGAGCTCGGGCTCACTATCATCCCGCGCGGCGGCGGCACCGGGTACACCGGCGGCGCGGTGCCCCTCGTCAAGCACTCCGCGGTGATCAACACCGAGAAGCTCGAGGCGCTCGGCGCAGTCGAGATGACGCGGCTCGCGGGCGTCGAGCGCGAAGTGCCGACGATCCGCTGCGGGGCGGGCGTGGTGACGAAACGCGTGATGGACGCGGCCGAAGCGGCGGGCTTCGTCTTCGCCGTCGACCCGACCTCCGCGGACGCGTCGTGCATCGGCGGCAACGTCGCGATGAACGCGGGGGGCAAGAAAGCGGTGCTGTGGGGCACCGCGCTCGACAACCTCGTGTCGTGGCGCATGGTCGACCCCGACGGCCGCTGGGTCGAGGTGACGCGGCTCGACCACAACCTCGGCAAGATCCACGACGCGCCGGTTGCGCGCTTCGCGGTCCAGCGGTTCAGGCGCGACGGCCGCGCCGCGGACGGGGCGCCGCGCGTGCTCGAGATCCCGGGCCGCCAGTTCCGCAAGGTCGGCCTCGGCAAGGACGTCACCGACAAGTTCCTCGCCGGGCTGCCCGGAGTGCAGAAGGAAGGCTGTGACGGGATCATCACCTCGGCGCGCTTCATCCTGCACCGGATGCCGAAAGCGATCCGGACGGTGTGCCTGGAGTTCTTCGGTCAGGTGCGCGACTCGGTGCCGTCCATCGTCGAGGTCAAGCATTACCTCGACGCGCATCCCACCGCCATCCTCGCCGGGCTCGAACATCTCGACGAGCGCTACCTGAAGGCCGTCGGATACGCGACCAAGGCGCGCCGTGGCGGGCGACCGAAGATGGTCCTGATCGGCGACATCGTCGGCGACGACGAGAACGAGGTCGCGCGCGCGACCTCCGAGGTCGTGCGACTGGCAAACGCCCGCGGCGGCGAGGGATTCGTCGCCGTGTCCGCCGAGACGCGCCGCAAGTTCTGGCTCGACCGGGCGCGCACCGCGGCGATCGCCAAGCACACCAACGCGTTCAAGATCAACGAGGACGTCGTCATCCCGCTCGAGCGGCTCGGCGACTACTCCGACGCCATCGAGCGGATCAATATCGAGCTGTCGATCGCCAACAAGCTCGCGCTGCTCGATGCGCTCGACGAGTACTTCCAGGGCAACCTGCCCCTTCACCAGCACGACGACAAGCTACCCGTCACCGAGCTGCTCGGCGACCGGCCGGCGCGGGCGCGGGCGCTTCTCGCGCGTACGCGCGAACGGTGGCAGTACCTGCTCGACAGCCTCGATCTCGCCGCGGGCGAGGCGCGGCGCGAGATCGTGCCCGCGCTCGCCGCGGAGACTGCGCGCGGACAAACGGTGTTCGCGCTGCTCCAGAACCACGAGCTTCGCGTGTCGTGGAAGGAGGAGGTGCGCGCGGAGCTCGAGCGGCTGTTCGACGGCATGCTCTACCGCAAGGTGGTCGAGGGCTTCGACGCCGTCCACGCCCGGGTGTTGCGCGGCCGCGTCTTCGTCGCCCTGCACATGCACGCCGGCGACGGCAACGTGCACACCAACATCCCGGTGAATTCCGACAACTACGCGATGCTCCAGAGTGCGAACGCCGCGGTCGCGCGCATCATGCGGCTCGCCCGCTCGCTCGGCGGCGTGATCTCGGGCGAGCACGGGATCGGCATCACGAAGCTCGCGTTTCTGGAGCCGGACGAGATCGCCGCATTCCGCGCCTACAAGAACGAGGTGGATCCCGAGGGGCGGTTCAACAAGGGCAAGCTCCTGCCCGGCGGCGACCTCCGCGACGCGTACACGCCGTCGTTCAACCTGATCGGAGCGGAGTCGCTGATCCTGGAGGCGTCCGAGATCGGCCGCATTGCCGACTCGATCAAGGACTGCCTGCGCTGCGGGAAATGCAAGCCGGTATGCGCGACGCACGTGCCGCGCGCGAACCTGCTGTACTCGCCGCGGAACAAGATACTGGCGGCCTCGCTCCTGATCGAGGCGTTCCTGTACGAGGAGCAGACGCGCCGCGGCGTCTCCCTCCGGCACTTCGCCGAGTTCGGCGACGTCGCCGATCACTGCACGGTCTGCCACAAATGCGCGAACCCGTGCCCGGTGGACATCGACTTCGGCGACGTGTCGATCGCAATGCGGAACCTCCTGCGCAAGCAGGGCAAGAAACGCGCGAACCCCGGCACCGCCGCGGCGATGCTCTTCCTCAACGCCACCGACCCGGCAACGATCAAGCTCGTGCGCAAGGGCATGATCGACTGGGGCTTCCGGGCGCAGCGGCTCGCGCATCGCGCCGCGAGCGCGCTCGGGCTCGTCCAGCCGCAGACAAAGCAGCCCCCCGCGACGGTCGGCAAACCCGCGTTGAGAGCGCAGGTGATCCATTTCGTGAACAAGCCGATGCCGGGCGGGCTGCCCAAGCGGACCGCGCGCGCATTGCTCGACGTGGAAGACCCGAAGATCATCCCGATCATCCGCAACCCGGCGAAGGCTCAGGAAGACTCGGACGCGGTCTTCTACTTCCCCGGCTGCGGCTCGGAACGGCTCTTCAGCCAGGTCGGGCTCGCGACGCAGGCGATGCTGTACCACCTGGGCGCGCAGTGCGTGCTGCCGCCGGGATATCTCTGCTGCGGCTACCCGCAGACCGCCGCGGGTGAGGAGGACAAGGGGCATAAGATCAGCACCGACAACAGGGTGCTCTTCCACCGCGTCGCGAACACACTCAACTATCTCGACATCAAGACGGTGATCGTGTCCTGCGGCACCTGTCTCGACCAACTCGAGAAGTACGAGTTCGGCAGGATCTTCCCGGGCTCGCGCCTGCTCGATATCCACGAGTATCTGCTCGAGAAGGGCGTGAAGCTCGGCGGCGTGACCGGCGTGCGCTACATGTACCACGACCCCTGTCATACGCCGATCAAGACGCAGCAGCCGCTCGAGGTCGTCAACCAGCTCATGGGCACCGCAATCAAGCTCAATGACCGCTGCTGCGGCGAGTCCGGCACGCTGGCGGTGACCAGGCCCGATGTGTCGACGCAGGTGCGTTTCCGCAAGGAGGAGGAGTTGCGGAAGGGCGCAGCGGCGCTGCGCGCGGACGGCTTCGACGGCGACCTGAAGGTCCTCACCTCGTGCCCATCCTGCCTGCAAGGTCTCGCGCGCTATCGCCACGACGCCGAGATCGACGCCGACTACATCGTCGTGGAGATGGCCAAGCATCTCCTCGGCCCGAACTGGTTGCCCGAGTTCGTGGCGCGCGCCAATCGCGGCGGTATCGAGCGGGTCCTCCTCTAGACCTGTCGGCGGCCCGACACGCTCCCCGGCGCACTTTCACCGTGCACGGCTCTATGCTATTGTCATAAGAACTTCTGGCCATCGAGAGTCCGGCGGCGGCACGGGCTCCTACAGGAAGGAGCAACCATGAGCCTCATCCGTTCGACTGCGCTGGCGTGCTGCGTGCTCGCGCTTGCCGGGTGCCTCCGCGGTGGCGGCGGCAACTCGGGCGAGAGCCAATCTTCCGCCGCCGCGTCCCCTGCCCCCGCGTCCCCCGTCGACGCCGCTCCGGCCGCGGCGCCCGCGCCAACACCCGCACCCAATCCGACGCCGACGCCCACGCCGGCGCCCGGGGCGGTGAATCTCCAGATCGCGGGGCTGGCCACGAGCATGGAGGCCGTCGTCACGCTCGCGGGCGGCGGAATGACGCAGCTCGTCACCGCGAGCCGGATCATCCCCAACCTCGCGCCGGGCGCGTACACGATCAGCGCCGAGCCGGTACTCACCGGCCAGGCGGTGATGGCGCCGACTGCCGCGACGCAGACGATCCAGGTGGCCTCCGGCCAGACTGCCGCGGCGAGGGTGAGCTACGTGGCGCAGGCCGCCTTCGCAATCCGGCTCGAGGAACTCCCCTGGGCAGGCCTGAACCAGCCGATCTTCCTCGCCTCGCCGCCCGGCGACGCGACGCGGATCTTCGTGCTCGAGCGCACCGGGCGCATACGCGTCGTCCAGAACGGCACGGTGCTCCCGACGCCGTTCCTCGACATCTCGGCGCGCGTGTCGACGCAGGGCGAGCGCGGGATGCTCTCGTTCGCATTCCATCCGCAGTACGCCCAGAACGGCTCGGTGTTCGTGCATTTCAACAATCTTGCCGGCGACATCGCGGTCGAACGTTTCACGGTGTCGGCGGGCAACGCGAACGTCGCCAACGCGCAAAACGCGACAGAGGTCATCAGGATCCCGCATCCGACGTTCGACAATCACAACGGCGGCGTGGCGGCGTTCGGGCCCGATGGCATGCTGTTCATCTCGACCGGCGACGGCGGCGGCGGCGGCGATCCGCAGCGGAACGCGCAGGACACGCGGCGGCTCCTCGGCAAGATGCTGCGGCTCGACGTGAGCGTGCTGCCCTATCGCATCCCGCCGTCGAACCCGTTCGCCGGCCTGGGGCTCGGCGAAGAGATCTGGGCGCGGGGACTCCGCAACCCGTGGCGCTGGTCGTTCGACCGGACGACGAACCGCATCTACATGGCGGACGTCGGGCAGGGCCGGCTCGAGGAAGTCGACGTCGTGGCAAGCGATGCGCCGAACCTCAACTACGGCTGGCCGATCACCGAGGGCTCGGCCTGCTACCCGAACGACCCGTGCAGCAAATCCGGTCTGACATTGCCTGCGCTCGAGTTCGATCACCTCAGCGGGGCGTGCGCAGTCACGGGCGGCTACGTCTATCGCGGCGCCGCGGTGCCCGAACTGGCAGGGCGCTATTTCTATTCCGACTACTGCGCCGGCTTCATACGCAGCTTCCGCTACGTCGGCAACCAGGCGGTCGAGAAGGTCGACTGGAACGTACCGAGTGTCGGCCGGGTGCTGTCATTCGGCGAGGACGCAGCCCGGGAGCTCTACGCGATCACCGCGAGCGGGAAGATCTACCGGATTGCCAAGATGTGACCCCGCCTGGCGGCGAAAATCGCCGCCGTTGTCCGCTGCTCGGGCGCCGCGGCACGCCCCTGCGCGCTCGATGTCGGGCGCCCGCGCACCCGCCTCGCGGCGCGTGTGACGTAATGCCGGTCGTTGGGCTGCCTCCGGCTCCGTAGCCGCCAACGAAGCCTCAACCAAATCAACGGAATGGGCGATATACTGCATGCCGTTTGCATAAGAGGGTTCCGGGACCCCACGCTTCCGCGCCACCCGCGGGGCGCCGGGAAACAGACATGCCGAGCTTCCTGCCCACGCTGCAGCCCATTGTCGCCGACATCAAGAGCTGCGAAGCCTGGCTTGCGCGCGCCGCGCTCGCCGACGCGCGCCAGGCCTGCCGCGAGCTGACCGGGCTGCTCGAATCGCTGGAGGACATCTCGCCCCCGGACAGCGCATTCGTCGAGGTGCTCGAACGGCTCCGCGAGCCGATCGTCGTCGCGCAAGCCGAGCACTCGAAGAAGTTCGCAGGACGTCCGCTCCCGCTCAAGGACTACGAGGTCGGCGCGTTCGAGCAGGTGTACGACCTGTGGACAACGCTCGGGCGCGCCTACAAGCGGCTGCTGCGCAGCGCGATCGAAGACAGGAGCCCCGATCTCGCCGGCAAGGAGGCGCTCCTCGCGCACCGCGCGCTCGACTGCGTCGCCGAGCTGATGATGGTTCACTACCGTGCGCGCCGCGAGCTGGACAACGAGCTGTGGCAGGACCTGCACCAGCTCTACCAGACGGCCGAGCAGCAGGCCGTGACGATGGCCACCGTCTCGGCCGGCCACCGCTCCAAGTCGGTGTCGACCTGCGGCGAGGTGTACGTGCGTGCGCTGCTCCTCGCGCTCGCCAACCCGCACGGGCTCGCGACGCGAGAGCTGCAGTGGACGCGCCGCTGGGCGACGATGTGGGCCTACAAGGTCGAGCTGGTCGCGGCGGCCGCCGATGCGCAGGGCGTCGCCATCGATCTCGCCGGCAACCAGGCGCCCGTCTGGATCAGGGCCGACGCGGCCGCGCCCACGACGCGGTTTCTCGAGGCAACGAACCTCCGCCGCAGCGTCCGCAGCCGGGTCAAGAAACTCGAAACCGGGGTCGACCCGCAGACGCTCGGTCTCGGCAAGGATTGCGTGCAGCCCGATGTCGGGCGCCTGCTCGCACAGCTCGGGCGCGCGTGGGTGGAGACGCCGGCGCCGCGGCAGTTCACGCGCCGGCTGGTCACCGCGCGCGCCGAGCTGGTGAGCGGGCTCGAGTCGATCCACCTCGCGATCAGCGGCAAGTCGTTCAAGAGCGCCGGCGCGGGACGGCACTGGGACTACTCGCGCCGCGATGCCGAGCAGATCGCCATCTACCAGGGGACGCGATCCGCGGGGACCGAGGACATCGCCACCGCGTTCAGCGCCGAGCGATGGGAGGCGCTCGACGAGAGCGCGAACGGCTTCCGCATCCGTCGCAAGGGGCCGGGCGAGCGCCTTTCGCTCGCGCAGCTCGTGGGCCTGCGGCCCGCCGGCGCGCGCGGCTTCATCCTGTCGGAGGTGCGTTGGCTGATGGCGGGCATCGACGGGTCGCTCACGATCGGCGCCTCCGCGCTCCCCGGCCTCGCCAAAGCGGTCGCCGTGCGGCCGGCGAGCACGCCGAACAACGCGCCCGAGCCATACGTCCAGGCCTTCCTGCTGCCGAACGCCGCCGCCCAACCGAGCTCGCTCGTCATGCCGTCGGGCTGGTACCAGTCGGCGCGCGAGCTGGAGGTGCGCGACGAGGACGAGCTGATGCGCGTCAAGCTCGCTGGCCTCGCGCAGCGCGGCTACGACTTCGACCGCGCCAACTTCTCGGTGGTGTCGCCGACGCCCGCCGGCTGAGGCACGAGCCACTTCACCCGCCGCGGGAGGAACACCGCGGCGAACCGACTTCCCTTCCCGATCTCGCTCGTCACCTCCAGCCGCGCCTGGTGGCGCGTGAGCACGTGCTTGACGATCGCGAGCCC
This sequence comes from uncultured beta proteobacterium, assembly GCA_963744255.1. GTDB lineage: Bacteria > Pseudomonadota > Gammaproteobacteria > Burkholderiales > SG8-39 > DATEDA01. Next base: position 43,822 of record CAVUSZ010000057.1, read on the forward strand.
GAGCCCGGTGCCGCCGGTGTCGCGCGAGCGGCTGGTATCGACGCGGTAGAAACGCTCGGTGAGCCGCGGGATGTGGCGCGGCTCGATGCCGATGCCGGTATCCTCGACCGCGATCCAGCCCTCTCCGTCGTGCTCGGCCCACTCGATCGTGATGCGGCCGTCGCGCGGCGTGTAGCGGATCGCGTTCGAGACGAGGTTGGTGATCGCGCTCCGCATCTCGTGCTCGTCGCCCCAGATCGTCGCGGGGGAGCCGAGCTTGAGATGCACCGCGTGGCGGCCGTCGGACAGCGCGCGTGCCTCTTCGGCGACCGCGCCGAGGAAGCGGTGCACGTCGATCGCCGCCTCGCGCGCCGGCTGCGCGCTCGATTCGAGCACCGAGAGGGTGAGCAGGTCGTCGATCAGGCGCAGCATCCGGTCGGTCTGGGTGCGCATGAGGCCGAGAACCTGGCGGCCGCGGGCCTCCTCGATCCGCACATTGCCGTCGGCGATGGTCTCGAGAAAGCCGCTCACCACGGTGAGCGGCGTCTTCAGCTCGTGCGACACGTTCGCCACGAAGTCGCGGCGCATGATTTCGAGCCGCTCCCACTGCGTGATGTCGCGCGAGAGCAGCAGCTTCTCATCCTGGCCGTAAGGCACGATCCGGAGCGAGAGCACCAGCTCGTCGACGCGCGCGATCCGCAGCGTGAACGGCTGGTCGTAGGCGCCGCGCTTCAGGTAGGCGACAAAGTCCGGGTTGCGGACGAGGTTCAGGATCGGCTGGCCGGCGTCGTGCCGCGCGTCGATGCCGAAATAGCGCTCGGCAGTGGCGTTCGCCCAGACGATGTGGTCGTCGGCGTCGAGGACGATCACGCCGTCAGGCATCGCCTGGGCGGCGCTGCGGAAACGCGCGAGCTGCGCGGTGAGGCGATGCTGGTGCTGCGTCGTGGAGCGGATGAGGCGGTAGAGCTGCGAGAACACGTGCTCCCACACGCCCGACCCCATGGGCACCGGGACGCCGAGCGGGTCGCGCAGCCAGGCGACGAGCGCGCGCAGATTCGCGAGATCTCGCAGGAGCACCAGCGCGAGGCCGATGCCGAGTATGCCGAGCGCGAGCGTCGGCCCCTTGAGCGGCCACGCGATCAGCGCGGCGATAGCAAACGCGCCCAGGGTGAGCGCGGTTCGCATCCAGATCGGGTTCACGGCGCGGGCGGGGCGGAGCGTGACGGCCGCACGCACGTTAGCAGAAATCACTCTCGTCATTCCGGCGCAAGCCGGAATCCAGTCCGGCCTCTGCTGGATCCCGGCTTTCGCCGGGATGACGAGCTCCGCTCGTCAGTTCGCCGCCAGCCGGTAGCCGGAGCCACGCACGGTCTCGATCAGACGGTCGTGCCCGGTAGGCTCGAGCGCCTTGCGCAGGCGCCGGATGTGGACGTCGACCGTCCGCTCCTCGACGAACACGTGATCGCCCCACACCTGGTCGAGCAGGTGCGCGCGGCTGTGCACGCGCTCGGGGTGCGCCATCAGGAAGTGAAGGAGGCGAAACTCGGTCGGGCCGAGGTCTAGCTGGATGCCGCGCGCGCTCACGCGGTGGGTAGCCGGGTCGAGCCGCAGTCCGGAGATCTCGATCGGCTCGTCGGTGAGCTCGGGCGCACGCCGGCGCAGCACCGCTTTGATCCTCGCGAGCAGCTCCCGCGGGCTGAAGGGCTTGGTGACGTAGTCGTCGGCCCCGGCGTCGAGCCCGGTGACCTTGTCCTGCTCCTGGCCGCGCGCGGTCAACATGATGATCGGCACCTGCTTCGTCCGCTCATCCTGGCGCAGCGTCCGTGCGAAGCTCGCGCCGGACTGGCCGGGAAGCATCCAGTCGAGCAGGATGAGGTCGGGGAGCGCGTGACGGACGAGCTCGCCCGCCTGCTCGGCGTCGCGGGCGCGGAGCACGTGATGGCCGGCGTGCTCGAGGTTGAGGGCGAGCAGCTCCTGGATTGCCGGCTCGTCTTCGATGACCAGGATGTTGGCGGGCATAGGGATCCCTGCTGAAACGCGGACTCAGCGGAGTTTATGGCGTTAGCATGACAGTTTTGTTACCGGCCGGCGCAAGCCGGTCGCCTGTGGTAACTTTTCGAGGCCCATGGCCGATCGCAACACTCCCATCCCCACCGAGATCAAGCTGCACCAGAAATCGCGGATGATGGAGCTCACCTTCGCCGACGGCAGGCGGTTCGAGCTGCCGTACGAGCTGCTGCGCGTCTACAGCCCGTCGGCGGAAGTGCGGGGTCACGGTCCCGGTCAGGAAGTGCTGCAGGTCGGCAAGCGCAACATCGAGATCCTGGGTGTCGAGCCGGTCGGGAGCTATGCGATCCAGCCCCGCTTCTCGGACGGCCACGACACCGGGATCTACTCGTGGGAGTACCTCTACGAGCTCGGCGTGAACCGCGACCGGAAGCTCCAGGAGTACCTGGCGCGGCTCGAGGCAGCCGGCGCGAGTCGCGACTGAGCGGGTTCGGATGTCCGAGCGTACCCATTTCGGCTACAGCCAGGTTCCCGCGGACGAGAAGACCCGCAGGGTCGCGGGCGTCTTCGAGTCGGTCGCCCCGAAATACGACCTCATGAACGACCTGATGTCGCTCGGTCTTCACCGTGCGTGGAAGGCGTTCGCAGTGGCGGTGAGCGGTGTGCGGGCGGGCGACCGGGTGCTCGATGTGGCAGGCGGGTCGGGCGATCTCGCGCGGGCTTTCGCGCGCCGCGTAGGAGCGACCGGCGAGGTATGGCTCACCGACATCAACGGCGCCATGCTCGGCGTGGGCCGGGATCGCCTGCTTGACGCCGGCGTCTCCGCCCCCATCTTACAGTGCGATGCGGAGCGGTTGCCGCTGCGCGCCGGAAGCTTCGATTGCGTCAGCGTGGCGTTCGGGCTGCGCAACATGACCCGGAAGGAGTTCGCCCTGGCCGAGATGCGCCGCGTCCTCAAGCCGGGCGGGCGGTTGCTGGTCCTCGAGTTCTCGAAGGTGTGGAAACCGCTCGAAAAGGCGTACGATTGGTATTCGTTCAGCGTCCTACCATGGCTCGGGCGGCAGGTGGCGAAAGACGAAGCGAGCTACCGCTATCTGGCCGAGTCGATCCGCATGCACCCAGACCAGGACGCACTGCGGGCGATGATGGAACAAGCCGGGCTGGAGGACGTCGAATACTTCAACCTCGCCGCGGGTGTCGTGGCACTGCATCGCGGTGTGAGATACTGAAAATTCTCCTCTGGAGGAAGCAATGAAACGCTTAATGATCGCCCTGTCGGCGCTGTTCTTCACCAGTGTCTTCGTCATGGACGACGTGGAGGCCCGTCGCCTCGGTGGCGGCCGGTCCGCCGGCGCCCAGCGTCAAGCCCTGCCCGAGAAGCCCGCGACGCCTCCCGCAGCGCAGCAAGCCGCCCCGGCCCAGTCGGCGGGCGCCGCAGCAGCCAAGAAGCCGATGAGCCCCTGGATGGGCGCGCTCGCCGGCCTGGCGGCCGGCCTCGGTCTCGCCTGGCTGCTCGGCGACCATCTCGGCTCGGTCATGATGGCCATCCTGCTCGGGCTGGCCGCGGTCGTCGTGGTGTCGCTCATCGCCCGTGCGTTCATGAAGCCTCGCCCCCAGGCCGCGCCCGGCGGGATGCAGTTCGCCGGCCTCGGCAACGAGACGGTGGCCGCGCCGCCGCCGTCCCAGGCCGGCAGCGGAGTCGCGGTACCGAGCTTCCAGAGCCAGTTCACGCCGAAGGTACCGGCCAACTTCAACGCCGAAGCATTCGTGCGCGAGGCGAAGAAGAGCTTCCTCGCGCTGCAAGTGGCGAATGATCGCGGCAACATCGGGAGCATCCGCGAGCTCGTCACCGACGAGATGTACGAGCATCTCAAGCGCGACGTCGACGAGCGCCGCAGCGCGCGGCAGCACACCGACGTGGTGGCGCTGGACGCCGCCCTGCTCGAGCTGGTCACCGAGAGCGGCATGCACCTGGCGAGCATCCGGTTCTCCGGCCTCATCCGCGAGGAGGAAGGCCAGGCGCCGCAGCAGTTCGAGGAAATCTGGAACCTGCAGAAGCCCGAGAGTGGCGGTGCCGGCTGGATGCTGGCGGGGATCCAGCAGGTGAGCTGAGCGTTTTTCGCGTGTAGAAAAGGCCGCCGCGAGGCGGCCTTTTCTTTTGGGCGCTCGACGGATCTGCGCGTGCGCGGTTTCGCGCCGGTCCGTTGCAGGCCCTTCGCGAGGCGCGCGAACACTTCCTTCGCGCGGCAGCGATGCCGGCGGAGCGCCTCCGCGCGCTCGCGAGCGGCAAACTCCCGTCCTGCGGCGCGGCACTCTGCGGCGAATTGCCGGAGCGACACGACCCGCTCGGCGCCGTCGACGACCCAGTAGTTGCCGTGCGGGTCGCGGCAGAGCCGCACCGTCCGTCCATCGGCGATCTGCGCTTCGGATTCGATCCGCTCGAGCAGCGCTGATAAGGAAATGTTTGGCTTGTTCATGTTCGTCTCCTTTCGAATGAAGCGATGGGTCAGAGCGCTGCGGTCGTGGGGCGCGACGACGAGCATGAAGAGCGGCACCCAGTAGCTGATCGAGCCAGGTCGAACCGGCCGGGCTTCGCGCCCGCCGGTCTCGAACAGCTCGACCGGCTCGGCGCTCCGCGGCGACCATCGCGACGCGCAGTTCGCGGGCGTTCGCGGCTGGACGGCGTCAGCGATGCAGAGGCTCGGCGCTAACGCGGACACGAACGTCACGCCGTCGCGATCGATGCGGAACGACTCGCCGGCGCCGATGCAGACGTCGCGCGTGTCCTGGTCCTGCGTGAGCCACACCGACCCGTAGGCGACGGACACCTCGATGCCGCGGCCGTCCTCGATCCGGAGGTGTTCGCCGCGGCTCATCCTGATGCTGGCTTGCGCGATGCAGTCTTCGATCCGGTATGCGTCCATGTTCGTCTCCTGTCCGTTTCGGCGTCTCGATCCCGGTGGTTCGGCTACTCGGGCCTGCGCCCTTGCTCTTCTCTTCGCATCGGGCGTGCCAGCGCCCCGGAAAGGCGCCGCGCTGTTGAAAAAGCCGCATGGATTCAATCGGTTGAGACGACGACCGCCGCGTTCGGGCACGGCCACGGTGGCGCACGCGGGCCGCCAAATACCGCGGCGCCGCCGAATACGGCACGGGCCGCGGATACGACGGCGGGAAGCTCAGCGGGGCTTGCGGATGCCGAGCTTGCGCAGGCGGCCGCGGAGCGTGCTCGCGTTGAGCCCGAGCGCGAGCGCGGCGCCGTGCTCGCCTTCGATCACCCAGCGCGTCTGCTCGAGCACGCGCTGGATGTGGAGGCGTTCGACGTCTTCGAGCGTGCCGGTGGGCGCGAGCCGGTGGCGACGCCTCGGCCCGCACCGGCGCGGCCGGTGCGCCGAACTGCTCCGTTGCCTCGAGCAGCGACCCGCGCGCGAGAATCGCGGCGCGTTCGACGACGTTCTCGAGCTCGCGCACGTTGCCCGGCCAGTCGTAGCTCGTCGCGCGCTCGAGGAATGCCGGCGTAACGCCGTCGAAGGACTTGCCCAGTTTGCGGGCTGCTTTAGCGAGGAAGTGGCCCACGAGCAGCGGGATGTCCTCGCGCCGTTCGCGCAGCGGCGGCACGGTGACCGGGAAGACGTTGAGCCGGTAGAAAAGGTCCGACCGGAACTCGCCGGCAGCCGCGCGGCTGCCGAGGTCGCGGTTCGTTGCCGCGATCAGCCGCACGTCGGCGCGCAGCGTGCGCGCGCCGCCAACACGCTCGAACTCCTGCTCCTGGAGCACGCGCAAGAGCTTCGCCTGCGCCTCGAGCGGGAGCTCGCCGACCTCGTCGAGGAAGATGCTGCCGCCGTCGGCGAGCTCGAACCGCCCGCGCCGCTGCTGGGTCGCGCCGGTGAAGGCGCCCTTCTCGTGGCCGAAGAGCTCGCTCTCGACCAGCTCGCGCGGCAGCGCCGCGCAGTTCACCGTCACGAGCGGCCGCTCGCGGCGCGGGCTGCGGTCGTGGATCGCGCGCGCGACGAGCTCCTTGCCGGAGCCGGTCTCGCCGAGGATCAGCACCGTGCTGTCGGTGGGCGCGACCAACGCCAGCTGATCGAGCAGCTTCGCGAGGTTCAGCGACCGGCCCACGATCTCGCGGAAGTCGTGCCCGGTCCGGATCTCGTCCTCGAGGCAGTTGATGACCGCGCGGGAGCGCTGGTGCGCCTCGATCTCCTCCCGGAGGCGCGCGTTCTGTTCCGCGAGCTCGCGGTGCGCGCGGCGCAGCGCGAGGTGAGTCCCGACGCGAGCGAGCAGCTCGCGCGGCTCGAACGGCTTGGTGAGGTAGTCGACCCCGCCGGTCGAGAAGGCGCGCACCTTCTCGGGCGTCTCGTGCAGCGCGGTGAGGAAGATCACCGGCACGTCGCGGGTGGCCTCGTTCTGCCTTGAGCCGCTCGCAGACGGTGAAGCCGTCGAGGTCCGGCATCATCACGTCGAGCAGCACGAGGTCAGGGGCGTCGGTGGCGGCGCGCTCGAGGCCCTCGGTGCCCGAACCCGCGGCGATCACGTCGAAGCCGTTGACCGAGAGCAGGTCGACGAGCAGCTTGACGTTCGCCGGCGTGTCGTCGACGACGAGGATCCGCGCTGGGGTCACGCGGCCCCCTTCTTCGCGAGCGCCGCCGCGACCGCGCCTAGGAACGCCTCGAGGTTGATCGGCTTGCTCACGAAGGCATCGAAGCCCGCGGCGATGATCTGGCTCCGATCCTGCGCCATCACCGACGCGGTGAACGCGATGACCGGAACCGCGCGCGTCGCCGGCGCTGCGCGGAGCTTGGCGATGGCCTCGATGCCGCTCATCCCCGGCAGATGGATGTCCATCACGACGAGATCCGGCGCACGCTCGGCCGCGAGCGCCACGCCGTCCTCGCCGGTCTCGGCCTCGATCGTGCGGTAGCCGTGGACGCGGAGCAGGTCGCGTGCGAGCTTGCGGTTCTGCTCGTTGTCCTCGACGATCAGGATCAGCTCATTCGCCATGGCGGATGGGGAGCGTGACCGTGAAGGTTGAGCCCTTCCCCGGCGCGCTCTCGACGTGGATCGTGCCGCCGTGCAGCTCGACGAAGCGGCGCGCGAGGGCGAGGCCGAGGCCGGTGCCCTCGCGCTTGCGGGTGACGTCGGTGCCGACCTGCCGGAACGCCTCGAAGATCGCTTCCTGGTCTGCGGGCGCGATACCGACGCCGGTATCGCTGACGGCGATCTCCGCGCTGCCGTTCACTTCCCTCGCAACGACGCCCACTGCGCCACCGCGCGGGGTGAACTTCACCGCGTTCGAGAGCAGGTTCAGCACGACCTGCTTGACCTTGCGCTCGTCGCCGCGGAACGTGCCCAGCCCCGGATCGGCTTCGAACCGCAACGCGATCCCGCTGCGCTGCGCGCGCTCGCGCACCAGCGTGAGCGCGTTGTCGAGCGCGGCGCGCAGGTCGAACTCGCCGAGTTCGAGCTCCATACGGCCGGCCTCGATCTTCGAGAGGTCGAGGATGTCGTTGATCAGCGAGAGCAGGTGCTTGCCCGAAGCGTGGATGTCGTTCACGTACTCGGCCTGCTTCTCGGCCAGCGGGCCGAAGTAGCGCGCAGCGAGCATCTCGGAGAAGCCGATCACCGCGTTGAGCGGCGTGCGCAGCTCGTGCGACATGTTGGCAAGGAACGCGGATTTGTGCTGGTTGGCGATTTCGAGCTGGTGGCTCTTCTCCTGGATCTCGTGGAAGAGCTTCGCGTTCTGGATCGCGATCACCGCCTGATCGGCAAAGGTCTTGAGCAGGCCGATGTCTTTGTCGGAGAAGGGACCACCGAATTCGCGGTTGACCCAGATCGCGCCGATCGCCCGCCCCTCCCAGAGCATCGGCGCAAAAATGGAGGACTTGAAACCCAGCATCCTGGCAGCGAGCCGAACGGGCTCCGGCACGTCCGCACCGGCTTCCGTGTCCGGATAGTGCATTACGCGGCGTTCCAGGATCGCCGCTCCCGTGGCGGATTCGCGAGTGAGAGGCAGCGGGAATACCCGCTCCAGCTCCGACCGACGGACACCGCGGTATGGGCCGAGGTGCACCCTGCCATCCTCGCCGACCAGGTTGATCCCCACGTGCTGACCGACGAACAGCCGCTCGCAGCTCTCCAGGATCTTGTCGAACACCGGCCCGGTGTCCGCCACGGAGCTCGAGATCACCTGCAGGACCTCGGCCGAGGCCCTGAGCTGATCGAGAGCCTCCTTCGTCTCGTTGAAGAGGCGCACGTTCTCGATCGCGATCACCGCCTGGTCGGCAAACGTCGTGAGCAGCGCCAGCTCCCGATCGCTGAACGGGCCTGGTCTGGCACGGGTCACGGCGATCGCGCCGAGCACCTTGTTTTCACGCAACATCGGCGCCGCGGCGATCGCCCGCGCGCCCATGCGCTCGTTGGCCGTCCGGGACGTTTCGCCGACCCAGTCCGCCGCCGGAATGTCCGGGACGTGAATCAGTTCCCGACGCAAGACCGCCCGGCCGGCGAAGCTCCGGTCGTCGAGCGGCAATGCGGCGTTCGTCGAGTCCACGGTGACCTCGCAGCCGGGCGCCGCCGAGAACGCCACCCGCTCGATCCGATCTCCTCTCACCACTCGGAGTGACACGGCGACGCCCTGAAAGAGCCGGACTCCGCTGTTCGCGATCGCGTCGAACACCGGCTGCACGTCGGTCGGCGAGGCGCTCATCACTTTCAGGATGTCGGCCGTCGCGGTCTGCTGCTCGAGCGCCTCCTTCGTCTCGTTGAAGAGCCGCGCGTTCTGGATCGCGATTACCGCCTGGTCGGCGAAGGTCCTAAGCAGCGCGATCTCCTTCTCGGAGAACTCGCCTGTGACCGCGCGACCGACGAAAATCGATCCGATGCCGCGTCCCTCCCAAAGCATCGGCGCGATGAACACCGATCGGTTGCCGGCGATCCTGCCGCCACGCCGGGCGTAGTCGGGCACACCCTCAGCGTCGCAGTCGGGGTAGTGGATGACTCGGCGTCGCAGGATGGCGGTGCCGTTCCCGGACGCCTCGCTTAACGGAACCGGGAAATGCCGCATCAGCGCGTCCCGGTTTGGACCGTGGTAGGCGCTCAGGTGTACCGCTCCATCGTCGCCGACCAGGCAGACTCCCACGTTCAGGCCCGCGAAGAGCCGTTCCGAGCTTTCCAGGATCTTCTCGAACACCGGCTGCGTGTCCGCCACGGAGCTCGAGATCACCTGCAGCACCTCGGCGGAGGCTCGCTGGTGATCGAGCGCCTCCTTCGTTTCGTTGAAGAGCCGCACGTTCTCGATCGCGATCACCGCCTGGTCGGCGAAGGTCCTGAGCATGTTCACCCAATGATCGGGAAACGGACCCGGCTCCACCTTGCTGACGTGCATCACGCCGTACACGACGTCCCCGCGGACGATCGGCACGTACACCGTGCTGCGAAACCCCCTCGCCCGCATGACTTCGCGCGACTTCGGGCTGACGTCGGGATCGGTCTCCCAATCGCTGACCGAGCACGACGCCTTCCGGCGTATCGCTTCGGCGAGCGGCGGGACGTCCGTCGCCGAGATTGGATAAGAGCGCTTGAGGGCATCGTCGGCTTGCGGGCTGATCCTGCTGTAAGCGGCCAGATGGACCTTGTCGCCGGCCAGCCGGGAAACGTTCACCGAGCATCCCCCCGCAATCCTGCCCGCATGCGCGATGATCGCGTCGAACACCGGCTGTTCGTCGGCGGGCGAGCTCGCGATCACTTTCAGGATCTCGGCTGTCGCCGTCTGCCGTTCGAGCGCCTCCTTGGTTTCGTTGAAGAGGCGCGAATTCTGGATCGCGATCACCGCCTGGTCCGCGAAGGTTTTGAGCAGCGCGATCTCCTTCTCGGAGAACTCGCCGACCGTGTCGCGACCGACCCAGATTGAACCGATCCCCCGCCCCTCCCACAGCATCGGCGCCTGGATGATGGACTTGTAGCCCGAGATCCGGGCGCCGCGCCGCATGTACGGGGGCACGCTCGTCGGCCCCAGGACATCGGGGTAGTGCAGGACGCGCCGCTGCAGGATCGCCGTCCCGGAGCCGGATTCCTCGCCCAGCGGGACAGGGAAATGCCGCTCCAGCTCGTCCCGGTTCGGACCGTGATAGGCGGCGAGGTGGACTGCACCGTCCTCGCCGACGAGGCTGATCCCGACATTGCGCCCTTCGAACAGACGTTCGCAGCTCTCGAGGATCTTCTCGAACACCGGCGTCGTATCGGCCACCGAGCTCGAGATCACCTGCAGCACCTCGGCCGAGGCCTTCTGCTGGTTGAGCGCCTCCTTCGTCTCGTTGAAGAGCCGCGCGTTCTGGATCGCGATCACCGCCTGGTCGGCGAAGGTCTGGAGCAGGGCGAGCTGCTTGTCGCTGAACGGCCTGACTTCCGTCCGGAGCATCGCGATCGCCCCGAGCGCGTTATCCCCGAGAAGCAGGGGCGCCGCCACGATGGTCCGATGGCCGTAGCGCCGCTGCAGGGATTTACCCTCCGGGTACTCGTCCTCAGATTCCGCTGCGAGGTCGTGGACCTGGATTGTTCTGCGCTCCAGCACCGCGCGACCGGTCACCGAGCCGCGCCGGATCGGAACGATGAGGTCGGGGCCGAAGGTCTGGCCGAACGGCCCTACGCTCGCGGCGAAGCGCATGGCCCCGCCCTCCGCCCGGATGATGACCACGTCTGGCGCGTCACAAAGTCGGGAGACGCTCTTCGCCACCGCGTCGAAGACTGGCGCGAGATCGCTCGGGGAGCTCGAGATCACGCGCAGGATTTCGCCGGTCGCGGTCTGCTGCTCAAGCGCTTCGGTCAGCTGGCGGTTGCGCGCCTGCAGCTCGTTGAAGAGCCGCACGTTCTCGATCGCAATCGCTGCCTGGTCGGCGAAGGTCTCGAGGAGCTTGATCTGCCGGCCGGAGAACGGGCGGATGTCGCGGCGGCGAATGTGGATCGTTCCGACCGGTCGGCCCTCGCGGAGCAACGGCGTGGAGAGCGCCGTCCGGAACCCGAGCCGTAATGCGTACGCGCGGCCGATTGGAAATTCCGATTCGTCGGCCGAAGCGAGATCATGAACGTGGACTGTTTGCCGGTCGACCACGGCTCTGCCATTCACGGAGTCTCGGTTGATGGGGATCGGTTCGTCCGGTGCCGGCCCCGGGATCGACCCGTATCGGGCCGCCACCCGGAGCGCGTCGTCATCGAGGCGGAAGATCGTCGCATCAGAGGCGTCGCACAATCGGGCGGCGGTGCTCGCAACCGCCTCGAGGACCGGCCGGATATCGGTCGGCGAGCTGCTGATGACCTTCAGAATCTCCGCGGTCGCCGTTTGCTGCTCGAGCGATTCGGTCAGCTCGCGGTTGCGCGCCTGCAGTTCGTTGAACAGTCGGACGTTCTCGATCGCGATCGCCGCTTGCGCCGCGAAGGTCTCGAGCAGCTTGATCTGCTTGTCAGAGAACGGGCGGACCTCCATGCGGCGGAGCGCGATCGCGCCAATGGATTGGCCCTCACGCAGGAGAGGTGTGGCGAGCACGGTGCGGTGGCCAATTTCTCGTTGGAGCGCACGGCCCTGGGGGAAGTCCCTCTCGTCGATGGCAGCAGCGTCATCAATGTGAATCGTGCTGCGGTCAACCACGCATCTTCCTGTGATCCAGCTCCGATCTACGCGGAGTCCCTCGCCGACCGCCAGGTGCGTAGGCAATGGCCCATAGCCAACGTCCCGCCGCAACAGGTCACCGTCGACGCGAAAGATCACTGCATCCGGCGCACCACACAACCGGGCCGCGGTGCTAGCAACCGCCTCGAGGACCGGCCGAATATTGGTCGGCGAGCTGCTGATGACCTTCAGGATCTCCGCGGTCGCCGTCTGCTGCTCGAGCGCATCCTTCGTCTCATTGAAGAGTCGCACGTTCTCGATTGCGATCACCGCTTGGTCGGCGAAGGTCTTGAGCAGCGCGATCTGCTTGTCGGTGAACGGGCGGACGTGCAACCGGCGGATCAGGAGTTCGCCGATGACCATGCCCTCGCGCAACAAGGGCACCGCCAAGATGGTCCTGGTTCCAAACTGTCGCTGGCGCGGCGCGCTCTCGGGAAATTCTGCTTGCGCTTCGGCCGAAGCCAGATCAGGCACGTGCACGACCTCGCCCGCAAGCACGGCGCGTCCGGCTACGAGCCCCCAGACGACAGGCAGGCGTTCGCCCGGCGAGATGACGCCAAATTGCGCATGGGAGGCTGCGAGATCGAGGAAGCCGTCGTTGACACGAAATATGTGCGAGTCGTGAGCGTCGCAGAGCCGAGCGGCGCCCTCTGCAATGCTGTCCAGCACGGGCTGGATATCGGTGGGCCAAGTGCTGATGACGCGGAGGATCTCGGCCGTGGCCGTCTGCTGCTCGAGCGCTTCGGTCAGTTCGCGGTTGCGCGCCTGCAGCTCGTTGAACACCCGCACGTTCTCGATCGCGATCGCCGCCTGGTTGGCGAAGGTCTTGACCAGTTCGATCTGCTTCGCGGTGAACGGCCGCACCTCGGTGCGGTAGATCGTCAAGGCTCCGATCGGCACCCCGTCGCGAACGAGCGGCGTGGCGAGGCACGTCCTGATCCCCTGGCGTTCGACCGCCTCCTTGACGTCCGGATACTCGCTCGCCAGGTCGAGCGCCAAGAAGTCGTGGAAGTGCAGCGTCTGCCGGTCGATCATGGCCCGGCCGCTCGACGACCCGCGGGTAAGGGCCCTGGTCTCGCCGATCTCCAGGCTGATGGGGAGCGAGCCAAAGCCAGCCACCCGGCGCATCCGGTCGCCTTCGGCCTGGAAGAGCGACGCGTTGTCGGCCTCGCACAGCCGCGCCGCATTCCGGACGACGATGTCGAGCACCGGCTCCAGGTCCGTCGGCGAGCTCGCGATCACGCCGAGGATCTCGCTTGTCGCCGTCTGCTGCTCGAGCGCCTCCCTCGTCTGGCTGAACAGCCGCGCGTTCTCGATCGCGATCGACGCCTGGCTCGAGAAGGTGGTGACGAGTTCGATCTGCGCGGACGTGAACGGCTCGACGCGCTCCTTCCACAGCGCGATCACGCCGATCACGACGTCGTCGCGCATGATCGGCACGCCGAGCATCGTGCGGAAGCCCCCGATCCGTTGCGCCTCTGGCAAGCGGTACTCGCGGTCGGCGAGCACGTCCTCGAGGTGGACGGCCTGCTTCGTCAGTGCGGTGCGGCCAACCAGCGATTCGCGGCCGGGTCGCATCGGGTGCTGCGCTTCGAACTCGCGGAAATCCGGCGTCACCCCGCCGTAGTCGACTGCGAGGCGATACACGTCGCCGTCGAGGCGGAAGATGAACCCCTTCTCCGCCCGGCACAGGCGCGTGGCGCTCTCGATGAGCGTGCGCAGCACCGCGTCGAGGCCGAAAGCCGAGCGGCTGATCGCCTCGAGCAGCTCGCGCACCGTCGTCTGTTCGGTGGTCTGCTCGGCGAGCTGTCGCTCGCGCTCCTTGAGCTCGGTGATGTTGCCGGCAGACCCGATCATGCGGTAGGCGCGCCCGTGTGCGTCGCGCAGCGCGACGCCGTGCTGGCGCCACCAGCCCCACGAGCCGTCTCGCGTGCGGTAACGATAGTCGCACTCGAACCGCTCGGTTTCACCCTTGAAGTGCGCCGCGAACGCGGCGCGGAGTCGCGGCAGGTCGTCGGGGTGAACGCGGTCCAGGAACGCCGCCGGCGTTCTCAACTCCCTCGGCGAGAACCCCATGACGGTGCGAACGCGATCGGAGTAATAGATCGTGCCGCCGGCGATGTCCCAGTCGTAGACGCCCTCGTTGATCGCGCGCATCGCGAAGTCGTAGCGCTCGTCGCTCTCGCGCAGGCGCTGCGCGGTGCGGCGCGCGTCCGTGACGTCTTCGCAAGTGAGGAGCAGCCCGCCCTCGGGGAGGCGCTCGCAGCCGATGCACAAGACCCGGCCGTCGGGCAGCGCGCGCTCGCGGTGGGCGGGGCGACCGCGCTTCAGCGCCGCGAGCCGCGCTCGCGTCAGCGCGTCGACCGCGCCCGCGCCGTACTCCCCGCGCTCGGCATCGAAGCGGACGAGGGCGGCGAGCGGCGCTCCGGCCTTGACGAGCTTGCGGGGATAGCCGCGCAACGCGGCGAAACGGGGGTTCGAGGTGACGAGTTGGAGACCGGCGTCGAACAACGCGAAACCGACCGCGGCACGCTTGCTCGCCGACGCGAGCCGCGCTCTCGCCACGCCCGGAGCGCGCGTGCGGCGGCGGGCCGTCCCCCGATCGTTCACCGCGGTCCTCCTCCTCCGTCACCCGGGCTCAGAATACGCCCGGCTCACGGTGCAGTCGACACAGCCCCGGTGGCGGGCGCTTACACTGCGTGCACGTGCTGCGCGGCGCCGTCGACCGGCGCGGGCGCGAGCGCGCGCCCGCCGAAGGCGCGCGCAAGCCCCTGTATAGCGGCGCGGGTGATGTCGCGGAGGGCCTGCGCACGCAGGCGTTCTCCGTGCCTCATCGCGCGCTCGATCTCCTCCGGCGTCGGTTCGTGGACGTCGGGCAGACGGTGCTTCATCCAATCGGTCGTCATGATCCGGCTCCTCTCTTGAGGTGAATCCGGTTTGGCGGGCCCGCTATCGGGACGTCATCCCGAGGCCACCCGGCCGCATCGCGCGCATGCCGGTCGCGATCTGTCCCCGGATTGCGCGCAGCCACTCGGTGAACATCGCCCGCGCGATGCCCCCGCCGAGCTCACGGTAACCGCCGCCAAGCGTGAGCCTCGGCGCGCCGGCTTCGGCCGGGTATGCGATCCGGAGCTGAACTTCCTTCAGCGCGTGCACGAGCGTGAGGCCGTCGCGGCTCACGTGGAACATGTCGCTCCGATCGAGCACCGTGTCGACGGTGTCGTGCTCGTAAGCGACCCAGAGGCAGCCCGCGACGACCGTCAGGTCGACGCCTTTCCCGTCCTGGATGCGCAGCGTCCGGCCTTTCGGGAGCGTGGTATCCATCGTCTCGACTTTGCTGTTCACGGCGTCTCTCCTTGTGTTCGGTGCCTGCCGGGGTCGGAGGACACACGCCCGTTCTTTCGCACGCTGCATGCCAGCGGTGGGGAAAGCCTCTGAAGACGGGGCAAAAACCAGACACATCAACGTGTTAGAGCCATGACCCGGCTAACTGGACAGTGCCTGCAGCGGTCCTGCACGCCGTCAAATCCGGCGGGGACCGTCGCATTCGACGGGACGCGCCGTCGCGGGAAGCGGCGGAGCCGGGATGCGAAGCGGGGTGCGCGCCCCCAACCGCACGTGATCCAGGCCACCGGCCGCGCGCTCCATTCGTCTCTCCCAATATGGGTCATATTCCCTCCCAATCTGGGCTATATTGCCGTCGTGACCGACGCTGTCCGCCCCATCGATGCGATCCTGACGAAGACGCAACAGCGAGTGCTCGCCCTGCTGTTCACAGGGGAGGCGGAGCGGTCGCTGAACGAGCTCGTGCGCCGGTCCGGCGGCGGCTCGGGGGCGATCCGCAGGGAGGTCGAGCGGATGGCTGCCGCGGGGTTGCTGCGCGAGCGGCGGGTGGGCAATCAGCGCCGCTTCAGCGCCGATCGGGCGAGTCCGCTGTTCACAGCGCTCGCGGCGCTCGCGGTGCAGTCGATCGAGCCGGCGCCGCAGCGATCGGCCAGGCGGCCGCGTCCGTCGGCGGCGCTGCTCGCGGGCCGCGCCGCGGTGAAACGAGCGCTCGCCGGCCATGGGCTCACGAACCCCCGGGTGTTCGGTTCGGTTGCCCGCGGCGAGGACACCGCCGCGAGCGACCTCGATCTCCT
Organism: uncultured beta proteobacterium; assembly: GCA_963744255.1. GTDB lineage: Bacteria > Pseudomonadota > Gammaproteobacteria > Burkholderiales > SG8-39 > DATEDA01. The sequence continues at coordinate 59,605 of CAVUSZ010000057.1, forward strand.
GGTGGATGCGCCGCGCGGGATCTCGCTTCTCGACCTGGTGAAGGCGAAGCATGCGGTCGAAGACATACTCGGCGTGCCGGTCGATCTCCTGACGCTGAACGACCTCCCCGAGTCTCACCGGGCAGCAGCGCTCGCGGAAGCGGTGCCGTTGTGACGGGCCCGGACCAGCGCGATCCCGCCTACGTGGCGCACATGCTCGAGGCGATCGCGCGCATCCAGCGCTACGTGGGTCGGAAACGACGCGCCGGTTTCCTCCGCGACGCGCTGCTCCAGGACGCGGTGATCCGGAACATCGAGATCATCGGCGAAGCCGCCAGCCGCCTGTCGCCGGAGTTCGCCGCGCGGCACGCGGAGATCCCCTGGCGGGACATCGTCGGCATGCGCCACCGGCTCATCCATGGCTATCTGAAGGTGAACGTCGATACCGTCTGGGAGGTCGTCGAGCGCGACCTGCCGGCGCTGGCGCCCGGACTGCGCGCCCTGCTCGGGCCGCAGTCGCCACCCGCGGTCGAACAGCCGGCGAAGAAGCCCTCTCGGCGCCGGGTCCGCGCGAAGCGTCGCCGCTGAAGGCGGTGCGAGGCCGCGCGAAGCCGGTGCTATCCTCCTCCGCCCCGTGATCACTGCGCCCGCCATCGCCTTCGTCAATCACCTGCTCGACTCGGAGCCGTGGGCGCGCGAAAAGCTCGCGCCCTTCGCCGGCAAGCGCGTGCGCGTCACCGCGCCACCCCTGCCCGACCTCGCGTTCGCCGTGAGCGTGGACGGGAAGCTCGAGGCGGCGGGGGAAGGCGAACCCGATCTCACCGTGGCGCTCTCACCTGCTGACCTGCCGCGACTCCTCCGAGGCGACGACACGGCGCTCCGGTCGATCGGCTTCTCCGGCGACGCCGAGCTCGCCGCCGCGCTCCAGTACCTCGCCCGACATCTGCGCTGGGAATTCGAGGAGGATCTTTCGCGCGCCGTCGGCGACGTCGCCGCGCACCGCATCGCCAACACCGCGCGCGACTTCATCGGCTGGCAGAAGGACGCCGGCGTGCGGCTCGGCGAGAACGTCGCCGAGTACCTCACCGAGGAGAGCGCGCTCCTCGCACCGCCCGCCGCGCTCGCGCGCTTCGGGCGCGAGGTGGCCGATCTCGTCGATGCGCTCGAGCGGCTCGAGAAACGCCTCGACCGCATCGACGCGAAGCTCCGCGCGCGGTGAGCACAGCGCAACCGCCGACTGCAGCCGAAACGCGCGAAGCGGTCGCGCTGCTCGTCCTCACTGCGGTCGCGCTCGTCGTCTCGGGCATCGGCCCGCACGACCGCGGCACGTGGTGGCTCGAGGTCGCGCCGGTGCTGATCGCCGCGCCGCTCCTCATCCTCACCTGGCGGCGGTTCCGCCTCACGCCGCTCGCTTATCGGCTGATCTTCGTCCACGCGCTGATCCTCATGCTCGGCGGCCACTACACCTATGCGCACGTGCCGCTCGGGTTCCGGCTGCAGGAGCTCTTCGAGCTCGCGCGCAATCCCTACGACCGCATCGGCCATTTCGCGCAGGGCTTCGTCCCGGCGATCGTCGTGCGCGAGATCCTGCTGCGGCGCTCGCCGCTGAGACCCGGCAAGTGGACGTTTTTCATCGTTTCTTGCATCTGTCTGGCAATCAGCGCGTGCTACGAGTTCATCGAGTGGTGGGCAGCGCTCATCCTCGGTCAGGGGGCGCAGGAGTTTCTCGGCACGCAGGGCGATCCCTGGGATACGCAGTGGGACATGTTCCTCGCGCTCTGCGGCGCGATCGCTTCACAGCTCCTGCTCGCCCGCGTTCACGACCGCCAGCTCGCTCGCCTTGCGCACGCGGCGCCTGGGCGATAGTTCCCGCGTGCGCCGCCTCGCCCGTCTCGCGAAGATCCTGTGGGTCGCCTTTCGCTTCGGGCTCGACGAGCTTCCGCTCGCCGCCGAGCCGTCCGGCCGCTGGCTGCGGCGCGCGCGCAGGCTCGATCTCTTCGGCCGGTACGTCGCGCCGCGCGCCGAGCGTCTGCGTCGCGCGCTCGAGACGCTGGGGCCCATCTTCGTCAAGTTCGGCCAGGTGCTGTCGACGCGCCGCGACCTCCTGCCCGGCGACATCGCCGACGAGCTCGCAAGACTCCAGGATCGCGTGCCGCCGTTTCCCTCGGAGGTCGCGATCGCCGAGATCGAACGCGCGTTCAGGAAGAAGATCGGCGAGATCTTCGCGTCCTTCGACCGGGAGCCGGTCGCGAGCGCTTCGGTCGCGCAGGTGCACTTCGCGACGCTGCCCGACGGCAAGGAAGTGGCGGTGAAGGTCCTGCGGCCGGACATGCGGCCCGTGATCCATCGCGATCTCGAGCTGCTCGATGCCGCGGCCGGACTGGTCGAGAGGGCCTGGTCGCAAGGCAAGCGCCTGCGACCGCGCGAGGTCGTCGCGGAGTTCGCGAAGCATCTCGAGGACGAGCTCGATCTCGTTCGCGAGGGCGCCAACGCGAGCCAGCTCCGGCGCAACTTCGCCGGCTCCCCGCTGCTCCTCGTGCCGGAGGTGTTCTGGGACTACACGCTCACGAGCGTGATGACCATGGAGCGCATGCACGGCACACCGATCAGCCAGGTCGGGAGCCTGCGCGCGCAGGGCATCGACATACCGAAGCTGGGCCGCGCCGGGGTCGAGATCTTCTTCAGCCAGGTGTTCCGCGACGGCTTCTTCCACGCCGACATGCACCCGGGGAACATCCTCGTCGCGCCGGACGGCCGCTACATCGCGCTCGACTTCGGCATCATGGGCACGCTCACCGACCGCGACAAGAACTACCTCGCGCAGAATTTCGTCGCTTTCTTCAACCGTGACTACAAGCGCGTCGCTCAGGCCCACGTCGAGGCGGGCTGGGTGCCGCCCGAGACGCGGATCGACGAGTTCGAGGCCGCGGTGCGCGCGGTGTGCGAGCCGATCTTCGACCGCCCGCTGAAGGAGATCTCGTTCGGCCGCGTGCTGCTGCGCCTCTTCCAAACCGCGCGCCGCTTCAACCTGGAGGTGCAGCCGCAGCTCGTGATGCTGCAGAAGACGCTGCTCAACATCGAGGGGCTCGGCCGCCAGCTCGACCCTGACCTCGACCTGTGGCGGACGGCGAAGCCGTACCTCGAACGGTGGATGCAGGAGCAGGTCGGCTGGCGCGGGCTCGTGCGCAACCTCATGCACGAGGCGCCGACCTGGACGAGCTTGCTGCCGCAACTGCCCCGTCTCGCCCATCGCGCGCTCGCCGCCGATCGGTTCGCGGGCGTCGAGGCACGGCTCGACGCCATCCTGCTCGATCAGCGTCGGCGAACTCGCGCGATCCGGCTGCTCGCCGCCCTCGCCGCCGCCCTTGCGATCCTGCAGGTGTATCTCCTGTTCCGCGACTGAGCGGGTAGAATGCCCCGCGCGTCGGGGAGGACGCGCTCGGGAATGGATCGACGAGCCGGCAGCGCGATCAGCGCAGAGTTGCAGAGAGTAAAGGACGGCGCGACCCGTCCGACGAGCCCGCTGTGGCTCACGCAACGCGAACGCGGCAGCCGGTGGCTCATGCTGGCGCTCGCGCGCACCACGCTCGCGCTCGGCCGCGGATTCGGCCGCCTGTTCCTCCCGGCGATCTGCCTCTACTTCCTGGCGTTCGGACCGAGGGCGCGCGCCGCATCGGCTGGTTACCTCGCGCGCGTGCTCGGCCGGCCCCCCGGCATCGGCGACATCTATCGCCACCTTCACACCTTCGCGGTCGCGATCCACGATCGCGTGCTGCTGCTCGCGGGCCGCACCGGCGGGTTTGCGATCGACATCGAGGGCGAGCCGGCGATGGATGCGGCGGTGGCGGAGGGTCGCGGCTGCCTGCTCGTCGGCGCCCACGTCGGCAGCTTCGAGGCGCTGCGCGCGCTCGGGTCCGAGCGGCGGGCGCACCGCATCAGCATGCTGATGGCGACCGAGAACGCCGCGCGCATCCAGAGCGTGTTCCAGGCGATCCAGCCGGAGCTCGCCGGGCGGATCATCGAGATGGGCGCGCCGGGGAGCCTCCTGCAGGTCAAGGAACGTCTCGAGCGCGGCGAGCTCGTCGGCATCCTCGCCGACCGGTCGTGGGGGAGCGAGCGCACGATCGAGGTCGCATTCCTCGGCACACCGGCGTGCTTTCCGCTCTCGGCGTTTCGCCTCGCGGCGGCGCTCGATGTCCCGGCCGTCCTCGCGTTCGGACTGTACCGCGGCGGCAACCGTTACACGCTGCACTTCGAGCGGCTCGACGAGCTGGTTGATGCCGTGGCCGCTTCCGTCGACGAGCGCGCGCAACGCCTGCTCGCGCGATACGTGGCGCGGCTCGAGCACTACTGCCGGCTCGCGCCGTACAACTGGTTCAACTTCTATCCGTTCTGGGACCGCTGCGACCGCGGCTGAACGGCGCTCCGCCTCGATCCGGTAAGCTACGCGGCCTCATGACCCCGCTCATCGGGTTCGTCGTCGTCTATCTCGCAGTCACGATCGCGATCGGGCTCTGGGCCGCGCGGCGCGTCCATGACGCCAAGGACTACCTGGTCGCGGGGCGGAGACTCCCGCTCTACATGAGCGTCGCGACGGTGTTCGCCACCTGGTTCGGCGCCGAGACGGTGCTCGCGGTGTCGTCGACGTTCCTCACGGAAGGGTTACGCGGCATCGTCGCCGATCCGTTCGGGTTCTCGCTGTGTCTCATCCTCGTGGGAGTGTTCTTCGCGCGGGCGTTCTACCGCATGGACCTCCTGACGATCGGCGACTTCTACCGCAAGCGCTACGGCAGGGCCGCCGAGCTCGTGACGAGCCTGTGCATCACGCTGTCCTACCTCGGCTGGACCTCGGCGCAGATGATCGCGCTCGGGCTCGTCTTCGACACGCTCTCCGGCGGCGCGATCCCCATGCCGATGGGGATCATCCTCGGCGGCGGCTGCGTGCTCGTGTACACGCTGTTCGGCGGCATGTGGTCCGTGGCGTTCACTGATCTCTTCCAGACCGTGATCATCGTCGCCGGTCTGCTGTACCTCGTGTGGCTCCTGGCGGGTATGGCCGGCGGCGCGGCCACCGTCATCGCGCACGCGGCTGCGGCGGGGAAGTTCGAGTTCTGGCCGCGGCCCGAGGCGAAGGAGATGCTCGCGTTCCTCGCCGCGTTTCTCACCGCGGCGGTCGGCGGGATCCCGCAGCAGGACGTCTTCCAGCGCGTCACCTCGGCCAGGGACGAGAAGACGGCGGTCCGCGCGTCGCTCATCGGCGGCGTCTGCTACTTCGTGGCCGCCTTCCTGCCGGTGTTCCTCGCCTATTCGGCGTTCCTCATCGCGCCGGAGATGGTGAAGCCCCTCCTCGAGGCTGAAGGCAACCGCTTCCAGGAGATCCTCCCCACGCTGATCCTCGAGCGTACGCCGCTCTTCGCCCAGGTGATGTTCTTCGGCGCGCTGCTGTCGGCGATCCTGTCGACCGCGAGCGGGGCGCTGCTCGCGCCGACCGCGCTCTTCACCGAGAACGTGCTGAAGCGCCTGTATCCACACATGGGCGACCGCCAGTTTCTGCTCACGCTGCGGCTGGTGCTCGTGATCTTCACGCTCGCCGTGGTGACGTTCGCGCTGACGAGCGACGCGTCCATCTACCAGATGGTCCAGAACACCTACAAGGTGACGCTCGTGTCGTGCATCGTGCCGCTCACCGCCGGGATCTTCTGGCAGCGGGCGACGGCACAGGGCGCGCTGCTCTCGATCGCGCTCGGGCTCTCGTCCTGGATCGGGATGGAGATCTACGCGCCGGACGGCCTGTTGCCCCCGCAGCTCGTCGGGCTCGGGTTTTCGATCGCAGGCATGATCGGCGGTTCGTACGCGTCGGGCGCGCCGCGTCACGCCGCCCCCGCAGGAGCAAGGCCTTGAAGCTGAGAACCGCCCTCGCATTCGCCGCGGCCGCGCTCGTAGCCCCGGCTGCGGCGCAAATCATCCAGACGGAAGAAGAATCGTTCCGGGTGGTCACGGTGACCGAGCGCCTCGAGCATCCGTGGGCGCTCGCCTTTCTGCCCGACGGGCGCATGCTCGTCACCGAGCGCGCCGGACGGCTCCGCATCGTCGGCCGCGACGGCAAGCTCGCGCCGCAGCCGGTCGCCGGCCTGCCCCCGATCGAGGAGTACGGGCAGGGAGGCCTGCTCGACGTCGCGCTCCACCCGCGCTTCGACCAGAACGCGCTCGTGTACCTCTCCTATGCCGAGCGCGGCGACGGGTACGGCACCGCGGTGCTGCGCGGCCGGCTGACGGGTGATCGCCTCGACGCGGTCGAGGTGATCTACCGCCAGGAGCCGAAGTCGCGCGGCGGGCGGCATTTCGGGTCCCGGCTCGTGTTCGGCCCCGCCGGCTTCCTCTACGTCACGCAGGGCGACCGCGGCGAGCAGGAGCGCGCGCAGAAGCTGGACGATCTCGCCGGCAAGGTGGTCCGCCTGCACGACGACGGCCGGGTTCCGAAGGACAATCCCTTCGTCTCGCGGCCCGGTGCGCGGCCCGAGATCTTCACGCTCGGCAACCGGAACGTGCAGGGTGCGGCGCTCCACCCGGCGACCGGCGAGCTGTGGTCGCACGAGCACGGGCCGCAGGGCGGCGACGAGGTGAACGTGCTGCGCGCGGGGGTGAACTACGGCTGGCCGGTGATCACCTACGGCGTGAACTACGGCGTCGGGACGAAGATCGGCGAAGGCACGGCCAAGGCCGGGCTCGCGCAGCCACTGCACTACTGGGTGCCCTCGATCGCGCCGTCGGGCATGGCCTTCTACACGGGCGAGCGTTTCCCAAGCTGGAAAGGCGACCTGTTCGTCGGCGCGCTGCGCGACCAGCTCCTGGTGCGCCTGCGCCTCGACGGCGAGAAAGTGGTGAAGGAAGAGCGCATGCTCCGGGGCACGCTCGGCCGGATCCGTGACATTCGCCAGGGGCCAGAGGGATTCCTCTATCTTCTCGCCGACTCGTCGAGCGCGGCGATCGTCCGGCTCGAGCCTGCGCGGTAGCAGGTAAGGGATGAACGCGAGCGGTTGCGCTCGCGCCGGGAATAGCGGGACACTTCGGGCTCGTTCGTGGCGGAGGAACCCATGGGTACTCCCATCCGTTTCAGGTTGCAGGCGGTGCGCGCCGACATCACCGGGCTCGCGGTCGACGCGATCGTCAACGCCGCGAACTCGACTCTCCTCGGCGGCGGCGGCGTCGACGGCGCGATCCACCGCGCGGCCGGACCCGAGCTCCTCGCCGAGTGCCGCAAGCTCGGCGGTTGCAAGACCGGCGATGCGAAGATCACCGGGGGCTACAACCTCACGGCCAAACACGTGATCCACGCCGTCGGCCCGGTCTGGCGCGGCGGGACGAACGGCGAGCCGGCGCTCCTCGCCTCGTGCTACCGCCGCAGCCTCGAGCTTGCGTGCAAGCGTGGCTGCAAGAGCATCGCGTTTCCCGCGATCAGCTGCGGCATCTACGGCTATCCGATGACCGAGGGCGCGAAGATCGCGGTGCGCGAGACGAGCGCGTTCCTCGCGCAGCACCCGTCGATGGAGCGCGTGGTGTTCGCGCTGTTCGACGAGGCGGCGCTGCGGATCTACGAGGCCGACATCGCGCGGGTATAGCGGGCTCCCGCGTCCCTGGCGGTTGTTTGGCAGTGCAGAAAGCCGCGCGGGCACGGAATGCGGCGCGGTCCTCGGTAGAATCGCGGGCGATGGAGCCGCGCCCGTCGCGCCTCGCGCGCTATTTGCTGGCGGTCTACGGGTTCCTCGTCGTCTACGGGAGCCTCTATCCGTTCTCCGGCTGGCGCGACCAGGGGCTCTCGCCGCTCGAATTCCTCGCGGCGCCGCTGCCGCGCTTCATCACCGGCTTCGACCTCGCGGCGAACGTCCTCGCCTACTTCCCGCTCGGCTTCCTCGCAGTGATCGCGCTGGGGCCGCGTATCCGCGGCGCGGTCGCGTACGCGGTCGCGCTCGCCGTCGGGCTGAGCCTCGTGCTCGAAGCGTTCCAAACCTATCTGCCCGATCGCATCCCGTCGAACGTCGATCTCGCCACCAATGTCCTGGGGGGCTTCCTCGGCGCGCTTGCCGGCCTCGCAGCCTGGCAGTCCCTGGTTGCTCGCGGCAGCCTGCACGCGCTGCGCGACCGCCTCTTCCGCCCCGGGGCTGCGACGGACGCCGGCCTCGTGCTCCTCGCGCTCTGGCTCCTCACCCAGCTCAACCCCGCAACGCTCGCGTTCGGCAACGGCGACCTGCGCGGCTTCTTCGAAGCGATGCCGTCGAAGCTGTATGCGCCCGAAACCTTCGTGCGCATCGAGACCACGGTCGCCGCGCTGAACGTCGCCGCCGTCGCGCTGTTCGTTGCGGTGCTCGCGAACGCGGGACAGCCGGTGCGGAGCGTCGCGCTGGCAGTGCTGGTAGTGGCTGGGCTCGCGCGCGCCGGCGCATTCGCCACGCTGTTCGCGCCGGCCGAAGCGCTCGCCTGGCTGACCCCGGGGGCGGGCACCGGCCTCGCGATCGGCATCGTCGCCGGGGCGCTCCTTGCTGGCCTGCCGCGGCACTGGGCGGTCGCCCTGTCGGGGCTGGCGCTGATGACCGCCACCGCCCTGGTGAACCTCGCGCCTGAGAACCCCTACCTCGCGCACTCGCTCGCGAGCTGGCCGCAAGGGCACTTCCTGAACTTCAACGGACTCACGCGGCTCGTTTCGGCGCTATGGCCGTTCGCGGCCCTCGCCTATCTGCTCGGCGGCGTCACGCGCGAGCGCGGCGCAAACGCGTAAGGGGGCAAGGTCGCGAGACGCGGATCGTCCACTGCGCCGCCGGCAGTGAAGTGGTAGAGGCTCTGCCAGGGCCGCGGCCCGTCGGGGGGCAGTCCGAGCAGCCGGTGCATCGCATCGTCGAAGAAGCAGCCGATGCCAGTCGCCCGGATCCCGGCCGCCTCGGCTTCGAGATAGAGCACCTGCCCGACCATGCCGCACTCCCAGTACAGCTCGCGGTAGCGCCACGGCTCGCCCTCGACCGCCGCGAAGTCCGCCAGCATGCCGAGCGCGAAGCACGAATCGGCGGCGATCTCCTGATGGCAGGAGATGGTGCGCGCCGCGTCGCGGAGGTCGTGCTCGACGAGCAGAAAAAGCTCCAGCGTGGCCGGGCCCTTCTTCTTCCACAGCCATTCGGGGCGTGTCGCGCGCCGCAGACGCTCGGCCGCCTCGGGCGCGCGGACGAAGACGTAGAGCCCCGGCACGAGCCCCGCGACGCGGTGCACGAACAGGGCAAGGTGGACGCGCGGCGCGTGCGGCCAGGCATCCCACGGCGGAACGCCCGCGCGCGGCACGAGCGGCTCGAGCATCGCGTAGAACCCCTCGGCGTCGATGCCGGTCACGGCGTCGAAGTCCACCGCGCTGCGCCGCTGTCGGACGATCGTCGCGGCGGCGAGGTCGAGCGCGGGCGCGCGCGTGACCGGGGCCCCGCCGCGCGGCGCGAAGCGCGGGGCGAGCGGCGTCCGCGGCCGGACCGTCGCCGTGTGGACGCGGTCGATGTCCCGCCACTCCACATGCGCCGGGCTCAGCACGTTCGCCGTGCCCGCCCACGCCGCACCGTCGGCGGCTCGCGTGAGCGCGTTCACCGTTGGCGGCCCGCCCGTCCCCACCCACAGCAGGCAATCGGGCACTTCGCGTTCGGCGCCAGCGAAGTCATCGTCGCGATCGAGTCCGAGCAGCCGTGCGACGTCCGCATCGCCCGGCTCCGCCAGGCACCGCGTCCGCCAGCCGAGCGCCGCGGCGGCGTACGCGACCGCGGCGATCGCGTGTCCACAATCGTGGGCGCAGTAGCGGAACGCGCGCGCGCCGTACTTCCAGGCCTCGCGCCAGTAGATCGATGTCAGGCCCGCGATCACGCCCGCGGCAAAGTGCGGCGACGGTGCCAGCCGCGCCCGGCGCTCGAGCGCGTGATCGCGGCTCACGTAGTGATACACGCCGGCGTCCAGTCCCGGCATGCCGTCGCACACCACGTAGCCGTCGGTCGGATGCAGGTTGCCGCTCGAGGGATTGCAGCGGAGCGCCCACGAGGCGCCGCGGTGCGACTTCCACGCCGAGAGGCCGAGCGACAGCTCGAGGAGCGCCGCGATCGCGTCGGTGTCGAGCGGCGCCGGCGGCGGGAGGCGCCCGGCGCGGAGGTCGTTGTAGCGGGTGGCGAGCCCGTCGGCGACGAGCGGCAGCTCGACGCGCTCACAGCCGGCGTAGGTCCGGAACGGGTCGGGCTGGGTCGCCCAGTCGAGGTAGCGGGGTCCCGGCGCATAGCGCTCGAGCCGATGCTTGCTCAGCTCGTGATAGTCGAAGACGATGCGGCTCATGCGCGCGCCACCCGCGTCCGCCGAAGTATGCCAGCGGGGCGCCCCAGTGGAGCGCATGACGCTCCACTCACGTCCAGGCTTGTCAGGCTGTGTAATTATGGCTAACATGGCCATGTGGAAAAGGCTACGATTTCTGAGCTCAAGAACCGCCTGAGCGCCTACCTGAAGAAGGTCCGCGCCGGGAACACGATCCTGATCCTCGATCGCGACCAGCCGGTGGCGCGGCTCGAGCGCGTCGCGGCGGGCGAGCAGGCGCACGATCGACTGGCGCGCCTGGAACGCTCCGGGCTGTTGCGTCGCGCGGTGCGGCCGGTCAATCCCAAGGCGCTCCGGGAACCGGCGCCGAGCGCCAGGGAGAGCGTCGTGGCGGCGCTCGTCGAGGAGCGCGGCGAGACCCGATGAAGTTCTGGGACGCCTCGGCGATCGTCCCGTTACTCGTCGACGAGGCGCCGCGCGAGGCGTTGCTCACGCTCCTCGAGCGCGATCCCGTGATGCTCGTCTGGTGGGGGAGCCCGGTCGAGTGCGCGTCGGCGGTCGTCCGGCGCGAGCGCGCGGGCGCGCTCGCCTTCGCGGAGGCGACCGGAGTCCTCGAGCGGCTCCGCACACTTGCCAGCGGCTGGCAGGAGGTGCTTCCCTCGGAGCCGGTTCGAAACGCCGCGCAGCGACTGCTCAGGGTCCATCCGCTGCGGGCGGCCGACAGCCTGCAGCTTGCGGCCGCGATCGTCGCCGCGGAAGGGGATCCGGCCACGCTCGAGTTCGTCGGTCTCGACGATCGGCTCAACGAAGCGGCCGCGCGCGAAGGGTTCCGCGTCCTGCGCGGTTAGGACCGGGAACCTCGTCCGCGCGCACGCGGACGCGAGGCCTGCGTTCCTGCGCGCTTGAGGTACGCTTGCACCCCGCCGCCGGTGTCTTCGTCGATCGCGCACCTCGCGTGGAAGTCCAGCTCCCGCCGCTCCTCGTCATTCTCGCCGCCGTGGCAGCCTCGCTCGTCGGCGAGCAGAGGCGCGGCTGCGGGGCGTCCGTCCTCGTGCCCGAGATCCTTGCTGTAACGGTGCGATGCGGCGGTGGCTGATCGCGGTCGCGACGCTGGTCGCCGCGCCGTTCGCACTTCTCCTCTGGGTCGCGCTCTTCGGCATCGCGATCGATGCCGCGCCCTGGCGCGACCGGATCGCGGCGGTCGCGACCGGCGCGCTCGGGCGCGAGGTCGCGCTCGAAGGGCCGGTCGAGGTCGTGCTGGGCCTGCAAGCCGCGGTGAGGATCGGCGGCATCCGCATCGCCAACCCGCCCGGCTTCGCGACGCCGGCGTTCGCCGAGCTCGGCGCCGCGCACGCCGAGGTCGACCTCCGGCCCCTGCTGCGGGGGCGGCTGCGGGTCCGCACCCTCGAGGCGCGCAACGTGCGCGTATGGCTGGAGCGAACCGCGGACGGCCGCCGGAATTGGGTGTTCGACGCGCTCTCGAAGGAGCCCGAGCCGGACGCCGAAGGCTCGAGCGTCGCATTGCGGATCGGCCGCATGAGCCTGCGCGATCTCGCCGTCGAGCACCACGCCGGCGGACGCGTTCGCTTCTTCGACCTCGACGCGCTGGACGCCGAAGGCGCATGGTCGCGCCCCATCAGGGCCGCAGTGCGCGGCCGCGTCGAGAAGCAGTTCGGGTACGTGCTGACCCTCGACGGCGGTCCGGGGCGCCTCCTCTATCGCGGCGACGAGCCCTGGCCCTTCTCGCTCGGCCTCGAGTTCGCAGGCACGCAGCTGCACGCGAGTGGGACGGTGAATACGGGCACGGGCGAGACCGAGGCCTTCCTCGGGCTCGGCACCGCGAACCTCGCCGAGCTCGAACGGCTGCTGCAGACCCCGCTGCCGAATGCCGGCGTAACGAGCATCGGGGCGCGCGTGACCACGCGCGGCGACAAGGTGGTCATCGACGGCATCCGCGGCGTGATGGGCGCCTCCGAGCTCGCCGGCCATCTCGAGGTGACGCCCGCAGGTGATCGGCCGCGTGTCGCGGGCGAGCTGGAGATGGCGACATTCGATCTGCGGCCGTTCCTCGCCGATGACGGCAGCAAGCCGGTCGACGGCAAGCCGCTCGACTATGCCGCGCTGGACAAGCGGCCGGTCGATCTCTCCGCGCTCGCCGCAGCGAACGCCGACGTGGCGCTTCGGGTCGACCGCTGGCTCGGACTCCCCGGCGACGTGCGCCACGCGAAACTCCATGTCCGCATCGAGGACGGTCGCCTGAACGCGCCGCTCGAGGCAACCATCGCCGGGGTGCCGCTCGCCGGGCGGCTCGATCTCGACGGCAACGCCGCCGTGCCGGCGGTCGCGCTCGAGCTCGGTGCGGAGCGCTCGCCGCTCGGCCGGCTCGCGGCGTTGTTCACCGGCCTTGACGGCGTCGAGGGCACGCTCGGTCGCTTCGAGCTGAAGCTCGGCGGCCGCGGCCAGACCCTCGGCGCGCTCGCGCGCGATCTCGAGCTGAAGCTCGCGGTCGCGCACGCAAAGCTCACCTACGGCAACGTGGCGGGCGGGCGGCCGGTGGAACTCGCGCTCGACGCGCTCGAGGTTGCGATCCCGCCAGGCAAGAACCTGCGCGGTACCGCGCGCGGTGCGCTTGCCGGCGAGCGCGTGACCGCGCAGCTCCGCGGCGGCGACGTGACGGGGATGCTGCGGACCGGGAGCTCGCCCATCGACCTCCAACTGCGCGGCGCCGGCGCAACGCTTTCGCTCACGGGCCTACTCGCCCGCCCCGAAGCGACGCGCGGGACCGACCTCGCGTTCGGCCTCGATGGGCGGCGCGCCGGAGATCTTTCACGCTGGCTCGGCACGGCGCCGGGCGCGACGGCGCCAGTCTCGGTCCAGGGCCACGCGCGCCTCGAGAGCGACGAATGGCATCTGGACGGACTGCGGCTGAAGCTCGGCCGGAGCGAGATCGTGGTCGACGCGCACCGGACCGGCATCGGGACGAAGCCGATCACGATCGCCGCCGTGCGCAGCCCCCTGATCGACGTGCCCGAGCTCCAGAGCCTCTTCCCCGCCGATGCGCCGCAGCCGCAAGCCCGGGGAACGATCGAGATCCCGATCCTGCCGCACGGCATCAATCTGGCCGATGCCGACATCGGCGTCGGCCTGGAGCGGGTCGTGTTCGCGCGCGGCGATCTCACGAACGCGGGGCTGGGCGTGCGGCTCCGCGGCGGCCGGATGGAGCCGTCGCCGCTCGGTGCGAGCTTCGCCGGCGTGCCGTTCGGCGGCACGGTCGCGCTCGATCTGCGCAGCGACGTCCCGGAGCTGGCGGTGGCGATGGCGGCGGAGAAGGTCGACCTCGGCGCGATGCTCCGCACGATGCGCATCGTGGACGACCTCGACGCGGCCGTCGAATCGCTGACGGTCCAGCTCATCGGGCGCGGCCGGCACCTCGTGGAGATGCTCGAGCGTTCGTCGCTCGAGGCTAAGCTCGAAGGCGGCGCGTGGCAGCTCCGCGGCCCCGGACGCCGCGTACTCGCCGACATCCGGCTCAAGGAAGCATACGCGAGCGCGCCGCCGGGCAAGCCGATCACCGTCCGGATCGACGGCGCGCTCGACGATACGCCGCTCGCGATCCGCGTCACGAGCGGCGCGCTCAGCGAGCTCGGGCCGGACGCGAAGTTCGCGCCGTTCTCGGCCACCGCCGAGGCTGCGGGAGCCCGGCTCGCGCTCGACGGCCGCGTGGCGCTGCCGATCCGGCTGGGCACCGCCGATCTCAAGCTGAACATCGCAGGCGAGCGGCTCGACACGCTGAACGCGCTCGCGCACGCCGAGCTGCCGCCGTGGGGTCCATGGTCGATCGCGGGGCCGATCCGCGTGACCGCGACCGCGTACGAGGTGCCGGAACTCGACGTGCGGGTCGGATCGAGCCGGTTGAGCGGGCGCGCCCGGCTCGACCTCGCGCGCGAGCGGCCGCGTCTCGAGCTGAAAGTCGCGGCGCCGCGCATACAGCTCGACGATTTCAGGCTCGATGGCTGGTCGCCGGTCGGCGAGAAGGACGTGGCGCCGGTTGGCGCGGCGGCACTCCGCGATCAGGCGAAGGGCGCAGCGGCGCGCGCCCAGGCGCTGGCAAGCCCCGAGGTGCTCCGTCGCTTCGACGCCGACAGCGACGTAGAGGTCGCCGAGGTGCTCTCCGGGGCGGACCGGATGGGGGACGGCCGGCTGCGCGTACAGGTGACCGAGGGGCGCTTGTTCATCGGTCCGGCCGAGGTGAACGTCCCCGGCGGGACGGTGCGGTTGTCGCTCCTGTACGAACCGTCGGAGACGGGCGTGAGAATCCGGGTCGGTGCGTACGTCGAGCGCTTCGACTACGGCATCCTGGCGCGGCGGATCAAGCCGGGGACCGAGGCCCAGGGTACGTTCAGCATGAACCTCGAGCTCGGCAGCCGCGCGCCTGCGCTCGCGAGGATCATGGAGCATGCGAACGGCCGCATCGACGTCGCGGTATGGCCGCGACAGCTGAGCTCGGGCGTCTTCGACCTCTGGGCGGTGAACGTCCTGCTCGCGCTGCTACCCGAGATCGATCCTTCCGCCGAGCCGCGCGTGAACTGCGTGGTGGCGCGCTTCGACCTGAAGGACGGCAGGCTCGCCGACGACGCGATCCTCGTCGACACGAGCCGCATGCGCGTCACCGGCAAGGGCGGCGCCGATTTCCGCGACGAGACGCTCGCCTTCCGCCTGCAGCCGCAGGCGAAGGAGGCGCAGGTCTTCAGCTTGGCGACGCCGGTCGACGTCAGCGGGACGCTCACGGACTTCCACGTCGGCCCGGGCGTCGGCGACGTCCTCCTCACGCTGGGCCGGTTTTTCACGTCGCTCGTGGTCGTGCCGTTCGAGCGGCTGACCGAGGGCCCGATCCCGCGCGACGGCGCCGACGTGTGCACCGACCCGCTGCGGCCGAAGCGGGAACGACGGCGATCAGGCGGCGGAAGTTGAAGCTCGCCCGGGCGCTGTTCGCGGCTGCATTTGCGGCCTTCCTCCTCCTCGCCGCAGGCGTTCGGGCGGCGGAGCCCGACGCACCGCCGCTCGCTTTTCGCGTCGAGATCGTCGCGCCGTCGCCGCTCGACGATGCATTGAGGGAAGACCTCGACCTGATGCGCTGGCAGCACTACGACTCGCTGACCGACGATCTGTTCGAGCGCCTGCTCGCCGAAGCTCGCTCGCAGGCGAGCGAAATCGTCGCCACGTACGGGTTCTTCTCGCCGGAGATCGATGTGAGCGCCGCGCAAGGGGATGGCGGCCGCGTGGTCCGCATCGCAGTGACGCCCGGCGAGCCGACGCGCGTGCGCGCCGTGCGGCTCGAGTTCAGCGGCCCGGTGCTCGAAGATCCCGACGGCGCGGCACGCATCGCGGCGGTGCGCGAGGCATGGCCGCTGCGGGAGGGCGACGTGTTCACGCAATCGGGGTGGGAGGTGGCGAAGGGCCTCGCCATCAGCGTACTCAGCGCGGAGCGCTATGCGATCGCCGGCATTGCCGAGAGCCGCGCGACGATCGACCCCGACGCCCACACGGCGGACCTCGAAGTGACCATGGCGAGCGGGCCCCCGCTCGCCTTCGGCGCCGTGAGCATCACCGGTCTCCAGAAGCACCCGGAGGAGGCGGTGCGGAATCTCAGCCCGATCCGCCCGGGCGACCCTTACAACCGCGAGAAGCTCGAGGTCTACCAGCGACGCCTCGTCGCGACTAACCACTTCACCAGCGTGCAGGTGGCGATCGACGCCGACCCGGCGCGGCCGGGCGAGCTGCCGGTGCGGGTGTCGCTGATCGAGGCGCCGAAGCGGAAGGTCGACGTCGGCGTCGGCTTCAGCACCGATACGCTCTTCCGCTTCCAGCTCGACTATCGCGACGTCGACATCCTCGGGTTCAACCATCGGCTTACCGCCACCCTGCGCTACGAGACAAAAGTGCAATCGCTCGGGGCGGTGGTCGATTCGCCCACGGATGCCGGCGGCTGGTACAACAGCTACAACGCGGACGTGCGCGCGACCCAGATCGAGGGGCTCGACACCACGTCGGTTTCAGCCGGGTTCGTGCGCAAGCTGATCGATGAGCGCAACCAGCCGGCGTGGGGGCTCGGCTACATCTTCGAGCGCCAGGAGCCGTCCGGCCTCCCCGCCGAGAACACGTATGCGCTGCTCGGCAGCCTCTGGTATACGTGGCGCCGCACCGACAATCTGCAGTCGCCGCGACGCGGCTGGAACGCGGCGGTGCAGCTGTCGGCCGCCCCGCCCGGCGTCTCGAGCCGCACGTTCGGGCGCGCGGTCGGGAAGTTGGCCTGGTTCGTGCCGCTCGCGCGGAAGGTCGACGGGATCGTGCGCACGGAAGCCGGCGCCGTCCTCGCCGACACGTCGAGCGGCATCCCGCAGGCGGCGCTGTTCCGGACCGGCGGCGATACGACGGTGCGCGGCTACGCGTTCGAAAGCCTCGGCGTGCAGACGCCTAACGCCGTGCTCGGCGGTCGCTTCTATGGCCTCGCGAGCGCCGAGGCCGTGTACTGGGCGTGGGAGAACGTCGGGCTCGCGGCGTTCGTCGACGCCGGCAACGCAGTGGAGAACGTCGAGGACTTTCGCTTTGCGCTCGGGTACGGGGTCGGCGGCCGCGCCCGCACGCCCGCGGGACCGCTGCGGCTCGACGTCGCCTACGGACAGGACACCAGGCAGTTCAGGATCCACTTCTCGTTCGGAGTGACGTTCTAGAACCATGCGCAAGCTCGCCTGGACCGCCTTCGCCTTGCTGGCGCTCGCCATGGCCGGCGCGCTCGCGATCGCCTGGCTGGCGAAGAGCGAGCACGCCGTGGTGTGGCTCGCGTCGCGGATCGCCGCCGCCAGCGGGGGATCGCTCGAGATCAGCGATCCGCGCGGCTATCTTTCCGGCACCGTGCGGATCGCCCGGCTGCGGTACGAGGACGAGGACGTGCGCATCGTCGCGCAGGAGATCGCGTTCGAGCCGGTGCTCGTCGCCGTGCTCGCCCGGCGGCTGGAGCTTCGCACGCTCGCGGCGCGCGACCTCGAGATCGTGTCCAAGCCGACGCCGGGCGAGCCCGAGCCGCCCGATACGCTCGCGCTGCCGGTCGACGTCGCGGTCGAGCGCGCGACGTTCGATCGCGTGGTCGTGCGGAGCGACCCCGACGAGGTGACCTTCGACGCGGTATCGCTCACCTATGCTGGATCCGCGACGCGCCACGCGGTGCGCGACCTGAAAGCGCGATCGCCCCTCGGCGAGATAGAAGGCGCCATCGCCCTCGGGGCGGCGCGACCGTTCCCGGCGAGCGGCACCGTATCGCTCGCCCGCGAGGACGCCAGGCTCCCGGCCGCGATGCAGGCAACGCTCGACGGGAGCCTCGAGCGGCTCGAGATCGCGCTCGGCGGCAAGGCCGCCGGTGCCGACCTGAGCGGCACCGTCCGTCTCGCGCCGTTCGCGACACGCTGGCTCGCCGATGCGAGCGCTCGGCTCGGCGGCCTCGATCTCGCGCGCCTGGACGCGTCGTGGCCGCGCACCGATCTAGCGATCGAGGCGCAGGCTGCGAGTCGCGACGACGGCGCAATCGGCGGCAGGGCCGACGCGAAGAACGCGGCGGCCGGGCCTTTGACCGACGGCAGCCTGCCGCTCGTCAGTCTCGCTTCACCCTTCGTCTGGCGAGGAGGCGAGCTCGAGCTGCCGGCGCTCACCGCCGGTTTCGGTGCGGGGGGCAGTGCGACCGGGAGCGCGCGAGCGACCACGGACCGCGCGACGCTCGATCTCGCCGTCAAGCGACTCGACCTGCGCGCCTTCCATCGCCCGCTTCGCGAGACCCGTCTCGACGGCGCGATCGCGGCCACGCTGACCCCCGACGCGCAGGCGGTGCGCGCGAAACTCGCGCAAGGCGCGGTGCGTTTCGAGCTCGACGGCGCGCGCCGGGGCGAGTCGTTCGCGGTGAAGCGCTTCGTCGCCGCCGCGGGCGGCGGGACGCTCAGCGCGGAGGGCACGATCGGCCTCTCCGGTGCGGAAGCGTTCGACGCGCGCGCGAAGCTCGACCGCCTCGATCCGTCGGCGTTCGGCGCGTATCCCAGCGCGCGGATCACCGGCGACGTCGCCGCGACCGGCGCGCTCGCGCCGCGCTGGCGCGTGGATGCGCGGCTCGACGTGCGCGAGAGCCGCTGGCGCAACGTGGCGCTCGTCGGCGACGCGCGCCTCGCCGCCTCGGCTTCCGAAGTGCACGACCTGCACGCGTCGCTCCGCATCGGCGCGAATCGCCTCGTGGCGCACGGCGGCCTCGGCCGACCCGGCGACTCGCTCGCGGTCTCGCTCGCCGCGCCGCGTCTCGCCGACCTCGACCCGCGCCTCGTCGGGCGCGCGACGGCGAACGCCACGCTGCGCGGCGCGCTCGCCCGGCCCGCGGTCGAGTTCGACGTGACGGCCGAGCGGCTGGAAGCGCCGGGCGGCTACCGCGCGGCGTCGCTCGTCGCGCGCGGCTCCCTGTCGCCCGACGCCGATCCGCGATTCGACCTCGCCGTCACGGCGACCACGGTGCGGGCCGGCCGAGTCGTGCTCGGCAGCGCATCGGCGAAAGCGGCCGGCAGCTTCGCGCGCCACGTCGTCGACCTCGCCGCCACCGGCGACGGCATCGATTTGACCGGGCAGCTCGCCGGTGGCTGGCGGCGCACCGAGGGCTGGGCCGGCACGGTCGAGACGCTGGCGAACCGCGGCCGTTTTCCGGTGCAGCTGCTCGCGCCGGTCGCGGTCGAGGCCGGACCGTCCCGAGTCGCGATCGGCGAAGCGGCCCTCGCGCTCGACGGCGGGCGGGTCGCGATCCGGCACCTGCGCTACGAGCGCGGGCGGCTCGCGAGCGCGGGCGAGCTCGCGGGCGTGCGCGTCGCGCCGTTCCTCGCGACCGCCGACGCTGCGAGCGGCATCGACTCGACCTTGACCGTGCGCGGGACCTGGTCGATCGAGACGACGCCGCGGCTGAACGGAACGATCGCGCTCGCGCGCGAGGCGGGCGATCTCACGATCGGCGAACCCGGCGATCCGGCGCGCCTCGCGCTGGACCTGGACGAGCTGCGGCTCGACGCGAAGCTCGTCGACGATGGGGCGAGCGGTACCGCCGTGTTGACGGCGCGCCGGCTCGGCACGGCGAACGCGACGTTCGAGATCGGCCCCGCACCCGGCGCTCCTCCCGGCACGGTGTCGCCGGACGCGCCACTCAAGGCGAGCTTGACGGCGGCGATCGCTTCGCTCCGTCCGCTCGGCGTGCTGCTCAACGGGCAGCCAATCGTCGACGGCGCGGTCAACGCGTCGTTCGCCGTCGACGGGACGCTGCGCGCGCCGAGGATCACCGGACGCGTCGATGGCAGCGGTCTCGCGCTCGAGATCCCGGTCCACGGCCTGCGCCTCGTCGACGGTCGGCTCGCGGCGACCCTCGACGCCGAAGCGCTGCGCGTGGAAGTGTTCGAGATCCGCGGCGGCGACGGCCGCCTCACGGCGCGCGGCGTCGCGCCCCGCACCGGGGACACCGCGCTCACGTGGCAGGCGGAGAACCTGCGGCTCTTTGGCCTGCCGGACCGCCTGCTGACGTTGGACGGGGCGGGGAAGCTCGCGATCGCCGGCGGCCGAGTGGTCCTGGAAGGCGCGCTCGCCGCGCGCGAGGCGTACATCGAGTTCGCCCGCCAGCGGGGCGCGACCCTCGGTGACGACGTCGTTGTGCTCGGCTGGCCTCCCAAGCCGGCGCAGCGCGTCGCAGCCGCGCGCTCGCCGCTCAAGGCGACGCTGGATCTCGACTTGGGCCGCAAGTTCCGCATCGTCGGCGCCGGGCTCGACACGGAGCTTACCGGGAAGCTCAGGATCGAGACGCAGGATTCGGGCGCGTTCACGGGCAAGGGCCAGATCGCCGCGGTGCGCGGGATCTACTTCTTTCTCGGGCAGCGGCTCGAGATCGAGCGCGGGCGGCTCATCTTCGACGGCGCGCTCGAGAATCCCGCGCTCGACGTGTTCGCGGTCCGTCGCGGGCTCCAGGTCGAACCCGGCGTCGAGCTCACCGGGACGCTGCGCAACCCGCGGGTGCAGGTCGTGTCGCGTCCGCCGCTGCCCGACGGCGAAAAGCTCGCGTGGCTCGTCCTCGGCCGCCCGCTTGACACCGCTTCCGCCACCGACGCGGTCCTGCTCCAATCGGCGGCGGCGTCGCTCCTCGATGACGCGAACGCGATCCCGCTCGGCCGGCGCATCGCGCTCGCGATGGGGCTCGACGATATCGGCATCAGGGGCGGCACCTCCGTGCAAGGCTCGGCGGTGTCGATCGGCAAGCGCCTCTCCGAGCGGCTCTATCTCACATTCGAGCAGGGGCTCGCGGCCGCGCGCACGGCGGTGACGCTCGAATACCTGCTCGGCCGCGGGTTCCGGGTCCGCGCCTCGGGCGGTCAGGACAACGCGCTCGGGGTGTTCTACACCAGGTCGTTCGACTGACCGACCGCGCCTCGCAAGCGGCCCTCACCCTGGGGCGGGGTGCACTGCGACGATCACCACGAGCTCGACCGCCGCGTTCAGCGGCAGCTGCGGGTGCCCGAATGCGGTGCGCGCGTGTCCAGAGCGTCCGGGCAGCGCGCGGGCGAAGAAGTCCGACGCCGCGTCGAGGACCTGCGGCTGATCGAAGAAGCCCGGTGCGCTCGCGACGTGGCCCTCGACGCGGACGATCTCGCGAATGCGGTCGAGATCGCCGAGCACCGCCTTGATCTGCGCGAGCACGTTGAGTGCGGCGAGCGCCGCGGCGCTGCGGCCCTCGTCGAGCGAGAGCTCCGCGCCGACCCGGCCGGGGTGGAGGATCGTCCCGTCGCGGATCGGCAGCTGCCCCGAGAGGAACAGGAGATCGCCGGCAATGGTTCCACGAGCGTAGTTGCCGCGGGGAGCCGGCGGGTCGGGCAGCTCGATCCCGAGCTGGCGGAGGCGTTCCTCGGTCTTCATGTGCGGTAGAACCCCGCCGACTCCTCGACGCCGGCTTCCTCGAAGGCCGTACGGCGCTTGCGGCATTGCGGACAGCGGCCGCAATGTACCGGGTAACCGACCAGGCACGAGTAGGTCGTATCGAAGTCGACGCCGAGCTCAGCCCCGCGGCGGACGATTTCGTGCTTTCCCATGCTCACATAGGGGGTACGTAGCTCGACATCGCCGAGCAGCCCGGCGACCAGCCGGAACTGGGCGAGAAACGCGTGCGAGGCCGACGGATACTCGAGCGTGTCGCCGTGATTGACTCCGAGATAGATCCGGCGCGCGCCGAGGCTGGTCGCGTAGGACAGGGCAAGGCTCAAGGCGACCAGGTTCCGGTGCGGCAGCGGCACATGCGCCTTGCGGTCCTGCCCGCGGCGGAACGTCGCGCCCACGCGCGCGAGGTCGAGCACGACCACCTCGACGCCGAGCGGCTCGCAGTGATCCGCGGCGGCGCGCCGCTCGTGCGGGGCGGCGCGCTGGCCGTAGTCGACAAAGAGCGCCTGCAGCACCTCGCCGCCCTGTGCGAGCTGGTGCAGCAGGGTCGTGCTCTCGACGCCGCCCGAGAGGAGGAGGATGGCAGGGGCTTCCATCGCGCGGGAAAGCGTAGCACGCGCCCTCTATAATCCCGCAATCCAGGAACCCGGTCCGATGAGCCACTACAAGCATCACGTGTTCTTCTGCTGCAACCAGCGCGATCCGGGCGCGGCGTGCTGCCAGAACCACGATGCCGACGCGATGCGCGGCTACTGCAAGGATCGGGTAAAGGAGCTGAAGCTCGCCGGCCCGGGCAAGGTCCGCGTCAACAAGGCCGGCTGCCTCGACCGCTGCGAGGAAGGTCCGTGCGTCGTCGTGTACCCCGACGCAGTCTGGTATACCTACGTCGACAGGTCCGACATCGACGAGATCATCGAGGAGCACCTCGTCAACGGCCGCATCGTCGAGCGGCTGCGGCTGTGAGCCCGCCGGGCCGCCCCAGGGGCGAACCCCCGAGCACCGATAGCGCGAGGGTAGTCGAGTGACCCGCAAGTCCGAACGTCTCGCCATCGACGGGCCGGCGGGCAAGATCGAGGTCGTGGTCGACCACCCCGCGGTGTTCCCGTCGGACGGCGGGGAGGAGACCGCGCGCGGCATCGGCATCGTCGCGCATCCGCACCCGCTCTTCGGCGGCACGCTCGACAACAAGGTGGCGCAGACGCTTGCGCGCACCTTCACCGAGCTCGGGCTGATCGCCGTCCGGCCGAACTTCCGCGGCGTCGGCGCCAGCGCCGGGGAGCACGATCACGGCGCCGGCGAGACCGAGGACATGCTGCGCATCGTGGACTGGGCGCAGAACCGCTTCGGGCCGCTGCCGGTGGCGCTCGCGGGGTTCTCGTTCGGCGCCTTCGTGCAGACGCGCGTCGCGCAGCGGGTGAAGGCTGAGCGGCTCGTGCTCGTCGGCGTGCCGCACGGCCTCGTCACAGGCGGGCGCACCTACCAGGCGGAAGCGGTGCCGCCCGACACGATCGTGATCCACGGCGAGCTCGACGAGACCGCCCCGCTCGCGAACGCGCTCGACTGGGCGCGACCGCAGGAGCTGCCGGTGACGGTAGTACCCGGCGCAGATCATTTCTTCCACCGGAAGCTGCACATCATCCGCGAAATCATCAAGCGCCAGTGGAAAGCCTGACCGCGACGCAGGTCCTGCGCGTCACCGGCCTGCGCAAGCGCTACGGCGACAACGAGGTCGTCGCCGGTACGAGCCTCGCCATCGCGCGCGGCGAATGCTTCGGCCTCCTCGGGCCGAACGGTGCCGGCAAGACCACGACGCTCCGGCTCTGCCTCGGGCTGATCGAGCCCGACGGCGGGACGATCGAGCTCATGGGGCGATCGGTTCCGCGCGAAGCGCGCGCCGCCCGCGAGCGGGTGGGCGTCGTCCCCCAGCACGACAACATCGACCCCGATTTCACGGTCGCCGAGAACCTGCTCGTCTACGGCCGCTACTTCGGTCTCGCCGAAGCGGCGATCCGCGCGCGCATTCCCGGGTTGCTCGAGTTCGCCGGCCTCGCCGGCCGCGCCGACTCGAAGATCCAGACGCTCTCCGGCGGCATGAAGCGCCGGCTCACGCTCGCGCGCGCGCTCGTGAACGATCCGGAGGTCGTCTTCATGGACGAGCCGACGACGGGCCTCGACCCGCAGGCGCGGCACCTCATCTGGGAGCGGCTGCGGAGCCTCGTCGCGCAAGGCAAGACGATCGTACTCACGACGCACTTCATGGACGAGGCCGAGCGGTTGTGTGGCCGGCTCGCGATCATGGACCGCGGCCGCATCATCGCCGCCGGCGCGCCACGGGAGCTGATCCAGACGCACATCGAGCCGCAGGTGGTCGAGATGCACGGCGACGGCGCGGCGGAATGGGGCGAGCGCGTGGCGCCGCCGCTCGCCGCCCGCGTCGAGCGCGTGGGCGATTCGATGTTCTGCTACGCGCAGGACGCGGGCCCGATCGTCGCCGACCTCGAGCGGCGCGGCGGACTCGCATACCTGCACCGCCCGGCGAACCTCGAGGACGTGTTCCTCAAGCTGACCGGGCGGGATCTGCGCGATTGACGCGATGACCGTCGCCTACGTCCTCCCCCGCATCTCCCACCGGCTCGTGCCGGTCTGGCGCCGGAACTTCCTCGTCTGGCGCAAGCTTGCCGTGCCGTCGATGCTCGGCAACCTCGGCGACCCGATGATCTACATGCTCGGCCTCGGCTACGGCCTCGGCTCCTTCCTGCCCGAGGTCGGCGGCGTGTCCTACATCGTCTTCCTCGCCGCCGGCACCGTGTGCTTTTCGGTCATGAACAGCGCCACCTTCGAAGCGCTGTACTCGTCGTTCTCGCGCATGCACGTGCAGCGGACGTGGGACGCGATCATGAACGCCCCGGTCGAGCTCGACGACATCGTCGCCGCCGAGCTCGCGTGGTGCGCGTCGAAGAGCTTCCTCTCGGGGCTCGCGATCATGGTGGTGATCTGGGCGCTGGGGCTCGCGCGCTCGCCGCTTTCGCTCTGGGTGCTCGCGGCGGTGCCGCTGATCGGGCTCGCGTTCGGCGCGCTCGCGCTCATCGCCACCGCGGTGTCGCCGTCCTACGACTTCTTCATGTACTACTTCACCCTGTTCGTCACGCCGATGGGCATGCTCTGCGGCGTGTTCTTTCCGGTGGAGGCGCTGCCCGCGGCGCTGCAGGCGGTGTCGTGGGTGCTGCCGCTGACGCACGCGACCGAGCTCGTGCGACCGCTCGTCCTCGGCGCGATCCCGGCGCACGCCGCGCTCAACGTCGCGGTGCTGCTTGCCTACGCCGCGGTGGGCTTCTATGCTGCGGTGGTCCTCTTCCGCCGCCGGTTGCTGCGCTGATGCCTTGGGTCAAGGCCCTGCACATCATCTTCGTGGTGACGTGGTTCGCGGGCCTCTTCTACCTGCCGCGGCTCTTCGTCTACCACGCACAGGCGACCGACCGCGACGGCATCGAGCGCTTCAAGGTGATGGAGCGCAAGCTCTTCTTCGGCATCATGACCCCGAGCGCGGTACTCGCGATCGCGTTCGGCCTGTGGCTGTGGCTCGGCTATGGCGTGGGCGCCGGCGCGGCCTGGCTGCACGCGAAGCTCGCGATCGTACTTGCGCTCGTCGGCTACCACCTCTGGTGCGGGAAGCTCGCCGCCGATTTCAAGCATGACCGCAACCGGCGGACCCACGTGTGGTACCGCTGGTTCAACGAGGTGCCGGTCGTGCTCCTCGCCGCCGCCGTGATCCTCGCCGTCGTGAAGCCGTTCTGATGGCCGTCACCGCGCAATGCGTCAGCGAGGCCGCCGCGGCGATCGCCGGCGCGGTAGAGGAGACGCCCTGCCTCGCCTCGCGCACGCTCTCCGAGGTGACGGGCGCCGAGGTCTTCCTCAAGTTCGAGAACCTCCAGTTCACCGGGGCCTTCAAGGAGCGCGGGGCGCTCAACAAGCTCCTGGGCTTGAGCGCGATCGAGCGCAAGGCGGGCGTGCTGGCGGTCTCCGCCGGCAACCACGCGCAGGCAGTCGCTTACCACGCGAAGCGGCTCGGCATCCGCGCCACGATCTTCATGCCGCGCTTCACCCCGCACGTGAAGGTGGAGCGCACGCGCGAGCACGGCGTCGAGGTGATCCTCGCCGGCGAAACCTTCGACGAGGCGAAGGCCGCGGCGCTCGAGCACGCGCGCAAGCACGGCCTCACGGTCGTGCACCCGTACGACGACGAGCGCGTCATCTGCGGCCAGGGCACGGTCGCGTTGGAGATGCTCGCCGCCGTGCCCGCGCTCGAGGCGATCGTGGTGCCGGTCGGCGGTGGCGGCCTGATCGCCGGCATCGCGGTCGCGGCGAAGCACGTGAATCCCGGGGATCGAGATCGTCGGCGTCGAGACGGAAGGCTTCCCCGCGATGCACTGCGCGCTGCACGGCAAGCGGGCGAGCTATGCCGGCAGCACGATCGCCGAAGGCATCGCTGTCAAGGAACCCGGCGCACTCACGCTGCCGATCGTGCAGGCGCTCGCGGCGGACGTGCTGCTCGTCGACGACGGCGACATCGAGCAGGCGATCGTGCTGCTGCTCGAGATCGAGAAAACCGTCGTCGAGGGCGCCGGCGCAGCAGGCCTCGCCGCGCTGCTGCGCCACCCGGAGCGCTTCCGCGGCAAGCGGGTGGGCGTCGTCCTCTCCGGCGGCAACATCGACCCGCTCGTCCTCTCCGACATCATCGAACGCGGCATGGCGCGCTCCGGGCGTCTCGCCCGCCTCAAGGTCGAGCTCCGCGATCTTCCGGGCGCGCTCGCGAAAGTCACCGCCTGCCTCGCCGAAGCGAACGCGAACATCGAGGAAGTGCACCACCAGCGCGCGTTCACGCATCTCCCGGTGCTGTCGGCCGAGGTCGAGTTCGTGCTGCAGACGCGCGGGCCTGATCACGTCGCCGAGATCGTCGAGGCGCTGGGGAAAGCGGGGTTCAAGGCCGAGGTCGTCCGCGACTGACCTGCGCCCGCCCGGCGGGAGCTGACCGAGCGGATGGCGCGAGACGGCTTTACCGATCCGCGTTGGGAGGCGTATTCGGCTCCCAAGTCCGTGGTTCCAGGCGTATTCTCTTCCGACTACTGTATGAGCCCGCGCCCGAAGACGCCTCGCAACCCGTCTATCGCGACGCTTTTCTCCCCCTCTCCTGGGAGGGCGATATTCGCGTCCGTTGGGACGGCGACCCATCCGTCTCTTGGGATTGCGACTTCTCGTTGGGCATCCGCAGATCATCTGGGGTCGATACATGATCAAGGACGTTGAGTTTCCGTCCGAAGGGGCGACGCTTCGAGGACTGCTGTTCTTGCCGGAGTCGCAGACCAGGAGGCCACCGGTCGTCATCATGGCTCACGGAACGTCGGCCACGGTGACCATGGTGGCGGACAACTATGCGGAGGCGTTTTCCCGTGCCGGCCTGGCGGTCCTGCTCTACGACCACCGGAACTTCGGAAGGAGCGACGGTGAGCCGCGGCAGGAGATCAATCCCTGGATTCAGTGCCGAGGCTACCGTGATGCACTGAACTTCGCCGAGAGATTGGGCGGAGTTGATCCCGAGCGAATCGCACTGTGGGGGGCAGCTATACCGGTGGCCAGGTTATCGTGTGTTGGCGCAATCCAGCAGCGAGTCAAAGTCATCGTCGCGCAGTGTCCGGTATTCGGCGCGGAGCCGCCGGCAGTCGAGCCGAGCAGGGCCAATTTCGATCTCATCAAAGAGATACTTTCGCGGGCTGATATCCGTGGATCGCCCGAGACGACAATGGGTCCCATACCTGTTGTCTCCTTCGACCAAGCCGGCACGCCGTCGCTACTCAAGCCCATCCAGGCGTTCCGCTGGTTCATCGACTACGGAGGCCGCGCCGGCACCCGGTGGATCAACAGTGCCACGCGAGTGCTGCCGGCAACGCCGGTGCCTTACCACCCGGCGCTGAGCGCGCCCTTCGTCAAGGCGCACACGCTGCTGATGGTCGCGTCGGAGGACGAGATGGTGCACGCCTATTACTCGGTCGCCAGGCAGGCCTACGAACGCATTTCCGGACCCAAGGAGTGGTACGTCATCCCTGGGGGGCATTTCGGGCTGCTCTATCGCCCAAGTGAGCTGGTCGATGAGGCATGTCGAGTGCAAACCGAGTTTCTGAAGAATTGGCTCTGAGCTATGCCCAACAAGCGTTGCACCCGACCCTCAAGGCGGCGCTGCGCGCCGTTCCTCGGTCGGGTGAACGGCGACGTTGGGCGTCATCGCGCAGGCGCTGCGCCCTCTTGGCCCGCCCGAGGGTGAGGGTGGGCTGACGAAGATTCGCGGGAGGATTTGCTGTGCCGATGGCGAGCGTTAACGGGGTCGATCTGTATTGGGAGCAGACCGGCCAAGGCGTGCCGCTGGTCTGGATCCATGAGTACGGCGGCGACCTGCGCTCGTGGGAACCGCAGGTCAGGTACTTCTCCCGGCGATATCGCGTCATGGCTTACAACCATCGCGGGTATCCCCCGTCGACCGTTCCCAGAGCCGCCCGTGACTACTCCCAAGATCTTCTCGTCGAGGATCTCCGTCAACTGCTCCGACACCTGGGGCTTGGTCCAGTGCACCTTGGCGGTTGCTCGATGGGCGCTAACGTCGCCCGTGATTTCGCCATCGCGCACGGCGAGATGACGCGGAGTTTGATCCTCGTCGGGGCGGGCGCCGGCTCGGTGAACCGGGAGCAGGTTCTGAAGGCTCAGGAGGCGAGCGCGGCCGCACTCGAGCGTGAGGGCATTGCGACTCTGGTCGGCAACTTCGAGAACCTGCCGACCCGCGCATCATCCAAGGAGAAGGATTCCGTGGCTTCGCGGAATTCCTTAGCGAGGCCAGCGAGACGCCGATCATGCGTACGCTCATCGCACGTGAAATCATGGCAAACGTAAGACGATCTTCGAACTGGAGACCGAGCTAAAGGCTCTGCGAGTTACAGAACTTTGATCATGGTAGGCGACCGCGACGCCATCCTGGTGTCGAGCCCTCACTGTTGATGCGCAGTTGGATCCCGCACGCAGGACTGGTTGTCTCCCCGGCTTGCGGCAAGACCCCGAAGCTCGAGGAGCCGGGTCTCTTCAATCTCCTCGTCTCAGAATTCCTCGCCGCAGTCGAAGGGGTGCGATGGGCAGGCCTTTCAAGCTGACGCGACCGCGCTCTCACTGCGAGCTCGATGCAGTACATGAGCAGAACGTGACGCCCAACCATCCGATGCAGCGGACCGCTTCAGGCGGGCTTCGCCCGCTCTTCGCGGGCCGGTGATCGCGAACGTTCGGCTTCACTTGATACATCGTTCGTGAGCGACCAATGAGGTGATTCGAATTTGTACTGGAGGCAGATCGTGGCAAACGAAGCGACCATCGACCGCGCAGCATTCAAGGAGTTCGAGCGGCTCGGGTATTCCAAAGCTGCAAGCACCTACAGAGGCGAAACTGCCCGAGTAACATCGCAAGTGAATGAACCCTTGCTCGACGCGATCGGCGCCAAGCCCGGAATGCGCATGCTTGATGTCGCCTGTGGGCCGGGTCGCCTGAGCGGGGCGGCTGCAAAGCGCGGGTGCATCGTCACCGGCCTGGACTACGCTGAGCCTATGGTCAACTACGCCAAGGAAGCCTTTCCCGACATCACCTTCAGAGTCGGAGATGCCGAGGCCCTTTCGTTCGAGGCGGAACAGTTCGATCTTGTAACGTGCAGCCTCGGGATCCTGCACTTCGCGGATCCAGATCAAGCGATGAGGGAGGCACGAAGGGTTCTTGTCACGGGCGGGCGGTACGCGTTTACCTGCTGGGTGCCCCCTGCGCGGAATCCCTTCATGGCTTTGATACTGGGCTCCGTTCAGAAGCACGGCACAACAGATCTTCCGTTACCGCCTGGGCCACCTTTGTTCCGCTTTGGTGAACCCGCCGAGTGTGAGCGAACGGTTCGCGAGATCGGTATGAAAGTCGTGTCCACAACCGAGCTGCCGATCGAATGGGACTTTGATTCCCCAGAGCAAGTAGTTCCGATCATCACGGGTAGCACGGCGAGGCTCGCGCCAATGTTGTCGCTCCAGGCACCCGAGCAACGTCGCGAGGTGGAGCGAGCGATCACGGAGGGTGCACGCCAGTATCTAAAGGCTGGAAGGGTTTCGGTTCCCGCGCCCATCACACTAGTCGTCGCCAGCAAGACCTGAAAGTCCAGCGGCCATTACACGATCAAGCCCACTTAAACGATGGGCACTCGCGGGTGAAGCCGAACCAGCAGTTCGAGGGGACGGTCGCAAGCACGCTACGCTCGCTTGCGATTCGCTCGTCGCGCTGCTCCTCGCCCGCCCCTCAACTGCGGCGTTAGCCCTCACGCAACACATGAGACTCCACCTGCCGAATAGTTCTCACTTGCAGAACATTGAGGGCTTCATCCGAAGCTATTCACCGGACAAGTCTTCAGGGCTTCGCGTATCGGGTCACAAGAAGTACATCCATACGCATCCGTTCGCCCTCGCGGTCGCCGCTTGCGCCGGCGCTGCGGCGAGGAACTCTGGTTTCAAGACAACCGGATCGATCCCCAATGTTTCATCCGCTCCGTATCTCGTGCGGATGAAGCTGTTCGAATATCTCGGCGTGGCTCCCCCAAGGCATATCGATGAGCATGAAGAGTCAGGGCGCTTCGTCCCTTTGACACAGATTCGTACGTCCGAGGACTTGCGCAAGACTATTACGGATCTCATTCCTCTCCTGCACGCGGCTCCGTCCGTTGCCGATCCCATTCGTTACGTCATGAGCGAGTTGGGCCGCAATGTGCTCGAACACTCGCAATCCCCCTGTTGGCGGGTTCGTTTGCGCTCAATACTTCCGTAACAAGCAGCGGATAGCTATCGGTATCGCCGATGCAGGCATCGGAATCCATCGAGCGATCCGTGCATCGCACCGAGCCCCTACCGAAGCTGATGCAATTCGTCTAGCGCTGACCCCGGGTATCTCTGGGGCGACACCGAGGATTGGCGGCAATGAAACTAACGCTGGAGCCGGACTGTTCTTTATTCGAAGCATCGCCAAGGCATCAGGCAACTTCTTTGTCATCTACTCCGGGACGACCGAGTACAAGTTGCTACGTAAGCAAACCCAGCCATCGGTTCTGTTTGCCGATCCCGCGTTGGAAGGTCATCGCATGGTCGAAGACTTGCCTCGTTGGCAGGTACCGCGATCGGGATTGACATCAATGTGGATGAAACTTGCCGAATTCTCTTCACTGCTTGAAGGTAATCCGCCGGTCGTACAGTATTGACGTCAAGGCGAGAAAGAAAGGCGTACTTCAAGAAGATCCACTTCACATGAAAAGCATTCGGTCCTGCTTGACCAGGTTGGCTCATTTGCCGAGGACAAGGATGCTGCCGCGAAGCTTCGTCGCGAGACGATCCTTCCGACGCTAGCCGCTGGCGACAACATTGAACTGGACTTTACCGGGATCACACTCCACTACCCAGTCGTTCATTGACGCGCTGATTTCCGAGGCGCTGCGGCAGCACGGTGAGGCAGTGTTAGAGAGGCTTTCATTCAAGAATTGCGCCACCGCAACACGCGGGATCATCGAAACGGTTGTTCAATACGTACTCGATGACCGTGGACGGTGAGGGCTAACCTGGCGATCGAGCGGACCGCCCGCAAGCTACGCTTGCGGGTACCCTCCTCGCTTCGCTCGTCGCCAGCCGCTCATCGCCGGCGTTGGGCGTCTCAAATTGCAGACTCGCGTGTGAGGTGAACCCGTGTCAGAAGCAGACCGTTTGCCGCAGATCGCGCAGCAACTTCGAGAGGGCACGCCTCCACCCTCTCTCACCGTTCGCGAGTTCTTGTCATGGTTCGGGGCCCAACGCCGGGGGTATTGGATCGTCACCAGCATCCGGGAAGCCCTCGAGCGCGCAGGCTTACAGACAGAACCGGATTTTGAGTCTGCCTACATCGATGCCCCTGTTACCCTCACGCTCGCCGAACAGAAGCCCGCTGGGACAGCGGTGCCCGCGAAGGGCGAGCTATCGGCGACCGCTGCAATGTCCTTTTCGGCGGTTGCGACACTTACCGCTCCACCGTCCTACGCCGATCCGACCTATCGAATCAGCAAGCTCCCAGCTGCTAACAACCCTCCTGTGTTTGTCGCGCCTGACGCGTCGCTCGACGAAGCGGTGACCCTGATGCTAGCGAACGATTTCTCGCAACTACCGGTTATGACGAGCGAGCGAGACGTCAAGGGTGTCATCAGCTGGACGTCCATTGCCACGAAATCGTGTCTCGGAAGAGGCGGCACCATCACGCGACAGCTCATGGACATCCCGCATCAGGAAATTCGTGCCGACGCATCCCTTTTTCACGCCATTCCAGTTGTGGTCCAGCATCAGTACGTCCTTGTGCGCGGTGCCGATAATCGAATCTCAGGAATCATCACAGGGAGCGATCTTAGTCTGCAGTTTCAACAGTTGGCGAGCCCTTCCTTCTCCTGGGCGAGATTGAGAATCACATCCGACGAGTCATCGGAGACCGATTTACAAAGGAAGAGCTCGCAAGTGCTCGCGATCCCGGAGATTCCGACGGCGTGGTTGACGGCGTAGCCGATATGACGTTCGGCGAGTACATCCGGTTGCTAGAGAATCCCGACCGGTGGGCGAAACTCAAGCTTTCAATTGATCGCACCACATTCTGCAAGTACCTCGACGGTGTGCGGACGATCCGAAATGACGTAATGCACTTCGATCCCGACGACGTCCCCGTCGGACCTTGATCGCTTACGAGACTTCAGAGGTTCTCCCAGAGACTGCAGGGCATTGGTGTTCCATAAGGCAGGTCGCTGATACGGGAGACGCCCAACCATCCGATGCAGCGGACCACTTCGAAGCGGGCTTTCGCCCGTTTCTTCGCGGCCGCTGATCGGAGCCGTTGGGCCTCATGAAGTGATGCACTGCGCTGGAACATTTGGAGCGTTCCATGATTGAGCAGATTCAGGCCGACGCGCTTGTCGAGCTCATCGATCGTTACTGCGCGGTTTGGAACGAAACGAGCCCTGGTCGAAGGGCGGAGCTTCTTGCTCAGGTCTGGGCGCCGGACGCGACTTACACCGACCCGACTGTTCATACGACGACTCTTGATGAGCTCCTCACTCACATCGAAAACGTTCGTACCCGCCGGCCTGGGTCCAGAGTGCTGCGTACGAGCGCCATTGACTTCCATCACGGACTCGCTCGCTTTTCCTGGCATGTGGTCCAGGAAGACGGAGCCGCGCTACCGGAAGGACTCGACATCGCCGAGCTTTCCTCTGATGCCAAGCGGATCCAGCGGATTGTTGGGTTTTTCGGTCCGCTACGAGGGCGCTGACCATATGAGGCCCAACCACACGTTCGAGCGGACCGCCCGCAAGCTGCGCTTGTGGGTACCCTCCTCGCTTCGCTCGTCGGCGGCCGCACAACGCCCCTGAACAGGCTTCCATCCCCACCAGGCTCGGGGCGAACTGCGCGAACAGTTCCAGGAGCTTGCCGCGCGAGACCCGTTTCTTCAGCACCGCCTTGCCGTGCTCGTCCACTCCATGCACCGAGAACAGCTGCTTTGCCAGGTCCAACCCCACGGTAGTAACCTTCATCGCGAACTCCCCCTCTCTTCGATTGGTGACGAATGCACCTCCAATCTGGCACATCCGATGCCGCCCGAGCTGCGGGAGTCCATCTCATTCGTTAGGCGTCGAATAGTTGAGTCAACACTTAGCCTAGAAGGAGGGCAGTGCTATGAATTCTGAGAACGATCAAACAGACCTTCGCGGGTACTTGTATAAATACATTGCTGCGGAGACGATTGACGCATCGGGAGTCCCCATCCTCCTTCTTACTTGTATGGATTCCCGCTACCCTCACCGGATTGTAGACACGATGGACTCCTCAGGGTGGCGGGGGAAATACGATCAACTGATTTTAGCGGGGGCGAGTTTAGGAGTGGTGCATAGGCAAGAGTGGCAAGACACCTTTCTGGATCAACTCGGATTCGCCATAGAGCATCACCATGTGTCGCAGGTCTTTATCCTCGACCACCGCGACTGTGGCGCTTACAGATATTTCATGGGTGTCACCCCGGATGACCCGGCGAGAGAGAGACAGGCTCACCTCGACGTGGCTAAAGCGGCCGTCCAAGTCATCGTCGGGAAATTCCCTCAGCTAGAAGGTGAGGTTCGTTGTTCGCTACTCCCAATCGAGACTATTGATGAGTTAATTGTCGGCTAACCGTAGCCGACACGCGCCGCCTAACAACGGCATGCACCCGACGCCCCGCCACGGAGCCTTTCGTGATAGTTGAATAGGGGCGCGGGTGATGCAGGGCGTTCGGCGTCGCATCGAGGCTAGCTGCACGTTGAGTTGGGTGGACGATTTTCATGCGCAACCTCCGGCTAAACCGTTTCTTCATCACGATTGCGGGCATGGCTGCGCTCGCCGCGTGTCCCCCGCTTTCAGCTCAGCAGTACCCAACCAAGCCTGTGAAGATCGTTGTCCCGTTTCCACCGGGTGGCGTGAGCGACGTGATCGGCCGCTTCATCGCACAGCGACTCACAGCCGCGTTCGGACAACAGGTCATCGTCGAGAACAAGCCCGGCGCTGGCGGACTCATCGGTACCGAGGCCGGCATCAGGGCTCCGGCCGACGGGTACACCTTGACGCAGATCACGTCGAGTTACACAGCACATCCAAGCCTCTACCAGCTCAAATTCGACCCCGTGAGCGATATCACGCCAATCATCCAACTCTCACAGGGGTCACTGCTCATTGTTGTCCATCCTTCAGTCCCGGTCACAAACACGCAGGAACTCATCGCGTTCGCGAAGGAGAAGCCCGGAAAACTCAACTTCGCCTCCGCCGGGCAGGGCACCCCAAGTCACCTCGCCACCGAGCTGTTTGCGAGCGTGACAGGGGTGAAGATGAATCACGTCCCGTATAAGGGCGGGGGGCCGGCGGTTGCAGATACGATCGCCGGTCACACGGACCTCTACTTCGGCCCTATGGCCAGCGTGCTGCCGCACGTACGGTCCGGAAAGCTCCGTACGATCGCCGTAACCTCGAGCCAGCGCGTTGCGGCTGTGCCGGACGTTCCAACCGTTGCCGAACTCGGCCCACCGGGTTATGAAGCCGTTCTTTGGCTAGGCTTGGTCGGACCGAAGGGGCTGCCGCGCCCGATCGTGGACCGCATCAACAGTGAGGTGGCGATGGTGTTGAAGTTGCGCGAGACAGGCGAGCGGTTCGAGGCTGACGGCGCTGCACCGGCCGGCGGCACCCCCGAGCAATTCCTAGCAACAATCAAAAAGGAGATCGAGCTCTGGCGAACGGTCATTCGTGAGGTTGGAGTGAAGCCTGAATGAACTCGACCTGTACGGTCAGAAAGCAATCGACCTCCTGGAGGAGGACTAGTTTATGGACAAGGAACGCGTAAAGGCATTCGCCGACAAGGTCTTCGGCGACATGGCGGGAGCGATGACCTCCGGTCTGGGGTTCGTCGGAGTGAAAACGGGCCTTTTCAGAGCCATGGCTGGAAAGGGAGCTTTGACGCTGGAAGCGATAGTCCGGATGACGAATCTGCAGCCACGCTACGTCGAGGAGTGGCTAAAGGGAATGGTATGTGCCGGGTACCTCGAATATGAGTCCACGGCCGGCACATACCGCCTGCCAGATGAGCATGCCTTCTTGCTGGCCTCTGACGGGACCGATCACTTCATGGGCGGACTGCTTTGCATGGCGCCGGTTCTGCTTCGCGTCGCGCCGAGGGTGGCGGTCGCCTTCGAGAAGGGCGGAGGGGTGCCATTCGAGGACTACGGCGCGGACGGCGTAGAGGCCTTGGACTTGATCAATCGCGGGCAATACGAGCAACGCTTCGCCGGACATTGGCTCAAGTCACTCCCTGCCGTTGTCGAGCGTCTTGAGACAGGCGGTCGCGTGTTGGACGTTGGCTGCGGAGCGGGCCGCGTCGCGCTCACGCTCGCAAAAGCTTTCCCTCAGGCGACGATCGTGGGTTTGGATCCGGATCGTGAGTCTATTCGGCAAGCAAACACCGCCGCGGCGGCAGAGGGGTTGAGCGCCCGCGTGCGTTTCTTAGCGCGAAGTACCGGCGAACTCGGTTCCGACGAGAAGTTCGACCTGATCACAGCATGTGACTGTGTTCATGACTTCGCGGCACCTGTTGAAACGCTTAACGAAATACGCGGACTGCTGAAGCCGGATGGAGTCTTGCTGGTTATTGAGCCTAAGGCCGCTGATCGACTCGAAGACAATCGCAATTCGATCGGAACCATGTATTACGGTTTCAGTGTCTTTCACTGCATGACGCAATCCTTGGCTCAAGGAGGGCCGGGCCTGGGAACGTGCATGGGGCCGGCAGGTGCTAAGGCGCTGCTCCGTGAGGCAGGATTTACGCGATTCGAAATCCTCGACATCAAGAGCCAAGTACTCGCCTTCTATGCAGTGCGACCGTGAACTCAATAACGCAGGACTCGCTTGCGGGAAAATGACGCCGAACCCCGCGTTGGGCACCTGAAACCGACTCCCGCACGCAGCCAGTTGGCGCCATTGGCAACGGGCGCCGCATTATGGCAACCTAGTCACTGTTTGTTGCTCTTACCCGGAGACGTCATGTCGTCGACTGTAGAAGCCCTTGAGGCCGAAGCGCTGCAGCTCTCGGCGGCGGAGCGCGCACGACTGGTCGAGCGCCTGATCGCAAGTCTTGACATCGACCCAGAGGTTGAAGAGGCTTGGGCCGCGGAAGTCGAGCGCCGCAACGCCGAGATTGAGAGCGGCGCCGTTGCCCTGATTTCGGGGCCAGAAGCTCTAGCCAAATTGAAGGCCGAGTTTCGGTGAACTACTGGCTGCACCCTGAGGCGCAGCAAGATCTCCGGGAAGCAGCTGAGTTCTACCGAGAGCAGGCCGGTACCGCACTGTCGCAGTCGTTCCTCGCGGAGTTCGAGCACTCCGTAGGTCTTCTCCTACAGTATCCACGCCTCGGCGCGATCTGGCGCCATGGTAGACGTCGTCTCGTTACACGGCGCTTTCCGTTCAGCGTCATTTACACAATAGTCGGCGAACAGATCCGCATCCTCGCGGTCGCGCACCATAGTCGGCGCCCGAGTTACTGGCGCGGCAGGAAGTAGCATGCGGCGTCAGGTGCCCAACCAGCCCATGCAGCGGACCCGCTACAGCGGGCTTCGCCCGCTTCCGCCGGCAGGTGATGCGGGGCGTTCGGCGTCGGCGCGCTGCAGTTCGCGCTCGCGCGCCTTGACGACGCTCGGTCGACCTGGTCGACGTCCGCCGCGGGCGGCGCGAAGCTCCAGTACGCCGAGTTCGACTGGACGCTGAACGGGAAATAAACGGGGAGATAATCGGGGTCAAACTCCGAATTCCGATGAACCAGCAAATCCGCTTCTGCCGGAGCTCCGACGGCACGCGCATTGCCTACGCGGTCACCGGCCACGGGCCGCCGCTTCTCAAGGCGCCGCACTGGTTCACGCATCTCGAGCACGAGTGGCAAAGCCCGGTCTGGCGTCCGTGGATCGAGGCGCTTTCGCGCGACCACACGGTGGCGCGTATGGACGAGCGGGGCTCCGGCCTTTCCGACCGGGACGCGGAGATCTCCTTCGATGCGCTGGTGCGCGACCTCGAGGCCGTGGCGGAGGCTGCCGGGTTCGAGCGCTTCGTGCTGCTCGGGCATTCGCAGGGCGGCCCGATCGCGATCGAGTACGCGGCGCGCCATCCGGAGCGCGTCAGCCACCTGGTGCTGCTGGGCGCCTACGCGCGCGGCTGGCTGAAGCGCAACGCGCCGCCGGAACTCGAGCAGGAGATCGAGGCGCGGCTCAAGCTGATCGAGCTCACCTGGGAGCGGGACGAGTCTTCCTACCGGCATCTGTTCTCCAGCCAGTTCATTCCCGAGAGCTCCCCGGAGCAGCTGCGCTCGCTGAGCGAGCTCGCGCGGCGCTCGGTGACGCATCCGGTGCTCGCGCGGCTGATCGACTGCCTGTTCAACGTCGACGTGCGCGAATCGGCGGCGCGCGTGCGCTGCCCGGCGCTGCTGCTGCACGCCAAGGGCGACCTGCGCGTACCGTTCGAGGAGGGGCGCATCCTCGCGAGCCTGATCCCCGGCGCCCGGCTGGTGCCGCTCGACACCGCGAACCACGTGCTGCTCGAGGGGGAGCCGGCGTTCGCCCGGTTCTTCGCCGAGCTGCGCTCGTTCCTCCCGCCTTCGCCCGGCGCCGAGGACCGCCGGCGCCTCGGCCAGCTCACTGGCCGGGAAGCCGAGATTCTGGAATGTATCGCCCGTGGCCTGGACAATTCCGGGATCGCGGCGCAGCTCGAGCTCTCCGAGAAGACCGTGCGCAATCACATCACGCATATCTTCGACAAGCTGGGCGTTCAGAACCGTGCGCAGGCCATCGTTCTCGCCCGCCGCAACGGCATGGGCGAGAGCAAGGTTTCTGCGGCGCGGTAGGAGACGGTCCCGGCTGTCCCGGTCGCAGGAAACCCGCTTCTGGGGCCGGCGCCTCATGCGCCTGCCGCGCGCTTGCCGGACCATGCCGCTCGTCTCAACCGAAAGGAGGCATGGCATGTCAAAACCTTCCAAGTTCGCTCACATCGTGTACCGGACGAGGCGCTTCGACGAGATGGTCGACTGGTATGAAAAGGTGTTCGGGGCCAGGGTGCAATACCGGAATCCCGCGCTCGCCTTTCTCACCTATGACGACGAGCACCACCGCTTCGCGTTCGCCAACCTGTCGGTGCTCGATCCGGCGGGCGCGGCAAGCGATGGCCGGCCCGACGCGGGTGTCGACCACGTGGCTTACACCTATGCGAGCCTCGGTGACCTTCTCGACACCTACGCGCGTCTCAAGCGGCAAGGCATCGCGCCGTACTGGCCGATACGCCACGGCCCGACGCTTTCCCTGTA
The DNA here is from genome assembly GCA_963744255.1 of uncultured beta proteobacterium. GTDB lineage: Bacteria > Pseudomonadota > Gammaproteobacteria > Burkholderiales > SG8-39 > DATEDA01. Next base: position 97,855 of record CAVUSZ010000057.1, read on the forward strand.
TTACAAGGACCCCGACGGCAACCGCATCGAGTTCCAGGTCGACAGCTTCGCTAGCACGGAGGAGACCAACGCCTACATGCTGAGCGAGGCATTTGCGTCCAACCCGATCGGCGTGCAGTTCGACCCGGAGGAACTTGCCGAGCAGTTCCGCGCCGGCGTGCCCGAAGCGCGGCTCCTTGCGCGGCCCGACGGCCCCCCGGCCCGGATCCCGCCCGAGCACGGCATCGGCACCGCCGCGTAGCAGGAGAGGAGGCCGGGACAGCAGTTCCGGCCTGCGTCGCAAGGGAAACGATGCATAGCAAGCGATTGGAGGGTCGAATGAAGAAATTCTGGCTAGTGACCGTTCCGCGAGTGGTTCTGGGGCTCATTTTTCTCGCCGGCGCCATCGACGGTTTCTCTTTCATTTTCACCGGTACCCATCTCCTTCACCCCCCCACATCGGATCGCGGACTCCAATTTGAGGCCGCGCTAAAGGCAACGGGTTTCTTCTGGCTGCTCATGAAAGTCGTGGAAATCACCGGCGCAAGCTGCCTACTGTCGAACCGGGCTCCTGCCTTCGGTCTGGCGATTCTTTCTCCCATCATGACCGTCGTCGTGCTGTTCCACCTGTTTCTCAATCCGCAAGGTATCCCGCTCGCCGTTCTGCTCGTCATTTGCGGCGCACTTTTGCTGCGGGCGTATGCCTCTCGGTACGCGACCGTCTTCGGCTCGGGCGACGCCGAACCCATCGTTGCAGCGGACGCGCCGCAAGCGGCGCGCCGCTGAACGGGCGCGTTCCCTCGCCGCGTGATCATGCGATCGTCCCCGAAGCGGGGCGATGCCGAAAGCATATGAACTCGCCCGCCGCGGCGCAAGCAGCCGCGGCCCGCGAGCGCCGACGTCAGCCGTACTTGCGGCGGATACGTACGGTGCGCTCGAGCCCGTCGAGGCTCTCCAGCACCTTGCGCCGGAGATCCGGGTCGACCTTCGCCTCGCGCAGGAACCGTTTCGCCGTCGCGACCGCTGCCGGGTTCGTCTGACCGCCGAGGAACGCCGCGAGCCAGTTGTTGACGAAGAAGATCTTCCGCTCGCGCTTGAGTTTCGGCAGTTCGCGCAGCGCGGCGTCGAGGAGCGGCGCGGTCGCAGCCGCATGCTCGACCACGTTGAACGGCGCGAGGCTCTCATCGATCCAGCTCTCGGGCAGCGCGGGGTCCTCCAGCCAATCGGTGAACTGGCGCCGCTTCGCGGCGGGATCCGGCCGCGCTGCGGCCGCAGCGTACGCGTATCGCCTTCCGTTGTCCGACGGATCGGCCAGCGACTGCGCGGCGAGGAGCTGCTCGGCTTCCGGGTCGCCGAGCGCGAGCAGACGCTCGATGATGCGGAAGCGGTCGCGCGAGCTCAAGCTTACGCCGGACACCTCGTGCGCGCCCGCGAGCAGCGCCTTGAGCGTCGCGCGCGCTTCGGCGGTCGTCGCCGCGGCCACGAACGTGCGGAAGTAGGTAATCCGCTGGCCCGTGTCCGGTGCGCCCGTCATCCCGGCGCGGAGTGCCGCCTCGACGCGGGGGGCGGCTTCCGCGCGCTGTGCGTCCGAGAGGTACCAGCGGAGCGCCGTCTGCGCCCGTCCCACCAGGCTCGCGACGGTCAGCTCTTCCGATTCGCGCGGCGCCTGCTCCAGCGCGAGATCGATGTACGCGACCGGCGCGAGCCGCGCGTCGCGCACTTCGTCCCAGAGCGCATCGAGCAGCAGGGCGCGCAGGAACGGATCGGCGACGGCGCCCACGTCGGCGAGCAGCGCGGCGCGGCTTACGTCGTCGAGCACGAATCGGCCGTAGGCGTAGTCGCCGTGGTTGGCGAAGACGTAGCGTGGCGCAGGGGCACCGGCGAGCTCGCGCACGGTGTGACTCCGCCCGTCGAGCGTGACCGGCACCGTGCGTGAGGCACCGTCGCTGGCGACGAAGAGCTCGGTACGCATGGGCCACACGCCATCGCCGCCGAGCACGGGCGTCTGCGCGAGCGCGAAGCGCTCGATTCGCCCGTCGTGTCCCGCCCGCCAGCTCGTGCGGACGACCGGCATCCCGCGGCGCTTCACCCACGCGTTCGCCCATGCGTCGAGCTTCCGCCCGGAAGCGCCCTCGAGCGCGCGGACAAGGTCGTTCCAATCCGCGGCGCCGTACGCGTGGGTGTGGACGAAGCCCTGCACCGCGCGCTGGAATGCGTCCGCGCCGAGGTAGAACTCCGCCTGCCGCAGGACTGCCGGCGCCTTGCTGTACACGATGCTGCCGTACGCGGACTTGGCCGCCGACAGGTTCGGCAGCCGCTGCCAGATCGGCGTCGTGCCCTGCGTCGCATCGGTACGGTAGGCGGCGACCTTGAGCTGGTGGAACGCGTTCCACGCGCCGTACTCCGGCGTGATCGCGGCGGTGGCCTTCGCCGCCATCAGGTTGGCGAAGCCCTCCTTCAGCCACAGGTCGTCGAACCAGCGCATCGTGACCAGGTTGCCGAACCACTGGTGCGACGTTTCGTGGAAGAGGAGCTGCGAGCGGCGGAGGCGATCGGCGGCCGCCGGCTCGAACGGGAAGAGCACCGACTCTTCGCGCAGGAACGTCGCGCCCGCGTGCTCCATGCCGCCGTAGGGGAACTCGGGCACGAGCACGAGATCGTGCTTCGGGAACGGGAACGGAAAGCCGAAGTAGCCGGCGAAGTAGTCGATCGCCTGACGGTGCAGGGCGAACATCTCGCTCGTCTCGCGCTTCGCGCGGCCGAGGCGCGACTTGCGCACGAAGAGCCGCGCCTCCGGCTGCGGCGCCACGCCATCCTCCCGCTCGTCGAGGACCTCGAACGGCCCGGCGGCGAACGCGAAGAGATAGGTGCTGATCGGCTCGGTCGCGCGGAAGCGGACGCGGTTCGAGGTCCCGCGCGCAACGGTCTCGGCGGCGGGAGCGTTCGACACCGCTTCCCAGGCCGGCGGCACGTCGAGCACGAGCGTGAAGCGTGCCTTCAGGTCCGGCTGATCGAAAGAGGGGAACACCGTGCTCGCGTCCGACGGCACGAAGAGCGAGTAGACGTACTCGGATCCGTCCTCGCGGTCGCGGTAGAGCGTGACCGCGGTGCCGGCGGTCGCGACCGGCGACTCGAAGGCGAGCCGTACCACGTTTTCGCCCGTGCGCACGTGCCGCGCGGGAATGACGAGATGCTCGCGCACGATGCGCGGCTTCTCGATCGCGGCGCCGTTCGCTTCCACGGCGCTGAGCAGCGTGCCCGGGGGCGGCCGCCAGTCGAGCACGAGGTCGACGGGCTTGCCCCGAGCCGCGACACGCAGCTCGAGTTTCCCTTCGAGCCGCGTCACCGGCGCGGTGATCGCGAGCTCGAGGCCGTAGCGCACGTCGCCGTAGCGCTCCGCCCGCCAGCGGGCGAGCTCGCGCGAGACGCCGGGCTCGAGCGGCGGGGCGGCGAGGGCGGCTCCGGCCATCAAGGCGGCGACGAGTGCGGCACCGGCAATCTCCCGCTTCACTTCGTTCCGGCAAACCGCCAGGGCAGCATCAATAGCGCCATCACGCCTGCGACCAGCGCGAAGATGGCCGGCAGGCGCGCGGGCCACGGGCCGAGGAAATCGACGATCGTCGGGAGATCGGGCTTGCCCGGGCCGAGGAAGCCGTAGTTCGCGCCGACGACGAGATCGACCGGAATCACCGCGGCCGCATAGACTGCCGCAGCGACGCAGGCGAGGCGCCAGTCGCGCCACGTCGGCCGGTAGCCGTGCGCGACGAGCGCGTAGGCGGCGGTGCCGACGATCATGCCGTGACTCAGCCAGAAGTACCAGAAGACGTGCGAAGCCGGGCCCTCGGCAAGCGCCGGCGTGGCGAGCGCCTGCGTGCACAGGCCGAAGCCCCAGAAGTAGAGGATCAGCGCGAGCGGCCGCCATTGCGTCGCGAGATAGAGTCCGGCGGCGAGCGCCGTCCAGTGGCACATCTGCAACGGCAGCGTCGTCGTCGCGTCGAACCGCGCCGGCAGCAGCCACCAGCCATGGACGGCGAACCACACGGCGAGGAATGCGCCGCCGATCGCGCGCTCGATGCGCGCGTCACCGCCGGCGCGGGCGCGTCGAACGACGAAGTACGTCGTGACCCCGATCACCCCGAGCGCGGCGACGTGGAGCGGCGAGAACGGCTGGAACTTCTCCACGCTTCCTCCTCGCCGCGGATGATAGCGACCGCGTCAGCCCGACGTCAGGCTTCCGGGTTAGACTCGCCCCCCTCGATCAGCAGTCCCGGCATGACGCTCACTTCGCTCTTCGCCGCGCACCGCATCCGGATGTCGCGCCTCGTCGCGCTTGCCGTGGCGCTCGTGCTCGTCGTCTCGGGCAGCCACTGGGACCGCACGCTCATGGATGCCGTCCTGTTCATGGTCGGGGTCACGCTCGCGGGCGCCGCGACCGTCGGCCGGCTGTGGTGCTCGCTCTACATCGCCGGCTACAAGGACGGCACGCTGATCACGCTCGGGCCCTACTCGGTAAGCCGCAACCCGCTCTACTTCTTCAGCGCGCTCGGTGCCGTCGGGGTCGGTTTCGCGACCGAGACGATCACGTTCGCAGCGGTGTTCGCGCTCTGGTTCTGGCTGTTCTATCCGGCGGTGATCTACGCCGAGGAGCGCAAGCTCGCCGAGGTGCACGGCAGGCGCTTCGCCGACTACTGCCGGCGCGTGCCGCGGTTCTTCCCGCGCTGGGGGCTGCTGGTCGAGCCGGAGACGTACGCGGTGCGTCCGGAGAAGTTCCGCCGCCACCTGTTCGACGCGTTGTGGTTCGTATGGGTGCTCGGCTTCCTCGAGGTCCTCGAAGCGCTCCACGAGTACCAGCTGCTGCCGACGCTGCTGACCTGGTATTGACCGCTCTGCGCCATATCGCCTGGCGTGGGCCCGGCCGCCGACGGCGCGGCGACCGGTGGCGTCGACGTCCCGAAACTCGTCAGGACACGTTCGCAGCGATCTTCTTGAACTCTTCCGCGGAGAAGCCGCGCAACGTTTGCGTCCGAATATTGCCAAGCGAGCCCACCTTCAGCAGCGCGGCGGTGACGGCCTCGTCGGATCCTTCGACGACCACCACGATGTCGTAGTGGCCTACGGTCCAGTAGACGCTCTTGACCGATACGCCCAGCTTCTCGGCCATCGTCTTGAAGGCGTCGAACCGCGCCGGCGAGTCCTTGACGGCCTTGATTCCCTGATCGGTGAAGTTCACGAGGGTGATGAACGTTGCCATGATCCGTCTCCTTTATCGAGGGGATGCATCGGAGCAGCGACGCGAGCGCTCGCGCGCAATGCGCGCGGGTCCCTGGCTGCTTTGCAGGGTGGTACAGGTTTTCCCGCCGCGGAACGCCGACGAGTCTACGCCATCGGGGGATCCGTTCAAGAGCGCGGCGTGCCGATCATGGCGCCCGAGCGGGCCTTGCACCCGCATCATGCAGCGTTCACGGAGGTGTCATACCATCCGCCCGCTCCCCGACCTGCCCGCCCGAGGAGCGGCTCAGTCGAAGACTTTCCCGCGCAGCGCCTTGATCCGACCGCGCTTCACCTTGCTCTCCAGGCGGCGCTGCTTCGACGCGAGGGTCGGCCGCGTCGCTTTGCGCTTCTTCGGGGCACCGCGGCGCTGTCGACGAGCGCTTGCAGCCGCGCGAGCGCCTCGGCGCGGTTCAGCTCCAGGCTGCGGTGCTGCTGCGCCTTGATGATCACCACACCGTCCCGCGTGATGCGATAGTCGCTGCGGCGGAGCAGCCGCTGCTTGATCGGCTCGGGCAGCGACGACGCCCGGACGTCGAAGCGCAGATGGACGGCGTTCGAGACCTTGTTGACGTTCTGGCCGCCCGCGCCCTGCGCGCGGACGGCGGTGATCTCGATCTCCGACGGCGGTATCGTCACGT
>CAVUSZ010000058.1:0-72505 GCA_963744255.1 uncultured beta proteobacterium
CCTGCCCTCCATTTCTACCAGCTTGCCATCCCGGCGCCCCACCCACCCAAGGGCAGCTTCAACGAGTCGGCCGCCGAGCGGGGAAAGAGCGTTTTCACCGGGCGCGCGAAATGCGCGACGTGTCATGTACCGCCGATCTTCACCGAGCCGGGATGGAACATGCACACGGCAGACGAGATCGGGATTGATGACTTTCAGGCGAACCGAGCGCCGGACAAGCGCTATCGGACGTCTCCGCTGAAAGGACTGTGGACGCATCAGAAGGGCGGCTTCTATCACGACGGGCGTTTCGCCACGTTGCGTGATGTCGTGCGGCACTACAACCGTACGTTCGACCTTGGGCTCACGGACTCGGAGATCGTGGACTTGATCGAATATCTCAAATCGCTGTGAATCGACAAGGAGATGTTGGTGATCGACACGCGAGCAACGCGAACCTAAAGCACATCCGGCGGGCTAGACGAGCGCCGCATGCTGACAGCGACTCTCGACGGCGCTCCGGTGAAACGCGTTCCTGAAGGTCGCGGGCCCGCGCGTGACCCCTGCGCTCCTCGAGATCTTGATGCGGGAGGGGACCCGCTCAGGGCGAGCCGCCGAGCATCTTCCCGTTAACTCAGCCGTTGCTGCACGACTTGGCCCGGGGTATCACCCGGCGACGATGCTGGCGTGCTCCGAGTGCGGGATGGTCCCGCGCTAGACAAGTCTCACGGCTGCGCGGCGGCTCGAGCGAGCGTTCATGAACCACTCCTCGAGTTCCTCGCTCTTGAGCGGCGGGCTGATGAAGTAACCTTGGGCGCGGTCACAGCCAAGTCGCCGGAGCGCCTTCAGCACAGCCTCGTCTTCAACGCCTTCGGCGGTGACACTAAGTCCCATGACGTGCGCGAGGTCGATGGTGGCGCGAACAATCGCTGCATCGTCGCCGTCGCCCACCAGGCCCCTCACGAAGGACTTGTCGACCTTGAGCTCGTCCACGGGCAGGCGTTTGAGATAAGCGAGTGATGAATATCCGGTGCCGAAATCGTCGATCGCCAGTTGGAAGCCGATTTCGTGGAGCCGGTGCAGCACCTCCAGAGCGTGCGACGGATCCTCCATCACGGCGCTTTCGGTTACCTCTAGACAAATCCGCGTCGCATCGACCGCATGCCGTTGTAAGAGGTCGGTCACGCCCCGCAGGAAATCGGCGGTGTGCAGATCGCGCGTCGAGATGTTCACGGATATTCCGATTTCCAGCCTGCGCTCGTGCCACTCGGCGCATTGACGGAACGCGCCATCCAACACCCAGCGGGTGAGGACCTTGATGTATCCCGTTTGCTCCGCAAAGGGCACAAACTTGTCCGGGGCGATCAGTCCCCGCTCTGGATGATTCCATCGAAGCAACGCTTCAGCGGCCCGTTCGGGTGTGCCAGAGAGCGCGAGCTTGGGTTGGTAGACCAGCGTCAGCTGGTCCTGTTCAACGGCCTGACGTAGCTCGCCCAGCAGCGACAGCCGCCCCGCGCCGTTCGCTTTTCGGCCTGCGCGGCGTTTTGTTGCCACCCGTTGCGCCGGGGCGGCACGACGCTGCTCGTCCCGTGATGATCATTCCGGAGACGCCCGCTTTGACCTCTTGCATCACTTCGCCATGGCGGCATGCGGAGTGCATCCCACGACACCCCGCCTCCTCGAAACGCTGGGCTTGGCCCGAGTCAGAAGGATCGCGCCTGCGCCCCGGTTCAGCCCCGGGAAGACGGAGCGCTCTGTTCGCGAGCGCAGAGCGCGTAAGAGCCGCCGTTCGGTGAAGGCGCGATGACTAGGCGACTGGCGGAATGGGTCAGCCGGAATTGAGGCCTGCAGGAACCCGTTGACGCTCGACACGAGGAATAGACGCGTTGTGCTGAACGTGGAGAAGGACCGCCTCAAAGGAGGCAACCGATAAGGACAAGTGGGCCAACATCGCAGAACTGGGCGCGGGCTCTCTTGCATTCGGAGCGCTAGCGCACAGACAGCGCACGTTCTGATCCGTACCTTTGTACCCCAAGGCAAATGGTGACTCGAGGTGGGCATCCGTCCGGAAATGGTCATTCCCGGACGGACGGCGCGATCCCATCCTTTATCTCACGCGAAGGAGAAGCTCATGAGCAACATCGTCTACATCGTCGGCTTGATCGTCATCGTCGTCGCTGTCTTGTCGTTTTTCGGGTTGCGCTAGAGCGTTAAGGAGTGCCTCGGAGGAGTACGCCCGGCCGCGGCTCCGCTGGATGGGGCGGGCCGTCGTCGTGTACCCCACCCGGGCAGATATGGGAAGGGGCTAGTGTTCGCCGTCACCGGGGGACCGGGGATGACCTTGATGCGGTGTGCCCGCGCGTCGTAGCGACTGCCGGCTTGCCTGGAGCGCGCCGCCATGGCGGCATGCCGGAGTGCATCCCACGACATGTTCCTTAATCTGCTGCACGCCCCTTGCAGCTCACAGTCAGCGGGGCCGATTTGCGGCTTGATAGAGCGGCATGACGGTCGGCAATAGCGACTCGATCTCCTGGACACGAGCGGCGTCGGCCGGGTGGCTACTCAGGAACCCAGGTGGATTCCCGCCCTTGTTGGCGGCGATCATTTTCTGCCACAACGTAACCCCGGCTCGCGGGTCATATCCCGCCCGTGCCGCAAGTTCCAGACCGATCCGGTCGGCTTCGCCCTCATCGGAGCGGCTGAACCGGGTCGCGATCAAGGCCTCGTAACCGACATTCGCAAGCCCGGCCGAGCCCTCGCCGAGGCCGAACAGCGCGGCACCGACGCCGATCGCGGTCTGCGCGGCGATCGCCTGCGACATGTGTTCACGCGCATGCTCGCGCAACGCATGCGCTATCTCGTGCCCCATCACGATCGCGATCTCGTCGTTGGTCAGACGGAGCTGGTTGATGAGCCCACTATAAAACATGATCTTCCCGCCGGGCATGCAGAACGCGTTGAGCTCGTCACTGGTCAGCACGTTCACTTCCCACTTCCAGCCGGGTGCGTCGGGGCGGAATACTGCGGTCTGCGGTTCGATGCGGCTCGCCACCGTGCGCACGCGTTGGAGCATCGCGGGATCCCGGTTCAACGCGCCTTGGCGTGCTGCGTCCGCCTTCAGCTTGGCGTAGCTTTGCGCGGCCATCTCCTCGAGCTGCTGCGAAGAGACGAGCATCAGTTGAGAGCGATCGGCGCCTACTGCGCCACCCGCGGTGGTGGTCGCGCATCCGCTGAGCGTCCCTAACCACAAGCCGAACAGTATCGCCGCCAAGATTCGAAAGGTAGACATGATCTCCTGCCGTCAATTGCTTTCTCGAGCCGCGCCTCACTCTCGAGACAGCTCCCAAACCCTTCCTGTGTAGACGCGGGCGTGCGACTCGACCGAGATCCTCGGTCAAAGATCGCATCAAATATGGCCTGTGGCCAGCATGACGACCACCACTACCGCCAAGAGCCCGACAACACCGCTCGGCGCGTAACCCCATTGCTTGCTGTGTGGCCAGCTCGGAAATACACCGAGCAGGGCGAGAACCAATACGATCAAGAGCACCGTTCCTAATGTCATTTCGCTTCTCCTCTTGTTGCCATCCGCGACCCGGGCACACCCGCACTACGCTGAGTGGAGGATCGTTACGGGAATTGTCCTCTCGCCCAGTAGGACTCTCTGTGCGCCGGCGTACCCAACGCAGAAAGTCTTTCTGGGCTGGCGGGACTGCGCGATCGGATTGAAGTTGATGCGTTCGAGCCGCCCAAACGCTTCTTCGGGTGGCTGATCGCGGTCAGCCCACGGCGTGCCCAGCGCTTGCGCTAAATCGACGCGACGCCGCTTTGGCGGGTCCTCGTGAATTGATGGCGTGCGGCAGGTTTACTTCAGACGAATGTCCCCGAACAACCCAAGTATCCCGACGACGATCAGGTAAGCGGCGACAATGTAGTTCAGCAACCGGGGCACGATCAAAATGAGAATACCGGCGATAAGCGATACCAGGGGAGCAAGGCTCAAGGTAATGTTCATGATCGACTTCCTTTGCGCACAGAAATTGATCGTTACTACCGCTGTTGGGTCATTACATTCGTGACATCGCTCGATCGAAGAATCCTGAGCCGAGGCTAGTTCGACCGCAACAGCCCGTACTCACCTGGTGCAAGCGCGCCTGCCCGGCAAAGGCCGTTCATTACTTGATAGGCCGAAACGAACGTCCGCGAGCCGCCGAGCCACGCGTCGAAATGCTGGTCGAGGTACGGATCTGCACCGCCGTGTACGAAAATCACGAAAGGCCACGGAATGCTGCCATGCAGCTCAGCGCGCGCGGAGAAGAAGCCCTTTTGTGGAAAGGTCTGGCGCACCAGGCATTCCAGTTCACGCGTTTGAATGATCTTCACCTTCGCACCTCGCAATGCGATGGGCCGAGCTCGAGGCGGATCACCGGCTTTCTCGCCATTCTCGCTACCCGGAACGTCCGGAGATGCTGCGTCGCCGCAGCGTTGGACAGGGCGCGCCTGTGTAGGAAGTGAGCGCTGCCGGCGAGTCGCGCCGGTCAGTGCGGGGTCTCGCTGGGCGGCGGTAGCGGTATCGCGGCCGGACCAGGCTGATCACCCGATCGATGAACCGGCGCGGCACGCGGATGAGATCCGCGGACGTGTCGGAGCCGCGACACCTCGGGCATTCGTGTGTAACAGATCCTGCCACGGCTTTCTGCCAGTCCAGTAGGCGAGTCGTTGCCAATTATGCCGATCTCCCCGACCCGATCTGTACGCTGGCGTACAGATGGCGGTAGACTTTCTTCGGCAATATCGTTCGGACATGCCAGCATTGCCCGCCGCGCAAGTTCCCGAGATGAACGGGCTTCTGGCCGTCCTGCCGGCGGCCGAACGCGAACGCCTGTATCCGCATCTCGAGCCGGTCGCGATGGCGCTCGGTGATGTCGTTTACGAATCCAGCAGCCGGCAGGACTACGTGTACTTCCCCACGACCTCGATCGTGTCCCTGCTGTACGTCATGGAGGACGGCGCGTCCGCCGAGATCGCCGTGGTGGGCAACGAGGGAATGGTCGGCGTTTCCCTCTTCATGGGAGGTGAGACCACGCCGAGCCGCGCCATCGTGCAGAGCGCCGGCTTGGCGTTCCGGCTTCCGGGGCAGCTGCTGAAGCGCGAGTTCACGCGCGCCGGGCCGATGCAGCATCTGTTGCTGCGCTACACCCAGGCGTTACTGACGCAGATGGCGCAGACGGCGGTCTGCAACCGGCATCATTCGGTCGACCAGCAGCTCTGTCGCTGGCTGCTGCTGAGCCTCGATCGGCTGCCCTCGAACAAGCTCACCATGACGCAGGAATTGATCGCCAACATGCTCGGGGTGCGCCGCGAAGGGGTCACGGAGGCTGCCGGGAAGTTGCAGGGTGCCGGGTTGATCCGCTACAGCCGTGGCCGTATCACGGTGCTAGATCGGCCGGGACTGGAAGCCCGGGCTTGCGAGTGTTACGACGTGGTGAAGAGGGAGTCCGATCGCCTGCTCCCTGATACGCCCGCGACGTGATCCTGTGACGGGGCAGCCCCTTCCTGAGGTTCACGATCTTCTGGGCGTGGTGATAGATCATGCCGCTGGCGAAGGAGCTGGCGCTGTCGGCGGCCACGACGACACCGTCGTTGATCTTGACCGACACGAGCCCGGTCGTCGCCGCTCTCTACTGGTGGAGGATCCGGTCGTACACGTTCTGCGCCGACCGGTAGCACCCGCAGGCGGCGGCTTCCAGGCCGCTGCGGGCGAGAATCGTGATGTTGCCGCGGTGGTAGCGAATCAGCTTTCGCCGCTGCAACCCGCCCGCCGCCTTGGTCACTCCGACCCGGCGCACACCGAGCATATGAGCGAGGAGCTCGTGGGTCAGATGGAACTCGTCCGTGTGCGCCCGGTCGTGGGTCATCAGCAGCCAGCGGGCGAGCCGCGACTCCAGTACGTGGAAGTGCGTGCATGCTGCCGTTTGCGCGAGCTGCGCCATCGACACGTAGAGATAGCGGTTCAGCTCGCGCTGCAGGGCGGCGCTATAGGCGAGCTCGCGGAGGAACGGCGCAGCATCCATTCGCATCGCGGCGCCCGAGCCCTGGACCAATGCGCGCAAGGGCGAGACGTCGACGCCCAGCATGAGGGTGATGCCGAGCATGCCTTCGCTGCCGACGAGCCCCACCTCCAGGCTCGTGCAGCCGTCGCGCGGGGTCAACAGCGAGATGAAGCCCTCGGCGGGGAAGTAGACGTGCCGGATACGGTCCCCAGGCTCGCAGAGCACATCCGCGAAAGCGAGCTCGACCGGCTCGCAGCCCGCAAGCAGATGCTCGCGATCCTTTCGGGGCAACGCCGCGATCAGATCGTTCGTGGCGGGGACGCGCCTCGTGGACGGCACCGAACTCTCCTGGAGACTTGAGGGAACCCTTCAGACGGCATGCGAAGAGCCTACACGAGCAGCGGGCTCCATTACGTTCGCTAGCGTACGGAGCGAAGAAGGTTTTTGGCGTATCAATGTGGTCGCGGTAGCGTCAGCTCAAGGGCATCGACCTCGAGACGATCATGGCCGTCGGCCATACCGACCGCCTCGGTGCCGACCGCTACAACCAGCGGCTCGGCGAGGAATCGCTCACTGATCGAGCGGCAATCCCGCCGCATGAACAAACGCCCTGCGTTGGCAGAGCGTTTGTTCGCGACCCGTTGGTCGCACACCGCGACCGCTACGGATGTTCAACGAACGTCGGGAGATCGAAATGAACTGGGATCAAGTGGCAGGCAACTGGAAGCAACTGAAGGGCAATGTCAAGGAGCAGTGGGGCAAGCTCACCGACGACCAGCTCGACGTGATTGCCGGCAAGCGCGATCAGCTCGCCGGCAAGATCCAGGAAGCGTACGGGGTCTCGAAAGAGGAAGCCGAGCAGCAGCTCTCCGACTGGGAGAAACGCCAGCCGTGAGTTGAGTCGCCCTGTGTAACCAGGCCGGGGCGGGCGCGAAGGCGCCCGCCCATGCTTCAGTCTTGCAACATGAAGGAACGACCGTGAAGAAACTCAGCATCAGCGTGATCGCGATTGCGATCGGCCTAGCGTTCAGCTTCGGCGCGATGGCACAAGGCATGTCAAAGGACGAATACAAGGCCGGCACGGATACCATCGTGGCGGAGTTCAAGGCCGCCAAGGCGAGTTGCGACTCGCTGTCGGCTAACGCGAAGGACGTGTGCATGGCAGAAGCCAAGGGCAAAGAGAAGGTCGCGAAGGCCGAGCTCGAAGCCCGCTACAAGCCTTCCGAGAAAGCTCGGTACGACGCGCGCGTTGCCAAGGCGCAAGCCGATTACTCGGTCGCCAAGGAGAAGTGCGACGACAAGGCCGGCAACGAAAAAGACGTCTGTGTGAAGGAGGCGAAAGCTGCCGAGACCGGCGCCAAGGCGGACGCCAAGGCGCAGATGAAGATCTCGCAGGCGAACAAGGCCGCGAAGGAGACGTCGGGCGAAGCGCAAATGAAGGCGGATGAAGAAAGAGCCACTGCACGCAAGGCTGCAGCGGAACAGAAGCGTGACGCCGACTACGCGGTGGCGAAGGAGAAGTGCGACGTCTACGCGGGCGGCGCTAAGGACTACTGCGTGAACCAAGCGAAGGCACGCTTTGGAAAGTCCTAAGCCGTACTGCACCAGGTATGAAGTCTAGCTCGCCTCACGCCGCCTGCCGGTCACATCGAGCGGTCGATGGTGGATGAAACCGGGCACGGGCTCGCGCGGCCGAGTTCCATGTACTCACGAGTCTTTGGACGACATGCTGGGGGTGCGTCGCGTGGGCGTACAGCAAAGCAGCGAGTTCGTTGCAGAGTCGGAAGCTCATCAGTTGTCGCCGCGGCAACATCAGAATCCTCGACCGTAATGGGCTGGAGGCCGCTGCCTGCGGGTGCTATCAGGTGGTCAACGACACATATACGGCCCGACCGTCGCGTCGAAGTCGAAGTGGTGGGTACGCGGACCGCCAAGTAGTCGTCAACAGGAATGCCCTGCCCACGCCGGGCAGGGTCCTGATACCCATTTCTTGAGATAGCGATATCCCCATGACAACGAAACAGAGATTCACGTTTGGCGCAGTTGCTACAGCTACGCTCCTCAGTCTGCTACCGGGCTGCCAGCAGCAGGAAGGCCCGGCAGAGAAGGCCGGCAGGCAAGTCGACAAGGCGGTAGAGAAGGTCGGACAGCAGATCGAGAAAGCCGGTGACGCCATCCAGGACGCGGCAAAGAGCGACAAGAAGTGATCGTCGTCGACGCCGTGCGCTTCGACGCGAAACCGGAGCGACGCGCATGACCGATTGGCGGCGGGAGTCACGCGGCACAGGGGAGCAGCGACTGCGGTCGGCGCATTTCCGCGCGCTCGCGGCGCGTAACGCTCACTTCGATGTCGTGGCTCGCCTCTTCCCCTCTGCTTCCTCGGGGAAAGCCACCCGCAGGTCGGACAGCTCGTCCGCATGTTCCTCTTCCATGGCCAGGATGCCCTCCATCATCCGGCGCGTGGTCGGGTCCTGGTCGCCGAGGTACTGGATGATGTCGCGGTAGCTGTCGATGGCGATTCGTTCCGCCACCAGGTCTTCCTTGATCATGCTAACGAGGGAATCGCCCTCGACATACTCCGCGTGGCTGCGGCCTAACCGTCCGTCGGGGCGAAATCGGGCGCCCCGCCAAGCGAAGGCACGTTTTGGCAAGTCCTAGGCCGTACTGCGCCGGGTGGGAGGTCCATCTCACCCGGTTTCGACTCTGTTTAGGGGCGTTTAGCGGTGTGTATTGGCTGCCAGACGCGTCTTGTGTGCGCCAACGCACCGATCGCGGTCCGGTGTGCGAGTAACGTCCATAAGTGAGCGCTGTTCCCGACTGTGCGCTTGGAGGCAGGACTGGCACGCGAACGCGAGCCACGGGGCGGTGTCAACACCGGACGCTTAACCCGCGAAAGGAAGAGACGACATGGAATTTCTCTGGTTCATACTGATTGGTTTGGCTGCCGGATGGCTGGCGGGGCAGTTCATGAGCGGCGGCGGATACGGCGTCGTCGGCGACATCCTGCTCGGCGTCGTGGGCGCGGTGGTCGGCGGGTTTCTGTTCCACCAGCTGGGCCTGTCCGCCGGAGGCGGGTTGATCGGCGCCTTGATCGTGGCGACTATCGGCGCCGTGATCCTGATATTCCTGGTGCGCGTGGTCAAGCGTGCCTAGCGGCCGCCACTCGCGGATGATGGTCGAGTTGACAGTCTGCGCGTGACCCTCGGGTAAGGTCGATCCCTGGCTATGAAATTCGACTCACCACAGCCTTCGAGGCACGGGGGAGACCAGCGGGGATACCGGGATTCGGAGCGTCAACCCCGCGGCGCGTTCCGCTACGCGCCGGTCAGCACCAGGTGGAAAACCGACGAGTCGATCGACACCGCTGAGCGAAGCCGCTCGTCCAGATCGACCGACACGCGGTCCCCGTAACGCCGCAGGCTGGCACAGACCACGCCGCGGCGGTCGGCGGCTCAGGTCTTGACGAACAGCGTCACCAGCGGGCTCCCGCCGCGCTGCGCACTCCAATGCCCGTGCACCCCGGGATCGAAGGTCGCACCTTCCGGAAGCGTATCCGCCGAATAGAAGTGCTCGCCGGGCTGGAACACGCGCGAGGTGCCGTCCTGTAGCCCGATCTCCATCTCGCCCCCGAGGATGAACACCCACTGCGGCTCGAGCGTGCAGTGCCACTGGCTGCGAAACCCTACGGGACTGTGGCGCAGCTGGTAGCCGGAGGAGGGGAATACCTCCGACAGCATGGCCTGCGGCGTGCCTTCGGGCAGCGTCACCTCGTCCTCGCGGAATCTCGCGCGGCCGTCGCGACCGGTGTAAAGCACGACTCTCCTGAACGTGAGCATGGCGGGCTCCGGAGCGGATACGCGGTGGAATGGGGAATGCCGTATGAGACCACGTCCGGGTGTGCTTGTGGGCCGGCCGCGGAGCAAGCGTACGATCGGGCGGGCCGGCCCGTCGCGCGGCGCCCAAGGACGCCCGAACCCACTCCCGGGCCCCGGCCCATCGAACACCGCGAAGGAGCGCTCCAATGACCCTTTGTCCGATCGCCATAGCCGTCGGTTGCAGGAAGTGTCCGGTCTTCAGCGTCTGTCCCGTGAAAAGCGTCATCGGCGATTACAAGAAGGAGGAGGAAGCAAAGTCCAGGCGCGGAACCACCAAGGCGAAGAACGGCAGAAAGCGGGGCGGCTAGGCTGGCGCCGCGTCCTGCGTGAGGGTCAGGAGCACGTCGGCGTACCATGCGCAGTTGAGGTCGAGGCGTTCGTCCTGCTGGACATCGCGGTTGGCGACGTCCATCCGGGCGGCGTGGACCCCGAGCAGCATCCACGGCAGTTCCACCCGACCGGCGCCCTGGGTCGGGTCCCGCGCGACCACCGGCGCGCCGCTCGTGCCGCGATGCATCCGCGCATCCGTCAGAAAGTACCCGCTGCCCTGGAACCGGATCCCGAACGCCGAGGCGATGACCGCCTGCCGCGCGACCGGCAGCCGATGCAGCGTGTCGTGAAAGCCCAGCGGAAAACCGGCGATGAGCACCGACGTACCCACTTCGACCTCGTCGAGCTGCTTCACGAGGTGGGCGGGCGTGAATGCGTGATAGAGCAGCGTCTCCGGCAGGGCAGGCCGCTCGAGCTCCAGGGCGACGACGTCGATCACGCCGGCCGCATCGCGCGCCTCGCGCCACACCGACTTCCGGTCCCGGTAAAGCGGAATCGAGAACTGCCTCGTCATGGCCACGTTCTCCGGCGCTACGTGCAGCTCGATCTCCAGCCGGTCCGGGCGATGATCGCTCGGCTCGTCGAGCACCACGTGCCGGTTCGTCACCAGGAACAGCCGGTCATCCCGCGCGAAGAAGAAGCCGGTCGCGTTGGTCAGGTGTTGCTGCCCGAACATCGTCGTGACGCGAGTCACGGCCAGCAGCAGCGATTCGATCATCATGCGAGCCTCCGCCACACGCTCGCGAGCCATGGTTGCCGCTCGCGCGGCAGACCGGCGGGGCGGTAATAGTGGGTAAGCTCGGCGAAGCCCGCAGCCGAGAGGTAGCGGCGCCAACTCTCGAGTTCGTGGTATGCGCCGTAGCGCCCCCGGCTCCAGCCTTCCTCGTTGTGGCCGTGCGGGTTCGAGCTGAACAACACCCCGCCCGGCTTCAGCGCGGCGTGCAATTCCAGCAACACGCGCGGCAGCTCCTGGCTGGGGACGTGAAACAGCGCGGCGTTGGCGAAGATGCCATCGAACCGCTCGTCCGGCAGCTCGAGCCTGAGGAAGTCCTGCTGCCACACCTCGCAGCCGCTGTCGGCGCGCGCCATCTCGGCGAAGCGGGCGGCGCCCTCCAGGCCGACCGCGATGTGACCGAGGCCGGCAAGCACCTTGAGATCGCGCCCCGGCCCGCAGCCGAAATCGAGTATGGTGAAGGGCGGCTCGCCTGCTATGTATTGCAGCAGCGCCGCGATGTTCTGGCTCACGTCGTGGTCCCGGGTGCCGTCCCGGAAATCTTCGGCACGCTGGTCGTAGTGGTCCAGCGTGAGGCCGGCGAGCCGTTCGAGGTCTTGCGAGCTCAGTTTCATCCTGGATCTGCCCGGTCGGGGCCCTTCCGGGCGGGCCGATTGCATCTGCCCTGGCAACCGACGACGAGAGTTTTCATGGCAACGATGATACGGCCGCACGCCGCATGAAGTCCGTCCGCGAACGTCTTCACGCGCTGGGGCCCGGGGTGCTGCGAGGGATCCGGCGGGGCATCGAGAAGGAGAGCCTGCGCGTTCAGCCCGACGGAACGCTCGCCGCGACCGCGCACCCGACCGGGCTCGGCTCGGCGCTCACCCATCCGCACATCACCACCGATTTCAGCGAGGCGCAGCTCGAGCTGATCACCGGTGTGCATGCCGGCGTCGAGCCCTGTCTCGAGGAGCTCACCGCGATTCACCAGGCGGTCTACCGGCAGATCGGCGACGAGCTGCTGTGGTGCGCGAGCATGCCGTGCGGGCTGCCCGCGGAGGACGCGATTCCCATCGGCCGCTACGGCCGGTCCAACGTCGGCCAGGCGAAGACCGTGTACCGCGTCGGTCTCGCGCACCGTTACGGCCGGCGCATGCAGACCATCTCCGGCATCCACTACAACTTCTCCCTGCCGGGGGTCTCGAACGAGGAGTACTTCGCGCTGATCCGCAACTTCCGGCGCCATTCGTGGCTGCTGCTGTACCTCTTCGGCGCCTCGCCCGCGGTGTGCGCGAGTTTCGTCGAGGGTCGCGAGCACGACCTCGAGATGCTCACGTCCGGCACGCTTTACCGGCCCTGGGCGACGTCGCTGCGCATGGGGCGGCTCGGGTACCAGAGCGACGCGCAGGCCTCGCTCGCGGTGAGCTACAACAGCCTCGAGCGCTACGCCGCCTCGCTGCAGGACGCGCTCACCCAGCCCTGGCCGGCCTACGAGGCGATCGGCGTGCGCGCGGGCGGCGAGTACCGCCAGCTCGCCACGAGCCTCCTCCAGATCGAGAACGAGTTCTACGGCACGATCCGGCCGAAGCGCATCGTCCGCCCCGGCGAGCGCCCGCTGCATGCCCTGCGCGAGCGGGGCGTGGAGTACGTCGAGGCGCGCTTGATGGACCTCGATCCTTTCTGCCCGGTCGGCATCGCGGCGAGCACGATGCGCTTTCTCGACGTGTTTCTCCTGCACAGCCTGCTCGCCGAAAGCCCGCCCGACTCGCCGGCCGAGATCTCCGCGCTCGCCCGCAACCAGCACCGCGTCGCGGCGCGCGGCCGCGAGCCGGGGCTCACGCTCGTGCGCGGGGGGCAGGACGTGGCGCTCTTCGAATGGGGTGGCCAGGTGCTCGCCGAGTGCGAGCCGATCGCCGCGGCGCTCGACGCTGCGCACGATGTGGGCCTGTACGGCGAGGCGCTCTCGGCAGCGGTCGCCGCGCTCGGGGATGCCGGGTCGGTGCCCTCGGCGCGGATGCTGCGGGAGATGCGGGAGCGATTCGACGGCTCCTACCTCCGCTTCGGTCTGGCGCATTCCGTGCGGCACCGGCGGGTTCTACAAGCGCTGCCTTTCGCCGCCGAGCTGCAGGAGCGCTTCGCGCGCCAGGCGGAGGAGTCGTTTGCGGAGCAGCGGCGCATCGAAGCCGCGGACGACGTCCCGTTCGAGACCTACCGGCAACGCTACCTGGCGCAGGAGCGGCTCGAAGCGTAGGCCTCGGCAGTGATCCGAACGCGCCGGAGCTGGTGCCGCGTCCTGAGCCAGGCGCTCACCCGGAAACGCCCCTCCGCAGGGCTCGCGGCGTCGGCCGATCCGGCATGCTCCCGCCCTCTCCCTCCCAGACTTCCATCGCGTGGGCCCCCTGCCGGGATCGACTCTGTCGTTCCACTTGATCGATCTGCTTCGCGAGCCCCCAGGCAACCGCCGAGGCGGCGCCCCCGAGGAGCCCTCGGTATAGATCTCGCCTCACGTCGTTCCCCGTGCTGTCGTCATTCGGGACGCCAACGGTCGCCTCCTCCGCGATCGCGAGTCATACGGCTTTCAGATTGAATGCGAACGGCTTGCCGTCGGACCCACGGTCCAGGTCGTACGAAAGCCTCTGGCGCTCGTTGACGTTCCCGAGGCCGGAGCGTTCCACGGCCGTGATGTGCATGAACACATCCTTCGAGCCGTCGTCGGGTCGAATGAAGCCGAAACCTTTGGTGGCGTTGAAGAACTTAACGGTTCCCGTAGTCATGATCCCTCCAAGTCTGGCGTTGCCTCGTGGATAGAGGATATCGGCAACACCAGGCGCGGTCGGTGCGGTGGCGTACGTAGAGTCGCCGCCGTCGTCTCACCCGTGTCCGCAGCGGACGCGGTGACGCAACGCCGACCCGACTCCGCCGGCGTAGCGGTCAAACGTAGTGCGGTAGCCGGCGGGCGAACTCGCGTAAAGCGGCGATCCCGCTGGATTCAGCGCGTTCGCGCCAGTCGGAGAGCTGCTTCACCAATTGCTCGGTGGAGGCGCTGGATCGACTCCAGAGCTCGCTCAACTCCCGCCGCATCGAGTAGACCGTATGCAGCATCTTGTGCTCGCGCACCAGCGAGTCGAGGGTCATCGGACGACGCGCCTTCCAGTCCCAGGTATGCAGACGCAGCCAACGAAGCAGGCTCCTCGCGGATAGCGCATCGAGTCCGTCCCCGCCCGCTGTTGCGGCGTGCTGCTTGAGCCTGCGGATCTCCTGCCGGCATGCGTCGCCAACCGAGCGGGTGTATTGCGCAAGCACGTAGTAGCGGTGAGTCACTACCGCCTTCACGGTGTCCGCGTCGCACGCCGTCTTCCCGGGGCTGAACCGGGGCGCGGGGGCGATCCTTCGGACCCGGGCGAGGCCCAGCGTTTCGAGGATGCGGATGTACATCCAGCCGATGTCGAACTCGTACCAGGCGCTCGAAAGCTTCGCCGACGTCGGGTAGGCATGGTGATTGTTGTGGAACTCTTCGCCCCCGATCAGGACGCCCCAGGGGACGATGTTGGTGCTGGCGTCCTCGACGGGAAAGTTGCGATACCCCCAGCAATGTCCGATGCCGTTGATCACGCCGGCGGCCCAGAACGGGATCCACAACATCTGGACCGCGAAGATCAGACTACCCGGACCGATACCGAACGCGACGAGATCGGCGAGTGCCATGAGGACGACGCCGCAGAGAGAGCACCGCGCATAGAGGTGCGTCTCGACCCAGTCATCCGGCGTGCCATGGCCGAATCTTTCGATCGTGTCGCGGTTGCGCGATTCGCTCGCGTAGAGAAATACGCCGGCCCATAGCACCCGGCCGATGCCGTGGATCTGCGGGCTGTGCGGATCCGCGGCGGTCTCGACTCTGGCGTGATGCTTCCGGTGGACGGCCACCCACTCCCTGGTCACCATGCCGGTGGTGAGCCAGAGCCAGAACCGGAAAAAATGACTGATCGCCGGGTGGAGATCCAGCGCGCGATGGGTCTGATGCCGGTGCAGGAATACCGTGACCGCGACGATCGTCGTATGGGTCAGCGCGAGCGTGATCAACAGATAGGCCCACCACGGCAGAGCAAAGAGACCGGCGGAGATCATCGTCAGGGCCTTTCCATCGCACGATTCCATCCTCTTTACCGCCCCGATTGTTCCCCGCGGCCCTGGATCGCTCTGTGCGTTTGCGTACATACGGCGGAAAGATTGGATTGCTGACCGGACGCTATGTGCGCTGGCGTACGGCGCCCCCAGGGACGGGTGGAGTACCCTGGCATTGAACACAAGCCATATGAAGGGATCTCCCTATGGACGCCCAGCCCGGCAAGAAGTCCCATCAGCAACAAGCCATCGAGTTCCTGGCTCAGGAATCGCAGGTGCCGATCGATGAAGTAGCGCGGCTCTACGAAGACGAACGGGCCGGGCTTGAGGTTGGTGCGCGCCTCAGTGGCTTTCTTCCCATTTTTGCCATCCGAAGAGTCCGGGAAATGCTGCGTGTACGCAGCACCGCAATGCGGCCACCCGTTTAGGCAGGCAACGCTGCCCGGCGAGTCGCGCCGGTCACCGCGGGGTCCCGCTGGGCATTGGAATGCGCCTGGGGGGCAGGTTGCCTTCCCAACCGCAGCCCATCGCTCGACAGCGGTAGCGGTATCGCGGCCGGACCAGGCTAATCATCCGATCGATGAACCGGCGTGGCACGCGGATGAGTTTCGCGGACGTGCCGGAGCCGCGGCACCTCGGGCACTCGTGTGTAAGGGATCCCGCCGACACGAGCCCGGTCGTCGCCGCTCTCTACTGGTGGAGGATCCGGTCGTACACGTTCTGCGCCGACCGGTAGCACCCGCAGGCGGCGGCTTCCAGGCCGCTGCGGGCGAGAATCGTGATGTTGCCGCGGTGGTAGCGAATCAGCTTTCGCCGCTGCAACCCGCCCGCCGCCTTGGTCACTCCGACCCGGCGCACACCGAGCATATGAGCGAGGAGCTCGTGGGTCAGATGGAACTCGTCCGTGTGCGCCCGGTCGTGGGTCATCAGCAGCCAGCGGGCGAGCCGCGAATCCAGTACGTGGAAGTGCGTGCATGCTGCCGTTTGCGCGAGCTGCACCATCGACACGTAGAGATAGCGGTTCAGCTCGCGCTGCAGGGCGGCGCTATAGGCGAGCTCGCGGAGGAACGGCGCAGCATCCATTCGCATCGCGGCGCCCGAGCCCTGGACCAATGCGCGCAAGGGCGAGACGTCGACGCCCAGCATGAGGGTGACGCCGAGCATGCCTTCGCTGCCGACGAGCCCCACCTCCAGGCTCGTGCAGCCGTCGCGCGGGGTCAACAGCGAGATGAAGCCCTCGGCGGGGAAGTAAACGTGCCGGATACGGTCCCCAGGCTCGCAGAGCACATCCGCGAAAGCGAGCTCGACCGGCTCGCAGCCCGCAAGCAGATGCTCGCGATCCTTTCGGGGCAACGCCGCGATCAGATCGTTCGTGGCGGGGACGCGCCTCGTGGACGGCACCGAACTCTCCTGGAGACTTGAGGGAACCCTTCAGACGGCATGCGAAGAGCCTACACGAGCAGCGGGCTCCATTACGTTCGCTAGCGTACGCAACGAAGAAAGGTTTTCAACGTGTCGAGGCGACGCCGGCACGCGAGCCCGACCGTTCACCCGTTTGCCGGACCGACCGCGTGCGTTCTGTGCGCTACCGCATCGATGACCTGATGCACGGCGCGAGGTCCTTTCTGCCGGAGCCGGTTGACGGAGCGCTCCCACCGCAGGCGTGAACTTGCTCGAGCCCAAGAAAAGACCCGGTACGGGGGGCCGTTACCGGGCCAGGCACTTCAGGTGTTCATCAGGGAGGAGCTAAACACCCGTTTGCATCATCCCCGCTTCGTCCCAGACGCTCCGTACGCTAGCGCACATAACTCGCACGATTCTTACGGTAGGCGCAGACAGCAGCCGCAAGGGGCGGTCTGCGGCACAACGATCACAGGATCACGTCGCCGGTCGCATTGGGGAGCAGGCGATCGGACTCCCTCTTCACCACGCCGTAGCACTCGCAAGCTCGTGCCTCCAGTCCCGGCCGATCGAGGACCGTGATTCGGCCGCGGCTGTACTGGATGAGGCCTGCGCTCTGCAACTTCCCGGCGGCCTCCGTGACCCCTTCGCGGCGCACCCCGAGCATGTTGGCAATCAATTCCTGCGTCATGGACAGCTTGTTGGAGGGCAGCCGATCGAGACTTAGCAGCAGCCAGCGGCAGAGCTGTTGATCCACCGAGTGATGCCGGTTGCAGACCGCCGTCTGCGCCATCTGCGTCAGTAGCGCCTGGGTATAGCGCAGCAACAGATGCTGCATTGCGCCGCCGCGAACGAACTCCTCCTTCATCGAGTGCCCTGGAAGCCGGTAAGCGGAGCCGGCGCTCTGCACGATGGCCCGGCTCGGCGTGGTTTCGCCTCCCATGAAGACCGCAACACCCACCATTCCCTCATTGCCCACCACGGCGATCTCGGCGGACGCGCCATCAGCCATGACGTAGAGCAGGGACACGATCGAGGTCGTGGGGAAGTAGACGTACTCCAGCCGGCTGCCGGATTCGTAAACGACAGCACCGAGCGTCATCGCGACGGGCTCGAGGTGGGGATTCAGGCGTTCGCGTTCGGCCGCTGGCAGGACGGCGAGAAGGCGGTTTTGGGCGGGTTGTTGCGGTGCCGGCATATCCGGCTCATCTACTCGATTCAATGCCGAGAATTCTGCGCCATATGTGCGCCAACGTACAGAGCGTCTTAGAGCGAGGTGGACAATGGGCGAGGTGCATCACGGAGGGTCATGATGTGAGGGGAAGGTTGCGGCCGCCTCGCCACCCTGCTCGAGGGAAGAACCGATGAAGATACGGCCCGTGAACGGCGCTCGGCATCCCGCCGTGGGGTCAGGTCCGGGCATCCGACGCCCGCTTGGCCCCGCTGCGGATCCAGCACCTGCCCGATTGGAGCAAGCACGCTCGGAGGTGGCAGAGCTCGAGCGGGCGCTCGCAACGAGTCAACGCCGGTTAAGAGGCGTGCAGGAGCGGGTCGAATCGCTCGAGAAGCGCGATCTGAGTCTCAAGCGGCGATTCCTGCGGCTCGCGCGAAAGGAGGCGCGGGTGCGTCATGCGGCGTCCCACGACGAGCTTACCGGCCTGCCCAATCGAAGCTTGCTGCTGGACCGGTTCAACCAGGCGGTGGCTCAGGGCGCGCGACGGGGCAGGCAGGTGGCGCTGCTGTTCCTCGACCTGGACGGATTCAAGGACGTCAACGACAGGTTCGGGCATGCAGCGGGGGACAAGCTCCTGCAGCAGGTGGCGGGGCGCTTGACCGCCTGTATCCGTGCCGGTGACACGGCCTGCCGCTACGGCGGAGACGAATTCGTCATCATGCTTCCCGAGGTCGCCGGCGAGGTGAGCGCTACCACGGTGGCGGACAAGATCCGCGTCCACCTTACCGCGCCCTATGTGGTCGACGGCGGCATGATTGCGGTGACGGCAAGCATCGGCACGGCCGTCTATCCCGTCGACGGGCAGGATTACGGTGACCTGATCCAGCAGTCCGACATCGGCATGTATCGCGCCAAGGCTCGCTCGAGCGCTCCGCCGAGATTTGAGCCTGCGGCGAACAGCTAGCTTTCTCCCGATGGCCTGGGGGGACGCGCAGCGACGAGACGCCGTTATTTGCCGGACGTCCTGCCTCAAGGGGAATCCGCCGTCATGTGCCCTGGCGTACAGCATCCCCACGGACATGCGGAGTAGCCGGAGCTGCCGAGAAACATCGCCATGACAAGCACGCTTCTTGCCAGAGAACTCATGTCGCTCGAGACGTACGCGCGCGAGCGCGACGGCTTGCGAGCGGAAGTAATGGCGCACCGCCGGGACCGCACCGTGCAGGTAGGGCCGAACGCAAGGGTGATCTTCGAGGATGAGCGCACCGTCCGCTACCAGATCCAGGAGATGCTCCGCATCGAGCACATCTCCGCGGAGGAGCGTATTCAGGCGGAGATCGATACCTACGCCCCGCTAATCCCCGATGGCAGCAACCTCAAGGCGACCTTCATGATCGAATTCCCCGACGAGGGCGAGCGCCGCGCCCGACTGGCACAGCTGATCGGCGTGGAGAATCGTGTCTGGGTGCAGATCGACGGCTCGTCTCGCATCTTTGGCATCGCGGATGAAGACATCGACCGCGCGGACGCGGACAAGACCTCAGCGGTGCATTTCCTCCGATTCGAGTTCGAGAAGCGCATGGTGCGCGACCTCAAGCAGGGATCCCGGCTCGCTATCGGCATCGATCATCCCGCTTACAGCGCGGGACTGGTTCTTCGCGAAAGCGTGCGACGCTCGCTGTTGAACGATCTGCGCTGACGGCAGGTAACGCTGCTGGCAGACGCGGAGGTAGCAGCCGGTAGCAATACCGGACCCTTGAGCTGGAAAGGAAGAGACGATATGGAATTTCTCTGGTTGATTCTGATCGGCCTGGCCGCCGGCTGGCTGGCGTCACAATTCCTGCAGGGCGGCAATTTCGGCATCGCCGGAGACATCTTGCTCGGCGTGGTGGGCGCGCTGGTCGGGGGGTTCCTGTTTCGTCAGCTCAGCCCGTCCGCCGGCAGCGGGCTGATCGGCACCTTGATCGTGGCGACCATCGGCGCGGTCTTCCTGCTGTTCCTGGTGCGCGTGCTCAAGCGCGCCTAGCGGCCGCGCGAACGTCCGCCGCGGGGGATCGACAAGGGGCCTGGGGCCCTTTGGATATACAAGGGGAGCTCTCCCCTTGTTCGTGCGAATCCCTGCTGATCAGGTTTTTCTGCCGGGCACGGCGGCGGGCGTCTTGAACGGCCCACCGCCAAAGGGCGCGGGTGCAGGGGCTGGCTTCTTCGGTTGCTTCGGTTTCTTGGCTTCGCGATTGCTTCGCTGTTGGCCCTTGGGCATGAGAGGTCTCCTGAGAGGATGCGCTATCCGGACGTGACCCGGCGATTATGCGGCTTTTGTGACCGGCGTCATCGTCAACCGGTCTCGTCGCGATGGGGCCGCAGCTCTGGCGTTCCGTGCGGGGGTTCGAGATCGGGGCGCCGCTCGAACGCCCCCACCTTCACCGGATGCGCGGGCTATCCAGCACGATGGAGCGCGCCTTCTCCTCCGGGATTCCGAGGCTTCTCAGAGCGCCCGGCTTGCGCCAGGAAATTGCGCGAGCCAGGTTTCGCCCGAACTTCGCGTGGCGATCTTTCGATGTATGTACGCCAGCGCACCGAGGGCGCCCGAAGCGAGGCGGACAATTTCCCCACGGCGGCGCTCGAGCCTCGGACGCCGCCGGTTTCGCCCGCGGGGCGGCGCATCGACACGGCCGGCCTGGGCGAATCTGAGACGAGTCGGAGCGAACGAGGCTCGAAGCAGGCGAACGTTACGGCGAGCACCGCCGATCATCGGCGTGCGTCGCGAGGAGGTGACTAATGTGGATGCGTGTGATGACGGTAATTACCGGGGTGGCGGCGATGATGCTCGGCTGCGGGCAGAACCCGTCGGCCCCCGCGGTAGTGGTGGAGGACAAGGTCTACACGGTGACGCCGCCGTCGATGCCGGTGAAAGCCGGGGTCATGACCGGTGAGGTCACCGACATGAAGATCACGGAGCGGGTCGAGAAGGACACCGGCAGCGTCGTCTCTCCGGCCAAGCTCACCGGGAAGCTCAAGCTGCAGAACAGCTCGACGGACCAGACCATCCGTCTCATCGGCGGCAAGATCCAGTTCATCGATGCCGACGGCAAACCGATCCTGGTCGAGGAGAAGAAGTTCGAGGGGAGCATCAGGTTCCAGGGCTACGGCGCCGCCGAGCGCCTCGACCCCGGGCAGGACGTGACCCAGGTCGTGGACATGGACTTCCCCGCCGCGGCATTGAAGGCGAAGAAGCTGAAGGAGATCCGCCTCGAGCTGACCTACATTCCGTCGTCGTATAAGGCGGAGACGGTCAACTTCGCGGTATCCATCGGCGGTCAGTGACGGCAGCCGCTCCGGGGGATCACGTTGGGTGGATTCCCCCTGCGCTATGTGCGCTGGCGCACCGAGCGCAACCGGCTTTCGAACTAGCCTGCTCAACTAGGCGCTCTACGAGACGGGATCCAGCCGTGCCCCGCTTGCCCGGACGTCAACAGCGTTGAACACAGGAGATCATCATGTCTATCGGAGTCTGGATAACCGTCGGGCTGATTGCGGGCTTCCTCGCCAGCAAGTTCGTCATCAGGTCGGGTGAAGGGCTCGCCAGGGATGTCGGCCTCGGCATCGCCGGCGCGGTCATCGGCGGCTGGATCTTCACTCTCCTCGGCACGCCGGAAGGGGCCGGGCTCGACGTGTTCGGTCTCGTCGTGAGCCTCGCGGGCGCAGCCGGGCTGCTCGTCGTCTATCACATGTTCTTCCCGCACGTTCGCCAGGGATAGTCGCGGCACCAGGAGACGTTCCGAGCTTCCGGCGAGCTACGTCGCGATCTGCTCAACCTGACGCGCGCCGATACCCCGCGCAAGCCACGTGGCTGCCGCTGGGGGGCGCATAGTGACCACTCCACAGAGGCGCTGGCACTTCCCACCTCTCGCGCCCCCCGACTGGCGACCCCGGGCCGACGGCCATCCCCAGGGGTTCGCTATGCGAGTGGTCGAAAGAACCACCGGCACTGCCGGACGTTACGTTCTCACCGGCACGGTTTTCTCGCGACGAACGCGGTCGCTACTTCGCGTGCGCCCACACGCGTCTCCTGACGCAGGAGCCGCCGGATCGCGCGCTTCGGTCGGCGGCGACGACGCGGCCGAGCGGACCCGACATCAAGGCGACCGGCGCTACGGCTCCGCAGGCGAGGGCACATAATAGAAAGTTGGGCAGCTCGTTCGCGGGTAGGGAATGCCAATGGCGACCGCTCGGACGGCAGCGCGAGCGTGCCTTGGCGCCGCAGCCGGTTCCTTCCGGGGAGTCATTCGCTGCGCAACGCCTCGAGCGGATCGAGGTGCGCCGCGCGCCGCGCCGGCAGCATGCCCGCGGCGATACCGACTGCAACCGCCAGCACTTCCGCGAGCACGACGTAGGACCAAGGCGTGTGCACGGGCAGCGCAGGCAGCACGAGCTTGAGAAGCCCCGCGACCCCGAGCCCCAGCGCAAGCCCGGCGGCCCCGCCGATGGCCGCGAGCAGCGCCGCTTCGCCGAGGAAGAGCGCGAGGATCGCGCGTCGCGTGGCGCCGACCGCGCGCAGCAGGCCGATCTCCCCGGTGCGTTCCGCCACCGCGATGGTGAGGATGGTCAGAATGCCGATGCTGCCCACCAGGAGCGAGATGGCGCCGATCGCCACGATCGCGAAGGTGATCGCATTGAGCACGGTGTCGAAGACCTCGAGCATCTCCTGCTGCGGGGTCACGGTGAAATCCTCGGCGCCGTGGCGCGCGACGAGGACGCGCTTGATCTCCTCCTCCACCTCGGCGATCGGCGCCGTCGGGTCGTACAGGACGCGGATCTCCATCAGGCTCTCGCGGTTGAACATCTCGAGCGCCCGCGCCACCGGGATGAACACCGTATCGTCCAGGTCGAAGCCGAGCACCTGGCCCTTCGATTCCATCACGCCGACGACGCGATAGCGCTCGGCGCCCACCCGCACGCGTGCGCCGAGCGGATTCTCGGCGCCGAACAGCTCGCTTGCCGCCCTGGCGCCGAGCACGGCGAAGGCGCGCGCTGCCCGCGGGTCGTCGGCAGGCAGGTACTGGCCGCTCGCGACGCGCATGCTGAGCGCACGGGCAAAGTCCGGCCCGGTGCCATAGAGCGTGACGCGGCGGCCCTTGCCGCCGTACTCGATCTCGGCATTGCCCTGGACGATGGGGTCGGTCAGCTGTACGTGGCGCGCCCGTCTGAGGGCGAGCGCATCCTCGATGCTCAGGGGACGCACCGTGTTCACCGACCCGAGCGACATGCCGCGAGTGGTGACGCGCCCGGGCGTGATCGTCACCAGGTTGGTGCCGAACTGGGTGAACTCGGCGATGACAAAGCGGTGCAGTCCCTCGCCGATCGACGTGAGCAGGATCACCGCGGCGATGCCGACCGCGATGCCGAGGGCGGTGAGCGCGGTGCGCAGCCGGTGCGAGGCGAGCGAGACGAGGGTGAAGCGGACGAAGTCACGCGCCCGCATCGCTATCGCCTCGACAGCGCGCGCACCGGATCAAGCTTCGCCGCGCGCCGCGCCGGCGCGACGGCGAACAGCACCGCGGTGGCGATCGCCGTCAGCGGTGCCGCGACCACCGCCCACCATGGCGGCGTGAACGGCACGGCCGGATAGAGCTGGCCGATCAGCATCTGGCCCAGCTTGCCGGCCACGAGCCCGAGGCCCGCGCCCCCCAGGGCGAACAGCACCGCCTCGGTGATGAACGCGAGCCCGATCTCGCGGCCGGTCGCGCCGAGCGCCTTGAGCAGCCCGATCTCGCTGCGCCGCTGGGCGACGGAGATCAGCATCACGTTCATGATGAGGATGCCGGCGACCGCGAGGCTGATCGCCGCCAGCCCGCCGACCGCGAGCGTGAGCGCCCGCAGGATCCGGTCGAAGGTCGCGAGCACGGCGTCCTGCGTGATTACGGTGACGTCGCGCTTGCCTTCGTGGCGCTCGCGCAGGATCTCCTCGGCGTCGTCCTTGGCGAGAGCGATCTGCTCGCGGCTCTTCGCCTCGACGAGGATCCGCAGCAGCGACTCGGTGTTGAAGAGCGCCTGCGCCGCCGCGAGCGGCACGATCACGATCTCGTCGGTGTTGAAGCCGAGCGATTCCCCTTGCGCCGCCAGCACGCCGAGGATGCGAAAGCGCCGGTCGCCGATCCGCACCCACTCGCCCAGCGCCGAGCGCCCGGGGAAGAGCTCGGCTGCGAGCTTCGCCCCGATCACGCACACCGGCTGGCTGTGGCGCGGATCGCCCTCGGGCAGGAACTTCCCCTGCGCCATCGCCATGTGGCGGATCGCCATGAGCTCGGCCGTCGAGCCGAGCACCGGCGCCTCGCGGATGCGCGCACCCACCCGCACGTCGCCCGCCCCGACGATGAGCGGCGCGATGCGCCGGATTGCGGGGCTCCGCCGGAGCGCGAGCGCGTCGTCGATGGTGAGATCGCGCGGCGTCCTGCCGAGCACCACTCCCGGCATCGCGCCGGCCGTCTCGCTCCTCCCGGGCAGGACGATGACGAGGTGCGTGCCGAGCGAACCGAACTGGTTCACGATGTACAGGCGCGCGCCTTCTCCGATCGAGCTCACCGCCACGACGGCCGCCACGCCGATGCCCATGGCGGCGAGGATCAGCAGCGTCCGTCCACGGTAGCCGCGCACCACGCGCCACGCGAACTCGAGCAGGTCGGCGAAGCGCATGTTCAGGAGCGTTCGTCGCTCACGACCGCCCCGTCGACCATGCGCAGCCGCCGGGGCGCGCGCGCGCCGATCTCGGGATCGTGGCTGACGAGCACCACGGTGCCGCCGTCATGGTGGACACGCTCCAGCACCGCAATCACCTCCTGTCCGGTCTGGCGGTCGAGGTTGCCGGTCGGCTCGTCGGCGAGGATCAGGGCCGGCCGCATCGACATCGCGCGCGCGATCGCCACGCGCTGGCATTGTCCTCCGGAAAGCTCGTCCGGCCGGTGGCGTGCCCTTGCCTCCAGCCCGTATTCGACGAGGAGCCGCGCGAGCCGCGCGTGGCGTTCGGTCGGGTCGATTCCCGCGAGGACCATCGGCAGCTCGATGTTCTGCTCGGCCGTGAGCCGCGGCACGAGGTGGAAGAACTGGAAGACGAACCCGATCCGCTCGCGGCGCACCCGCGCCTGCTCGTCGTCGGTGAGGTCGGTGACGTCGCGGCCGTCGAGCTCGTAGCGCCCCGCGCTCGGGCGGTCGAGCAGCCCGAGGACGTTGAGCAAGGTCGACTTTCCCGAGCCCGAAGGGCCCATCAGCGAGACGTACTCGCCGCGCGCGATCTCGAGATCGACGCTCCGCAGAGCGTGCACCGCCTCGCCGCCGACGTGGAACACGCGCTCGATGCCGCGCAGCCGGATCATCGGCCGGCCGCGCCGCCCGCCTTCGCTTCGTTGATTGCGCGAGCGCCGGCCTTCACGCCGGGACGCTCGAGCGAGGTGACGACCCGCTCGCCGCGCTGCAGGCCGGCGCGCACCTCGGTGAACTCCCAGTTCGCGAGCCCGGTCTCGATCGTGCGCTCCTCGAGGACGCCGCCCGAGCCGAGCACCAGGACCCGGTTACCCGGCTGGATCGCCGTCGTCGGCACCCGCAGCACGTCGTCGCGCGCGGCGAGCACGATCTCGATGTCCGCGCTGTACCCGACGAGCAGGTGCCGCGCATCGCCCGGATCGTCGAACTCGACCTCGACCTCGACCGTGCGCGCCTGCTTCTCCAGGGCGAGGACGTAGGGCGCGATGCGGCGCACCTTGCCCGGGAACTCCCGGCCGCGATAGGCATCGAGCGTGATGCGAGCGGCCATCCCGACCTTGGGTTGCGCGGCGTCGACCTCGTCGATCGGGGCCGAGACGTAGAGGCACGAATCGTCGATGAGGTCGATCGCGGGGAGCGTCGGAATCCCGGGCGGCGACGGGGTGAGGAATTCCCCGACCTCGCCGTTCACCTCGGCGACGATGCCGTCGAAGGGCGCCAGCACCACGGTGCGCGCGGTATCGGCGCGCGAAGCGCGTAGGCGCGCCTCCGCCTCCTCGACCTGGGCGCCCGCCGCGGCGCACCCCGCCTGCTTCGCCGTCGCTTCGTTGAGCGCCCGGTCGACGGCCTCCTCCGACACGAAGCCCTTGTCACGGAGCTGGCGGCTGCGCTCGGCCGCGCGCACCGCGATGTCGGCGAGGACGCAGGCCTCGCGCTGCTTCGCCTTGGCGGTCTGCAGCTGCTCGGACGACACGCGCTCGCGCGCCACGAGATCTTCGTTCCAGAGCTCGATTAAGAGCTGGCCTTTCTTCACGCGCTGGCCCTCGCGCACCTCGAGCTTGTCGATGCGGCCGCCGAGGGGGGGCGCGAGCTTGGCGCGCCGGCACGCGGACACGGAGCCGGCGCGGGTGTTGGCGACCGTGGACTCGACCCTTCCCGGTTCGGCCGGCGCGACGAGCACCGCGACCGGCTCCGCGCGGGTGGCGAACCAGACCGCGGCCGCGACCGCCGCGATTCCAAGCGCGGCGAGGCCCGCCCGCCGCAAGTGCACGGAGATCGCTGGCAACATGACGTCCAATTGTGCCGGAGTCCGGCAGCATCACCCGCGCGTTCCGGGTCCGAAGCTCGGAAGAAGCGCCGCGGCCCGCGCTACGGACGGGCTGCCGACGCATCGGCGACGTCCTGCCACGCCGAGCGTCCGCTCGCGCCGAGCAGGCGCCGCCCGATCGCCGCGTTCCAGTACGACTCCGACCCGAAGTCGAGCCGCCACGCCCACAACCGCCGCGTGTAGAGCTGGAGGTCGTGCTCCTCGGTGACGCCGATGGCGCCGTGCACCGCATGACCGATCGCAGCGGCGGCGGCAGCGTCCTCGCTGATGCGCGCCTTCGCACAGGCCACGCGCATCGGATCGAGCGCCGTGCCGGGCGCGTCGAGAGCGAGCTCGGCGGCCATCGCGCCGGCCGCCGCGAGCTCCCCGAGCACCGCGAGCTGCTGCTGGATCGCCTGGAACTTGCCGATCGGCTTGCCGAACTGCTTGCGTTCGCCGGCATAGCGGACGGCGAGATCGAGCACGCGCGCAATCCCGCCTGCGAGCTGCGCCGTGCGCAGCGCCGCGCCGGTACGGAGCCCGGAGATCTCGGGCGGCAGCTCCGCGCGAACGGCCGGCGTTGCGCCCTCCCACTTGAGATCGCACCGGCCGTCGCCGTCGGTTCGCGCGCTCGCCGCACGCTGCGCATCGGCCACTCGCATCACGAGGAGCGTCGCCGGCTTCGACCAGTCGCCGGATTCGAGCGTCCCGGCGAGCCACGCGGCCTTTGCCGCGTACGGCACGGATCGCGCGCGCACGCTGGCGCGCCCGCTGCCCGCGACCTCGCCATCGAACAGGCCGAAGCTGACGATCCCCTCCGGGAGTGCGCTGCCCGCGCACGCCGCGAGCGCCTGGGCCGCGATCGCCTCGCCGAGCGGCACCGGCGCGGCGTGGCGTCCGGCTGCGACGAGCGTCGGCAAGACGTCGCGCCAGCCGAGCCCGGCGCCGCCGCTCGTCTCCGGCGACAGCGCGACGAGGAGACCCGCGTCCTCGATCTGCCGCCAGAGTGCTTCCGGCCACGTTCCTTGCTCCGCGGCACGGACGACCGAGGGGGGCGAGAGATCGGTCAGGATGCGCTCGACGGTTTCCGCGAGGAGCTCTCTCATCTCGCGCCTTCCGTCAGCGCAAACCGAGCCCGCGCGCGATCATGCCGCGCAGGATCTCGCGCGTGCCGCCGCGCAGCGAGTAGGTCGGCGCGATCTGCGTGAGGTACGCCAGCGTCCGCAGTAGCGTCGGCGGCAGCGCCGCGAACGGATCGGCGGCGAGCAGCCGTCCGACCACCTCCGGGATGCGCTGTTCGACCTCGGTGCCGAGATCCTTGACGACCGCCGCGGCGAGCACCGGGTCCTCCCCGCGCACGAGCTGCGCGGTCACGGCGATCGACATCGCGCGCAGCACCGCGAGGTGGGCGACGATCCGCCCGAGCGCGCCCGCTTCCTCGTGGTTCGCGTCGCCCCGCGAGCGCAGGTACCCGAGCCATTCCTCGACGAGCACCATGCTCGACAGCAGCCGCTCGGGGCCGCTGCGCTCGTAGGCGAGCTCGGCCAGGACCTGCTGCCAGCCGGCGCCCTCCTGGCCGAGCAGCGCGTCGTCGCCGACGAGCACGTCCTCGAGCACGATCTCGTTGAAATGCGCATCACCGGTGAGGTCGCGGATCGGCCGGACGCTGACACCAGGCGCGGCGAGGTCGACGATGACCTGGGAGAGGCCGCGCTGCCGGTCCTGCGGCGTGCCCGAAGTGCGCACGAGCGCGATCATGTAGTGCGACCTGTGCGCGTTGGTGGTCCAGACCTTGCGACCGCTGATCCGCCATCCGCCGTCGACGCGCGCGGCGCGGGTGCGCACGCTCGCGAGATCGGACCCGGTGTCCGGCTCGCTCATGCCGATGCAGAAGAACGCCTCCGCCCGGCAGATCCGCGGCAGATAGTGCCTGCGCTGCGCCTCGCTGCCGTACTTGAGGATCAGCGGGCCGCTCTGGCGATCGGCGATCCAGTGCGCCGACACCGGCGCGCCGCGCGCGAGCAGCTCCTCGACGAGGACGAAGCGCGCAAACGCGCTCCGTCCGGCGCCGCCGTACTCGGCGGGCAAGGTCAGGCCGATCCAGCCTCGTGCCGCGAGCTTCCGGCTGAAGTCCGCGTCGAAGCCCATCCACGACCGGGCGCGAACGTCCGCGGCGATCGTCGACACCGTCTCGTCCAGAAAGCCGCGCACCGCCGGCCGCAGCGCTTCGTCCTGCGGCGGAATCGCGGTGAGCGACAGCGCGACGGTCACGCCTGCCTCAGTCGAGCCTGGCGCCGGTTGCCTTGACGACCTTGGCCCAGCGCTCGGTCTCCGACTTGAGATACGCGCCGTACTGCTCGGGCGTCGAGCCGAGCGGTTCGGCGCCCTGCGCGGCGAGGCGCGCCTTGACGTCGGGATGAGCGAGCGCCTTCATCACCTCCGCGTTCAGCCGCTGGGCGATCGCCGGCGGCGTGCCGGCCGGCACCACGATGCCCTGCCAGGCGCCGACCTCGAAGCCTTTCATTCCCGACTCGTCCAGGGTCGGCACGTCCGGCAGCACGCTCGTGCGCTTGAGGCTCGTGACCGCGAGCGCCTTGAGCCGCTTGTCGCGGATGTAGGGCAGGGCGGCGTTGACCGTTTCGGTCGTGAACTGCGTCTGGCCGCCGACCAGGTCGGTAAGGGACGGCGCACTGCCTTTGTAGGGGACGTGGACGGCGTCGAGACCGCTCGTCTGCAGGAACAGGAACGCCGCGAGATGCGTGACGTTGCCGTTCCCCGCCGACCCATATGTGAGCTTCCCTGGGTTCGCCTTCACGTAGGCGACGAACTCCTTGACGTCGTTCGCGGGCACCGACGGGTGGACGGCGAGGACGAGCGGGACGACCGCGGTGAGCACCACCGGCGCGAAATCCTTCAGCGGATCGAAGCTGAGCTTGCTGTAGAGCGCCGGGCTGAGCGTGATCGCCGAGGTGTTGTAGAACACCGTGTAGCCGTCCGGCGCCGATCTCGCGACGAGCTCGGCGGCGATGTTGCCGTTCGCGCCGGGCCGGTTCTCGACGAGCACCTGCTGCCCGATCTGCTCGGAGAGCTTCTGGGCGATGACCCGCGACACGAGATCGGTCGGCCCGCCCGGAGGGAAGGCGACGATCAACCGGAGGGGTTTCGCCGGATAGTCGGCCTGCGCGCTGGCGAGGCCGGTTGCAGCGAGACCGGTCACGACGCTCGCGATCAGCGCGAGCCGGCCGAGCGCGGTCATTGGGCAGCGCTCCCTTCCGGCCGCCCGGCGAGGAGGCGCGTGGCGGTGTAGGTCATCACCTTCTCGCCGCGCTGGTTCGACACCTCGATCTGGGAAGTCACGACCGCGCGCCCGCCCTTGGAGGTCGGACGGATGTTCGTGACCTCGACCGTCGCGCCGATCGTGTCGCCGACGAGGACCGGCCCGTGGATCTTCTGCGTGAGCTCGAGCATGGCGAGCCCGGTGCCCTGGATCATCGTCTGCAGGAGGAAGCCCTCGATCAGCGAATACGTGAGCGCCGCCGGCGCCGGGCGCCCGGCGATGGCGCCTTCGTAGGTCGCATCGATGAAGATCACCTCGAGCATCCCGGTGACCGAGATGAAATTGACCACGTCGGTCTCGGTGACGGTGCGGCGATAGGTCTGGAAGCGCTGGCCGACCTTCAGGTCCTGCCAGTAGAAGCCGCGGCCGAGCACGGGCAGTTCGGAGTCCTGTTTCACGTGGCAGTCCTTCCGTCAGTCGACTTTCGCGTTGGATTCCTTCACCACCGTCCCCCACTTCTTGATCTCGGCCTTGACGAACTGGTCGAACGCGGGCGGGTCCTGCCATTCCGCGGTGAAGCCCTGGGAGGAGAACTTCTCCTTCACGTCCGGCATCGCGAGGACTTTCTTCAGGTCGCCGTTGAGCTTCGCGACGATCTCCGGCGGCGTCCTGGCCGGCGCGAAGAGGCCGTTCCACGCGGTCGCCTCGAAGCCGGGCAGCCCGGATTCGGCCACGGTCGGCAGGTTCGGTGCCGCGGGCGATCGCGTGAGGCTGGTGACCGCCAGGGCCTTGAGCTTGCCGCCCTTCACGAAGGGCATCGCGGAGATCATGGTGTCGAACATGAACGACGCCTGCCCGCCCATGACGTCGGTCAGCGCGGGTCCGCTGCCCTTGTAAGGCACGTGGATCGCATCGATGCCGGTGCGCGACCGGAACATCTCCCCGGCGAGGTGCGTGGAGGCGCCGTTGCCGGACGAGGCGTAGGACAGGGTCCCGGGCTTCGACTTGGCGAGCGCGATCAGCTCCTTCACGTCCTTGGCGGGGATCTGCGGTGCGGTGACGAGCACCAGCGGGCCGCTGGTCAGCAGCGTGACCGGCACGAAGTCCTTGACGAGGTCGTACTTGAGGTCCTTGAACAGGGTGACG
This sequence comes from uncultured beta proteobacterium, assembly GCA_963744255.1. Lineage (GTDB taxonomy): Bacteria > Pseudomonadota > Gammaproteobacteria > Burkholderiales > SG8-39 > DATEDA01. Next base: position 30,636 of record CAVUSZ010000058.1, read on the forward strand.
TTGATCGCATGCGTCGCCGTGGCCACGAGCAGCGTATAGCCGTCGGCCGGCGCCCGGGCCGCGCCTTCGGCGCCGAGATTCGCCCCCGCGCCTGGCTTGTTCTCGACGATGAACGTGGTGCCGTTCATCTGCGTGAGCTTGTCTGCGACCACCCTCGCCACGATGTCCGTCGGGCCGCCCGGGGCGTAGGGGACGATGATGCGCACGGGTTTGTCGGGGTATTTCTGGGCGAGGGCCGCGGTGCTCGTGCCCGTGGCCAGGCAGAGCGCGGCAATGACCCGGATCGAGCGTCGAACGTTCATTTTCATGGTGTCCTTTGGATGGATGCCGCGATCAGTCGCGGTACGACGGATCCTCGCGATCGAGGAGGCGAATCAGCGCCGCCCATTCGATCTCGTCGAACTTGACCTGGCCGTCCGGGCTGTAGCGGTCGGCCATGCGGGTGGCGAGCTCGTGCGTCGGCATCACTGGCTCCACGCCGCTGCCGAGCACGTCCACCTGGACCTTGCACGCCGAATCGAGCCAGTACATCAGGTTGAAGGCCTCGGAGATCGTGCGGCCGCAGGCGACCAGCCCGTGGTTGCGCAGGATGATGGCGTTGTGCCTGCCGAGATCCCGGGCGAGCCGCTCGCGCTCGGTGATGTCCGCGGTCGGCACTTCGTAGTCGTGGTAGCCGATGGCGCCGTAGAAGCGCATCGCGGTCTGCGTCAGCGGCAGCAGGCCGGGCTTCATCGCCGAGACCGCCATGCCGGCCCGCGTGTGCGTGTGCATGACGCAGTTGAGGTCGGGGCGCGCGGCGTGAATGGCGCTGTGGATGACGTAGCCCGCCCGGTTGATCGGGAAGTCGGTGTCGGGCTGCATCACGATGTTGCCGTCCAGGTCGAGCTTGTAGAAGCAGGAGGCGTTGATCTCGGTGTAGAGCAGGCCGAAGGGGTTGATCAGGAAATGCCCCTTCTCGTCGGGCACCTTCGCCGTGATGTGGTTGTAGATGAGGTCGCTCATGCCGAAGCGCGCGATCAGGCGATAGCACGCGGCGAGGTCGGTGCGGACCTTCCATTCCGCGTCGCTCACCTGCTCGTGGACCCGCGACGGGGCGGAGAAACCGGGTTGATTCATTGCCATGCTCCTTCAATCAAAGCCGCGGGTCGGACATTGCGGTCGCCTTGTCCACGGCGGCGATTTTCTGCTTGGGCCGACCGGCGGTCGCACCCGCCTCGCGCAGGACTTCGGCCGTGTGCTGCCCCAACCGCGGCGGCAGCCGGACCGGAAGCTGCTCGCGGTCGAACCGCACCGGAACGCCCGGAAAGCACACGCGGCCGAGCTTCTCGTCCTCGAAGCTGACGAAGAACTTCATCTCGCGGAGGTGCTCGTCCCGGGTAAGGTCCTCGAGCTGGTTCATGCGCGAGGCCGGGATCTCCAGCTTCTGGAACGTGTCGAGCCAGCTCGCGGTGCTACGGGTGCGGATCACGTTTGCAGCGGTCTCGTAGAGCGACTCGATGTTCTTCGTGCGCTCGGTGATCGTGGCGAAGCGCGGGTCGTTCGCGAGCTCCGGCATGCCGGCCTCGGTGAAGAACCGGCGCCAGTGGGTGTCGGTGTACGGCATCGCGCAGAGATGGCCGTCGGTGGTCCGGTACGGCCGGCGCCACGGCGCCAGCACGCGCGGGTAGCCCGGCGCAGCGAGCGCGGGCTCGAAGTGCAGCCCGTAGAAGTGCTCGACCATGTTGAACGCCACCATCGACTCGAACATCGGCACCTCGACGTAGCCGCCCTTGCCGGTGCGCTCGCGCTTGAACAGCGCCGCGAGGATCGCGTGAGCGGCGACCAGGCCGGAGATCTTGTCGGCGGCGATGGTGGGGAAATACTGCGGCTCGCCGGTCTGGCGCTGCATCAGCGCGGCGCAACCGGAGAGACCCTGGATGATGTCGTCGTAAGCGGGGAGGCCGCCGTAGGGACCATCTTCCGCGAACCCGTGCAGCCCGACGTACACGAGGCGTGGGTTGCGGGCCATGAGCGCGTCGGGATCGATACCGAGCGCGGCGAGCTTCTGCGGGCGGATGCTGTGCATGAAGACGTCGGCCCCGTCGACCAGCTTCAGCAGCGCCTCGCGCGCGTCCGCGCGCTTGAGGTCGAGGACCGCGCTCCGCTTGCCGCGGTTCACGCCCATGAAGATCGCGCCCATTCCCTTCTCGGTCGTCGGCCCGGTGTAGCGGGTGGAGTCGCCCTCCGGCGGCTCGACCTTGATCACGTCGGCGCCGTAGTCGGCCAGGATCTGGCTTGCATAGGGACCCAGGACGATCGCGCTCAGGTCCAGGACTCGTACGCCGGCGAGGGGAAGGATCATTTGAGAACCCTCAAAGCAAGATGCGCGAATTCTGCTCGCCGTGGTGTAATGCGTCCAATACTTGTCGGCTACGCCTCGATACACAGGGAATATCAATGGAGTTTCGCCAGCTGCGGCAATTCGTGGCGGTGGCGCAGACGCTCAACTTCCGGCGTGCCGCAGAGCGGCTGCACATGGCGCAGCCGCCGCTCTCGGTGGCGATCCGCAAGCTCGAGGACGAGCTGGGCGCGGTGCTCCTCGAACGGGGCTCCCGCGGCGTACGGCTGACCTCCGCCGGCGCGGCGGTGCTGGAGGCCGCGCAGAAATGCCTCACCGACCAGGAGCGGATCCGGGCCGCCGCGCAGGACGCGGCGCAGGGCGAGAGCGGGCGGTTGCGGGTGGGCTTCGTGGGATCGGCCACCTACGCGCTGATGCCGCGGGTGCTGCCCTGGTTCCGCCGGCGCTACCCGCGCGTGGACCTCGAGCTGCGCGAGTCCACCAACGTCGAGCTCCTCTCGCAGGTGGAGGCGGAGCAGCTCGACGTCGGCCTCGTCCGTTTTCCCACCGCGGCGCCGAGCCGGCTGCAGCTCGAGGTCGTGGAACGCGACGTGCTCTGCGCCGCGCTGCCGGCGGGCCACCGGCTGGCGCGGAAGCGGCCGCTCCTGATGCGTGACCTCGCCGACGGCCCCTTCATCGACTACGCTTCCTCGAGCGTGCCGGGGCTGCACGCGGTCGTGATGCTCGCGTTCCAGCAGGCGGGGGTCACGCCGCGCCAGGTCGCGCAGGAGGCGACCCAGGTCCAGACCGTCGTGAGTCTCGTCGCCGGCGGTCTCGGGGTCGCGCTGGTCCCTGCGGTCAGCTCACGGCAGGGGCCGGAGCAGGTCGTGTTCCGCAAAGTCGCGGACATGCCCGAGACCGCTGCCGTCGCCATCGCCCTGGCCTATCGCGCGGACAACGACCAGGCCGTCGTGAAGCGCTTCCGGGAAGCGGCGCTCGCGGCAGCATGACCTGAAGGAACCGCGCCGTCCGCGGAGGCACTCACTTCCGCACCTTCCTGCGCGCCGCCCGCCACGCTTGACGCAGCCTCTCGAGCAGCCGCGTCCGGTCGCCCAACACCTCCTCGTTCGTGAGCCGCAGCAGCGTCACCCCGGCCGATTCGAGCTCGGCTTCCTTGAGTAGATCCCAGGCCCGCTGGGATGGGGAGCGGTGATAGCCGCCGTCGACTTCGATTCCCAGGCGGACCTCGGGGAAGTAGAAGTCGATGATCCACGTTCCGCCGCACACCCACTCGCGCCGGAACCGGCCCTCGAGGGCGCCCCCGTTCAACCGCGTCAGGATCGCGTCGAGGGCGCGCTCGGCGCGGGTGGGATGGTCGCGACGCATATCCGCGGCGAGGCGCACCGCATCCGGAGGGGATGTTCGCCGTCGGAGCCTTCGTATCATCGAGCGGTGTCGGAAGCGTCGAACGAGATCGCGACGCGGCCCAGTCTGCCGCAGCGTAGGGCTCACCCGGTGAGCCCCGCGACGCACCCGCCGGGATCTCGCGCCTTCTTCTTTGGTAACCTACAAACCGCTCGGCGTGAGGCACTCGTCCCACGCGACACGGGAAAGAGGTCCGATGACAAGTGGGACGAAGCTCGAGGTCCTGCTCGACGGCCTGAAGTTCGGCGAGGGGCCGCGCTGGCACGACAGCAAGCTCTGGTTCTCCGATTTCTACGCTCACCGCGTGGCCACCGTCGATCTCGACGGCCGCGACGAGACCATCGTCGAGGTGCCGCAGCGACCGTCCGGGCTCGGCTGGACCCGGAAGGGCGAGTTGCTGGTCGTCTCGATGCTCGACCGCCGCGTCCTCCGGTTCGACGGCAAGGCGCTGCACCTCCACGCCGACCTCGCCGCCCTCGCGGCCGGACTCTGCAACGACATGGTGGTGGACGCCGCCGGCCGGGCCTACGTCGGCAACTTCGGCTACGACCGGCACAACAACGCGCCGCCGCGCGACACCCGCATCATCCGCGTCGATCCCGACGGCCGCGCGGCGAGCGTCGGCGACGACCTCCACTTCCCGAACGGCATGGTGATCGCGCCCGACGGCCGGACCCTGATCGTCGCCGAGACCTTCGCCCACCGGTTGAGCGCGTTCGACGTCGGCGCCGACGGTTCGCTCGCCAACCGCCGCATCTTCGCCGCGCTCGACGGCGTCTTTCCCGACGGCATCTGCCTCGACGCCGAGGGCGCGGTCTGGGTCACCGACGCGCGGGGGCACAGCGTGCTGCGCGTGCTGCCGGGCGGACGGATCGCGCAAGTCCTCGATACCGGGGCCGAGCGTTGCTCGTACGCCTGCATGCTCGGCGGCCCCGACCGGCGCACCCTGTTCGTCATCACCAACACCGGGAGCGGGCCGAAGATGGCGGAGAAATCCGACGGGCGGGTCGAGATCGTCCGGGTCGACGTGCCCGGCGCCGGCCTTCCTTGATGCGAACTACCCTGGGCGAAAGATGGCGCGCGTACCGTACCTGAACCAGTCCGACCTCGCGGCGGAGCACAAGGACCTGCTCGCCCGGAACATCAACCTCTTCCGGGCCATGGTGCACAGCCCGAACGGCGCCCGCGCGTTCCACGGACTCGGCGAGTTCATCCGCCACACGAGCCGGCTCGACCCGCGGCTCCGCGAGCTCGCGATCCTGCAGGTCGGCTACCTCACGCGGTCGGTCTACGAGTACACGCACCACATCAAGATCGGCCGCGATTTCGGCGTGTCGGACGACGACATCCGCGCGATCGGCGCAGAGACCGCCGGCCGGCCGAGCGGGCTCGAGCCGCTTGCCAGGACGGTGTTGCTGGCGGCGCGCGAAATGACCGCGGGATACGCGATCTCGGACGAGACGTTCGCCGCGCTGGAGAAGGATCTCGATCACGAGCGGCTCACCGATCTCGTCCTCACCATCGCGTTCTACAACGCCGTTGTGCGCTTCCTCGCGACGATGCAGATCGACAACGAGCCCGAGTACCAGCAGTTCCTCGCCGAGTTTCCGCTCGCGAAGGAATGACCGGCGTGTCCCGTCCGCCGCGCGAGCTCTCGCTCGCGCACCTCACCGTCCTCGACGCGACGCCGCCCGAGCTCGTCATCGTCGCCGCGGCCGCGGGGTTCCGGATGGTCGGCATCCGGCTGACGGCGACGCCGAGCGTCGGCGCGCCGCCGTACGACATGCTCGGCGACACGCCCGTCCTGCGGGAGACGCTTGCCGGCTGGCCGATACCGGCGTCGCCGTGCTCGATGTCGAGTTTCTCCGCTTCGAGCCGGAGACTCCCGATCGGCATCCCCGAGGGCTTTCTCGAGGCCGGCGCGCGTCTCGGCGCGAAGTACGTGCTCGTGATGAGCGCCGAGCCGGAGGAGGCGCGCACGCTCGACCGCTTCGGCGAGCTCTGTGACCGCGCCGCGCAGTACGGCCTCGCCGTCTGCCTCGAGTTCGCGATCTACACCGGCGTCAGGACCCTGGCGCACGCCGCGCGCATGGTGAAGCAGTCGGGCCGGTCGAACGCGTCGATCCTCGTGGACGCGCTGCACTTCAGCCGGTCGGGCGGGACGCCCGCCGACATCGCGACCGTCGATCCGTCGCTCTTCCGCTACGCGCAGATCTGCGACGCGGCGCCGGGGATGCCGACCGAGGCGCCGGAGCTGATCCGCGAGGCGCGGACCGGCCGGCTCCTGCCCGGCGAGGGGGTGCTGCCGCTCGCGGCGCTCGTGCAGGCCTTGCCGGCCCGCACGCTGCTGAGCGTCGAGGCGCCGGTGCGCTCGATCGCCGGGCTGCCCGCGCTCGAGCGTGCGCAGCGCGCGTACCGGGCGATGCGCGAGCTGCTGGACAACACTTAAGAAGGAGGAGAGCGCCATGGCGGGAAGAGTCGCAGGCAAAGTGGCAGTAGTGATGGGCGGCGGCCAGACTCCCGGCCAGACCGTCGGCAACGGCCGGGCCGCCGCGATCGTGCTCGGGCGCGAGGGCGCCCGCGTCGCGGTCGTCGACCGCGACCTCGCTTCCGCCGAGGAAACCGTCCGGCTGATCCGCGCGGAGAAGGGCGAGGCGATCGCCCTTCAGGCCGACGCGACGCGCGAGGCGGACGTGCAGCGCGTGATCGCCACCGCCATCGACCGCTTCGGACCGCTCGACATCCTGCACAACAACGTCGGCGCGAGCATCGCGCTCGGCGACGCGCCGGCCGATGCGCTGACCGAGGAGGCCTTCGACCGCAGCTTCGCGGTCAACCTCAAGACGGCGTGGCTCGCGACCAAGCACGCGCTCCCCGGCTTCCGGAGCCGCCGCAGCGGCTCGATCGTGAACATCTCGTCGCTCGCCGCGGCGCAGGCCTATCCGCTGCTCGGCTACAAGACGATGAAGGCGGCGATGATCGCGATGACCGAGAACGTCGCCGCGGCGAACGCGGAGTACGGCATCCGGGTCAACGCCATCCTGCCGGGGCTGATGAATACGCCGATGGCGATCGAGAACCGCGTGGCGCAGGGCCGCACGCGCGAGCAGGTGGTCGCCGCGCGCGACAGCCGCATTCCGCTCGGCCGCAAGATGGGGACCGGGTGGGACGTCGCCCACGCGGCGCTCTTCCTCCACTCCGACGAGGCCGCCTTCATCACCGGCAGCGTGCTGGTGGTCGACGGGGGCGAGCTCGTCGCCCACGGCCTGTAGCGTGCACCACCTGCAACGCGGCTTCCGATAGGCGGGACCGCGGCCGCCTATAGGCGAAAGCTCTGTCAGGCGCGAGGCTCACTTGGGCTAGGATGGCCGCCTCGCACGATCGAAGAACGCGCTTCGCCCACGAGCGGAGACGACACCAAGGAGGAGCGGCGTGGACGCGCTGAAGTGGTTCCTCGTCGACTTCCTGCAGGCGCTCGCCGCGGGGCTGCTGGTCGGCGGCACCTACGGCCTGATGTGCGTCGGCCTCGGCATCATCTTCGGCGTCATGCGCGTCGTGAACTTCGCCCACGGCGATTTCATGATGCTCGGCATGTACATCGCGTTCTACCTCGTCACCGGCTTCGGCGTGCTCGCCTTCATGGGGCCGTACGCGGGCCCGATCGTCGGCGCGATCCTCGCCGGACCGATCGTCTTCGTCTTCGGCTGGCTGCTCCACCGCTACCTGATCGCGCGCGTGACCGGCGTGCGAGTCGTGACCGCGGAAGCGGAAGGCCACTACGCCCAGATCATCCTCACGCTCGGCGTGTCGCTCATCCTGCAGAACGGCGGGCTGATCCTGTTCGGCTCGGTGCCGATCTCGGTGCAGACGCCGCTCTCGCGCGAGTCCTGGGAGCTCGGCCCGATCTTCCTCAACCAGGCGCGCACCGTCAGCTTCGTGCTCGCGGCCGCGTTCGCGATCGCGCTCTACTTCTTCCTCAGCCGCGTGCGGCTCGGCAAGGCGCTGCGCGCCGCCGCCGACAATCCGATCGCGGCCGCCTACGTCGGCGTCGACGTCGACCGCTCGCACCGCCTCGCGTTCGGCCTCGGGGTCGGCATCACCGCGGTCGCGGGCGGGCTGATCGCGAGCTCGCAGTCGTTCCAGCCCTACATCGGCTTCGACTTCGTCGTCGTGATGTTCGCCGGCGTCATCCTCGGCGGGCTCGGCAGCATCCTCGGCGCGTTCTGGGGCGGGCTCACGATCGGGCTCGTGCAGCAGATGTCGACGCTCTTCCTGCCCTACCAGCTGCAGAACACCGCGATCTTCGTCGTCTTCCTGCTGATCATCTTCTTCTGGCCGCGCGGGATGTTCGGCCGCACCTGGGAGCGGGCGTGACGGAGCGGCGCCTCCACGGCGGGGTGTGGAAGCAGTACGGCCTGATCGCCGCGTTCGCCGTCGCCTACCTCCTGCTCGGGCTGCTGGTCCGCAACTCCTACTACCAGCTGATCATGACCCTCGTCCTCATCTGGGCGACGATGGGCTTGAGCTGGAACATGCTGAGCGGCTACAGCGGCATGATCTCGTTCGGCCAGGCGGCGTTCTTCGGGCTCGGCGGCTACACGATGACGATCGCGTTCGTGAAGTTCGGCGTCACGCCGTGGCTCGGCATGCCGCTCGGCGTGCTCGTCGGCGTGGTCGCGGCGGTCATCATCGGCATCCCGACCTTCCGCCTGCGCGGCCACTACTTCGCGCTGTCGATGCTCGCCTATCCGCTCGCCATGCTCTACGTCTTCGAGTGGCTCGGCTACCAGGAGGTGTCGCTGCCGATGATGCGCGAGAACCCGGTGGCCTACGCGCAGTTCGCGGACCCGCGCACCTACATGGCGTGCGCGATGGTCATGCTCGTCGCCGCGATGATCCTGTGCCTGCACGTCGAGCGCTCGCGCTTCGGCCGGTCGCTGCTCGCGATCAAGCAGAACGAGCCGGCGGCGGAGGCGGCCGGCATCGACGCGCCGCGGCAGAAGATGTACGCGATCATGCTGAGCGCCGCGATCGCCGCCGCCGCCGGCGGGCTCTACGCGAACGTGCTGCTGGTGGTGACGCCGCAGACGATGTTCGGGATGCTGGTCTCGGCGCAGGCGCTGATCGTCTCGCTCTTCGGCGGCGTCGGCGTGTTCTGGGGGCCGGTGATCGGGGCGGCGGTGCTGGTGCCGCTCGCCGAGATCCTGCACGGCGAGCTCGGCCACATCGTTCCCGGGATCCAGGGCGTGGTCTACGGGCTCGCCATCATCGTCATCATCCTGCTCGCGCCCGAGGGCATCTACTGGAAGCTCCGCGACCGGTTCGCCCCGGTGCGCCCGCCGCCGTCGGTGCCGCGGGTGGCCGCCGCGCCGGCGCCGGCCGCGGCGCGGCCTGCCGCCGATGCGCCGCCGGTGCTGACGCTGGAGCGGGTCACGCACGCCTTCGGCGGACTCCGGGCGGTCGACGACGTGAGCCTCGCGGTCAGGCCGGGCTCGATCCACGGCATCATCGGGCCGAACGGCGCCGGCAAGACGACGCTCTTCAACGTCATCAACGGGTTCCTCTCGCCGGCGACCGGCAGCATCCGGTTCGAAGGCGCCGGGCTCGTCGGCCTGAAGCCGCATCAGATCTGCCGGCGGGGCATCGGCCGCACGTTCCAGGTGGTGCGCGCGTTCCCGCGCATGACCGTGCTCGAGAACGTGATCACCGGCGCCTACGTCGGCGCCGGCACCGACGCCGAGGCGGAAGAGCTCGCGCTCGCCGCGCTGACGCGCGTCGGCCTCGCGGACGAGCAGGCGTACGCGATCGCCGGCGGGCTCACCACCAAGCAGCTCCGGCTGATGGAGCTCGCGCGGGCGCTCGCGCCGCGGCCGCGCCTGCTGCTCCTCGACGAGACCCTGGCGGGGCTCGGGCACGACGCGCTCGAGGAGATGCTCGGCATCATCCGCCAGGTGAACCGCGAGGGCGTCACCGTCGTCATCATCGAGCACACGATGAACGCGATGGTGAAGCTCGCCGACGCTTTCAGCGTGCTCGACCACGGCCGCCTGATCGCGACCGGAACGCCCGCCGAGGTGGTCCGGGACCGCGCCGTGATCGAGGCCTACCTCGGCAAGAAATGGCTCGACCGTGTTGAAGATCCGGTCACTTGACGTCGCCTACGGCGGCCTGCACGCCCTGAGCGGCGTGTCGCTCGACGTCGGCGAGGGCGAGTTCGTCGCCGTCGTCGGCCCGAACGGCGCCGGCAAGTCGACGCTCTTCAAGACGATCTCGGGCACGGTCGCGCCGGTCGCGGGCGAGATCACCTACAAGGGCAAGGACCTCCTCACCGTGCCGCCGGGGGAGCGCGCGCAGCACGGCATCGCCCACGTCCCCGAGGGACGGCAGGTGTTCGCCTCCATGACCGTCATGGAGAACCTGGAGATGGGCGCCTACACGCGCAACGGCCGCACGCGCTGGCGCGAGCTCCTGCCGATGATCCTCGCGCTCTTCCCGGTGCTCCAGGAGCGCCGCGAGCAGCTCGCCGGGACGCTGTCCGGCGGGGAGCAGCAGATGCTCGCGATCGGGCGCGGGCTCGCGTCGGCGCCGGAGCTCCTGATGCTCGACGAGCCGTCGATGGGGCTCGCGCCGACGGTGGTCGACGCGATCTTCGAGCGCATCCACCAGATCCACCGCGAGCACGGCATCACGATCCTGCTCGTCGAGCAGCGCGTGGCCGAGGCGCTCGAGTCCTGCGACCGCGGCTACGTGCTCGAGACCGGGCGCGTGGTCATGCAGGGCACGCACAACGAGCTGATGGCGGATGCGCGCGTGAAGCGCGCGTATCTCGGGATGTAACGTCGGATGAAACCGAAGGTTTCCTGGCTTCGGGGAGCACGAGGGAGCGCCGCGAAGCGGCGTTGCCCCCTCGTCTCGTAGACAACCAAAGGAGGAAGTCATGTGGCCGAAGAGTGAGAGTTCCAGCGTTGGGCGTCGGACCGGACTCGCCGCGGGCATCGCGGCGGCCGCCCTGGCCGCCGCGTTTTCCCCGGTGGTGTCGGCGCAGCAGAAGGAGGTCAAGGTGGCCGTGATCGCCCCGATCTCCGGGCCGTGGGCGCGGCAGGGACAGCTGATCCAGGCGGGCGCCGAGATGGCGGTCGACGAGATCAACCAGAAGGGCGGCATCAAGGCGCTCGGCGGCGCGCGCCTCAAGCTCGTGGTCGCCGACGCCGGCGACTCCGCCGAGAAGGCGAAGAACGCCGCGCAGCGGCTGACCGCGCAGGAGCCGGACCTCGTCGGCGGCACCGGCGCGTGGCTCAGCACGTTCACGCTCGCGGTGACCGAGGTGACCGAGCGCGCGCAGATCCCGTGGCTCACGCTCTCCTTCGCCGACAACATCACCGACCGCGGCTTCAAGTACGTCTTCCAGACCTCGCCGGTCGCGAGCCGGCAGTCCTCCGGCGCGGTGCCGGCGATCCTCGAGCTCGCCAAGGCGGCCACCGGGAAGGCGCCGTCGACGGCCGGCATCATCGGCGACAACTCGGCCTCGCCCGTGTTCTTTCTCAAGCCGATGCGCGAAGGCGGGCTGGAGAAGATGGGGATCAAGGTCGTGATGGACGAGACCTACACCCCGCCGCTGTCGGATGCGACCCCGCTCATCCAGAAGGTGCGCTCGACGCGCCCCGAGATCCTGCTCTTCATCTCCTCGACGATCTCCGACCTCAAGCTCGGGCTGGAGAAGATGAACGAGTTCCGGCTCGCCAAGGGCGTGGTCCCGGTGATCGGCAACGGCGCGCACATGGGCGCCCCGGAAGTCCTGAAGAACGTGCCGGCCGACCTCCTCGAGGGCGTGATGTTCATCGTCGCCGACTGGGGCATGAAGGGCCACGAGCCGATCATCGAGATGTTCAAGAAGCGCACCGGCGAGCCGTGGATGACGCAGGACGCGATCACCGGCTACGGCGACATGTGGATCCTGAAGGAGGCGCTCGAGAGCGCGAAGTCCGCCGACAAGGTCAAGGTCGCGGACGAGATCCGCAAGATGAACCTCAAGGAAGGTCCGGCCGCGACTGCGTTCCCGGGCGGCGTGCAGTTCGACGAGAAGGGCCGGCGGATGAACGCGCCGCTCGTCATCGTCCAGTGGCAGAACGGCGTGCCGGTCACCGTCTCGCCGGTCGATCGCGCGCTCGCGAAGCCGTACTGGCCGAAGCGGTAGGCGGATCGGCTAGGAGCCGGGAGGAGTCGGACATGGGTCGCCGGATCGGTTTCATCGGGGTCGGGCAGATGGGCGCGCCGATGGTCGAGCGCCTGCTCGCCGGCGGTCGGGAGGTCGCGGTGTTCGATGTGAATCCCGCGGCGATGCAGCCGCTCGTCGCGCGCGGCGCGATCGCGGCGGGCTCGGCGCGCGCAGCGGCGGCCGGCGCCGAGATCGTCTTCGCCTGCCTGCCGTCGCCGGAAGTTTCCAGGGGCGTCGCGCTCGGCCCCGACGGCATCGCCGGGGTCGAGGGGCTTCGCGTCTACGTCGAGACTTCCACCATCGGCACCGCCGCCATCAAGGCGATCGCCGCCGGACTCGGCGCGCGCGGCGTCACCGTCCTCGATGCGCCGGTGAGCGGCGGGCCGCGCGGGGCGCGCGCCGGCAAGCTCTCGACGATGGTGGCGGGCGACCGGGCGGCGTTCGAGCGCGTCCGGCCGCTCTTCGACGCGATCGCCGGCAAGGTCTTCTACGTCGGCGCGGAGCCGGGACTCGCGCAGATCACGAAGCTCGCCAACAACATGATCTCGGCCGCCGGGATGGCGGTGGCCATGGAGGCCGCGGTGATGGCGGTGAAAGCCGGCGTCGACGCGCACACCCTGATCGACGTGGTGAACGCGAGCACCGGCCGCAACACCGCGACCGACGGACAAGTTCCCGCAGTCGATCCTGCCGCGCACCTTCGACTACGGCGGCAAGCTCGCCACCATGTACAAAGACGTCGAGCTCTGCTTCGCCGAGGCGCGTGCGCTCGGCGTGCCGATGTGGGTGGGGGCAGCCGTGGTGCAGCTCTGGTTCCAGGCAATGGCCGAGGGGCGCGGGCAGGACGACTACACGACGCTGATCAAGACGATCGAGGGCTGGACCGGCGTGATTGTCGGCGGCGGGAATCGCGGCCGATAACGTCCCAGACGAGCGAGGTGATCGGCATGCCGCAGGTGAACGCGGTCCGCATCCACAGGCACGGCGGCCCCGAGGAGCTCCGCTACGAGGCGATCGACATCGGCGAGCCCGGACCGGGCGAAGCGCGCGTCCGTCACACCGCGATCGGCCTCAACTTCACCGACATTCACCATCGCACCGGCCGCTATCCGCTTTCCCCGCTGCCGCACGTGATCGGCATGGAAGCGGCCGGCGTAGTCGAGGCGGTTGGCGAAGGTGTGACGGAAGTGAAGACGCGGCGACCGCGTCGCGTACGCCGCGGACAAGCCGCGGGCGTACGCGCAGGGGACGGTCATGCCGGCCTGGCGGCTCCTGAAGCTGCCCGAAGCGATCGACGACGAAACTGCGGCGGCGCTGATGGTCAAGGGGCTGACCGCGCAGTACCTGCTGCGCGCCGCCTATCCGATCCGGGCCGGCGAGACGATCCTGATCCACGCCGCGGCCGGTGGGCTCGGGCTGATCATGTGCCAATGGGCGCGCCATCTCGGCGCTCGGGTGATCGGGACGACGAGCACCGAAGCGAAGGCCGCGCTCGCGCGGCAGAACGGCTGCGACGACACCATCCTCTACACGCAGGAGGACGTGGCCGCACGCGTGCGCGAGCTCTCCGGCGGCGCCGGCCTCCCCGTCGTCTACGATGGTGTCGGGGCGAGCACCTTCGAGCAGTCGCTCCGGTGCCTGCGTCGCCGCGGCCTCGTCGTCTCCTATGGCTCGGCGTCCGGCGTCATTCCGCCGTTCGATCTCTTCCGTCTCAACCGGATGGGCTCGCTCTACGTCACCAGTGCGGGTCTGGCGGACTACACGCACACCCGCAGCGAGCTCGAGGAGCGGGCAAACGATCTGTTTGCCGTGGTCCGGAGCGGCGCGGTGCGCGTGGAGGTGCGTCAGCGCTACCCGCTCGCCGAGGCCGCGCGCGCACACCGCGATCTCGAGGCGCGGCGGACGATCGGCAGCTCGATCCTGCTGCCCTGACCCGGCCGTTGCTCCGCGCGGGAACGAGCGCAGGGCCCGCAGGCCAGGCCGGCGATGCCCTTGCGGCAGTGCGGCATGGCGCTAACGGGTCCGCGGCACGTCGATCGGACGCCCTGCGTCATTGACGCGCTCCGCACGCTCGTATACGGTCGTCCGCACGCACGAATACAAGCCGGGTAGCTCGAACCGGCGGCCGCGCTGGGAGTCTTGTCCACCGAGGAGGCATCATGAATCTGAATCCGTTCCGTCAATCCCGCGCGCGGTCCGTCGCCGCGACGCTCGTCGCCGCGCTCGCACGTGACGTGGGAGCCGTCGACCGTCCTGCCTACGCGCAGGACAAGCCGCAGAAGGTCGTGCTGCGCTTTGCGGCCGACTTCACCGGCGCCGCCGCACCCGGCGGGCCTCGCGATGAAGTACTTCGGCGACCGCTTGCCGGAGGTGATCCCGGGCAGCGAGGCGCGCCTCTACTACGCCGGCGCGCTCTACACGATTCCCGAGGCCTTCGAGGCGATGCGCCAGGGCAACCTCGAGATGACCTGGATGCAGATGGGCAAGGCGGCGCCGGTCGACCCGTGGATGATGACGGTCGTCGGGCCGGGCATCCTCACGACCGTCGGCGCGGTCGACAACCTCGAGAAGACCAAGACCTACCAGATGCTGGTCGACCGGCTCGCGAAGAACCAGCGCGATCAAGGTGTTCGGCGTCGGGCAGATGAGCTTCGGCATGGGCGTCGGCGGCAAGAAGCGCTACCTCAAGCCCGAGGACTTCGGCGGCCGGAAGGTGCGCAGCATGGGGCCGGCCGAGAACCCGGTGCTCGAGTCGTGGAAGGCGAACCCGGTCGTGATGGGATTCGGCGAGGTGCCGACCGCGCTCGAGTCGGGCGTCATCGACGGGCTGATGACGAGCATCGGCGGCTGGCTCGAGCGTGCGCGAGCAGGCGCCCTTCTACACGACCGGCGGCGCCGGCGTCTTCACCGGCGACTACTACATGGTGAGCGCGAGCCGGCGCTGGTGGGACCGCCTCAGCCCGGCGACGCAAGGCCGCGCTGCGAGAAGCTGATCGCCGAGACGATCCAGGTGCAGAAGGAGTTCAACTGGTGCGTCGACAAGCTGACCTACCAGAAGTACGGGACCAAGGACCCGTCGAAGCCGGGCGTGTACTGGATGACGCCGCAGGAAGTCTCGGCGCTGACCGGCGCGCTCGGCGAAGGCGCCGACCCGCTAGGTGAAGAGCAAGACGCCGCCGGCGGCGAGCCGAGTGGGTCGACACGTTCCGTCAAGGAAGGCCGCGAGCTGTCGGAGCAGAACCCGCCCGGCTCGTCGTGGATCGAGAAGATCGACTGCTCGAAGCACGCGTCGAAGATCGTCATCAAGTAGCGCGTTCGAGCGCGGGCGCGGGCGCGTGGAAAAGGCGTACGCGGTCTGGCGCGCGTTCCAGGACCGGTTCCTGGGGCCCGCCGCGGCGCTGCTGCTGCTCGGCTGCACGCTGCTCGCGCTGCTCGAGATCTTCCGGCGCTACGTGCTCGGCGTGTCCTTCGAGTGGCAGCAGGACGCCGTCACGTTCTTCATCCTGAGCGGCGTCTTCCTGTACTTCGGCATCTCGCAGCGGCACGACGCCCACCTCAGCGTGACGGTGCTGCCGGAGGTGCTGGACGGCGCTCGGGCCGCGGGCGCGGCGCGTGGCGCGAGGTCGTCAGGCTCGTCGCGCTGGTGATCGCGTTCCTGTTCCTGCTCGCCGTGGTGTGGTGGGGGATTCCGGAGGTGCGCGAGAGCGCGCACTACGAAAGCCGCACCGAGAGCCTCGCGTTCCCCATGTGGCCGTTCCTGGCGGTGCTGCTCGCCGGCTTCGCCTTCATGGCGGTATCGATGTTTTTCCAGATCTATCGCGACGTCCAGAAGCTGCGCGGGCGCAGCGTCCTCGAGGAGCCGCCGGAAGCGGACGCGGCGACGCACTGAAGCGCTGATCCGCCACAGGGAGGGAGCGGATGCACATCGTCGGGATCGTCGTCTTCGCGCTGCTCGTGCTGAGCGTGCCGATCGGCATCGCGCTCAGCGCCGCGGCCGCGGCCTACATCGTCGGTCGACCCGCTGCTCGAGCCCACCGTCATCTTCCGCGCGTTCTTCAGCTTCATCGGCGCGCTACTCGCTGATGGCGATTCCGCTGTTCATCTTCGCGGGCTTCCTCATGGAGCGCACCGGGCTGATCGCGCAGCTCTTCCGCTTCGCCGACTCGCTGGTCGGCTGGATGCCCGGCGGCTTCGGCGTCGCGACGGTGCTCGCGTGCGTGCTGTTCGGCGCGATCTCCGGCTCGAGCGTCGCGATGGCGGCGGCGATGAGCGTCATCGCCATCCCCGAGATGACGAAGCGCGGCTACCCGCAGTGGCTCGCGGGGGGGCTGGTGGCCACGGCCGGCGGCATCGCGATCCTGATACCGCCCAGCATTCCCCTGCTCCTGTACGGCCTCGTCACCGAGACCTCGGTGGTGCGCCTGTTCTTCGCCGGCGTCATCCCGGGACTGCTGCTCGCGCTGGGCAACGCCATCACCGTCATGGTCATCGCGAAGTACCTGAAGCTGCCGCGCGGCAAGTTCGACGCGCGCCGGGTCTGGCCCGAAGTCGAAGCGTGCGCTGCCGGCGCTCGGCATGCCGGTCGTGATCCTCGGCGGGCTCTACGGCGGGCTCTTCACGCCGACCGAGGCCGCCGCTGCCGCCTGCGGCTACGCGCTCGCCTACGGACTCGATCACCGGCCGGGGCGAGTTCGTCAAGCAGCTCCTGCCCGTCGCCGCCCGCTCGCTGAACCTGACGGCCGTGATCCTGTTCCTGGTCGGCAGCGTGGGCGTGTTCCAGTTCCTGGCGGCGAACATGTACTGGCCGCAGCGGATCACCGAGACGGTGGTCGAGCTGGGGACTCACGCCGCTCGGCTTCATCTTCGCGTACATGGCGGTGCTGCTGATCCTCGGCATGTTCGTCGACGGCGTCGCGATGATCCTGCTGACCGTGCCGGTGGTGTTCCCGGTCGCAATGGCGCTCAAGATCGACCCGATCCAGCTCGGCATCATGCTCACGCTCAACATCGAGACGGGCGTGGTCACGCCGCCGGTCGGCCTGAATCTCTTCGCGGTGAGCGGCACCTCGAAGATCCCGCTGCCCGCAGGTCGTGAAGGGCACCATCCCGTTCTTCATCGGCGACCTCACCGTGCTGCTGCTCGTGATCTTCTTCCCGGGCCTCGCGACCTGGCTGCCGAACCTGCTCGTCACCGACGTGTTCAAGTGACCGGCCGCGGGGATTACTCAAAACGCGCCCGACGAAAGGCGTACCGCCGAACGCCGGTCTAGAATTCCCCGGCCGTCGATTGCGACGCCGCGTTCGAGGAGGATCGGTGCTTGCTGCTTTGCGGAAGGTGTCCGGTGCGGCCTGAACGGGCCGGGCCGATCGCCGGCGTCGTTCTCGCGGCGGGCCGCTCCAGCCGCATGGGTCGCAACAAGCTGCTCTTCGACCTCGGCGGCGAGACCGTTGTGCAACGTGCAGTCCGGACCGCTGTGCGAGCCGGCCTCGAACCGGTCGTCGTCGTCGTCGGCCACGAAGCCGATGCCGTCCGCGCGGCGCTCGCGACGCTGCCGTGCTCGTATGTGTCGAATCCGCGCTATGCCGAAGGCATGAACGGCTCGGTTTGCGCCGGCATCGCGGCCCTGCCGACGGGCGCGAGCGCGGCCGTGGTGCTGCTCGCCGACATGCCGTTCGTTACCGCGGCGATGATCGCGAGACTCGTCGAAGCGTACCGCACCGGAGGCGCGCTGCTCGTCGTCTCGCAGTACGAGGGCGTCCAGGCCCCACCGACGCTCTTCGACGCCTCGCTCTTCGCCGAGCTCGCAGGCGCCGAGGGTCGGGGGTGCGGCAAGCGCATGCTCCGGCGCCATCCGCACGAAGCAGCCTTCGTCTCCTGGCCCGCCGCCGCGCTCGCCGACCTCGACGTGCCCGAGGACTACGAGCGCGTCAAGGCGCAGCTCGCCGTGAGCTGACCATGCGACCCGAGCTGCTCGAGCTCGCCGCCCGGCTGGCCGCGCGCGGCGAGGCATTCGCGGTGGTGACGGTGGTGCGGCGCGAGCCGCCCAGTTCCGCGCGCGTCGGTGACGCCGCGGTCGTGACGCGCACCGGCGACGTTCACGGCTGGGTGGGCGGTGGTTGCACCCGGTCGACCCTGCTGCGTGAATCGCTGCGCGCGATCACCGACGGCGAGCCGCGGCTCCTCAGCCTGTCGCGAGAGCCGGAGGCCGAGCGCCGCACAGGGCTCGTCGCCCTGCCGATGACCTGCAAGAGCGGAGGTGTCGTGGATCTCTACGTCGAACCCGTCCTGCCAGCGCCGCGGCTCGTCCTGTTCGGCGCTTCGCTCGCCGCGCGAACGCTCGCGCGCATCGGTCACGCACTGGGCTACCGCATCGACGTCGTCGATCCCGAAGCGGACCAGTCGGCCTATCCCCATGCCGAGCGCGTGCTGCCGGAAGTGCCCGCGGACGGCCTCCCGCACGGAGCCTACGTGCTCGTCGCGACGATGAGCGAGCGCGACCTCGAGGCGATCGAGGCGGCGGTCCGGTTCGCGCCGGCCTATCTCGGCGTCGTCACCAGCCGCACGCGGTTCACGGAGCTGCGCAGCGCGCTGGTCGCGCGCGGCGTCCCGTCCGGCGCGCTCGACCGGATCGCCGCGCCGGCGGGTCTCGACATCGGCGCGCGCGCACCCGAGGAGATCGCGCTCAGCGTGATGGCCCAGATCGTGGCGCAGCGGCGGCGCCCCGGGCAGAAAGCGCCGGAGGCGGGGCACCCGGCACCCGCGCCGCCCCGCGAAGCGATCGATCCGGTCTGCACCATGACGGTCGCGACCGCGGGCGCCCGTCACTTGGCCGAGGTGGCGGGCCGCACTTATTACTTCTGCTGCGGGGGCTGCCGGGCGAAGTTCCTGGCCGACCCGGCCCGCTACGCGGCGGCAGCAGCGGGTACCTCGTGAACGAGGACATCCACGCGCTGCAGGCGGCGATGGAGCGGCAGGGGTACATCGCCGAGCCCGCGATCGCCACCGCCGTCTACCTCGCCACCGAAATGCAGCGGCCCCTGCTGGTGGAAGGCGAGGCGGGCGTCGGCAAGACCGAGATCGCGAAGGTCCTCGCCCGGGTGCTCGACACCGAGCTCGTCCGGCTCCAGTGCTACGAGGGGCTCGACGTCAACACCGCGCTGTACGAGTGGAACTACCAGCGCCAGCTGCTGCGGCTGCGGATCGCCGAACAGGAAGGGCGCGACCCGAACGCGCTCGAGGACCTGATCTTCGGCCGCGAGTACCTGCTCGAGCGCCCGCTGCTGCGGGCGATCACGCGGCGCGAAGGCCCGCCGGTCCTCCTGGTCGACGAGATCGATCGGGCCGACGACGGCTTCGAGGCGTTCCTGCTCGAGGTGCTGTCGGACTTCCAGGTCACCATTCCCGAGCTGGGAACCATCAAGGCGGCGCACGTGCCGTACGTCGTGCTCACCTCGAACCGGACGCGGGAGATCGGCGATGCGCTCCGCCGCCGCTGCCTCTATCTGTATCTCGAGCACCCGAGCCTCGAAAAGGAGCTGCGCATCCTCCGCAGCAGGGTCCCCGGTCTGGGCGAACACCTCGCGCGGGCGATCGCGCGGTTCGTGCAGCAGCTCAGGCATCGCGACCTGCGGAAGCTCCCCGGCGTCGCCGAGACGATCGACTGGGCGCAAGCGCTCGCGCGCCTGCACCAGGACCGGCTCGATCCGGACGTGGTGCGCCTGACGCTGGGCTGCCTCCTGAAGGACGAGCACGACATCAGGGAGACGGGCGAGAACGCGGTCGGCGAGCTCGTCGCCCATGCGGCGGGCGGAGGCTGACCACGGATGGACGTAGCGGCGCAGCTCGCGAGGTTGGCGGGTGCGATGCGCGAGCACGGGATCCGCGTGGCCTTGAGCGACGAGATCGACGCCGCCACCGCGCTGACGCTCGTCGACCTCGCCGATCGGGCCGAAGTCCAGCGCGGCCTCCGTATCGTGCTCAAGGTGCGGCGCGACGCCTGGGCGACGTTCGACCGGCTGTTCGACGAAATCTGGGGCGGGCGCCTGGTACCCGAGGTGCCGGTCCCGCCCCGGACGTACCCGCGCGAGCAGCGCGGCGCGCAATGGCGATGGGATGGCGCGCGCGTGTGTCTGGTACTCCCGGAGCCGGAGCGGCCTGAAGGCGACGAGGCGGGCTACAGTCCGGAGGCGTTGCTTCGCCGCAAGCCCTTCGACCAGCTTTCGTCGAGCGAGCTCGCGGCCATGGAGCGCTTGCTGGCCCGCCTTGCGCTCCGGCTCGCTGCCCGGAGAAGCCGGCGCCTGATTCGCACGCGCGGGCGCGGCGTGGTCGATCTGCGCCGCAGCTTCCGCCACGCCGTGGGGACCGAGGGCGAGCCCCTCTGCCTCGCCCGGCGCACCCGCGCGCGCGATGAGCCGCGCCTCGTGCTCCTCTACGACACGAGCGGCTCGATGGCGCCGTACACCCGATGCCACCTGTCGTTCGCGTTCGCGCTGCGCCGCGTCATCCGGCGCGTCGAGATCTTTGCGTTCAACACCGCCCTCACGCGCGTGACCCGCTTCGTGGCGCCGGCGAAGATCGCCCGATCGCTCGAGCGGCTGACGGCCGCGGTGCCCGACTGGTCGGGCGGCACGCGGATAGGAGAATGCCTCGCGGAGTTCGTCGCCAGGCACCAGCAGACGCTCGCCGGCCGCGACACCACGATGGTGCTGGTGAGCGACGGCCTGGACCTCGGCGATACGGCGCGCCTCGCCGGCGCGATGCGCGCCCTCCACGACAGCGCGCGAACGATCGTCTGGCTCAACCCGCTCGCCGGCGACGCGCGCTACGAGCCGACTGCGGACGGCATGCGTGCTGCGTTGCCGTACGTCGATCACTTCGGACCGGCGCACAACCTCGAGTCGCTCGAGCGGCTGCTGCGGTTCCTGTAGCGTGCGCATCGCACTGCCTGGAGTCCGTGCGCGCAGGCCCGTCGTTTCCCCTCGCTGCCGCGCCTGCTAAGATGGCGCGGCAATTTCCCAAGTCGTCTTTCGGTCTGGCGTTTGCTGCACCGCGCTCATCGCGCGCAACGGGAGGGACCGATGATTCCTGCGCCGTTCGACTATCACCGGCCGGGGACGCTCGACGAGGCCGTAGCGCTGCTCGCGCGCCACGGCGATGCCGCCAAGGTGCTCTCCGGCGGCATGAGCCTCCTCCCGGTGCTCAAGCTCCGCCTCGGGGCCGTCGAGCACCTCGTCGACATCGGGCGCATTCCGGGGCTCGATTACATCAGGGAGGAGGGCGGCAACCTCAGGATCGGCGGGGCCACGAGACAGGTGGCGCTCGAGCGCTCGGAGCTCATCGAGGCGAAGTACCCGATCCTCCGGGACGCCGTCGCGCTGATCGCCGACCCGCTGGTGCGCAACCGGGCGACGGTCGGCGGCAACCTCGCGAACGGCGATCCGGCGAACGACCTGCCGGCGATCATGATCGCGCTCGGCGCGACCCTGGTCGCCAGGGGCCCGCAAGGCGAGCGCGGCATTGCCGCCAACCAGTTCTACAAAGGGATCTTCAGCACGGCCCTCGCTCCGGACGAGATTCTCGTCGAGATCCGGGTCCCGATCCCGCCGGCGCGGAGCGGCGGCGCCTACCTCAAACTGAAGCGCAAGGTCGGCGACTTCGCGGCCGCGGCGGCGGCGGTGCAATTGACCCTCGACGCCAAGGGCGGCATCGAGCGCGCCGCCATCGCGCTGACGAACGCCGGCCCGACGCCGATCGAAGCGGCCGACGCCGCAAAGTATCTCGCCGGCAAAGCACTCGATGAAAAGATCGTCGCCGAAACCTCGCGGCTCGCGGCAGCGAAGAGCGCGCCGAGCGCCGACCGGCGCGGATCGGTCGAGTACAAGCAGGCGATGGCGCGCGTCCTGGTCGGGCGCGCATTGCGCAAAGCGGTCGAGCGCGCGGGAGGGCGCTGATCATGGCGAGGCATCGCATCAACGTCACCGTCAACGGGACCGCGCACGAGGCGGAGGTCGAGTCGCGCCTGCTGCTCGTGCACTTCATCCGCGAGAACCTGCGGCTCACCGGGACCCACATCGGCTGCGACACGTCGCACTGCGGAGCGTGCACCGTGCACCTCGACGGCGAGCCCGTGAAATCGTGCACCGTGCTCGCCGTGCAGGCCGACGGCTGCAAGCTCCGGACCGTCGAGGGGCTCGAGCAGGGCGGCAAGCTCCACCCCGTCCAGGAGGGCTTCACCGAGAAGCACGGCCTGCAGTGCGGCTACTGCACGCCGGGGATGATGATGACGAGCGTCGCGCTGCTCGAGCGGAACAGGAACCCGAGCGAGCAGGAGATCCGCGAGGCGATCTCGGGGAATCTCTGCCGCTGCACCGGCTATCTCAACATCGTCAAGGCCGTGCAGTACGCGGCCGAGAAGTCACGGTAGGGCATCGTCACGCAAGCGGTGCCGCGAAGAGGGCCATGAAAACCCGCCGCTCAGTCGCTCGCGCGTCTTGCTGGCTCGCCATGCCGCTCGTCCTCGCCGCTGTCGCGCCGGCGCTCGCGCAGCAGGACTACCCGAGCCGGCCGATCCGCCTGATCACGGCCGCCGCCCAGGGCGGGACGAGCGACCTGCTGGCGCGCGTCTTCGGTGCTCGCCTGACCGACGTGCTCAAGCAACCGGTGCTGGTGGACAACCGGGCGAGCGCATCCGGCGTCATCGCCGGGGAGTTGACCGCGAACGCCCCGCCCGACGGTTACACGCTGTTTCTCGCTTACCACCAGCACACCGTCAACGCGGCGCTGAATCCCAAGCTGCCCTATCACCCCGTGGAAAGCTTCACTCCGATCACGCAGCTCACGTCCGCCGGGCTGCTGCTGGTGGTGAACCCGTCGTCGCCGCCGACGACCCTGCAGGAGTTCGTGGACTGGACGAAGAACGCCAGCGGTTCGCTCAACTACGGCTCGGCCGGCAACGGCAGCGGCGGGCATCTCGCGGGCGAGCTCTACAAGCAAATGACGGGCGTGAAAGCCGTGCACATCCCCTACAAAGGGACCGGTCCAGCCCTGATGGACCTGATGGCCGGGCGATTCGACTTCAACTTCGCCGGGATGCAGGGCGCGCAACCGCTGGTGCGCGCCGGGCGGCTGCGCGCGCTCGCGGTCACCGCGCCCGCGCGCCTGCCCGCGCTGCCCGACCTGCCCGCCGTGGCGGAAGCGCTGCCGGGATTCGAGGTCGTCGGGTGGTACGGCGTGATCGGGCCGGACAGGCTGCCCGCGCCCATCGTCGCGCGGCTGCACGACGAGCTCGTCAGGATCCTCAACCAGCCGGAGGTGCGCGAGCGGATCGTGGCGGACGGCTCGGAGCCGGTCGGCAGCACGCCGGAGGAGTTCCGCAGGTTCCTGCTGGCCGATCTCGCCAAATGGGCGCAGGTCGTGAAGGAGAGCGGGGCGAAGCTGGATTGAAGCGCAGGATCGTGCGAGTAGCCGGCATTCGGCGCCTCGAACGCGCGATCGAACTGTCGAGCGCGAGCCCGCCGCCCCGGCGCGAGCCGGGACGGCGCTGAAACCAGGAGACAAACGATGACGCCGAAGACCGACGCCAGGATCTGCGGGATGGGCCACTCGATGAAGCGGAAGGAGGATCCGCGCTTCATCCGCGGGCAGGGCCGCTACGTCGACGACATCCAGCTCCCGGGGATGCTGTACATGGACATCGTGCGGAGCCCCCACGCGCACGCGAAGATCAGGTCGATCGACACCGACCGCGCCATGAAGATCCCGGGCGTGCTCGCGGTGATCACCGGCGAGACGCTCGCCAAGTACAACCTGCACTGGATGCCGACGATCTCGTCCGACACGCAGATGGTGCTGCCCACCGACCGGGTGATGTACCAGGCGCAGGAGGTGGCGGCGGTGATCGCCACCGAGCGCTACATCGCTGCCGACGGCGCGGATGCGGTCGACGTCGAGTACGAGGCGTTGCCGCCGATCGTCGATCCGTTCAAGGCGCTCGCGCCCGGCGCGCCGGTGCTGCGCACCGACAAGAAGGACCAGAAGGACAACCTCGCTTTCCACTGGGAGGCGGGCGACCGCGCCGACGCGGACAAGGCGATCGCGGCGGCGGAGGTGGTGGTGAGCGAGAACGTCTATCTCCCGCGCATCCACGTCGCCTCGATGGAGACCTGCGGCTGCATCGCCGACTTCGACGCCGCCCAGGGCAAGCTGACGGTCTACATGACCACGCAGGCACCGCACGCGGTGCGCACCGTGTTTGCGCTCGTGGCCGGCCATGTCGGCCTGTCGGAAGAGCGGATCCGCATCATCTCGCCCGACATCGGCGGCGGCTTCGGCGGCAAGGTGCCCGTCTATCCCGGTTACGTGATCGCCGTCGCGGCCTCGGTCGTGATCGGCAAGCCGGTGAAGTGGATCGAGGACCGGATGGAGAACCTGCAGGCCGACTCCTTCGCGCGCGACTACCACATGAAGGTCGAGCTCGGCGCGAAGCAGGACGGCACCATGACCGCGCTCCGGATCAAGACGGTGGCCGATCACGGCTACACGAACGCATCCGCGAATCCGTCGAAGTTCCCCGCGGGTCTGTTCTCGATCTGCACCGGCTCCTACGATCTCAAGCATGCCTTCTGCGAGGTCGATGCCGCATACACCAACAAGCCGCCCGGCGGCGTGGCTTACCGTTGCTCGTTCCGTGTCACCGAAGCGGTGCACGCGATCGAGCGTGCGACCGACGCGCTCGCGCAGAAGCTGGGCATCGATCCGGCCGAGCTCCGCATGAAGAACTTCATCAAGCCGGAGCAGTTCCCCTACAAGTCGGTGCTCGGCTGGGAGTACGACAGCGGCAACTACCCCGCCGCGCTCGAGAAGGCGATGGCGATCGTCGACTACGCGGGCCTGCGCGAGGAGCAGGCCGAGAAGAGGAAGCGCGGTGAGCTGATGGGCATCGGCATTTGCAGCTTCACCGAGGTGGTCGGCGCCGGGCCGTCGAAGGACTTCGACATCCTCGGCCTCAAGATGTTCGACTCGGCCGAGATCCGCGTCCATCCGACCGGCAAGGCGATCGCGCGCTTCGGCACCAAGAGCCAGGGCCAGGGCCACGAGACGACCTACGCGCAGATCATCGCCGAGGAGCTCGGCATCCCGGCGAGCGATATCCAGGTCGAGGAGGGCGACACGGACACCGCGCCGTACGGGCTCGGCACCTACGCCAGCCGCTCGACGCCGACCGCCGGCGCCGCGGGCGCGATGGCGGCGCGTAAGATCCGCGACAAGGCGCGGAAGCTCGCCGCGCACCTCCTCGAAGTGAGCGAGAGCGATCTCGAGTGGGAGCCGGGGAAGTTCTTCGTCAAGGGCGCGCCGCAGAAGTCGAAGACCATCCAGGAATGCGCGTTCGCCGCCTACACCAACCACCCGCAGGGGATGGAGGCGGGCATGGAAGCGACGCACTACTACGATCCGCCCAACCTCACCTTCCCGTTCGGCAGCTACATCTGCGTCGTGGACATCGACCGCGGCACGGGCGACGTTAGGGTGCGGCGGTTCGTCGCCGTCGACGACTGCGGCAACATCATCAACCCGATGATCGTCGAGGGTCAGATCCACGGCGGGCTCGCGCAGGGGATCGGCCCGGCGCTCTTCGAGGAGATCGGCTACGACGGGGACGGCAACGTCTACGGCGGGAGCTTCATGGACTACTATGTGCCAACGGCCATGGAGTGTCCGCGTTGGGAGACCGACAAGACGATCACGCCTTCGCCCCACCATCCGCTCGGCGCGAAGGGCGTCGGCGAGTCGGCGACGGTCGGCGCGCCGCCGGCGATCGCGAACGCGGTGATCGATGCGCTCCGCCATCTCGGCGTCACGCACATCGACATCCCGATCACGCCGGAGAAGGTGTGGCAGCTCCTGAAGGCGAAGGGGGCGGCGGAATAGCCACGGTACACCGACGCCGGCTAGTGCCGGACCCGCAGTGTCCCGGCGCTCCGGGCAGACCACCTTCGAAGGGGCGGGCCCGGGGCTAGGCGCGCCCGGGCATCTGCAAACGAATCCGCGCCGTGACGCGAGCGATGCAGCGAAGTGACGCGCGCGCGACCGAGCCGCGGGCGCGGGAGGTCGGCGAGGCATCGCACGTCGTCTTCCTGCCCGACCGCGCGGCGCCGCGCTTCTTCCTGTGGGGCGCGGGCGCCGCCGCATCCCCGCTCGTCGGCGTCGGCAAGGCCGAGCGCAGGCAGCTCGTGGACGAGACGCTCGCGCCGCGCGAGCTCGCCGGCATCGCCGTGCCGCTCCTCGAAGCGCTGCCCCGGCTCGCAGCGATGACCGCTGCCGAGACGGACCGGGCGCCGGCGTCGCTCGCCGCGTGGAGCGTCGCCGCAAAGCTCGCGCTCGATCTCGTCGGCCGCGAGCGGATCATCCCGCGCGTCGTCGGCGCGAACGGCGGAACCGAGGCGCGCTTCGGCGTCGCGCTCGCGCTTCCCGAGGATGCGGAGCGGGTCGCGGAGCTGGCGAAATCGTTCCCGCTCGCCGCTCATGTCGTCCCGGTGCGTCGCAAGGGTCGCCAGCAGGGTGCGCCGGAGGTGTGGGCGCCCGAGGCATTGCTCCGGGCGTTCCTGGATGCGGCGGCCGACGCGCTCGTGCGGGCCGCGGTGGGCCTCGGCGCGTTGAGACGGAAGACCGCGCATCTTCCCTGGGAGCGCCGGTTCATCGCCGCGCTGTGCGGGCCCGATCCCGCCTTCGCGCCCGAAGGGTTCCCGGAGCGAACGCTCGTCCGCGATCTCGACTCCTGGACCCGGCCCGCGCTCGGCACGGAGCCGGGGGCGCCGCGCGCCTGCTTTCGCCTCGACCTGCCCGACGCGGAAACCGCGGCGGATGCCTTCCCGCTCCGTTTCTTCCTGCAGTCCGCCGAAGATCCCAGCCTGCTCGTCCCGGCCGACGAGGTGCTCCGCGGGCACGGACAGTCGTTGCGGCGCCTCGGGCACTCCTTTCACGCTGCCGAGGAGCACCTGCTCCGCGCGCTCGCGGCGGCGGCGCGGCTCTTCGCGCCGATCGCGCGCGGCCTGCGCAAGGCACGCCCGGAGGCCGTGCACCTCGACGCCGCCGAAGCGTGGGCTTTCCTCACCGACGCCGCGCCGGCCTTTGCCGAGGCGGGCATGGGCGTCATTCTCCCGGCGGAGCTCACGCGGTCGGGGCAGCGGCGGCTGCGGCTCCGGATGCGCGTGGGCGGCGCTGCGAAAGGCGCCGCAGGGGCAGTGGCCGGCGCGAGCGGTCTGTCGTTCGCCGAGGTGCAGTCGTTCCGCTGGGAGGCTGCGCTCGCGGGCGATCCGCTCTCCGCGCATGATCTCGCCGCGCTCGCGAGGCTCAAGGCGCCGCTCGTTCGCTTCCGTGGCCAGTGGGTTGCCGTCGATCCGGCGGAGCTCGAGGAGATCCGGCGGCTCGTCGCGAGCGGCGGCGGGACGCTCGCGGCCCACGATGCGCTGGCCGCGGCGCTCGGCGGGACGATGCCGCGACCGGACACCCGGGTCCCGATCGACGTCGTCGCGGAGGGACACCTCTCCGGCGTCCTGACTCGCTTGCGCGAGGGGGTTGCCGTGGGCGGTCCGTCGGCGCCGACCGACTTCCACGGCACGCTGCGCCCCTATCAGGCGCGCGGTCTCGGCTGGCTCGCCCAGATGGCCGAGCTCGGACTCGGCGCGTGTCTCGCCGACGACATGGGACTCGGCAAGACGATCCAGCTCCTCGCGTACCTGCTCCACCGGCGCGCGGAGCGGCCCGACGATCGCCGCCCGGCGCTCCTCGTGTGCCCGACCTCCGTCGTCGGCAACTGGGAGCGCGAGATCGCGCGGTTCGCACCGACGCTCCCGATCGTTCGGCACTACGGGCCCGAACGCGCGCGATCCCCGGCAGACCTGCAAGCCGCGCCGGCGAGCGCCGTGGTGATCACGACCTACGGCCTGCTCCGTCGCGACGCCGAGCTCCTCGGTGGCGTCGACTGGGCGGCGGCCGCGCTCGACGAAGCGCAGAACATCAAGAATCCGGCCTCGCGCACCGCCCGGGCGGCGCGCGCGCTCCGGGCGAGCTTCCGCGTCGCGCTCACCGGCACGCCGGTCGAGAACCGCCTCGCCGAGCTGTGGTCGATCTCGGAGTACCTGAATCCGCGCCTGCTCGGGCCGCTCGAGCGCTTCCGCCGCGAGGTCGCCGTTCCCATCGAGCGCTACGGGCAGGAGGATGTCGCGGCGAGCCTGACGCGGGTCGTCCGGCCGTTCCTCCTTCGCCGGCTCAAGAGCGACCCGGCGATCATCCAGGACCTGCCGGACAAGCAGGAAATGAAAGTGGTCTGCACGCTCACGCGCGAGCAGGCGTCGCTCTACCAGGCGGCGGTGGACGAGACGATGCGCAGGATCGAGGAATCGGACGGCATCCAGCGCCGCGGTCTCGTCCTCGCGCTCATCACCGCGCTCAAGCAGATCTGCAACCACCCCGCGCACTACCTCCGCGAGCCGGGCCCGCTCGCCGGCCGCTCCGGAAAGCTCGCGCGCCTGCACGAGATGCTCGAGGAGGTCGTCGAGTCGGGCGACCGTGCGCTCGTGTTCACGCAGTTCCGCGAGATGGGCGACCGGCTCGTCGCGGTGCTCGCGGACGCGTTCGGCGCGGAGGTACCGTTCCTGCACGGCGGGGTCGCGCGCGCGGCGCGCGACGCCATGGTCCGGCGATTCCAGGAGGACCCGCGCGGGCCGCAGATCTTCGTGCTCTCGGTGAAGGCGGGCGGGACGGGCCTCAACCTCACGGCCGCGAACCACGTCTTCCACTTCGATCGCTGGTGGAACCCGGCGGTCGAGGACCAGGCGACCGACCGCGCTTATCGCATCGGCCAGCAGCGGTCGGTGCAGGTGCACAAGCTCCTCACCGCCGGCACCATCGAGGAGAAGGTCGACCGCCTCCTCGAGCAGAAGCGGGACCTCGCCTCGCGCATCGTCGGCGAGGGCGAGCAGTGGATCACCGAGCTCGACGACGCCGGGTTGCGCGATCTGTTCGCGCTCGCCCCCGATGCCGTCGTCGCCGGCGAGGAGGCCGACCGTGACGAGGTCGACGCCGACGAATCGAGGTCCGGGCACGCTCGGCGCTCGGCGGCGCGCACATGAGCCGCGACGATCGCTGGCGCTCGTATCGAAAGGCGTCGCCCAGGCGGCCGCCGCCGGATCGCGGCATCAAGGTCAAGAAGATCGGCGCGACCTGGTGGGGTAAGCGCTGGATCCACGCGCTCGAGCACCTCTCGCGCGAGTACTCGAACCGCCTCGCGCGCGGGCGCAGCTACGCTCGCGCGGGCCGCGTCCACGATCTCGAAGTGAAGCCCGGGCGGGTCAGCGCGCGCGTAACCGGCTCGCGCGCCACACCCTACAAGGTCACGTTGCGCATCGCCCTGCTCGAGGCGGCGGCCTGGGAGAAGGCGATCGGCGCGATGGCGAAGCAGGCGCTCTTCGCCGCCGAGCTCCTCGCCGGGCACATGCCGAGGGAGATCGACAGCGCGTTTCGCGCGAGCGGTCGAAGTCTCTTCCCGTCCACGGAGCGGGACTTGCAGACCGACTGCTCCTGTCCGGACTGGGCCAACCCCTGCAAGCACGTCGCGGCCGCGCACTACGTCCTGGGCGAGGCGTTCGACCAGGACCCGTTCCTCCTCTTCGAGCTGCGCGGACGCGCCAAGGACGACGTGCTCGGCGCGCTGCGGAAGCTCCGTGCGGGGGCCGACGGTGGCGCGGACGCCGCGAGCGCAGCCGCGCCCGCCGTGGCGGCGATTCCGACGGTGTCGCTCGCGCGCCGGCAACCGGACGAGTTCGAGCGGCGGCGCGGCCCGGCCGCGAACCTGCACCTTCGCATCGAGCCGCCCGCATCCCCGGCCGCGCTCCTGCGCCAGCTCGGCGCGCCGCCCGGCTGGTCGCTCGACGAGAGCCCGGCCGAGCTCCTCGCACCGCTCTATCAGGCGGCGGGCGCGCTCGCGCGCGACCTTGCGCTGCGTCCGGTCGAGGAGGATGCGCCGGTGGTGGGGACTCGGAATAAGCCTTAGTCGGCGGGGGGTCCATGCGGCCGGATCGACAAGCGCCGGATGCGCGAGTACGACGCGCTATGCTTCGCCCCCGTTCCCGATTATTCGAAGAAGCGGATATCGGCGAGAAACGTCCGAGCGGTCCCTCGCTGAAGCTCCTCGATCTGCTCGACCGCAAGGGGCTGGAAGCCCTGATCTGACCTCGCCCCGCCACCGCGGATCATGCTCCGGCCAGAGCCTTGTCCACGATCGCGCGGAGTTGCGAAGGGAGCTCGAGCCCGAGCGCGGCCTCGTGTCCCCTTGCCGACATCTTTTTCCAGGTCTGACGGAGGATGCGGACGAGGGTTTCCTCGTCGTGCTTCTGCGCGAACGCCGCGAAATAGCTCTCCAGGAACACGATGCACGTCACGTCTTCCAGGAGCTGCGCGTCCGGGTCGTGCTTGAGCCTTTCCTTCCTGACGAGCGCCTGGACGCGCCGGATCGTCATCGCCTCGTATCCGACTTCTTCGAGGATCCGTCCGGCGGTTTCCGCATGGGCCCGGGCCTCGTCGGCGCGCCACTTCCGGTAGCCCTCCACGTTCATCGGATAGGCGTTTCGCTCGATCACCCAGCGGCGGATGTGCTGGCAGCGGACCGCGAGCTTGAGCGGTTCGGAGGCGTCCGGCGCGAGCGCACTCCAGCCACGCGCTCATGCGCCGCGCGTAGAGAAGCTCCTTCGGGTGCTCGGCGCCGCCGGAGAATTCCCGCTCGGGATCATCGGCGTGCGCGGCATCGAAACGGGCAATCGCCTCGTCGAAGCGGGCGGAAGGCAGAGTCATCGCGGCATTTTGCGCTCGTTTGCCCGATTCCCGCCTCACGGCGTTACCACCGGGCGCCGGCGAGGCGGGCGATAATTCGTTACCCTCGCGACTCCGACCCCACCGCGAGATCAACCGCCATGACGACGAAACTGAGCGGACCGCTCAAGCGCGAACTCGAAATCGAAGGGCAGCCCTATACGCTGACGATCACGCCCGATGCGCTCAAGCTCGTGCCGAAGGGTCGGCGCAAGGGCTATGAGCTGGGGTGGAAGGCGCTGGTGAGCGGCGAGGCCGCACTGGCAACCGCGCTCAATGCCTCGCTTGCCGACGCTCCCGCGAACGATCCGGCGGAGCCCGGCGGGGCAGAAGAGCCGTAAGCGGCGAAGAAAACCTCTACCTCGCGGGCCGCAGCCCCTGGAGGCGGGGCGGGAGAAACCTGCCGAGCCTGAGAGAAGACCGGCTCCCCACGAACTGGAACTTCCGCTTGAGCCACGACTCTGCGCGGTGGCGGCCGTGCTCGCGCAGCGCGTAGATGAACGAAGGGTCGGTGTTCAGCCTGCTGTGGGCGCTGAGCTGGGCCATGAGCTCCTCGTTCTCGATCACGTGCATGTTGAGGTTGCGCAGCCTTCGCTCCAGGCCGCCCACCGCGAAGAGCCCGCGTTCGGCTTCCTGCTTGGCGAGCACGATCCCGTGCAGCTCGGTCAAGAACGTCGAAGTGAAACCGATTTCGGTCAGTCGCTGCCAGATCCCGTCTGCCGTCGTCGGCACCTCGGGCCGCCGGGACGGGTGCAGGAGGACGACCATGACATCGCGCGCGGCGCACTGGTGGATCAGCGGGAAGAGGGGCGGGTTGGCGGAGAGTCCGCCATCCCAGTAGGACTCCCCGTCGATCTCGATGGCCTTGTGCAGCGTCGGCACGCACGCCGATGCGAGCAGGGCATCCAGCGTGAGCTCGCGGTTGCGGAAGATCCGGAGCCGGCCCGTGCTGACTTCCGTCGCGGCGATGAAGAGCTTGATCCTGGACTCCGCTCTGAGACGATCGAAATCGATCTGGTTCGCCACGATGTCCCGCAGGGGATTGAGGTCGAACGGGTTGAGCTGATAGGGCGAGAAGAAGCGCCCGAGCGAGACGAGCGCCTTGAGCGCCGGGGAGGCGTGGGTTGGCGATCCATCGGCGACCAGCGTGGGCAGGTCTTCCGGAAGCTCCGCGAACGGCGCCTTGCCGGCGACGCTCTCCCAGAAATCCGCCAACGCCTGGCGGGCGCCTTCCCGGCCTCCGACGACGAGGCCGTGAGCGAGCGCGACCGCATTCATGGATCCGGCGCTCGCGCCGCTGATCCCCTCGATCGAGGTCCGCCCGTCTTCCAGCAGACGGTCCAGCACGCCCCACGTGAACGCGCCGTGGGAACCGCCGCCTTGCAATGCCAACGTCACCGCTTTCTTTCGCATGGCCGATCACCTTCTCTTCGAGTTCGTCCGGTCCGGGACAAGCGCCCGGCGGGCACTGGGTGCAGCCCGGAGGCACGCGTCTGGTCAGTTCGTTAGTGCGTGGCGATGAGAACCATCGCCAGGGGCTTTGACCAGGGACGGCGCGCGAGGAGCCGCTGAGGTCTGATGCAGTCCCAGGTTAGAGATGCCGGCCGAAAGAGTCCAATCGGAAGCCTGGATGCCCTCGATCGGTTCTCCCGATCGCGGGCGTGTAGAAAATACCGGCTGCCCGGGGCGATCGACCGCTCACTGATCGCGTGGCCGCTTGAAGTAGAAGCAGATCGCGTCCGGCAGGCTCGCTACGCCCGCCAGTTCCCATCCCTCCGCTCCCAGGGTGTTCAACTCCTGCTCCGAAGGCGGACTTTCGTGGCGCGTGCTCCGCGCAATGCACCGGTACTCCCATTTCATGTCTTCGTAGACGTAGACCATGGGAGGCTCTGGCTGCACGGGCTCAGGCGCGAGGGGCTCGGGTTGCTGCACGCGGCTGGATCGGATGTCCATCGGCCTCGAGTATGCTCGCATCGGTGAGGAGCGACCCGCATGCGCTACGAGCTCTACTACTGGCCCGAGATCCAGGGCCGCGGTGAATTCGTCCGCCTGGCGCTCGAGGAGGCCGGCGCCGATTACGTCGATGTCGCCCGGATGCCGGGTCGCGGCATGGGCGTGCCGGCGCTCATGCGCTATCTGGAGAGCCGCGCCGTGCGCCGGCCGCCGTTCGCGCCGCCGTTTCTGAAGGCGGGCCAGCAGCTGATCGGCCAGACCGCCAACATCCTGCTGTTCCTGGGGCCGCGCCTCGGTCTCGTGCCGCGCGCGGAAGCCGACCGGCTGTGGGTGCACCAGCTGCAGCTCACGATCATCGACCTCCTCGACGAGGTCCACGACACCCACCATCCCATCGCGAGCGGCCTCTACTACGAGGACCAGAAGCCCGCGGCGAAGCGGCGCGCGGCCGACTTCATCCGCTCTCGCCTCCCCAAGTACCTCGGCTATTTCGAAGAGGTGCTGGCGCGCAACCGGCCGGGCGGCCGCTACATGGTCGGCGGGCGGCTGACCTACGCCGATCTCTCGATGTTCCAGGTCGTCGAGGGGCTGCGCTACGCATTCCCGCGGGCGATGGCGCGCCGGGAGTGGCGGTACCCGCGGGTGATCGCGCTGCACGATCGCGTCGCTGCGCGCCCGCGGATCGCCGTGTATCTCGCGTCGGAACGGCGCATCCCGTTCAACGAGTCAGGGATCTTTCGCCACTATCCGGAGCTCGATCGCTGATCCCGCGCTGCTAGGCGAAATACGACAGGCGCGCGAGCGTCCCACCGCTTCAGGGGCGCGCGTGACGGGCCGCTGGCGAGCGCGAGCGATCTCGCGCCGGTGTCCGCGCACGACTCTGCACCCGCTTCCACCATGACCGTTGCCCGCGCGTCGATCCCGTTCCGGGGTCAGGCCGAGCGCCGCTCTCTGCGCGCGAGCTGAACGGCTTCGAGAAAGGCCCGGGGCTTCCGGTCGGCGATGAGCAGCAACGCTCGCGCGGGGCCCGATGGGCCTCGATGCCGGCGAGCGGAGTGCGCTTGGCTTCTCACCTGTATAGGCCTTGCGCTACTTGCAAAGATTCAACGAGTTGGATTAGATGTTGCCGACACGACGCGGAACCGCGTCGCACGCCCTTACGCCGATGTCCCAAACGAGCGCGCTCGCCGCCGGCCGACCGCCTCCGCCAGCTTCGCCTACGAAGCCGGCCCCGCGCTGCATCTGCATCGACATCGAAACGCCGCACACCGGCGAGCCGGCGATCCACAAGCTGGCAGCGCTCCGCGCGGACACGGGCGCGCAGGTCGTCGTCCAAGGGTCGTTCTCGGCCGCGGATCTCGCCAGGCGACTGGACGAGCTCGTGGATGGCGCCGCGTTCGTGCTCGGCCACAACGTCCGGCGCCACGACCTCCCGGTCCTGCAGCAGCTCTTCCCCGAGCTCGAGCTGCTTCGCCTGCCGGTCATCGATACGCTCGAGCTCTCGCCGCTCGCCTTCCCGGAGAACCCGTACCACCGGCTGGTCAAGGACTACAAGCTGGTCAGCGACTCCCGCAATGACCCGCTCCGCGACGCGCAGCTCAGCCTGACGCTCTTCTCGGAGGAGCAGGCCGCCTTCCGCGCGCTTCAGGACACGCGTCCCGACGACGTAGCTCTGTTCCACTTCCTGCTGACCGGCGATGCGCCGGGCGGGCTGCGCTCGATGTTCGAGGCCATCCGGCGCGCGCCGCGCCCGTCCGACGACGAAGCCGCGCATTCGCTCAGGGAGTCGGCGTCGGGGAAAGTGTGCCGGACGCGGCTCGCGAAGCTCGCCGACACGGATCTGCGCGAGCCCCGCCTCCACGCCGCGATCGCCTACGTCGTCGCCTGGTTGCGGGTCGCCGGCGGCAACTCGGTGCTGCCGCCATGGGTGCACCGTACGTTCGAGGACGTCGGCCACCTCGTTCACGAGCTCCGCGAGGTGCCTTGCACGGATCCCGGATGCGGGTATTGCCGCCAGCAACACCACGCCGAGACGCTGCTCGCGCTCTATTTCAACAAGCCCTCCTTCCGTCCGGCGCCCGCCAACGCCGCCGGCGGGTCGCTGCAGCAGGACATCGTCGTCGCGGGTCTGAGCGAGAGAGCCTGGTGGCGGTCCTGCCCGACCGGCGCCGGCAAGTCGATTTGCTATCAGCTCCCCGCCCTGGCGCACTACTGGCGAAGCGGCAAGCTGACGGTGGTCGTCTCGCCGCTGCAGTCGCTGATGAAGGACCAGGTCGACAACCTGGTGCGGCAGGCGTCTACTGCGCGGTCGCCATGAACGGGCTGCTCACGCCGCCCGAGCGCAAGCAGGTGCTGGACCGGATCCGGCTCGGCGATGCCGGCATCGTGCTCGTCTCGCCCGAGCAGTTCCGCAACAGGAGCTTCGCCGAGGCGATCCGCCAGCGCGAGATCGCGACCTGGGTCTTCGACGAGGCGCACTGCCTGTCGAAGTGGGGCCACGACTTCCGGACCGACTATCTCTACGTCTCGCGCTTCATCCGCGAGCACTTCGCGGCAGGCGCCGCCGCCGATCGCCTGCTTCACGGCGACGGCGAAGCCGGACGTCATCGAGGATCTGCGCGAGCACTTCCGCGACGAGCTCGGCGTCGAACTGACCGGGTTCTTCGGCGGCCACGAGCGGACGAACCTCGCTACGAGGTCGTCCCGGTCACGAAAGCCGAGAAGCCGCCCAGCGGATCCTGCGAGTTCCTTCGCCGCGAGCTTGCCGGGGAGCGGTGGCGCGATCGTCTTCGCGGCGACGCGCAGGAAGGCCGAGAACCTGGCCGAGCAGATCCGCGGCCGAGGGCTGGCCGTGCGGCGTGCTTCCACGCTGGGCTGGAACCCGGCACCAAGAAGCGAGCGTGCAGCAGCAGTTCCTCGACGGCGAGCTCCGCGTCATCGTCGCGACGAACGCCTTCGGCATGGGCGTCGACAAGCCCGACATCCGCGTCGTCGTGCACGCGGACATTCCCGGGTTCGCTCGAGAACTACCTGCAGGAAGCCGGGCCGCGCCGGGCGGGACGGCGACCCCGCCCGCTGCGTGCTGCTGTTCGACGAGGAGGACGTCGAAACGCAGTTCGGCCTCTCCGCGCGTTCGCGGCTCACCCAGCGCGATTTCGCCGGGATGCTCAAGGCGCTGCGCACGCCGCGTCGAGACGGCTGCGCAGCGACGAGATCGTCGTGACCGCCGGAGAACTGCTCCTCGACGAAGACGCGCGCATCGACATCGACCCGGACGGCCGACGCGGACACGAAGGTCACGACGGCCGATCGCGTGGCTGGAGCGGGCGCGGTTCCTGCAGCGCAACGAGAACCACACGCGGGTCTTCCCCGCGAGCCTGAAGGTCAGTCCATGCCTGGGCGAGCCGCGGGCGCTCGACCGCGCGAACCTGTCGCGGCGACGTGCGCAAGCGCTACCTCGACGATCCTCGGGCTGGTCATGGGCGCCGAAGGCGCCGAAGGCATCAGCACCGACGAGTTGACCGCGAAGACCGGCGTCCCGGCCGAGGAGTGCTTCCGCATCCTTCACAACCTCGAGTCGCTGGGGCTGCTCGCCAACGACCTCGGACTGCGCGTCGTTCTCCGCAAGGGAGTGAAGGACGCCTCGAACGTGCTGCTCACGCGGACGAGCGCGATAGAGCGGGCGCTGGTCGACATCATGGCCGAGAGCGCGCCGGATGCCCCGGACGATGACGGACAGGTCGTGACGCTCCGTCCGCTCTGCGAGGGCGTGCGGCAACGCCTCGCGGGCGAAGTGCCGCCGGACGCGCTGATCCCGGACGTGCTGCTCGCGTCTGCTGCGGGCGATGGCGCACTCCTTCGGCGAGGGCGAGACGAAGCGAGCGATGCTGCAGGTGCGCAAGGTCGGGGCGGACGAGCTGCGGGTCGGGGTCGCGCGCCCGTGGGAGCAGATCCGCGCAATCACCGCGAAGCGTCGCGCGGTCGCCGAGGTCGTCCTCGAAGCGCTGCTCGCCAAGCTGCCCGGCGTCCATCCAGAGCGCCGATCGCGATCGTCGAGTGCAAGGCGGGCGAGCTCTCGAGGCGATCAGGCCGACATCGAGCTGGCGGCGCAGGTCGAGGATCCCGCCGGCGCGCTCGAGCAGGCGTTGCTGTATCTGCACGAGAACCGGCGTCGTCGATCCTGGACAAGGGCCGCACGGTTTTCCGGTCGGCGATGACGATCCGGCTCCTGCCGCGGGACGGCGCAATCCGGTTCGTGAAGGAGGATTTCGCGCCGCTCGAGCGGCACTATCGCCGAGCGGAATGTCCAGATCCACGTGATGAACGAGTTCGCGAAGCACGGCGCGCGGCGGATCGCCGACGCGCTCGCGCTCGTTGCAGCGTACTTCTCGTGGACCCGCGAGCGCTTTGTCGAGAGTACTTCGCGGGGCGCAAGGAACTGCTCGAGTTCGCGACGACGGCCGAGTCGTACCGGCGGATCGTGGACGAGCTGCGGCATCCGGTCCAGCAGCGCCTCGTCCAGGCGCGGGACACCGGGAACCGTCTGGTGCTCGCCGGCCCGGGATCGGGCAAGACGAAGGTCATCGTGCACCGCGTCGCTTACCTGCTGCGCGTTCTGCGGGTCGCGCCCGAGAGCATCATCGTCCTCGCGTTCAATCGATCGGCCGCGGTCGAGATCCGGCGGCGTCTCCGCGCGTTGGTCGGCGACGATGCGCGGGGCGTCACCGTCCTGACGTATCACGCGATGGCGCTGCGGCTGACCGGGACGAGCCTCGGGAAGCTCGCCGAGGCGGGCGTCGAGCCGCGACTTCGACGAGCTGATCCGCCGCGCGGTCGATCTGCTGGAGGGGCGAAGCGGCGTCGGCGCGGACGCCGACGAGCTCCGCGACCGGCTGCTTCGCGGCTATCGCTTCATCCTCGTCGACGAGTACCAGGACATCGACGCGCTGCAGTACGCGCTCGTCAGCGCGCTCGCCGGCCGGACCGTCAGGGAAGGGGAGAAAAAGCTGAGCCTCCTGGCCGTCGGCGACGACGACCAGAACATCTACGGCTTCCGGGAGCCAGCGTCGAGTTCATCCGCCGCTTTCAGCAGGACTACCAGGCCGAGGCGACTTATCTCGTCGAGAACTACCGCTCGACGCAGCACATCATCACCGCGGCGAACCAGGTGATCTCGCCCGCGCCCGACCGGATGAAGACGGACCATCCGATCCGGATCGACCACGTTCGGGCGGGGTTGCCGCCCGGCGGCCGCTGGGAGCGCCTCGACGAGGTCAACCGCGGCCACGTGCAGCTCTTCCGCGTGCCTGGAGATCGCAACATCCAGGCGCAGCTCGCGATGAAGGAGATCGAGCGTCTGCGGATGCTCGACCTCGATGCTGACTGGTCTCACTTCGCCATCATCGCCCGCACTCACGCGACGCTGGAGCCGATCCGTGCCTTTTGCGACCATGCAAGAATCCCCTACCGCACGGGGGACCGCGGCGGTGCCGGAGCCGGGCTCTCCGCCGTGAAGACTCGAGAGGGGCACCGGGTCCTCGACGCACTGAGACGCCGCACGGGAGCGCTCATCCGATCAGGTGCGCTCGCTCGCTGGGTCGCGCGGCTTGCGCAGGCCGAGCCGGAGAACCCGTGGTGGGAGGAGCTCGAGGCTTGTGCGGCGGAGCTCGCAGCGGCAACGGGAGGGCTTCCCGTCCCGTCCGCAGACGCGATCGAATGGCTCTACGAGTCGGCCGGGGCGCACGCGCGCGCGGCGCCGGGTCATTTGAATCTCTGCACGGCTCATGGCGCGAAGGGACGCGAGTTCAAGCATGTCGTCGTGCTCGATGCCGGCGACTGGCCGACCGCTGAAGCCGAGGAGCGGCGGTTGCTCTATGTCGCGATGACGCGCGCGAAGGAGACCCTGACTCTCTTCGAGGCGTATCCGCGCGGCCTTGCTTTCCTCGGCGAGCTGCGGGACAGCGAAGCGGTGCGCGCCGTCGCGCCGAAGGTGCTTCCGCTCCATCGCCCGCGCTGGAGCGGATCCATCGCGAGCTTACGCTGGGGGACGTCGATATGGATTTCGCCGGGCGGCGGCCGGCGGGAGATTCGATCCACAAGGCGATCGCACGGCTTCGCGTGGGCGACCGGCTCGAGCTTCGCGGGCGGGCGCTTCACGACGGGGCGGGCGTAGTCGTCGGGAGACTCGCAAAAGCGTTCGAGCTGCCCGGCGGGGAGATTCAGTTCGTCCGCGTTTCTGCGATCGTTCGTCGATCCGATGCGCAAGCGACCGAGCCGCAGTACCGAGCGGCACTCAAGGTCTCGGAATGGGAGACTGTGCTGGCTTCGCTGACCGTCCAGCCAGCGTGAGCATGTGGCGCCGCCAAGTAACGTCGTCAAACTGCATGGACAACTCATGTCCGATCGAAGCCCCCTGGACCTGGATTGCGCCCGAGCTTAGCCGGAGGTGTACTGCGCCCGGGCCGTTCTTCGCGATCAGCGCCGGTGCGCGATGCTAGGTCAACCGGAGAGCGGTCACGATCCTCGGGGTTGGTCTCCGTTACGACACGCCCTTGACGAGCCCGAGCGCGAGCTCCGCAGCGACGGCCTGATCCGATGAGCTGCTTACGGTGCGGGCTTCTCCGGCTTCACGCGACCGGCGTCGAGGCCGGCGGACTGGACCAGGTACTCGGTGATGGCCTTCGCCCGGCGCGTGGCGAGGCGCTGCAGCTCGGTCTCGGGAAGCGGATACGACGCGACCAGCCGCTCGAACATCGCCTGGTAGAACTCGCGGTCGGGGCTCGCTTTCCCGAACAGCGCCAACAGCCGGCTCACTCGCTCGGGGTCGCGTCCAGCGACTCTTGAACTCTCGCTCGAGCTCCTCCACCGCCTTCGGCCCGGCGCGTGCGGCGAGCATCGTTTCCAGCGCGCGCTGGGTGGGAGCGTCGCCGTACGGATCGGGCCGGGATCCTCGCGCTCATCGAGCTTCACCCCGAGCGCTTGCGCAACCTCGCGCCGGACCTGCCGGTTGCGCAGCGCTTCGCCGTCGAGCTGCGGATCGTAGGGGCCACGCACCACCAGCTTGACCCGGGGCTTTTCCTTCAACGCCTGCGCGACCTTGTCGAGCTTCTCCTGCTCCGGCGGCAGCAGCCTCGCCCTCCCTGGCTCGAAGTTGATGCTGCCGAGCGTCTCGGAGCCGCTGCCGGCGAGACTGGCGAGAGCCCGGAACGGCGCGGAGACGATTCCGACGATCAGGCTCGCGAGCGCCTCGCGGATGAGATGCCGGTAGCTGAACTGCGGGGTGTCGATATTGCCCCGGACCGGCACCGCCACGTTGATCTTGCCCTGGCTGTCGGTGAGCAGCGTGACGGCGAGATCGAGCGGCAGATCGAGCGCGTTCGGCGCCTCCACGCGCTCGCCGAGCGTGAAGTCCTGCATCACGATCTTGTTCTCTCCGACGAGCTCGCTCTTGACGATCTTGTAGCGCAGGTCGAGCCAGAGCCGTCCGGAAGCGATCTTGCGTCCGGCGAAGGTCGCGGCGTAGGGCGACAG
Organism: uncultured beta proteobacterium; assembly: GCA_963744255.1. GTDB lineage: Bacteria > Pseudomonadota > Gammaproteobacteria > Burkholderiales > SG8-39 > DATEDA01. The sequence continues at coordinate 70,941 of CAVUSZ010000058.1, forward strand.
CGGCGGCATCTCGACGTTGTCGAACTCGACGCGAATGTCGGTGAACGCCCGGGGATCGAACGCGTTCAGGCCGCCTTCGACCTTCGCCGACCCGATCCTTCGATGCGGCCGTCGAACTTCAGCTCGGCGCGGCTGGCGCGATCGGTCGAGATCCCCACGACCGAGCCGTTGAACCGTCTGACCCGGGCGGAGAACGGCAGCGCCAGACTGAGATCGGAATAATCGACCGTCCCGTTCCGGACGCGGAGCCGGCTGATGTTCGCGGTAAAGGCGTCGCCGGCGGACTCTTGAGGCGGACGGTTTGATGCCGCGGGTACGGCTTGCTCCTTGCGATTCGACGCCGCGGGACCATTGGCCCGGCGGGCATCCCGCCGCAGAACCTGAGCCAGGTTCACTGCCCCGTCCGTCGAGATCGCCAATTTCGCACCCGGTTCGAGCACGCTGATTTCCTTGATGTCGAGCCGACTGGGTGCGAGCGTGAAGGTCACTTCGTCGGCCGACAGCGTCTTCCACGACAGGAAGCGATCGCCGGTCTCGGTTTCGTTCACGAGCACGTCCCCCATGCTCATCGTCCCGGTCGCGCTCAGCGAGGGTCCTCTGCCTCCGCCCTGGTAGTTGACTCGTGCCGACGCGGACGCGTGCCCCGACTTCAGATCGAGCGCCGCGTAGTGGGCGACGAGCGGCTGGAGCGGCGTGAGCGCGACGCCCGTCGCTTCGACCGTGCGTCGGCGGTCTTGAGATCCTGGGCGATCGTGCCGGTCCCCTTGACGGTCCCGCCTGAGCCGTGGCCAGCGCGGCCTCGAAGCGCATCGGCGACTGCACGGTTCGCGACGGCGTGAGCGCGGCGGACACCACGTCGATCCCGGACACGATCGGCTTCTCGTAGCCGCGATCCACGACCCTACCTTGACGTCCTCCACCGCGATCGTTTGGATCGTGTACTTCCACGGGCGCGTGTCCGGAGCCGGCGGCTTCGCGGCGTCGGGCGGTAAGGGGGGTCGCCTGGGTGCGAGCAACTTTGCCCAATCGACGGTCCGGTCGGCTTCCACGGCGGCAGCGACTTGCCCGTTGCGGGTTACCAGTTGGGCACGACAGCTTGCGCTGCGCGAGGTCGAATCGCCCTTCGCTCGCCGCGATGGTGTCCAGCGCCAGGATCGGCTCGGCGCCGCCGCTCCTGCTGAGCGCCAAGGCCCAGAACTGAGCCCGGATATCTGTCCAGTCCGAGCGTCGCTGCCGTCGGCGTACGCGAAGCGGTAGCGGCGGCGAGGTCGACGCTTCCTTTCGGCGGGAAAGACGAGTCTTTCCTGATGAATGCCCAGGCGGTGGCGAGCTTCTCTCCTTTCACTTCCAGCGCACCCGCGGACGCGGTCGGGAGCACCGAACGTCGCCGCGCCAGGCGATCCAGCCGCCGTCGCCCACTGCCGCGGTGATCGCGTACCGGCCGTGCCGCTCGGGCAGCGTCGAAGGTCCCGGACCTCGAGGTTGATCGGCGCAAAGGTGGTGCTGGCGGGCGTCGGATCCAGAGGTCGCTGAACATCTAGCTTTGCCTCGCGCAGCTCGGCATG